>NZ_JADPZX010000001.1:3675000-4275000 GCF_015712165.1 Streptomyces spinoverrucosus | reverse complement strand
GCAGGGGCTCAGGAGTACGTCGCGAGCGGCGAGGCCCAGGCCGCCGGCGACGTCGGCCTCACGTACGACGGTGACAGCTCGACGTACTGGCGCACCAAGTACTACAACGACGGTCCGGAGCTGGCTCCCTACAAGCCCGGCGTCGGCATCGTCTACGACCTCGGCTCGGCCCAGGAGATCTCCGCCGCGTCGATAGGGCTCCGGTACCAGGGCGACCGCACGACAGTCCACCTCTACGCGACCGACTCGCTGACCCCCTCGACCGGGGTCGACGGAATGCAGGAGATCGGAACCGCGACGACGAAGGGCACCTCTCTGAGCGTGAAGGCGTCGAAGTCGGTGAAGACGCAGTACGTGCTGCTGTGGATCACGGCAGTGCCACACGCACCCGCCGACGGCTACAGCGGCGCCGGTTACAAGCAGGCCGTGACCGACGTGAAGTTCACGGGCTGACGTCTCACGGAGGGGGAGGGGGTCCGATGGCGGAAGGCGCCGGGTACGAGACGGCAAGCGATCAGGATCTGCTCGCCCGCCATGTGGAAGGCGACCCCGACGCCTTCGGTGAGATCGTGCGGCGGCACCGCGATCGGCTCTGGGCGGTCGCACTGCGGACGCTGGGCGACCGCGAGGAGGCCGCTGACGCGGTCCAGGACGCTCTCGTCTCCGCCTACCGGGCCGCCCACACCTTCCGCGGCCAGTCGGCCGTCACAACCTGGCTGCACCGCATCACGGTGAACGCCTGCCTCGACCGCGCCCGCAAGGCGGCGTCTCGAAAGACGTCCCCGGTCGACGACACCGAGCGGCTGGAGCAGCTGCTGGAACCGCACGAGTCGGCCTCGGCGCCGGCCGAGCGAAACGATCTGCATCGCCAGCTCCTCGAAGCGCTCGGCACGCTCCCGCCCGATCAGCGCGCCGCCCTGGTCCTGGTGGACATGCAGGGCTACCCGGTCGCCGAGGCCGCCCGCGTCCTCGACGTGCCGACCGGGACGGTGAAGAGCCGCTGTGCCCGCGGCAGAGCCAAGCTCCTGCCGCTGCTCACCCATCTGCGGCCGGACAACACCGGCGACGACGAAGAGCCGGCCGCCGGACGGAACCGGGCGCAGGGGACATCCGTCCCACCGGCAGCGGGACCGCACGATGCGGGCCCACGGAATGCAGGGCCAAGCGATTCAGCTGCTGTGAAGGGCGGAGGTGGGCGAGCGTGACTTCCACGACGGACACGACCGGGCACCCGGACGTCACGGAGATCTCCGACCTCACCGAGGGCCTGCTCCCCCCGTCCCGGACCGCGGACGTACGACGCCATCTGGACGAGTGCGAGCTCTGCGCGGACGTCTTCGCCTCGCTGGAGGAGATCCGAGGCATGCTGGGCACCCTGCCGGGCCCAGCCCGCATGCCCGCCGACGTCGCCGAACGGATCGACGCCGCCCTCGCCGCGGAGGCACTTCTTAATGCCACGGCACCTGACGCGGTAAGCACGCCGGTACCCGTCGAAGCGGCCCGCGCGGACGACAGCCCGCATGTTTCACGTGAAACATCGACCCCCGCGGCTCGCCCCTCGGGTCACGCCCGCACCTCCACCACCGGCCCGGGCCGCAAGGAGCGCAGGCGCGGCGGGCGCCGCAGGGTCGCGGTCCTCGGGGCCGTCCTCTCCGTCGGCGCCCTCGGGCTGGCTTCCCTCCTGGTGTCCTCGATGGACGGCGAACAGGGCACGACCGCCCAGGACCGGCAGTCCACGGCCGCGGACACCATTTCCGAGGGGAAGCTGGAGCAGCAGGTCGCAGAGTTGCTCGCCAAGAGCGAGAAGTCCGGCGACCCCTCGCGTACCCCCCGCGATCTCGGCAGCGACGGTCCCCGCATCCTTACCAGGCCAACGGTTCCGGTGCCCGAGTGCGTACAGAAGGGCATCGGGCGCGATGACGACGCCCTGGCGACCGAGCCCGGCACGTATCAAGGGACGACCGCCCTGCTCGTGGTCATGCCCGACACCTCGGACCCCTCACTGGTCACGGCCTACGTCGTGGATGCCACATGCGCGAAGGAGTCGCCTTCCGCATCGGCCGAGGTACTGCTGAAGCATTCCTACGACCAGTCCTGAGAGCACGACCAGTCCTGAGAGCTCTCCTCGCAGCAGTACCGAAGACGCACCGATGACACACCTCCCTTCCTTGCCTGGTCTGCTCTCCCACGGGTATCCGCTCCAGGGACGACCCTCCGTGCGCCCGGACACAGCGGGAATGCGCGCCCCTTAGGATCCGTTGGGTGGGGTGAGAGTTCTGAGAGGGGCTCCCACCGGTCAACCGACGCCGTCCAGAGACGAGGAAACAAGCCGTGAGCGACGTCCGTAACGTGATCATCATCGGCTCCGGGCCCGCCGGCTACACGGCGGCGCTCTACACCGCGCGCGCGTCGCTGAAGCCGCTGGTGTTCGAGGGTGCCGTCACCGCCGGTGGCGCCCTGATGAACACCACGGACGTGGAGAACTTCCCGGGGTTCCAGGACGGCATCATGGGCCCCGAGCTCATGGACAACATGCGCGCCCAGGCGGAGCGCTTCGGTGCCGAGCTCGTTCCGGACGACATCGTCAACGTCGACCTCAGCGGCGAGGTCAAGACCGTCACCGACACCGCCGGCACGGTGCACCGAGCGAAGGCCGTGATCGTCGCCACCGGCTCGCAGCACCGCAAGCTCGGCCTGCCCAACGAGGACGCCCTCTCGGGCCGCGGTGTCTCGTGGTGCGCCACCTGCGACGGCTTCTTCTTCAAGGACCAGGACATCGCCGTGATCGGCGGCGGCGACACCGCGATGGAGGAGGCCACCTTCCTCTCGCGCTTCGCCAAGTCCGTGACGGTCGTCCACCGCCGGGACACCCTGCGCGCCTCCAAGGCGATGCAGGAGCGCGCCTTCGCCGACCCGAAGATCACGTTCGTCTGGGACAGCGAGGTCGCCGAGATCCAGGGCGACCAGAAGCTCTCCGGTCTGAAGCTGCGCAACGTCAAGACTGGCGAGCTGTCCGATCTGTCGGTCACCGGTCTGTTCATCGCGATCGGCCACGACCCGCGCACGGAGCTGTTCAAGGGCCAGCTCGATCTGGACGAGGAGGGCTACCTGAAGGTCGACGCCCCCTCCACCCGGACGAACCTGACCGGTGTCTTCGGCTCCGGTGACGTGGTGGACCACACCTACCGCCAGGCGATCACCGCGGCCGGCACCGGCTGCTCCGCCGCCCTGGACGCCGAGCGCTACCTCGCCGCCCTCGCGGACGAAGAGAAGGCCGAGCCCGAGAAGACCACTGTCTGACCCCTCACCCAGCCCCACGCACCAACCAGTTAAGGAGCCCGCCGTGGCCGGCACCCTGAAGAATGTGACCGACGATTCCTTTGAGCAGGACGTACTGAAGAGCGACAAGCCCGTGCTGGTGGACTTCTGGGCCGCCTGGTGCGGTCCGTGCCGCCAGATCGCGCCGTCCCTTGAGGCGATCGCCGCCGAGTACGGCGACAAGATCGAGGTCGTCAAGCTGAACATCGACGAGAACCCGGGTACGGCTGCCAAGTACGGTGTCATGTCGATCCCGACCCTGAACGTCTACCAGGGTGGCGAGGTCGCCAAGACCATCGTCGGTGCCAAGCCGAAGGCCGCGATCCTGCGCGACCTCGAGGACTTCATCGCCGAATGACGGGCCGCGCCGTTGAGGCGACGGCGCATGTTTCACGTGAAACACGAATGGGCCAACCCCACCGGGTTGGCCCATTCGCGTTACGGCGGTCGCGGTGCTGGTGCCACTTAAAGCGGTCGCAGCGCCGGTTCCTTCTGAACCGCCCCGAGCAGCCGATCCAGTGCCATCTCCACGTCTTCCTTCCAGGACAGCGTCGTCCGCAGTTCCAGCCGCATACGCGGATACGTGGGATGCGGCCGGACCGTCTTGAAGCCCACCGCCAGCAGATGCTCGGCAGGCAGCACACAGGCGGGCTCCTTCCAGCGGGCGTCCCCGAAGGCCTCGATCGCCCTGAAGCCACGTCGCAGCAGGTCCTTGGCCACCGTCTGGACTATCACGCGGCCCAGCCCCTGGCCCTGGTACCCGGGCACGATGAACGCGGTCATCAATTGCACCGCGTCCGGCGAGACGGGACTCGTCGGGAACGCCGTCGAACGGGGCACGTAGGCCGGGGGCGCGTAGAGCACAAAGCCCACCGGCGCCTCATCGACATAGACGACCCGACCGCAGGAACCCCAGTCCAGCAGGACGGCCGAGATCCAGGCTTCCTTCTCCAGCGCCGGCGTGCCCGCCTTTACCGCTGCCTCGCCGCTGACTGGGTCCAGTTCCCAGAAGACACACGTGCGACAGCGCCGGGGAAGGTCCTGAAGGTTGTCCAGCGTGAGCGGTACGAGCCGACGCCCCATGAAGGCTGTTCCTCGCTTCCCTCGCCCGCCGCATCGCGGGCGGCAGTCAGAGCACTCCGTTCCCTGAGCAGGCTGCCGACGAATCCGCCGACCGCGCCCAGGCCCAGTCCCGCGCTCAGCAGTCCGGTCCGGCTCATCGTTCGCATGGCCCCCGCCCTCCCATAGACGTACCGCAGACGTACTGCCAGGTGGATGCGCCATACCCGAACGCATCGTATCCATGAAGCGATTCCATCGATACCGCCTGAAAGCAAAGTACGGGCCGTGTTCCGGTACACACCGGACACGGCCCGCACGAGCACCCGCCGGGCGGGGTCACGCCGCCGCCCGGAACCTCAGTCGTCCGTGTCCTCGGGGTCGCCGCCCTCCAGAAGACTCTTCTGCAGGACAGGTCCCTCGCCCGGGGCGAGGGAGCCGAGGATCCGCTCAAGATCCTCCATGGAGGCGAACTCCACGGTGATCTTGCCCTTCTTCTGCCCCAGATCGACCTTGACCCGTGTCTCGAAGCGATCCGAGAGACGGGTCGCGAGATCGGTCAGCGCCGGAGAGACCCGGGTACCAGCCCGCGGTCCCTTGGAACGCTGAGCCGCCTTGGGCCGCGATCCCATGAGGGTCACGATCTCCTCGACGGCACGCACCGAGAGCCCCTCGGCCACGATCCGATGGGCCAGCCGATCCTGCTCCTCCGAGTCCTCCACCGAGAGCAGGGCACGCGCGTGTCCGGCGGAGAGCACACCCGCCGCCACCCGGCGCTGGACCGCCGGCGAAAGCTTCAGCAGACGCAGCGTGTTGGAGACCTGCGGACGCGACCGGCCGATACGGTCCGCCAGCTGGTCGTGTGTGCAGTTGAAGTCCTTCAGCAGCTGGTCGTAGGCGGCCGCCTCTTCCAACGGGTTCAGCTGCGCCCGGTGCAGGTTCTCCAGCAGGGCGTCGAGGAGGAGCTTCTCGTCCTCGGTTGCGCGCACGATCGCCGGGATCGCTTCGAGCCCCGCCTCACGGCAGGCCCGCCAGCGCCGCTCGCCCATGATGAGCTCGTAGCGAGCGGGACCCAGCTGCCGTACGACGACCGGCTGGAGAAGACCCACCTCCTTGATGGAGGTGACCAGCTCCTGCAGCGCATCCTCGTCGAAGACCTCACGGGGCTGCCGCGGGTTCGGCTTGATGGAGTCGAGGGGAATCTCAGCGAAGTGGGCGCCCATGGGAGATGCGGGCATGTCCACCGCGCCGTCCACCGACGGCTCTTCGGTTTCACGTGAAACAGGCGGCAGTGTTGCCACCTTCGCCGCGGCCACGCCACGGTCGGAGGTCAGCACCGGCACCGCCGCGGGGGACGTGGATGCGACACCTCCCGCCGCAGCCTGTGCTGGCGTCTTCTCAGTCGGGGCCGCAGGGATCAGTGCCCCGAGACCACGGCCCAGCCCCCTCCGTCGCTCGCTCACTGGATCCCCTCCACCATGCTCCGGTCGCTCTGGGCGCCGATATGGGCGTGCGTCGCGTCATAGCTGACGCCGACACCCTTCAGCGCGATTTCTCGTGCCGCCTCAAGATACGAGAGGGCACCGCTCGATCCTGGATCGTAGGTCAGGACCGTCTGTCCATAACTCGGCGCCTCGGAGATACGGACCGAGCGAGGGATGCTCGTCCGCAGCACCTCGTCACCGAAGTGGCTGCGCACCTCGTCCGCGACCTGGGAGGCAAGGCGCGTCCGGCCGTCGTACATGGTGAGCAGGATCGTCGAGACATGCAGCGCGGGGTTGAGGTGCCCCCGCACCAGGTCGACGTTGCGCAGCAGCTGACCCAGGCCCTCCAGCGCGTAGTACTCGCACTGGATCGGGATGAGGACCTCCTGGCCCGCCACGAGCGCATTGACCGTCAACAGGCCGAGCGAGGGCGGGCAGTCGATGAGGATGTAGTCCAGCGGCTGCTCGTAGGACTGGATCGCTCGCTGAAGACGACTCTCCCGCGCCACCAGGGACACCAGCTCGATCTCCGCACCGGCGAGATCGATCGTGGCAGGGGCGCAGAAGAGACCCTCGACATCGGGGACCGGCTGGACGACCTCCGAGAGCGGCTTGCTCTCGACCAACACGTCGTAGATGGAAGGGACTTCGGCGTGGTGGTCGATCCCCAGAGCAGTGGACGCGTTGCCCTGCGGGTCGAGGTCAATCACCAGGACACGGCCGCCATGCAGAGCCAGCGAAGCGGCCAGATTGACGGTTGTCGTCGTCTTGCCCACCCCACCCTTCTGGTTGGCGACGACGATGACACGGGTCTGTTCAGGTCTTGGCAGACCCTCACCGGCCCGGCCCAGAGCCTCGACCGCCAGTTGGGCAGCACGACCGATGGGAGTGTCGTCCATCGGGGGCGGTGTTTCACGTGAAACATCCTCCCCCGGCGACTCGGTACGGGGACCGGGGACCGGATCGGTCATCGGTCCCGCGATGTTGGCGTCGGACCGCAAGGATTCACTCTCCTCGACTTCAGGCTCGCAATGAACAGAGCCTCCCATGCCTTCGGGGTCGTGAACCAGTGAGGCCTGGTGTTCTGTGGAGAAATCCACCTCTGTGGACAACTCCGCACCCCTTGAGGGGGACGGAGCATCCTCGGAAACGGCCGGAGCCTCGCCGAGTGAGCCCAGAGGCTTGCGGTCGCGGGGTTCGGCCGCAGCGCGGCCGCGACTGATGATGCCGTGCAGCAGTGAGCGACGTTTCACGTGAAACACGATGCACAGCAGCCGTGACCGGACTGTCGCGACACTCCGTGATGCGTAGGTTTGGCAGCTTGTGTGGAGTACGTGTCGTCGTCAGGACGGATCAGCGCCGCCCGTCAACCCGTATCCGCCAACGACGCATCATCAGCGCCGCCGACGCGCCCGCCCCGTCCGCGCCGCCTTCGCACGCTTCGCCGCGAACCGCACACCGCCGGGGCTCTCCCCGACCTCGACACGCACGACCGTGGACAGGGGGTCCACGACGCCCTCACCCACATGCAGGATGGAGGTGCTCACGGCCCCGAGCTTGCTGAGCGCGGTGGCCGCGGCCTTGAGCTCCTCCTCCGCGGTGTCGCCCTTGAGCGCGAGCATCTCGCCGTAGGGGCGCAGCAGCGGAATGCCCCACGTGGCCAGTCGGTCCAGCGGGGCCACGGCCCGTGCCGTCACCACATGGACCGGCGGCAGCTTGCCCATGACCTCCTCGGCACGGCCACGCACGACGGTGACGTGGTCGAGGCCGAGCAGCTCGACGACCTCGGTGAGGAAGTTCGTCCGCCGCAGCAGCGGCTCCAGCAGCGTGATCTTCAGGTCCTCACGGACCAGGGCCAGCGGAATGCCCGGCAGACCGGCACCGGAGCCGACATCGCAGACGGTCACACCCTCCGGCACGACCTCCGAGAGCACCGCGCAGTTCAGCAGGTGCCGCTCCCAGAGCCGGGGCACCTCCCGAGGGCCGATGAGCCCTCGCTGCACGCCCGCCTCGGCCAGCAGCTCCGCGTACCGGACCGCGTCCGCGAAGCGATCGCCGAATACCGCCCGGGCCTCCTCGGGAGCGGGGGGGAGCTCCGCTGCCTCCGTCACGGGGACCGTCCTTCCGTACCCTCCAGCGCACACGCGCTGACTACCAGGCTGACAAAGATCGGCCCCGCCTGCGCAACAGACGGGGCCGGTGGAGCGTGGGACCGCTCAGGCAGGCAGTACGACGACGAAGCGCTGCGGCTCCTCGCCCTCGGACTCACTGCGCAGTCCCGCGGCCTTGACGGCGTCGTGCACGACCTTGCGCTCGAACGGCGTCATCGGCTTGAGCTTCACGGGCGAGCCGCTGTTCTTGGCCTCGTCGGCGGCCTTGGCGCCCAGCTCGGAGAGCTCGGAGCGCTTCTTGGCGCGGTAGCCCGCGATGTCCAGCATCAGCCGGCTGCGGTCACCGGTATCCCGGTGCACGGCCAGGCGCGTGAGCTCCTGGAGCGCCTCCAGCACCTCACCGTCCCGGCCGACCAGCTTCTGCAGGTCACGGCTCCCCGTGTCGCTGATGATCGAGACAGCGGCGCGGTCACCCTCGACGTCCATGTCGATGTCGCCGTCGAGATCGGCGATGTCCAGCAGACCTTCGAGGTAGTCCGCCGCGATCTCGCCCTCCTGCTCCAGGCGGGTCAGGGTGTCTGCACCCTCGGCAGCAGCGGAGGTGGTGCCTTCCGTCACGGGATGGACTCCTTCTTACTTCTTGGACGAGGACTTGGGCCGCTGCGGCCCCTTGCGCTGGCCGGACTGGGCCCGGCTGCGCCCCCCGCCACCGGACTTGGGCGCCGCCTTGCCGGCGGACTCCGACTGGGCGTCCTGCGGCGCGTCGGACTTGCTCAGCGAGGTCGACGATGCGGAGGTCTTCTCGGCGTCGGTCTTCTCGGCACCGCCCGCGGGCTTGGGACCGCCGGCGGCCTGGCGCTTGGACTTGGGCTGCCGCTTGGGCTGCTGACGCTTCGGAGCGGCAGCGGTGGTCGGCGTACCGTCCTCGGTCACGGTGGCCACGGCGGTCTCGCTCTTGACCACGGTGCCGTCGGTCTGGGCCGCGAGACCGGCCTTGCTCAGGCCGTTGATGAACTTGCGCTCATAGTCGTTGCGGTCCCGGCCCTTGGCGACGATGGCCTTGACGATGGCCCGCTCGCGCCGGCTGCGGGTCTTGCCGTGGTGCGCGACGTGCTTGTACAGGCGGTCCAGGTAGGCGGCCTGGGCCTTGGAACCCGGGGTCGGGTTGTTGTGGATGACGTACATCTGCTGGCCCATGGTCCACACGTTGGTGGTCAGCCAGTAGACGAGGACACCGACCGGGAAGTTGATGCCGAAGACAGCGAAGATGATCGGGAAGATGTACATCAGCATCTTCTGCTGCTGCATGAACGGCGTCTTCACCGAGGTGTCGACGTTCTTCGTCATCAGCTGGCGCTGCGTGTAGAACTGCGACAGCGACATCAGGACGATCATGACGGCGGTGACGATCCGCACGTCGGTGATCGAGGAGCCGAGCGCCTCAACCTTGCTCGAGCTGTCGGTGAACTTCGCGGCGAGCGGTGCGCCGAAGATGTGCGCCTTCTGCGCGCTCTCCAGCAGCCGGTCGTTGATCACACCGATGGTGTCGTTCGACGCGATGCTGTTGAGCACGTGGTACAGGGCGAAGAAGAACGGCGACTGCGCCAGGATGGGAAGGCACGAGGAGAGCGGGTTGGTGCCCGTCTCCTTGTACAGCTTCATCATCTCTTCGGACTGACGCTGCTTGTCGTTCTTGTAGCGCTCCTGGATCTTCTTCATCTCGGGCTGGAGCGTCTGCATGGCCCGGGTCGCCTTGATCTGCTTCACGAAGAGCGGGATCAGGCAGATGCGGATCAGGATCACCAGCGACACGATGGACAGGCCCCAGGCCCAGCCCGTGTCAGGGCCGAAGAGCGCACCGTACAGCGAGTGGAACTGGACGATGACCCATGAGACGGGTGTGGTGATGAAGCTGAAGAGGCTGGCAATCGTGTCCACTAATCATGCTCCTTGCGCATGGGACGAGGTCTCTGCGGCCGGGCTCGAAGGAACGTCATTCGAAGGACTCGAAGGTCTCGAAGCTCTCGAAGGAACATTCTCCTCGGTGGCCGTTTCGGCGGCGGAGGGCCCGCCCTTGCGTGCGCGCCAAGCGTTGCGCAGCATCTCGTGCCACCGCGGGCGCTTGCGCGGCGGGACATGGTCCACGCCACCCAGCGACCACGGATTGCAACGCAGGATGCGCCAGGCCGTGAGTGCGGTGCCTTTGAGGGCACCGTGCCGGTCAATGGCCGTGTAGCCGTAGTGGGAACACGACGGGTAGTACTTGCACACCGGCCCGAGCAGCGGGCTGATGGTCCACTGGTAGAGCTTGATCAGCGCCAGCAGCGGGTACTTCATCGCGCGCCCCCTCCCAGCAGCCGCTGCAGTGCGGCATCCAGGTCTCGGGCCAGCTGTGCATGGTCGGCGTCACCCGCACCGGGCAGCGCTCGTACGACTACCAGGCTACCGGGGGGCAGCAGGTCGACTCGGTCACGCATCAGATGACGCAGTCTGCGCTTCACTGTGTTACGGACAACCGCACCGCCCACAGCCTTGCTCACGACGAAACCCGCACGCGTCGGGGGAGCGCTCTCCCCAGGCGCGTGCGGGTCCGTGGCACCGCTACGAAGGTGGACGACGAGGAGTGGGCGTCCGGCCCGGCGTCCTCGTCGTACCGCGGTCGCGAAGTCCTCGCGCCGCCTCAGCCGGTTCTCGGTGGGCAGCACGACGTCATGACCTGATCGAGATCAGGCGGACAGGCGGGCGCGACCCTTGCTACGGCGGGACGCGAGAATCGCGCGGCCGGCACGGGTGCGCATACGCAGCCGGAAGCCGTGGGTCTTGGCGCGACGACGGTTGTTCGGCTGGAAGGTGCGCTTGCTCACTCGGGGGCTCCAGTAAGAAATCGGGGTTTGCGGGGTGCCGTCCTGGCTGTCACCGTGCGCCCACGAGTAGCTCGCGTTACGCCCGAGTGCACCGCTTTCCGATCACCTTGACGCGATCTGTGCCCATCGGAGGCAGGCGGCAGCAGCCATCGACAACTCGACCTGGTTACGGTACGCGCGGCTACGCCATCCGGTCAAACCAGGGGCCGCGGGGAGACACTGTCCACAGCCTGGGGACAACAACTTGAACCGCACCGGTCGCCCTGACTACCGTGGCTGGACTCCGATTCGTTCCCTTATCCCCGCCCGACCCGATTTACATCCCGACCCGTCCCACAACCACACGTTCGTGGGACCCGTGAGAGAGCGTGCCCTGTGGCTGACGTACCTGCCGATCTTGCCGCAGTGTGGCCACGAGTACTCGAGCAGCTTCTCGGTGAGGGCCGTGGGCAGGGTGTCGAGGCCAAGGACGAACACTGGATCCGGCGCTGCCAGCCGCTCGCGCTGGTCGCCGACACCGCGCTGCTCGCCGTACCGAACGAGTTTGCGAAGGGTGTGCTGGAGGGGCGCCTCGCACCGATCGTCAGCGAGACGCTGAGCCGTGAGTGCGGCCGCCCGATCCGGATCGCGATCACCGTCGACGACTCCGCGGGCGAGCCGCCGCCGTCCCCGCCGGCGCCGCCATCCCCGCCCCAGCAGCGCTACGAGGAGCCCGAGCTCCCGTCGTCCGCACCGTACGAGGGGTACGGCCGCCACCGCGCCGAGCAGCTCCCGGGCTCGCCCGGCGACCAGCTGCCCAACCCGCGCCCCGCCTACCCGTCGGAGTACCAGCGCCCCGAGCCGGGTGCCTGGCCGCGGCCGTCGCAGGACGAGTACAGCTGGCAGCAGCCACGCCTCGGCTTCCCGGAACGGGACCCGTATGCGACGCCGTCGCAGGAGTCGTACGGCGCACAGGACTCGTACGGCTCCCCGTCCCGCGACTCCTACGGCGTACCCGCGCAGGACTACCGCCCACAGGGCTACGACCAGCAGCGCTCCGAGTACGACCCGTCACGCGGCGACTACGACCAGCGCGACGCGCGGCGGGAGCTGCCCGAGCCGTCGGTCGGCGGCGGGCAGGTGCACCGCGGCCCGGTCGGCGCCACGCTGCCGGTGTCCAGCGGCGCCCCCGGCCCGCTGGCCGCGCAGCCCGCGCCGGCGACCGGCCCCGGGGAGCCGACCGCGCGACTGAATCCGAAGTACCTCTTCGACACGTTCGTCATCGGAGCGTCGAACCGTTTCGCGCACGCGGCCGCGGTGGCCGTCGCGGAGGCGCCGGCGAAGGCGTACAACCCCCTTTTCATCTACGGGGAGTCGGGGCTCGGCAAGACGCACCTGCTGCACGCGATCGGACACTACGCGCGGAGCCTGTACCCGGGCACGCGCGTGCGGTACGTGAGCTCGGAGGAGTTCACCAACGAGTTCATCAACTCCATCCGCGACGGCAAGGGCGACAGCTTCCGCAAGCGGTACCGCGAGATGGACATCCTGTTGGTCGACGACATCCAGTTCCTGGCGGACAAGGAGTCGACGCAGGAGGAGTTCTTCCACACCTTCAACACGCTCCACAACGCCAACAAGCAGATCGTGCTGTCCAGCGACCGGCCGCCGAAGCAGCTGGTGACGCTGGAGGACCGGTTGCGGAACCGTTTCGAGTGGGGCCTGATCACCGACGTGCAGCCGCCCGAGCTGGAGACGCGCATCGCGATTCTGCGCAAGAAGGCGGTGCAGGAGCAGCTCAACGCCCCACCGGAGGTGCTGGAGTTCATCGCCTCGCGGATCTCGCGGAACATCCGTGAGCTGGAGGGCGCGCTGATCAGAGTGACGGCGTTCGCCTCGCTCAACCGGCAGCCGGTGGACCTGGGCCTGACGGAGATCGTCCTCAAGGACCTGATCCCGGGCGGGGAGGACTCCACCCCGGAGATCACCTCGACGGCCATCATGAGCGCGACCGCCGACTACTTCGGCCTGACGGTCGAGGACCTGTGCGGCAGCTCGCGCGGCCGCCAGCTCGTCACGGCCCGGCAGATCGCCATGTACCTGTGCCGTGAGCTGACGGATCTGTCGCTGCCGAAGATCGGCGCGCTGTTCGGCGGCCGCGACCACACGACCGTGATGCACGCGGACCGCAAGATCCGCAACCTGATGGCCGAGCGGCGCTCCATCTACAACCAGGTGACCGAGCTGACGAACCGCATCAAGAACGGCTGACAGCAGCCGCCGTACGCCGCTGAGGGCGCCCCGGGAGGAGATCCCCGGGGCGCCCTTCGTCGTTCCCCGGACATCCGGTGTTCGAATACGTGCCGGGTTACGGCCACTCTCCACAGATTCGGTGAGTTTTTCCCGTCCACATCCTGGGGACTGCCAAGTTGTCCAGATCGTGTCCACAGCCGCACCTGTTGAAAGACCATCAGACCAGGTCAACTGCTTGTGGATTGGTGGACGAACGATCTCCACAGACTGTGGACAGCCGGCGGATCCACAAGCTGTGCACGGAGTTGTCCACGGGCAACCCACAGGCTGGGGGCGGTTGTCCCCAGCGATCCCCAGCTTCTCCACAGCGCTGTCCACTGTTCGGCAACCCGACGCGCCTGATCACCGGGTCGAGTGAAAGCCGTCACACGAAGGTGCCGGGTTGGGCTGTGGGAAAGGTGGGTAAAGCTGGGGACGGCGCTGGGGAGAAGTCGCCGCACCCTGTGCATGGGGTGTGCAGAACTTTCTTTTCTCCACAGACAGCCCCGGTTGTCCACCGCCGCCGCCCACAGGCCCCGTGGACAAAATCTCCGCGCTGAGCTGCGCAAACGCAGTTATCCACGGTATCCACAGGCCCTACTACTACTCCCGACTAGAGAGAGCGGGGAATTCGTTTCGAAGAGGGTCCTGTGCACAACTCGCCCCTCGGCGCCCGGCTGCCCCTCGTCACGACTTGACCCCGAGAGGCACCTACTGTCAGTGCCGTGCGTCAGACTGGTCCCCGGGTGTCCTTCCCTTCCCAGGGGCCGGTGACACCGAGACAGACGACGAAGCCAGGCAGGGCGAGAAGCGCCGGCAACAGCAGGAGGCGGCAACAGTGAAGATCCGGGTGGAACGCGACGTACTCGCGGAGGCCGTGGCCTGGGCGGCGCGCAGCCTCCCGGCCCGTCCGCCGGCGCCTGTCCTCGCCGGCCTGCTGCTGAAGGCCGAGGACGGCCAGCTGAGCCTGTCCAGCTTCGACTACGAGGTCTCCGCGCGCGTGTCGGTGGACGCGGAGGTCGAGGAGGAGGGCACGGTCCTCGTCTCCGGCCGCCTGCTCGCCGACATCTCCCGGGCCCTCCCCAACCGGCCGGTGGAGATTTCCACAGACGGTGTACGGGCGACGGTGGTGTGCGGCTCCTCGCGGTTCACACTCCACACCCTCCCTGTGGAGGAGTACCCGGCGCTGCCGCAGATGCCGAACGCCACGGGCACGGTCCCCGGCGAGGTCTTCGCCGCCGCGGCCGCCCAGGTCGCCATCGCGGCCGGCCGGGACGACACGCTGCCCGTGCTCACCGGTGTGCGCATCGAGATCGAGGGCGACAGGGTCACCCTGGCCTCCACCGACCGCTACCGCTTCGCGGTCCGCGAGTTCCTGTGGAAGCCGGAGAACCCGGAGGCCTCGGCGGTCGCCCTGGTGCCCGCCAAGACGCTCCTCGACACCGCCAAGTCGCTGACCAGCGGTGACAGCGTGACGCTCGCGCTGTCAGGCTCGGGCGCGGGCGAGGGTCTGATCGGTTTCGAGGGCGCGGGTCGGCGTACGACGACGCGTCTGCTGGAGGGCGACCTCCCGAAGTACCGGACGCTGTTCCCGACGGAGTTCAACAGCGTCGCCGTGATCGAGACCGCGCCGTTCGTCGAGGCCGTCAAGCGCGTGGCCCTGGTCGCCGAGCGCAACACCCCGGTGCGGCTGAGCTTCGAGCAGGGCGTGCTGATCCTGGAGGCAGGTTCCAGCGATGACGCACAGGCTGTGGAAAGGGTCGACGCACAGCTGGAGGGCGACGACATCTCGATCGCCTTCAACCCGACCTTCCTGCTGGACGGCCTGAGCGCCATCGACTCCCCGGTGGCCCAGCTGTCCTTCACGACCTCCACCAAGCCCGCGCTGCTCAGCGGCAAGCCCGCGGTGGACGCCGAGGCGGACGAGGCCTACAAGTACCTGATCATGCCGGTGCGGCTGAGCGGCTGACACCGGGCACGGCGAGCGGGCCGGTGATCCACAGCCGTCGCGGTCCTGTGGATCACCGGGCGGACGAAGCCGCAGGTGAGGGCGGTACGTGTGAGCGCGTATGCCCACAGATGTGCGCGAAGGTCCGGGTTTAGGCTCGGACGCAGGTACGAAAGTGCCACACGCCATCTCGCAACACCTGTCGCAACCTAAGGAACACAACTGATGGAGCTCGGTCTCGTCGGCCTCGGCAAGATGGGCGGCAACATGCGCGAGCGGATCCGCCGCGCGGGCCACACCGTCGTCGGATACGACCGCAACCCGGACCTCGCGGATGTCCACAGCCTGGAAGAGCTTGTGGGCAAGCTCAGCGGCCCGCGCGTGGTGTGGGTGATGGTCCCGGCCGGTGCCGCCACCCAGTCGACCATCGACCAGCTGGCCGAGCTCCTGGAGCCCGGTGACGTCGTCGTGGACGGCGGCAACTCCCGCTGGACGGACGACGAGAAGCACGCCGAGGAGCTGGCCGCCAAGGGCATCGGCTTCGTCGACTGCGGTGTCTCCGGCGGCGTCTGGGGCCTGGAGAACGGCTACGCGCTCATGTACGGCGGCGACGCGGAGAACGTCGCCAAGGTGCAACCGGTCTTCGACGCGCTCAAGCCCGAGGGCGACTTCGGCTCCGTGCACGCCGGCAAGGTCGGCGCGGGCCACTTCGCGAAGATGGTCCACAACGGCATCGAGTACGCCATGATGCAGGCCTACGCCGAGGGCTGGGAGCTGCTGGAGAAGGTCGACTCCGTGACCGACGTCCGGGAGGTCTTCCGCTCCTGGCAGGAGGGCACCGTCATCCGCTCCTGGCTGCTCGACCTCGCGGTCAACGCACTCGACGAGGACGAGCACCTGGACAAGCTGCGCGGTTATGCACAGGACTCCGGCGAGGGCCGCTGGACTGTGGAAGCCGCCATCGACAACGCCGTGCCGCTGCCCGCGATCACGGCCTCCCTCTTCGCGCGGTTCGCCTCGCGGCAGGAGGACTCGCCGCAGATGAAGATGATCGCGGCGCTGCGGAACCAGTTCGGCGGCCACGCGGTCGAGAAGAAGTAAGTCCCAGAAGAAGCAACCAGCAACACAGGACACTGGGGGAGGTCGGCGCACCACCATGCACGTCACGCATCTGTCGCTCGCCGACTTCCGCTCGTACGCCCGGGTCGAAGTCCCGCTCGACCCGGGCGTCACCGCCTTCGTCGGCCCCAACGGCCAGGGCAAGACGAACCTCGTCGAGGCCGTCGGCTACCTCGCCACGCTCGGCAGCCACCGCGTCTCCTCCGACGCCCCCCTGGTCCGCGTGGGCGCCGAGCGGGCGATCATCCGCGCCCAGGTCAGGCAGGGCGAGCGGCAGCAGCTGCTCGAGCTGGAGCTGAACCCGGGCAAGGCCAATCGCGCCCGCATCAACCGGTCCTCGCAGGTCAGGCCGCGTGACGTGCTCGGCATCGTCCGGACGGTGCTGTTCGCCCCCGAGGACCTCGCCCTGGTCAAGGGCGACCCCGGTGAGCGGCGCCGCTTCCTCGACGAGCTGATCACCGCCCGCTCCCCGCGCATGGCCGGCGTGCGCTCCGACTACGACCGGGTCCTCAAGCAGCGCAACACCCTGCTGAAGTCGGCCGCGCTGGCCCGCCGGCACGGCGGCAGGTCCATGGACCTGTCCACCCTCGACGTCTGGGACCAGCACCTCGCGCGCGCGGGCGCCGAGTTGCTCGCCCAGCGCCTCGAACTGATCTCCGCGCTCCAGCCGCTCGCCGACAAGGCGTACGAGCAACTGGCCCCCGGAGGCGGTCCGCTCGCCCTGGAGTACAAGCCGTCGTCCCCGGGCGACGCCCACACGCGCGAGGCCCTCTACGAGCAGCTCATGGCCGCGCTCGCGGACGCCCGCAAGCAGGAGATCGAGCGGGGCGTGACCCTTGTGGGACCCCACCGGGACGATTTGAATCTCAAACTCGGCGAGATGCCCGCCAAGGGATACGCCTCCCACGGGGAGTCCTGGTCCTACGCGCTGGCCCTGCGCCTCGCCTCGTACGACCTGCTGCGCGCCGAGGGCAACGAGCCCGTGCTGATCCTCGACGACGTCTTCGCCGAACTGGACACCCGCCGCCGAGAGCGGCTGGCCGAGCTGGTGGCGCCCGGCGAGCAGGTGCTGGTGACGGCCGCCGTCGACGACGACGTACCGCATGTGCTGGCGGGGGCGCGGTACACCGTGTCGGGCGGGACGGTGGAGCGCGCATGACCACGGACGAACCGGCACCCAGGAAGGCCCCCGAGCCCTCCGGCGTAGACCTCGCGCGCGTGGCGCTGCGGGCGGCGAAGGAGGCCGCACGCGCGCGTGGGGACGCGGTCCAGCAGAAGAAGCAGGCGCGCCGCGGCGGTCTGCGCTCCGGCGCGCGCGCCGACGGCCGTGACCCCATGGCGCTCGGCGCCGCGATCAACCGGCTGATCAGCGACCGTGGCTGGGAGGCCCCGGCCGCGGTGGGCGGCGTGATGGGCCGCTGGCCGCAGATCGTCGGCGACGACGTGGCCAAACACTGTGTCCCGGAGAAGTACGACGAGGACGAGCGGGTGCTCGTCGTGCGCTGCGACTCCACCGCCTGGGCCACCAACCTGCGGCTGCTCGCCCCCACGCTGGTCGCGCGCCTGAACGAGGACCTCGGCCACGGCGCGGTCAAGGCGATCAAGGTGTACGGCCCCAGCGGTCCCGCCCGTCGCTACGGCCCCCTGCGCGCCCCGGGGAGCACCGGACCCGGCGACACCTACGGGTGAGCCGCCCGACCTGAGGGTGAACTGCATCACGTGTTGTGAGTGACCTACGCCACGTCGGCGGGGCTCGGCGGTCGCCGTTGTCCATAGGTGCGCACTGATCGTCGTACAACCGCACGCGGTTGCGAATCCTGAGCTGACCCCGGAGTAGCGAAGGGTTGACACCCCGAAGCGCTGAGTGCCTCTGTGAGCCTCTTGGAGCCCCCTTCCGCATATCGGGACCCGGCCGAGGATGGTTCAGGGCGGCACATGCGGACTCAGGTACCGGCAAACCCCCATCACTGTCGGCGCTACCGGTAGACTGGGAGACAATCCCGCCCCGATCGTGGGGACCGTCCGGGAAAAGCTGAGCAACGCTGAACAAGGCTTACCAACGCAACATGCCGCAGCCGCTCCGGCAACCCGCCGACGAGCCCGGCTCGTGCTGTGCCAGAAAGGGCGCTTCGTGGCCGATTCCGGCAACCCCAACGAGAACATCCCGTCCACCGACGCCGGCGTGAACGCCGCGGCCAACGCCTCGAACGGCGAGGTCACGGCCTCGTACGACGCCAGCGCCATCACCGTCCTCGAGGGTCTGGACGCGGTCCGCAAGCGACCCGGCATGTACATCGGCTCGACCGGTGAGCGAGGACTGCACCACCTCGTCTACGAGGTCGTCGACAACTCCGTCGACGAGGCGCTGGCCGGGCACGCGGACACGATCGACGTCACGATCCTCCCCGACGGCGGGGTCCGGGTCATCGACAACGGTCGAGGCATCCCGGTGGGCATCGTCCCGTCCGAGAACAAGCCCGCCCTCGAGGTCGTGCTGACCGTGCTGCACGCGGGCGGCAAGTTCGGCGGCGGCGGCTACGCGGTCTCCGGTGGTCTGCACGGCGTGGGCGTCTCCGTCGTGAACGCCCTGTCCTCCAAGGTCGCCGTCGAGGTCAGGACCGACGGCCACCGCTGGACCCAGGACTACAAGATGGGCGTCCCGACGGCCCCGCTCGCCCAGCACGAGGCCACCGAGGAGACCGGCACGTCGGTCACCTTCTGGGCCGACGGCGACATCTTCGAGACCACCGACTACTCCTTCGAGACGCTCTCGCGGCGTTTCCAGGAGATGGCGTTCCTCAACAAGGGTCTGACGATCAAGCTCACCGACGAGCGTGAGTCGGCGAAGGCCACGGCGGGCGCGGACGAGGCGGGCGCGGACGAGAAGCAGGAGCCCAAGACCGTCACGTACCACTACGAGGGCGGCATCGTCGACTTCGTGACCTACCTCAACTCCCGCAAGGGAGACGTGGTGCACCCGTCGGTCATCGACCTGCAGGCGGAGGACAAGGACAAGAACCTGTCCCTCGAAGTCGCCATGCAGTGGAACAACGGCTACACCGAGGGCGTCTACTCCTTCGCCAACATCATCCACACGCACGAGGGCGGTACGCACGAAGAAGGCTTCCGCGCCGCGCTGACCTCGCTGATCAACAAGTACGCGCGCGACAAGAAGCTGCTGCGCGAGAAGGACGACAACCTCACGGGTGACGACATCCGCGAGGGTCTGACGGCGATCATCTCGGTCAAGCTGAGCGAGCCGCAGTTCGAGGGGCAGACCAAGACCAAGCTGGGCAACACCGAGGCGAAGACCTTCGTGCAGAAGGTCGTCTACGAGCACCTCAACGACTGGCTGGACCGCAACCCGAACGAGGCCGCGGACATCGTCCGCAAGGGCATCCAGGCGGCCACCGCGCGCGTGGCGGCCCGCAAGGCGCGCGACCTGACCCGTCGCAAGGGCCTGCTGGAGAGCGCGTCGCTGCCGGGCAAGCTGTCCGACTGCCAGTCGAACGACCCCATCAAGTGCGAGATCTTCATCGTCGAGGGTGACTCCGCCGGCGGCTCGGCCAAGTCCGGCCGCAACCCGGAGTACCAGGCGATCCTCCCGATCCGCGGCAAGATCCTCAACGTCGAGAAGGCACGGATCGACAAGATCCTGCAGAACCAGGAGATCCAGGCACTGATCTCCGCCTTCGGCACCGGTGTGCACGAGGACTTCGACATCGAGAAGCTCCGCTATCACAAGATCATCCTGATGGCGGACGCCGACGTCGACGGCCAGCACATCAACACCCTGCTGCTGACCTTCCTGTTCCGCTTCATGCGGCCGCTGGTGGAGGCGGGCCACGTGTTCCTGTCCCGTCCCCCGCTGTACAAGATCAAGTGGGGTCGGGAGGACGTCGACTACGCGTACTCCGACCGCGAGCGCGACGCGCTGATCGAGATGGGCCGCCAGCGCGGCAAGCGGATCAAGGAGGACTCGATCCAGCGCTTCAAGGGTCTCGGTGAGATGAACGCCGAGGAGCTGCGCGTCACCACGATGGACCAGGAGCACCGCGTCCTCGGCCAGGTCACCCTCGACGACGCCGCGCAGGCCGACGAGCTGTTCTCGGTCCTGATGGGCGAGGACGTCGAGGCTCGCCGCCAGTTCATCCAGCGCAACGCCAAGGACGTCCGCTTCCTCGACATCTGAGTCGGTCCCAGCTGACCGCACCAGGAAGGATCTTCACCAGCTATGGCCGACGAGAACACTCCTGTCACGCCTGAGGACGAGGGCCAGACCCTCCGTGTCGAGCCCGTCGGGCTCGAGACGGAGATGCAGCGTTCCTACCTCGACTACGCGATGTCCGTCATCGTCTCGCGTGCGCTGCCGGACGTCCGGGACGGCCTCAAGCCCGTCCACCGCCGCGTCCTTTACGCGATGTACGACGGCGGCTACCGCCCCGAGCGCGGCTTCTACAAGTGCGCGCGTGTCGTGGGCGACGTCATGGGTAACTACCACCCCCACGGCGACAGCTCCATCTACGACGCCCTGGTCCGCCTCGCCCAGCCGTGGGCGATGCGGATGCCGCTCGTCGACTCCAACGGCAACTTCGGCTCGCCGGGCAACGACCCGGCGGCGGCCATGCGCTACACCGAGTGCAAGATGGCGCCGCTGTCGATGGAGATGGTCCGCGACATCGACGAGGAGACCGTCGACTTCACGGACAACTACGACGGCCGCTCCCAGGAGCCGACCGTCCTGCCCGCCCGGTTCCCGAACCTGCTGATCAACGGCTCGGCCGGCATCGCGGTCGGCATGGCGACCAACATCCCGCCGCACAACCTGCGCGAGGTCGCGTCCGGCGCCCAGTGGTACCTGGAGCACCCCGAGGCCAGCCACGAGGAGCTGCTGGATGCGCTCATCGAGCGCATCAAGGGCCCCGACTTCCCGACCGGCGCCCTGGTGGTGGGCCGCAAGGGCATCGAGGAGGCGTACCGCACCGGCCGCGGCTCGATCACCATGCGCGCGGTGGTCGAGGTCGAGGAGATCCAGGGCCGCCAGTGCCTGGTGGTCACCGAGCTGCCGTACCAGGTGAACCCGGACAACCTCGCGCAGAAGATCGCCGACCTGGTGAAGGACGGCAAGATCGGCGGCATCGCGGACGTCCGGGACGAGACCAGCTCCCGTACCGGTCAGCGTCTCGTCATCGTGCTCAAGAGGGACGCGGTCGCCAAGGTCGTACTGAACAACCTCTACAAGCACACGGACCTGCAGACGAACTTCGGCGCCAACATGCTGGCGCTGGTCGACGGCGTCCCGCGGACGCTCTCGCTCGATGCGTTCATCCGCCACTGGGTGACGCACCAGATCGAGGTCATCGTCCGCCGTACGCGCTTCAGGCTGCGCAAGGCCGAGGAGCGGGCGCACATCCTGCGCGGCCTGCTGAAGGCGCTGGACGCCATCGACGAGGTCATCGCGCTGATCCGGGCCAGTGACACGGTCGAGATCGCGCGTACAGGCCTGATGCAGCTGCTGGAGATCGACGAGATCCAGGCCAACGCCATCCTGGAGATGCAGCTGCGGCGCCTCGCCGCCCTGGAGCGCCAGAAGATCGTCCAGGAGCACGACGAACTCCAGGCGAAGATCAACGAGTACAACCAGATCCTGGCCTCGCCGGTCCGCCAGCGCGGCATCGTCAGCGAAGAGCTGGCCGCGATCGTCGAGAAGTACGGCGACGACCGCCAGACCAAGCTGATCCCCTACGACGGCGACATGTCCATCGAGGACCTCATCGCCGAAGAGGACATCGTGGTCACCGTCTCCCGCGGCGGTTACGTCAAGCGCACCAAGACGGACGACTACCGGGCGCAGAAGCGCGGCGGCAAGGGCGTACGCGGCACGAAGCTGAAGGAAGACGACATCGTCGACCACTTCTTCGTGTCGACCACGCACCACTGGCTGCTGTTCTTCACCAACAAGGGCCGCGTCTACCGGGCCAAGGCCTACGAGCTGCCGGACGCCGGCCGGGACGCGCGCGGGCAGCACGTCGCGAACCTGCTGGCCTTCCAGCCGGACGAGGCGATCGCCGAGATCCTCGCCATCCGCGACTACGAGGCGGCGCCGTACCTGGTCCTGGCCACCAAGGGCGGCCTGGTGAAGAAGACCTCGCTCAAGGACTACGACTCCCCGCGTTCGGGTGGTGTCATCGCGATCAACCTGCGTGAGCGGGAGGACGGTTCCGACGACGAACTGATCGGAGCCGAACTCGTGTCGCCGGACGACGATCTGCTGCTGATCAGCAAGAAGGCGCAGTCGATCAGGTTCACCGCGACGGACGAGTCGCTTCGCCCGATGGGACGTGCGACATCCGGTGTGAAGGGCATGAGTTTCCGCGAGGGAGACGAACTGCTCTCGATGAATGTTGTTCGACCCGGTACGTTCGTGTTCACTGCCACAGACGGCGGGTACGCAAAGCGGACCGTCGTCGACGAGTACCGCGTCCAGGGTCGCGGCGGCCTCGGCATCAAGGCTGCCAAGATCGTCGAGGACCGCGGTTCGCTCGTCGGCGCGCTGGTGGTCGAGGAGACCGACGAGATCCTCGCCATCACGCTGTCCGGCGGTGTGATTCGCACGCGAGTCAACGAGGTCAGGGAGACGGGCCGTGACACCATGGGCGTCCAACTGATCAATCTGGGCAAGCGCGATGCCGTGGTCGGTATCGCTCGAAACGCCGAGGCGGGACGCGAGGCGGAAGAGGTCGACGGTGTTCTGGCCGCCGACGAGTCCGCCGAGGGTGCCGTCACCACCGGCACGGACGAGGGCGAGGCGCCCTCGGCCGAGTAGCACGAGGAGTGAGTCAGCGTGAGCGGAGCCACGGGCGCCGGATCGACCGGTACCCCGGCCGGTACTTCGACCGGCACGGAGACGGACGGCGGCGGCCGTGGCTCCGCCGCGCCTGCGAAGGACTCGCACACCACCCAACTGCGGGCGGTCAAGCCGTCCGCGAAGGATGCCCAGACATCCTCGAACTCGCCTGACACTCATGGATCCCAGGGGGGAACTGTGACGGACGCCCGAGGTTCGCAGACCCAGCAGTACGCGGCTGGAGCGGGCTCGGCCGCTCCGGGCGCCGCCCAGCCGCAGCAGGCGGCCTCCCCGCTGCCCGGTGAGCGACAGCCGGAGCAGCAGCCCTCCGGGCCGTACCACCCGCCGCAGGCCTACCAGACGCCCGCTCCCGGAAACGCGGTACGCCGGCCGCGCACCGGGGCGCGCACCACGCCGCGGGTGCGCAAGGCACGGCTTCGGGTGGCCAAGGCCGACCCGTGGTCGGTGATGAAGGTCAGCTTCCTGCTCTCCATCGCGCTCGGCATCTGCACGATCGTGGCGTCGGCGGTGCTGTGGATGGTCATGGACGCGATGGGCGTCTTCTCCACGGTCGGCGGCACGATCTCCGAGGCGACCGGTTCGAACGAGTCGAACGGCTTCGACCTGCAGGCGTTCCTGTCGCTGCCCAACGTCCTGATGTTCACGACGATCATCGCGGTCATCGACGTCTTCCTGGCGACGGCGCTGGCGACGCTCGGCGCGTTCATCTACAACCTCTCCGCGGGCTTCGTCGGCGGGGTGGAACTGACGCTGGCCGAGGACGAGTGACGGGCCCCTTTAAACGTCCTGCGACTATCGATTTTGGGACTGCCCCAGTCGTGCGCTAATCTTCAGGAGTCAGCGCGCGGGACACACACCGCAGAGCGCGGCGGGGCTATAGCTCAGTTGGTTAGAGCGCATCCCTGATAAGGATGAGGCCACAGGTTCAAATCCTGTTAGCCCCACCAGCGAAAAGAGCACCTCCTCACGTGAGGGGGTGCTCTTTGACGTTCCCGGTTCCGGTTCCGCTTCCGCCGTCGCGGCTCTCGGTCACGGGCTGTCTGCATCACGGATTGTCTGCGGTCAGGCGTTCTACGCGTGCCGCCGCGGATTTGGCGCGGCGTCGGGTCTCGGTCACGCGGCGGTCGACGAAGCGGGCGCGCTCCCGGGCCTGGCGTTCGGCGGCCACGGCCTGCCGGTGCTCCTCCTCGGCCCGTTCCAGTTCCTCGGCCAGGCCGCTGACGCGCTGTCGCAGCTGGTCCGCCTGCTTCTTGGCGTCCTCCGCGTCGTGGGCGGCCGTCTGCGCCTCCTCCTCGGCGGCCCGCAGCTCGGCCGTGGCGCTCTCCGCTTCCTCGCGCGCCTTCGCCAACCGCTCGCGCCGGGTCTCGTCCGCCGCGCTCTTGCGGCGGGTAGCCGGCGGTGGCGCCGCGGACACGGCAGGAGCACGTCGTACGGCGTCCTGTGCGACCGCCGGGAAGCCGACAGCGGCGTCGAGCGGCCTGACCAGCCTGCCCGCTGCCCATTGCCGCGCCGCGTCCGGATCGGCGAGGACGGCCTGCAGGGTGCTCTCGACCTCCCGCTGGGCGTCGGGAGTGATCGGGCGACCGGCTTGTGCGGCGAGTTGTCCGGCCTGCCGCGACAGCGTGCTGATCAGGACGCGTTGCTGTCGGATGAGTTCGCGCAGCTGGGCGCCGTCCAGATCGTGGTGTGCCTGGCGCAGGCCCTCTCCGAGATTCAGCAGCGGTTCGACCTGGTCGGGCTGTTCGCGGACCAGGAGGTTGCTCGCCCACGCCGACAGGCTCGGGCGGCGCAGCTTGCCGATCTTCTCGGCGAGGGCGCGGTCGCCGGCCTTGCGGGCTGCCGCCGCGTGCCTGTCGCGGGCGGTGGTGAAGTGCTCCGGCCGCAGCCCGTACAGCTCGTCGGCGACAGCGTCGAAGTCCACGAGCGTGCCTCTCCGTGAGGTGCGGGCCGTCGTGAGGGAGTCGTGGTTCCGATTTTCTCAGAGGGGGTCTGGGAGTGCCCGCTCGATCGCCGTCCCTGCCCTTCGCCGGGGCGGGGCATTGTCAGTGGTGTCTGCGATGGTGTGGTTACGCAGTGGTGCGAGTCGTCACGGTCAGTCCTGGAGGGGGCGTGGTGGTGGGGCGGAGTGAGGGGTGTGTCGGTGCGGGGTGGACTGGTGATGCTCGCCGTCGGTGGTGTGCAGGAGTACCGGGCGGGTGGGTCGGTGCTCTGGGCCGGAGCGGGGGGCGGGCTGGTGCTGGTGCCGGTGTGGGTGCTCGTCCGGGACATACGGGCGTTGCGGGCGGCCAGGGGCGGGAGCAGGTAGCACCTCGACTGGCCGGCATTGAGGTCGTCGCGGCGGCGGTAACGCGACAGGAAGGTGATCGGAAGCGTGCGGGAATTGGCGTGATCCGAAATTGTGGGGCGTCCGGGGAGCCGGAGACATTGGTGGGTCATGGAGACCCGGAAAGTGCCGCGCCCCGAACAGGCAAGGGACGCCGCCGAATTCGTGGCGTTGCTACGACAGGTGAAGGAGTCCTGCGGGTTCACCTACCGGGAACTCGAACAACGGGCCGCGGCGCGGGGCGATGTGCTGGCGCGCAGCACCCTGGCCAACGCGCTCGCGCGCGACGCCCTGCCTCGGGCGGAGTTGGTGGCCGCGTTCGTACGGGCGTGCGCGAACGGGGTCGGAGACGGGTCCGCGGTCGAGACGCGCGTCGAGGAGTGGCTGGCGGCTCGGGAGCGGATCGCCGCAAGTGAGGCGGTGCCTGCGGCGTTGCCTGCGGGGCCTGGAGTGCCTGCGTCGGCTGCGGAGTCTGCCGGAGGGGAGCGGGAGGAAGCGCACGGCGTGCCCCGACGGCGGCGACCGCGCGTCGCGACAACTGTTACGGCCATCGCGGCACTCGCCCTCGCCGGCCTCGCCGTCTGGGCCCTGAACGCGATGGGACCCGGCACCGAGGAACGGCGGACCGGCCGCGACAGTGAAGGGCAGAGCGACGCCGATACCGCGGCCGGGATCCCGGACGGCCCTGTGCGTCTGCGGCCGGTCCAGTCCCCCGCGCTGTGTCTGACCGACGGCTTCGTCCGGGACGGCCGGTACAAATCCCATGTGGCGGTCCATCGGGCCTGCTCACAGGCCGCGCCGCCGGTCACAGACCTCGTACCGGCGGGGCACGACACGTATTACGTGCGCTGGCGGCACCCCGAGCACGGTGACGGCTGCCTGAAGGCGCGCACCAGCGGTGCGGCCCGTGGCCTGCTGGAACCGTGGGAGATGTGCGCCGCGGCGACCCGGTTCCGGATCGAGCGCGCGACGAGCGGTGACGGCGAGGGGCGGACGTATGTGCTGCGCCTCGACACGGGCCAGTGCGTGGCAGCGGCCCGGCCGACACCGGACGAGGGCACCGAGGCGACCTTTCGGCCGTGTGACGACAGCCGTGGCCAGCAGTATGTGATCAGCGGAGTGCCGAAGACCGGCTGAGCGAGAACGTCCGTGGGCCGCATCGGCCGGGTGACGCCACAAGGCCCGGCCACTGTGGGAGTGGCCGGGCCTCGACGTAGGGGCGGCGTACGCAAGTTCGCCGTGACGACAGGGATGAAAAGGGTGAAGGGGATGAGGGGCGTGAAGGGGATGGCAAGGATAAGGAGGAGAGGCGGGGCGAAGGTTCAGCGCTGGAGGGGAATCGACACGTGGTCGGCGGCGGCGGGCGGCTCCGTATCGCAGTCGTCGATCTGAGCGGCAGCGGCGGGGGCGGCGGTCTGATCGGTCCCGGCGAGCGGGCGGTGCCGGCAGCGGGGGGACTTTCCGTGGGCCTCGGCCCGGATGCGCTGTTTCATCGTGGGGGCAGGGACCGGGCATGGGCCCAGGCCCAGGGGGACACCGTCGGAGCCGGGAGGTGTGCGGTGCTGTTGCGAGCCGACTCGGTCTGCGGTACGGCCGCGGAGGCGGACGTGGTGATGAATCCGAGCGCCGTGAGCAGCGCGAGGAAGGCGGTGACGACGATGTTCCACAGCTGCATGACCTTGTTCCGGGCCATGGCCCCTCACTTTCGGGTCGGGCGATTTGCGTACTTTCCTCATGATGTGTATAGGGCTCGCGAAGTGGTGGACCGACGCCGATGGCGCGTGGATCTTCCGATGAACACCACACGGATGGGTGCAAGGAGCCCGAAAAGCTTGGAAGGAGGGAGGAGGGCGGCGAAGACGGGGCAAAACTCACCCTCCGTAGGGGTGTGATCACCCTCAGGTCGGAGTGGTGCCGTCCGCTGTAGGCCGGCGTCCTGGGCCGGTTCTAGTGCGGGATTCCGGTGGGGAGTTGGGGCGCCGCGCAGGTCACCGATCGATATCGGTCGGTGTGTATAGTCGGGCGCCAGAGGTCCCCTACGTCAAGGAAAGACGAGGTCGCGCGGTGAAGAAGCTTCTCCTGGTCGCACTGGCCGCCATCGGCGGGCTCCTCGTGTACCGCCAGATCCAGGCGGATCGCGCCGAGCAGGATCTGTGGACGGAGGCGACTGACTCCGTGCCCACGGGTTCGTGAGTACCGACAACCGAATCTGAACAGACCCCGGCCGCATCGCGGTCGGGGTTTTGCGTGTACGCGGGTGCAGGCCCAGGGCCCGCGAGGCAGGATGAGCCAGGGCACGGACGGTTCGAGGTCGGAACTCCCCGGGGGTGGGTGACGCGTGATCGGGCGGCGGCGTACGGCGTGGGGGTGTGCGGTGGCTGCGCTGCTGCCGGGGGCGTTGCTGGTACTGCCGGGAACGGTGGGGCTGTCGGGAGTTGCAGTGGCCGCCGGGACGACGCCGACGGGCTCCGCGTCCGTGCCAATATCGGCGACCGCGCCCGTATCGGCGTCCGTGCCGGCATCGGCGTCCGCACCTGTACCGGGGTTGGTATCGGTATCAGGGTCTGCGCCAGTGTTGACCTCCGCACCCGTGTCGGCGTCGGCACCTTTATCGCGCTCCGCGCCGGCTTCGGCCTCCGTATCCGGTTTCGCGTCCGCCTCGTCCTACGCCTTCTCCGAGGATGCCCGGCCCGTCCCCGCCGCCACCGGTACCACCGACGCCGTGCGCCTGGAGCCCGGCAGGACGTACCGGAGCACCCTCCCGGCGGGCGGAAAGGCGTACTACCGCCTCGTACTCGACGCCACCTCGAACGCGTACGTCTCCGCCACCGCCGTACCCGACCCGGACGCCAGCGTCTCCGCGATCGAGGGCATCGAGGTGTCCGTGCAGGACGCCGACGGCAGGTCCTGTTCCACCGACACCACGACCTTCGGTGCCGCCCGCAGCCCGCATCCGATCGCGGCGGGTGGGGCGCGTGAGGTGGGCGGGACACGCTGCCAGGGGGCGGGCACGTATTACGTCGTCGTCGAACGCGCCGGTACGACGGACTCCGCGCCGGCCGCCTGGGACCTGGAGCTCGCCGCGGTGGCGGAGCCGGGACTGGCGCAGGCCGGTGCCACGAAGGCGCCGGAGGCCTGGGACTCCGCCACGCCCGCACCGCCCACGGACGAGCCCGAACGGCGGCCGGGCGGTGCCGGTTTCGCGAGCGCGACCGACCTGGGACAGGGCGTCTGGACCGACGACATCGCACCCGGGCAGACGCTCTTCTACAAGGTTCCCGTCGACTGGGGCCAGCAGTTGTCCGCCACCGGCGAACTCGGCACGGCCACGGCCGGCTCCGGTTACGCGGGCAGCGCGCTGGACGTCTCCCTCTACAACCCCGTGCGTGCTTTTGTCGCGGACAAGAGCGTCGGCTACGACGGCAAACAGCGGACGGCCGCACTCGCTCCGCTCCCGCCGGTCGACCATGCCAACCGTCACTCCTTCACCGACCGCGTGAGCGGAATGCGCTTCGCCGGCTCCTACTACCTCGCCGTGCATCTCTCCGCGGAGGTGGCCGAGGAGTTCGGCGACGGGCCGTTCGGGCTGACGTTGCGTGTGGGGCTGAAGGGGGCGGCGCAGGAGGGGCCCGCCTACGCCGGGCAGTCGGTGCCGGAGGGCATCTTCCAGGTCCGCGAAGGGGGCTCGGGCGGGGGCCCGGGGGCGGGTGCGGGTGCCGAGGGGGAGGCCGGGGGCGACGGGGACGGCGGAACGATGACCGCGGTGGCCGTGGGCGGGATCGGCGCGGGGACTGTGATTCTCGTGGGGCTCGGGGTGTGGACGGCTGTGGCGCGGCGGAGGGGTGGGCTCGCCGGCTAAAACGGGGGTCTCCGCGCCGCCGAGCTCAGATGCGGGTCAGCGCCCAGAAGCCCACTGCGTAGCAGACCAGCGCCAGCAGGAGCAGCGGGACAACCGCCTTGGCGGGTGGGCCGGGTCGGCGGGCGGCGCGTCGGCCGGGGCGTCGAACGGTTCGGCGATGCCCGGCGGGCGGCCGTGAAATTGAGGGCGCCGAAGGTGGAACCTGCGGGTCCTGAGCGGTGTACGAAGCAGTAGAGACATCAGCGCGCTGTGGCGTCACCGGGGCGGCCTGTAAGGGCGGCGAGGTGGGGTGGAGCGGTGCCTGTGGTTGGGGGGAGGCGAAGGACGGTTGATGTGGTTGTGGGGGGTATTGGGGGTGTGGGTAGTGCTGTCGCTGCTGTGGCTGTGGAGTGCTGCTCTGTTGCCACTGGGGCTGTTCGGGATCTGTGGGGGAGCGCCGGGTGGTGACGGTTGGCTGGGGCGGCGGCAGGTGGAAGCTGCCGGTGTCGGACATGCTGGTCGGCTGCTGGGGCGTGGCGGTCTGATGCTGTGGATCGGTGGGTACGTCCGTGGCGCCGGTCCCTGCGGCTACGGCACCCGTGCCGGGCCGCAGGTCCACGAAACTCTGGCTATCCGCGGCGTCGGGCGGCACGGCATGGCTTCCCGCTGGGGAGCCCTCGGGGGGCACTCCGCCGGTTCCCACTTGCGGCGCTTCGGGGGGTGTCCCGCCGGTTCCCACTCGCGGCCCTTCGGGCGGCACCACGCTGCCAACCACTTGCGATCCCTCGGGTGGCGCGCTGCCTCTCCCGACCCGCGCTGCCCCGGACGCGCCCGCGCCCTCTCCGATCTGCGACGCCTCGGACAGGGCCCCGCTTCTCCCGCTCACCGGCGCCTCGGACGGCCTCCCGGCGTTTGCGACCCGCGGTTCCCCGGACGCGCCCGCGCCCTCTCCGATCTGCGACGCCTCGGACAGGGCCCCGCTTCTCCCGCTCACCGGCGCCTCGGACGGCCTCCCGGCGTTTGCGACCCGCGGTTCCCCGTATGCGCCGCCGTCGTTCCCGACCAGCGGTGCCTCGGACGGCCTGCCAGTGTTTCCGGCCCGGGGTGCCTGGTGAGCGCTGCCGTCGTTCCCGACCAGCGGTGCCTCGGACGGCCTGCCAGTGTTTCCGGCCCGGGGTGCCTGGTGAGCGCCGCCGTCGTTCCCGACCAGCGGAGCTTCGAACGGTCCTCCAGGCCCCTCGGACGGCCCCCCGCTCGTTCCGCCCGCAGGCGCCTCGTCCGATCCCATCTCCCGGGTCCGGCCACGCCGTGTGAGCGGACCGTCCGGTCCGAATCCCGGTGGCAGCGGTCCGATTTGGTCGAAGATCTCGATCTGCTCGTCATCAGGCCCGGGCTCCGGCAGCAGCTCGGCCGCAGCGGCCAGCGCCTTGCGCGCCCCCGTGGCCGTGCGGAACCGGGCCACCGGATCCGGCTGCAACAGTGTCGCCACGATCTGCCACAGCGGTTCGGGGATGCCCTTGGGCGCACCTGGGGTGCCGTGCTCGGCGAAGTACTGGATGAGCGCCTTGGCGTCCGGCTTGGCGCCCTCCAGCAGATACAGCGCGACCAGTCCCACGGCGAACAGGTCGGCCGGGAAGTCAGGTTCCGCGCCCATCATCTGCTCGGGCGCGAGATACCCGGGTGTCCCGACCACGAGGTTGGTCTCGGTCAGACGCGGCTCGCCCAGCCGCATGGCGATCCCGAAGTCGGACAGCCGCAGCCGCGGCCGCCCGGTGCCGGTGGCCTCCAGCAGCACGTTGGCGGGCTTGATGTCACGGTGTACGACGTCCTCCGCGTGCACTGCGGCGAGGCCGGACAGGAGCTGGTCGAGGAGGGTGCAGACCAAGGACGGCGGCAGGGGACCGTAGTCGCCGACGAGATGGACCAGCGAACCGCCGGTGACCAGGTCCATGGTGAACAGGACCTTGTCGTCGTCGGCGGCCCAGCTGGCCGGTGCGAGCACATGGGGGTGATCGATCCGCAGCGCCTGTTCTCGTACGAACCGCAGCAGGGAGTGCGCGTCGCGCTGTTGCAGGACTTTGGCGGCCACATAGCGGCGGCGGCGTTGGTCCCAGGCGCGCCAGACAGCGCCCACTCCTCCGCGGCCGATCGGGTCGACCAGTTCGTACCGCCCGGCGAAGACCTCACCCATCGCTGCGCGCCGCTCCTCCCCCTTCGGTCCCCTTCAGTCCCAGGGCTCCCCTGTTGTTTGCCCCTCGGTGAGTGACACGACCCCTCACAGCGTGCGCCGCACCCCCTGAGCGCCGCACACCCCTGAGCGCTGCACCCCCGTGCCGCACCCCTGCGGCGCAGCCCCGCTGCGACCGATCCCGGTTCCGCTCGGTTCAGCTCTGGTGTGCCTGGTAGTGCGCGACGGCGTCGGAGGTGCGCCCGGCGCCGTACACCCGGAGGAACTCTGCCAGCTCCGGGTGGCTCGGGGCGAGGGTGTCCGCGGCGTCGATGATGTCTCCTGCCGCGGCCACCGAGCGCAGCAGGGACTGGATCTCACGGACCACCCGCTTGACCGTCGGCGCTCCCGAGCTGTTCGTCGTCTGTGTGGTGTTGCTGAGCACTGACCCCCCCTGCGACTTCTTGATCTCCTCCATCCGGTCGGTGGCCTCGGCGGCGCTCACGCTGCCGTCCGCCACCTGCGCGGCCAGCTCCTGGAGCAGCTGCACCCGCTGGACCACGGCCGGGTTTCCGATCTTCGCCCGCTGACCGCTCATCAGCTGCGACAACATCGGTGCGGACAGTCCCAGTACCCCCGCGAGACGAGCCTGGTTGAGACCAAGATCGTCGATGAGCTTACGGAAGAGCGCCCCCAACGGCTCCCCGTACCAGTTCCGCTGCAGTTCCCGCGCTCTTGCGGTGGCTTCCTGCTGTGCGGCGTCCATTGCGTCTCCCCATCGCTTCCCCAAAACGGCGGTTCGCTGTAGCGAACCACGCCGAGCATCTTACGGAGAGTGGTCGTTCACGGGGACCCCCCAATCTTTTTGCGAGATACCGGGGGTGACCCGCTACTCTGGTCTGCGGCGCCTGCCGGTACGTGGTTCTTCCGGCGGATGTCCCTCTTCTCGGGGCCTTAGCTCAGTTGGTAGAGCGCTGTCTTTGCATGGCAGATGTCAGGGGTTCGACTCCCCTAGGCTCCACAATCGAAGACCCCTCTGACCTGCGGAAACGCGGTTGGTGGGGTCTTTTGCACGACCTGCTGCGCACCGAGAACGCGTCAGGGGCGTGGTTGAGCACCACCTCGCTGTCGTGTTCCTCTTCAGGGCCGGCGCTTCAGCTGAGCCTGGCCGCCGGCGTTCCGCACCGATTCGATTCGATTCGATTCGAGCCGCAGCCGGTTCTCGAGGCGCACGTGCCGGGACGCCGCGCAGCTTGCCGGAGAGCAGTAAAGGAGTTTCTGGCGCGCCAGGGCGGATGGCGGGGGCGGTGCCGGTCGGGCACGCGGTGGGTCATGAAGGGCTCGCTGGCGATGAACTCCCTGAGGTTCAGGGACGCTTGGCAGTCGGGCGCGTCCGCTTGCCTCCTCGCGGGCGAGTTCGATCGACTTCAGGTGTGTGCCGGTGAGCGGTTGCGAGGCCACGTAGAAGTCGGACTCCCGGGCCCGCAGTTGGCGGTCACGGGGAGGGGTGGGCGCACGGAAGCGATGTGCCGTAGGAAAACCCTGACTCGTCCCGCTCGTCCCGCTCGTGGTGATCACGCGCCCGCGTTCCCCGTGATCCCGCCAAGAGAGCCGTCCGGGAACGCATGACCCGCTGCTGGGGCCCAGCTCCGGACAGCCGTGCCCGCATGGAACTCTGAGGCCGTTCGACGAAGGCGGCTGCGACGCGACTGGCGTTTGCCCCCGAGAACCGACCCGAGACCGGCCCGCGCACACCGACCTCTCCGAGGTCAAATGGACGGGGCGGGCGCCCATCAGGGCGCCCGCCCCACCGTCATGACGGCGATCCGACTCGGAACTCTGCGCCGGCCTCAGCCGCGGTCGTCGCGGTCCGCGGCCTCCTCCTCGGCCTGCTTGGCCTGTACCTCGGGGTCGAGTACGGACTGGCCGCTGCCGTCCACCGACGTGAGGCGGCCGGACTCGGGGACCTCGGTCGCGGCGGGGGGCTCGACCAGCCAGTCGGGGTTGGCCTGCTTGTCCCACCACTTCCAGGCGGCGAAGGCGCCGCCCGCCAGAACACCGAGGACGGCCAGCACCTTCACGGCCCGGCCGGCCTTCGCCCGGCGCTCGTGCTTGCGGACGAGCTTGTGGATCTCCTCGGGCGAGACCTGGCCGCGCAGCGCGGCCAGCGCCGCGGCGCCCCGGGCCGCGGCCTCGTCCTTGACGGGCCCGGCCGCGGCCACTGCCTGCTCGATCCTCGGCCGGGAGTACTCGGCGGCCTGCCGTGCGGCCACGCGGGCGCGGACGGCGGCCTCGTGGGCGGCGTGGTCGACCTTCGGCGGCACATGCGTGCGGGCCTGGTAGCGGGCCTGCTCCAGGCGCGGCGCGAGATGCGACGCGTACTGGACGCGGGCCTGCCCGGCGGCCTGCGACACCTTGGGCGCGAGCCGTACGCGTGCCTCGTGTGCGTAGTGCGCGGCCCGGTCCTTGGCCGTGTCGGCGTAGGGCGCCACCACTTCCGCGGCGTGCAGCACGCTGTCCTTCGCCGAGCCGGTCGCGGCGCGCACGCTGTCGATGCGGGTCACGGGTTCCTCCTCCTCGGTGGCGTACGGTATTTCGACTTTCCACCCTTTTACGGATCATGCCTGTCGGAGAGCGACGTGGCATGTGAGGGCGGGCATCCGGGTCACGGTTGCGGTGCAATAGCGGATGAATGCGGGGCAACAGGAGCTTGTCGTCGACAATGCCACGGATCGGCGCGCGGCGCCTGCGTCCCGGGGCGACTCGTCCGGATTTCCGCAAACCGATACGCCCGGATACGCGCCTGTCAGTGGGCGTCGGGCGACGCCGGGCGTGGACCATGCGAGGATCGTGGGGTCACAGGAAGACAACGGAAGGCAGATCGTGGCTGAGCAGCTCTACGCCACCCTGAAGACCAACCACGGCGACATCCAGGTTCGGCTCTTCCCGAACCAGGCGCCGAACACGGTCAAGAACTTCGTCGAGCTCGCCAAGGGCGAGCGTGAGTGGACCCACCCGGCCACCGGTGAGAAGTCCACGGCCAAGCTGTACGACGGCACGGTCTTCCACCGGGTCATCAGCGGCTTCATGATCCAGGGCGGTGACCCGCTGGGCAACGGCACGGGCGGCCCGGGGTACCAGTTCGGGGACGAGTTCCACCCGGACCTGCAGTTCGACAAGCCGTACCTGCTGGCCATGGCGAACGCCGGCCCGGGCACCAACGGCTCGCAGTTCTTCATCACCGTCTCCCCGACGGCGTGGCTGAACCGCAAGCACACCATCTTCGGCGAGGTCACCGACGCGGCCAGCCAGAAGGTCGTGGACTCCATCGCGACCGCCCAGACCAACCCGCGCACCGACCGCCCGCTCAACGACGTCGTCATCGAGGCGGTCGTCGTCGAGTCCCGCGAGGGCTGAGCCCCGCGACGTCCCGCGAGGGCTGACCTCCGCGATGTCCCGCGAGGGCTGACCTCCGCGACGCCCCGTGAGGGCTGACCTCCGCGACGCCCCGTGAGGGCTGACCTCCGCGACGTCCCGCGAGGCCCGAGACCTCCCGGTGGGAACCAAACGCCCCGCTCGTCCGTAAAGATGAGCGGGGCGTTGGAGTGCCACGACGACTGAGGGGACCTCATGGACCAGGCGCAGGGCAGCCAGCATGACGCGCAGAGCGCGCCCGTCTGCTATCGCCACCCCGGCCGCGAGACCGGCGTGCGCTGCACCCGCTGTGAGCGCCCGATCTGCCCCGAGTGCATGGTCAGTGCCTCGGTCGGCTTCCAGTGCCCCGAATGCGTCCGCGGCGCCGCCGGCACCGGCCACGGGCCGAACGCCTCCCGCCCCCGCACCATCGCGGGCGGCACGGTCGTCGCCGACCCCCGGCTGCTCACCAAGATCCTGATCGGGATCAACGTCGCGGTGTTCCTGCTCGTCCAGGTCCGCGAGTCGGTGCTGAACAGCCTGGTGCTGGTCGGCGCGTGGCCGCCGGCGCCCTGGGGGCCGACGGAAGGTGTGGCGGAGGGCGAGTGGTATCGCCTGGTCACCTCGATGTTCACGCACGAGGCGCCCTGGCACATCGCGTTCAACATGCTCGGCCTCTGGTGGCTGGGCGGCCCCCTGGAAGCGGCCCTCGGCCGGGCCCGCTACCTGGCGCTCTATCTGATCTCCGGTCTGGCGGGCAGCGCACTGGCCTATCTGCTGGGGTCGCCGACCACAGCCACTCTCGGTGCCTCCGGCGCGATCTTCGGGCTGTTCGGCGCGACCGCCGTCCTCATGCGCCGGCTCAACTACGACATGCGACCGGTCATCATCCTGCTGGCGATCAACCTGATCTTCACGTTCACGTGGAGCAACATCTCCTGGCAGGCCCACATCGGCGGTCTCGTCGGCGGTCTGGTGATCGGCTACGCGATGGTGCACGCCCCGCGTGAGCGGCGGGCCCTGGTGCAGTACGGCGTCTGTGCGCTGATGCTGGCCGTGGTAGTCGGTGTGACGCTGCTGCGAACGGTCCAGCTCAGCTGAGCCGAGGGGTTATCCACTGAGCTCGGTGGTTGTCCACAGCGTGTGGCGGATCTTGTGCACACTGTGCGGGAACAGATGTGCCCCCTGCCTTTGACTTGCGTTTCCGCAGGTCAGGCAGGGGGCGAACATGTTTTCGGGAGATCGTGCGACGGTCGTACCGGCGTCAACGCCCGATGGGTTATCCACAGATCGTCGTCTTTTCCCCAGGTCAGGTGTGGAAATGCTCCCTGGGCTGTGGATAACTCAGCGGATAGCCATGGGTAGAGCTCTGTTCACCGCCCGGTGACCTGTCCTTCGACCGCCACCCCACCGCGTGGAGACCGGCTACTTCCACTGCGTGGAGACGCCGAACCCGGCCGCGATGAAGCCGAAGCCGACCACGATGTTCCAGTTGCCCAGCGATTCGACGGGCAGCGAACTGTTGGTCACATAGAAAACGACGATCCAGGCCAGGCCGATGAGGAAGAAGGCGAGCATGACCGGCGCGACCCAGGCACGGTTGTGCAGCTTGATGCTGGTCGCCTGCTTCGACGGCGGCGGCGTGTAGTCGGCCTTCTTGCGGATACGTGACTTCGGCACGAGGGTCTCTCCTGTCGATGCGCTGCGTGGCCGCGCAGGGAACTGGGTCGGGCTCGGGGCAGCGTACAAGGGGACACTGAGCGCTCCCCCGGGCGTCCGTTAGCGTAGTGCTTCCGTGGCGCCGAAGGAGATAAGGGTACGTTGAGCAATTCTGCCGACTCCCCCGGGACGGGATCCAGCGCTGACCGCCGACGGGCTTTCCGGCCCGTGCGGCTGCTCACGGTGGCCGTCTTCGCTCTCGCGGGCCTCATTTTCTTCACCAGCTTCTACACCGCCAAGGGCACCAATATCCGCACGGACGCGTCCCTGCTGAAGCTCTCGGACCTGATCCAGGAGCGCAGCCGCAGCAACGGCGAGCTGGGCGAGGCCAACGCCGCCCTGCGCGAGGACGTCGAAGCCCTGGCCGAGCGGGACGACGGCAGCACCAAGGCGGAGGACGACAAGCTCGCCGCCCTGGAAAAGGAGGCCGGGACCCAGAAGCTCACCGGCGACGCGATCACGGTGACGCTGGACGACGCCCCGCCGAACGCCACCGCCAAGCTCCCCGGCTACCCCGAGCCCCAGCCCGACTACCTGGTCATCCACCAGCAGGACCTCCAGGCCGTGGTGAACGCGCTGTGGCAGGGCGGCGCCAAGGGCATCAAGGTCATGGACCAGCGGCTGATCTCCACCAGCGCCGTGCGCTGTGTGGGCAACACCCTGATCCTCCAGGGCCGCGTCTACTCACCGCCGTACAAGATCACGGCGGTCGGTGACCCCGAGAAGCTCCAGCAGGCGCTCACCGCCTCCCCGGCGATCCAGAACTACATGGTGTACGTCAACGTCTACGGCCTCGGCTGGAAAGTCGAGGAGAACGGGACGATGACTCTGCCCGGTTACTCGGGCACAGTGGATCTGCGATACGCCCAGCCCATGGAGTGAGCGCCTTCTCGGGAGCCGCCGGTGCGCTTAGTCGTCAGGACCGTCAGCGAACTGTGCATCACCGTCGGCACCGTGATCGTGCTCTTCGTCGTCTACGTGCTGTTCTGGACCGGCGTGCGGGCCGACACCGCCATGGACGACCAGATCGACCGGCTCCAGCAACAGTGGACCCAGGGCGCCCTGCGTACGACGGCCCCGCCAGCGCCGGGCGCCTCCGCCGCGCCCCCGAAGCCGGCGCCGTACGAGAACGGCGAACCCTTCGCGATCATGTACATCCCGCGGCTTGGTTTCACGTGGAACAAGCCCGTCCTCGAAGGCACTGACACCGGCACCCTGAAGAAGGGCCTCGGCCACTACGCCGGAACCGCGCAGCTCGGGCAGAAGGGCAACTTCTCCGTCGCCGGCCACCGGCGCACCTACGGCGATCCCTTCAAGGACTTCCCGCGGCTGCGGCCCGGAGACGCGGTGGTGCTGACCGACGGGACGACCTGGTTCACGTACCGGATCGACCAGGGGCCGTACAAAACCGTGCCCACGGACATTGAGGTGATCGACCCGCTGCCACGTAAATCCGGGTACACACGTCCGGGCCGCTATCTGACCCTGACCACCTGCGAACCGGAGTGGGGCCACAGCCACCGCCTCATCGTCTGGGCGCATCTGGATTCCACACAGCCTGTGGAGGCCGGGAAACCAGCCGCCCTGCGCCGTTAGTCTGGTGCAGTACGGCGTGAGTTTCTGGTGCCGTGGTGCGACGGAAGGGACGGCATGTACGGCTGGATCTGGCGGCATCTGCCGGGGAACGCGTGGATCAAGGCGCTGATCTCACTGGTACTGATCCTGGCCGTGGTCTACGTCCTGTTCCAGTACGTCTTCCCATGGGCCGAACCGCTGCTGCCCTTCAACGATGTGACGGTGGACAACCAGTGAGCGCGCGCATTCTCGTCGTCGACAACTACGACAGTTTCGTCTTCAACCTGGTCCAGTACCTGTACCAGCTGGGCGCCGAGTGCGAGGTCCTGCGCAACGACGAGGTCTCGACGGCACACGCCAACGACGGCTTCGACGGCGTGCTGCTGTCGCCCGGCCCCGGCGCCCCCGAGCAGGCCGGCGTCTGCATCGACATGGTCCGGCACTGCGCCGCCACCGGCGTGCCCGTCTTCGGCGTCTGCCTCGGCATGCAGTCGATGCAGGTGGCGTACGGCGGTGTCGTGGACCGTGCGCCCGAGCTGCTGCACGGCAAGACCTCGCTGGTCGAGCACGAGGGCAAGGGCGTCTTCGCGGGCCTGCCCTCGCCGTTCACGGCGACCCGCTACCACTCCCTGGCCGCCGAGCCGCCCACCGTGCCGGCCGAGCTGGAGGTCACCGCGCGCACGCACGACGGCATCATCATGGGCCTGAGGCACCGTGAACTCCCTGTCGAGGGCGTGCAGTTCCACCCCGAGTCGGTGCTGACCGAGCACGGTCACCGGATGCTGGCCAACTGGCTGGTGGAGTGCGGCGACGAGGGCGCGGTGGCGAGGTCGGCGGGGCTTGCCCCGGTGGTGGGCAGGTCCACGGCGTGACCGCCTTGCGCCCCGAGCGTGAGTCCGGCGCGACCGCCTACGGCGACGCCGGCGACCAGGGCACCTCGTACGGGCAGCAGCCGTACGAGGAGCCGGGTGCGCTCGGGGACTGGTACGGGCAGCAGCCGTACGAGGCACCGGTGGGCGGGGCATCGCTGGGTGAGGTGCCGCTCGGCGCCGCCCCGGTGGACGAGGAGACGATGGCCCTGCGGATACCGGATCCGTCGGGTGGGTCGACAGCGGGCACAACAGCCGCCACAGGAACCACAGGCGCCACAGCAGGCGCCAGAGCCACCGGAACCACCTCGGGTGGCCGCGCGGCCCGCAGAAAGGCCGCCAAGCGCCGCCACCGGCGCCACGCGGGCCACGCCGCCCATGCCGGCCCGCCCGGGGAGCCCTCGAAGGACGACGAGCGGGGCCGCCCGCTCTCCCGCGTCGAGGCCCGCCGGCTCGCCCGGGCCCGCAAGCCCGGCCCCGCGGTCATCGCCAGTCGGCTGATAGGTGAGGTGTTCATCACCACCGGCGTGCTGATGCTCCTGTTCGTCACCTACCAGCTGTGGTGGACCAACGTCCGGGCGCACGCCCAGGCCGGCAACGAGGCCAGCCAGCTCCAGGACGACTGGGCGAACGGCAAGCGCAACCCCGGTGCCTTCCAGCCCGGGCAGGGCTTCGCGCTGCTGCACATCCCCAAGCTGGACGTCGTCGTGCCGATCGCCGAGGGCATCAGCAACGACAAGGTGCTCGACCGGGGCATGGTCGGCCACTACGCCGAGGGCGCGCTGAAGACGGCGATGCCGGACGCCAAGAGCGGCAACTTCGGGCTGGCCGGGCACCGCAACACCCACGGCGAGCCGTTCCGGTACATCAACAGACTTCAGCCCGGCGATCCGATCGTCGTCGAGACGCAGGACAGGTACTACGTCTACGACATGGCGTCGATCCTGCCGGTGACCTCGCCGAGCAACGTGAGCGTCCTCGACCCGATCCCCCCGGGATCGGGCTTCACCAAGCCCGGCCGCTACATCACCCTCACGACGTGCACGCCGGAGTTCACCAGCAAGTACCGGATGATCGTCTGGGGCAAGATGGTCGAGGAACGGCCGCGCAGCAAGGGCAAGCCGGATGCGCTCGTCAGTTAAGGGCAGATGACACGTGGCAGCGACCACCGATCGTGAAGAGCACACCGACGCCGCCCCCGAGGCGCCCGAGCCACGGCGCCGCGGACCCGGCCCGATCGCCATGGCGGTCAGTGTCTTCGGTGAACTCCTCATCACCGCGGGCCTGGTGCTCGGCCTGTTCGTCGTCTACTCGCTGTGGTGGACGAACGTCCTCGCCGACCGCAAGGCGGACCAGGAGGGCAACAAGGTCCGCGACAACTGGGCCACCAACGAGTCGACCGGCCCCGGCGCGCTGGACACCAGGGACGGCATCGGCTTCCTGCATGTGCCCGCGATGACCAAGGGCGAGATCCTGATCAAGAAGGGCACGTCGTCGGAGCTCCTCAACGACGGTGTCGCTGGCTACTACACCGACCCCGTCAAGGCGACCCTGCCCAGCAGCGGCAAGAACGGCAACTTCTCGCTCGCCGCGCACCGCGACGGCCACGGCGCGAAGTTCCACGGCATCCACAAGCTGAAGAAGGGCGACCCGATTGTCTTCGAGACGAAGGACAAGTGGTACGTCTACAAGGCCTACGCCATCCTTCCCGAGACCTCGAAGTACAACGTCAAGGTCCTCGACGCGATCCCCAAGGAGTCCGGCCGCACGAAGGCCGGCAAGTACATCACCCTGACCACCTGCACGCCGGTCTTCACCAGCCGCTACCGGTACGTGGTGTGGGGCGAGTTGGAGCGCGTGGAGAAGGTGGACAGCGAGCGGACACCGCCGAAGGAGCTGCGCCGCTAGGCATCACGTACGAGTGAGCCCCGGCACCCCTCTCAGGGGGCCGGGGCTCACTCATACGTGCCGCGCGGGGCGGTCAGTCTCCGTCGCCGCCGCCGATGAAGCCGCCGTTGCCGTTGCCTCCGTTGTTGCCGCCGAGGTTCACGGTCGTCAGCGTGATCGGCGTCGCGGCCGGGTCGTCGACCTCGGTGCCGGGAGCCGGATCCTGGTTTATGACGAGAGCGGTGTCGCTCTGGTCGCTGCCGTTGGCGAACTGGATGTTGGTGAAGCCCTGTGCTTGCAGCGTCTGCTTCGCCTGGGCGACCGTCTGGTTGCGGGCCTCCGGCACCTGGGTCTTCTGCTGCAGCTTGCCGACCTTCATGGTCACCGTCGAGTCCCTGTCGACCTGGGAGCCCGGCGCCGGCGTGGTCTCGATGACCTTGTCGGCCTGGTTGGGATCGGTGACCGGTGTTTCGTCGCAGATGCCCGTGAGGTTGTTGTCCTGCATCCGCTTCTGGGCGTCCGCACAGCTCAGGCCGACGACGCTCGGGACGGTCGCCTTCTCCTCGGCCTTGGCGACCTCCAGCGTCACCGTGGAGCCCTTCTCCAACTCCGTGCCCGGGTCGGGGTCCTGGCTGAGCACCGTGCCCGTCTCCTGGGAGGAGGACTCCGTCGTCTCGGTCTCGACCTTGAAGCCCTTGTCCTCCAGTTGCTGCGTTGCCGTGTCGACGTTCTTGTCGATCACGTTCGGCACCGCCACCTTCGGCGCACCCGTCGACACCACGAGGTTGACGGTGGTGTTCTTGTCGACCTCCGTCTTGGGCTGCGGGTCCTGCGAGCAGACGTTGCCCTTCTTCTCCTCCTCGCAGGGCTTCTGCGTGACCGTTCCGACCTCCAGCTCGCTGTTGGCCAGGAGCTTTCTGGCATCGGCTTCGGTCTGGCCGACGAGGTTCGGTACCGGCACCGTGTCGTTGCCCACACCGCCGTTGCCGCTGAACGCGAACCGCCCGATCAGGATGGCGCCGACGAGGACCAGGACGGCCGCGACGACCAGCAGGATCGTGGAGGTGTTGGACTTCTTCTGGCGGCGCCGGTCCGGACGGTCGTCGTAGCCGAAGCCGCTGTCGTCCGGGTTGGCCGGCGGCAGCAGTGTGGTCGCGCCCGCGTGACCGTCGGAGCGCAGGGCCGTCGTCGGCTGGTCGTCGGGGTAGCCGCCGTAGCCCACGGAGGCCATGGCCGCCGTGGCCGCGACCGGCTGGCCGTCGAGGCAGGCCTCGATGTCGGCGCGCATCTCGTCGGCCGACTGGTAGCGGTAGTTCGGGTCCTTGACCAGTGCCTTGAGGACGATCGCGTCCATCTCCGGCGTGATCTCGGGGTCGAAGACCGACGGAGGCTGCGCCTCTTCCCGTACGTGCTGGTAGGCGACCGCGACGGGAGAGTCGCCCACGAAGGGCGGGCGGACCGTCAGCAGTTCGTACAGCAGGCAGCCGGTGGAGTAGAGGTCGCTGCGCGCGTCGACCTGCTCGCCCTTGGCCTGCTCCGGGGAGAGGTACTGGGCGGTGCCGATCACGGCGGCCGTCTGCGTCATCGTCATTCCGGAGTCGCCCATGGCGCGGGCGATGCCGAAGTCCATGACCTTGACCTGGCCGTTGCGCGTCAGCATGACGTTCGCCGGCTTGATGTCGCGGTGGACGATGCCGTTGCGGTGGGCGTACTCCAGGCCCTGGAGGATGCCGATGGTCATCTCCATGGCGCGCTCCGGCAGCAGTTTGCGGCCGGAGTGCAGCAGCTCACGGAGTGTGGAGCCGTCGACGTACTCCATGACGATGTACGGGATCGAGACCCCGTCGATGTAGTCCTCGCCCGTGTCGTAGACCGCCACGATCGCGGGGTGGTTGAGCGAGGCGGCCGACTGGGCCTCCCGGCGGAAGCGGGCCTGGAACGACGGGTCACGCGCGAGGTCCGCGCGCAGCGTCTTCACCGCCACGGTGCGGCCGAGGCGGGTGTCATGCGCGAGGTAGACCTCCGCCATGCCACCACGGCCGAGCACCTGACCCAGCTCGTACCGGCCGCCGAGGCGACGCGGCTCTTCCATAAGCTACCTACCAGCCCTCTCCGTCGGTCCCGACCGGCATGTCGTGCGGCCGGAGACTGCCGTCCGGGCCTACCGTACCCGGCTCGCTCTGTGTGACCTGGCCAAGCCCGTCAGCCGATACAGGACCGGTATCCCAACGTGCATCGATGTGAAGACGACGTGACGGGGCTCTCACTGCTTGCTCTTGATGACCGCCTCCATGACGCTCTTCGCGATGGGGGCCGCGAGGCCGCCGCCGGAGATGTCGCCACGGTCCGCCGCCTCGTCCTCGACCACCACGGCCACGGCGACCGGCGAGCTGCCGTCGTCGAGCTTGGCGTACGAGATGAACCAGGCGTACGGCTTCTCGCTGTTGTCGACGCCGTGCTGGGCGGTACCGGTCTTGCCGCCCACGGTGACGCCGTCGATCTTCGCGTTGCTTCCCGTGCCCTTGTCGACGACCGTCTCCATCATCGACTGCAGGACCTGGGCGTTGTCCGGGGACAGCGGCTTGCTGAGCTCTTCGGGCTCGGTCTGCTCGATGGTGGTGACGGTGGACGCCTGGAGCTTGTCGACCATGTACGGCTTCATCAGCGTGCCGTCGTTGGCGACGGCGGAGGCGACCATGGCCATCTGCAGCGGGGTCGCGGCGGTGTTGAACTGGCCGATGGAGGACAGCGCCACCTCTGAGGGAGCCATGTCCTCGGAGAACACCGACGCGTTGGCGCGGACCGGCGTGAACTGCTCCTCGGTGAAGCCGAACTCCTTCGCCGTCTCCAGCATCTTGTCGTTGCCGAGGTCGGAGCCGACCTTGCCGAAGACGGTGTTGCAGGACCACTGCAGGGCGACCCTGAGGGTCGCGTTCTTGCAGGGGATGTTCCCCTCGTTCTTCAGCACGGTCGTGGTGCCCGGCATGGTCCACGGCAGCGGCGTCTTGGTGGGCGAGTCCGCGTCCGTGTACAGCCCGTGCTCCAGGGCCGCCGCCGCGGTGACCACCTTGAACGTCGAGCCCGGCGGGTAGGTCTCGCGCAGCGCCCGGTTGAGCATCGGGTCGTTCGCGTTGCCCTTCTTCTGGAGCTTGTTCCAGGCCTTCTGGTCGTCGTCGGAGTACCCGGCGATCGTCGAGGGGTCGTACGACGGGTAGGAGGCCATCGCCAGGATCGCGCCGGTCTCCGGGTCGAGGGCCACCACCGCGCCCTTGCCGCGCTTGGCCAGACCCTCGTACGCGGCCTTCTGCGCGGCCGCGTTGAGGGTGGTGACGACGTTGCCGCCCGCCTTCTTCTTGCCCGTGAGCATGTCGAGGGTGTTGCGGAAGAACAGCCGGTCGTCGTTGCCGGTGAGGATGCCGTCCTCCAGGTTCTCCAGCTGGTTGGTGCCGAAGGCCTGGGAGGCGTAGCCGGTGACCGGCGCCCACATGGGGCCGTCCTTGTAGGTGCGGACGTACTCGAAGTCGCCGCTGGAGGCCTGCTTGGAGCCGGTGATGGCCTTGCCGTCGACGATGATGTCGCCGCGCGGGGTGGCGTACCGCTCGATGGCCACGCGGCGGTTGTCGGTGTCGGAGGCCAGCTCGTCCGCCCGGACGTACTGGAGCCAGTTGTCGCGGATCAGCAGCGTCAAAACGAGCAGTCCGCAGAAGATCGCGATCCGGCGCAGGGGCTTGTTCATGACGGGCGGACCACCTGGGTCATCTCGGCGTCGGGGTTGGGGGCGGGGGACGGCGCCGGGCGGCGCGCGGTGTCGCTGATTCTCAGCAGGATGCCGATCAGCGCCCAGTTGGCGATCACGGAGGAACCGCCGTAGGCCAGGAACGGCATCGTCATACCGGTGAGCGGGATGAGCCCCATCACACCGCCGGCCACGACGAACACCTGCAGGGAGAAGGCGCCGGACAGGCCGATGGCGAGCAGCTTGCCGAACGGGTCGCGGGCGGCGAGGGCGGTACGCACGCCGCGCTCCGCGATCAGCGCGTACAGCAGCAGCAGCGCCATCACACCGGCCAGGCCCAGCTCCTCGCCGAAGGTGGCGAGGATGAAGTCGGAGTTGGCGGCGAACCGGATGAGCTCGGAGTGGCCCTGGCCCCAGCCGGTGCCCAGGGTGCCGCCGGAGCCGAACGCCCACAGTGCCTGCATGGCCTGCTCGGAGTGACCGCCGACGCCCTGGCGGGAGAGCGTGTACTCGCGCATCGGGTCGAGCCAGGCGTCGACGCGCTGCTGGATGTGCGGTTCGAAGGAGGCCACGCCGACGGCGCCGACCGCGGACATCAGCAGACCGAAGACGATCCAGCTGGTCCGCTCGGTGGCGACGTACAGCATGATGACGAACATTCCGAAGAACAGCAGCGAGGTGCCGAGGTCGGTCTCGAAGACCAGGATCAGGATCGACATCGCCCAGACCACGAGGATCGGGCCGAGGTCGCGGCCGCGCGGCAGGTACAGGCCCATGAAGCGGCGGCTGGCGAGCGCGAGCGCGTCCCGCTTGACCATCAGGTAGCCGGCGAAGAAGACCGCCAGCACGATCTTCGCGAACTCACCGGGCTGGATGGAGAATCCGGCGACCGAGATCCAGATCTTGGCGCCGTAGATGTTCTGGCCGAGGCCCGGCACCAGTGGCAGCAGCAGCAGGAACAGCGCGCCGACCATCGAGATGTACGTGTAGCGCTGCAGGGCGCGGTGGTCCTTGAGGAAGATCAGCACCACGATGAACAGCGCGATACCCATCGCCGTGTACAGCAGCTGGCGCGGGGCGGCGGTGCCGGCCTGGCCGATGTCCTGCAGCAGCTCGGACTGGTCCAGCCGCCAGATGGCGACCAGGCCGAGGCCGTTGAGCAGGGTGGCCAGCGGCAGCAGCAGCGGATCGGCGTACGGCGCGAACTTGCGGACGACGAGATGGCCGACGCCGGCCAGCAGGCCCAGGCCGAGCCCGTAGCTCAGCAGGCCGGCCGGCACCTCGTCGTTGATGGCGAGGCCGACGTTGGCGTAGGCGAAGACCGGGATGACGACGGCGAACACCAGAAGCCCGAGCTCGGTGTTGCGCCGGCTCGGCGTGCCGATCGAGCCGATCGTGGACGTGTGCTGCGTCGACGGGTTGGTAGTACTGCTCATCGTGTGACGGGGCCTCTCACGGCTTGCCTACTGCTTACCGCACAGCGAGACGACCTTCTGCTCTTCCTCCGAGAGGCTGGGGCCGGGGCTGGGAGTGGGCGCGGTCGCGGACTGGGTCGGGGACGGGGATCCGGTGGCCGACGGGGTCGGCGTGGCCTTGGACGTGAGGGAGGTGCGGGTGGTTCCCGTGGTACCCCCGGCCTCGCCCTGGCCGGTCTGCGCGTTGTTCTCGCTCTCGGCGGCACGCCGCTCCGCCTGTTTCTGGCACGCGGAGGCCTGCACGGCCAGCTCGTCGATCTTCGCCTGGGCGTTCTTCAGCCCGCCCTCGGCGATCGTCGCCTTGACCAGCTTCTGCTGGTACGGCGGCAGGTACTTGAGTTCGATCTCGGGGTGGTCCTTCTCGACCTCCGACAACGAGACCCAGGCCAGGTCCTGGCTGATGCCCCGGTACAGCGCGACGTGTTCGCCGTTGGTGCCGACGTAGTACTGGCTCTGCGTCCAGCGGTAGCCGCCGTAGAGGCCGCCGCCGATGACGGCCAGCGCGAGGACGCCGTAGATGGATCTCTTCAGCCAGCGGCGCCGGGGCCGCGGCTTGACGAAGTCCTCGTCGCCGTAGTCGCCGAAGCCGTCGGTGGGGATGTATCCGGTGGTGTCGCCGGAGCCGGGTGGGCCGAACTCGCCGCCCCCGCCGCCCTGTCCGGGCCGCTGGCGGCCCAGGTGCGCGGCACGGCCGGCCGGGGTCTGCATGATGCCGTTGTCGTGCAGGTGGTTCTGGTTCTCGGCGACCGCGCCCACCACGACCGGGGTGTCGGACAGCTGCCCGGCGAGAGTGTCGCCGGTGTCGAGGTCGAGGACGTCGGCGACGATGACGGTGATGTTGTCCGGGCCGCCGCCGCGCAGCGCCAGCTCGATCAGCTGCTGCACGGTCTCCTGCGGGCCCTGGTAGCTGGCGAGGGTCTCCTCCATCGTCTGGTGGGAGACGACTCCGGACAGACCGTCGGAGCAGATCAGGTAGCGGTCGCCGGCCCGCACCTCGCGGATCGACAGGTCGGGCTCGACGTGGTCGCCGCTGCCGAGGGCGCGCATCAGCAGGGAGCGCTGCGGGTGAGTGGTGGCCTCTTCCTCGGTGATCCGGCCCTCGTCGACCAGGCGCTGCACCCACGTGTGGTCCTGGGTGATCTGCGTGAGGACACCGTCACGCAGCAGATACGCGCGCGAGTCGCCGACGTGGACCAGGCCGAGCCGCTGGCCGGTCCACAGCAGGGCGGTGAGGGTGGTGCCCATGCCCTCCAGCGACGGGTCCTCCTCGACCATCTGGCGCAGCTGGTCGTTGGCGCGCTGGACGGCCGCGCCGAGCGAGGTCAGGACGTCGGAGCCGGGGATGTCGTCGTCGAGCTGGACGATGGTGGAGATCGCCTCGGAGGAGGCGACCTCGCCGGCCGCGGCGCCGCCCATGCCGTCGGCGATCGCGAGCAGGCGTGGACCGGCGTATCCGGAGTCCTCGTTGCCCTCGCGGATCATGCCTTTGTGCGAACCGGCGGCGAAGCGCAGTGACAGACTCATGCGCACCTCGCCCGTCGGCTCCGGGTACAGCCGGTCGTGTCGAGCCACACTGCCCACCCTCCGGTCGGGAGCGCGCCGGGGCCCCGGGTGTGGACCGCCGCTGCGTGCTCGCTCCGCTCGCGCTCATTCATGATGTAGCACTACTTCCGCAGCTCGATGACGGTCTTGCCGATGCGGATCGGTGCACCCAGCGCAATCGGCGTGGGGGTCGTGAGGCGGGTCCGGTCGAGATAGGTGCCGTTCGTGGACCCGAGGTCCTCGACGATCCACTGGCCGTCCCGGTCCGGGTAGATCCTGGCATGCCGGCTGGAGGCGTAGTCGTCGTCCAGCACGATCGTGCTGTCGTGCGCCCGGCCCAGGGTGATGGTCTGGGACTGCAGCGCGACGGTGGTGCCGGTGAGTGTGCCCTCGGTCACCACGAGTTTGGTGGGGGCGTTGCGGCGCGCCCGGCCGCCGGCCGGCTGCTGGCGCTGCTGCGGGGGCGCCTGGCGCTGGGCCTGCTGGGCCCGGCCCGCGTCCCGTCGGGACCCGCGCTGAGTGACGCGTGTACCGAACAGATCGCTGCGGATGACCTGCACGGCCACGATCACGAACAGCCACAGTACGGCCAGGAAACCCAGCCGCATGACCGTGAGGGTCAGCTCTGACATTGCCCCCGGATCACCCTTCGGCTTGCCTATAGATAACGGTGGTGCTGCCCACGACGATCCGCGAGCCGTCGCGGAGCGTAGCGCGGGTGGTGTGCTGCCCGTCCACCACGATGCCGTTGGTGGACCCGAGATCCTGGATCGTCGAGGGCGTTCCGGTCCGGATCTCACAGTGCCGGCGCGATACGCCGGGGTCGTCGATCCGCACGTCGGCGTCGGTGCTGCGGCCCAGCACCAGCGTCGGGCGGGAGATCTGGTGGCGGGTGCCGTTGATCTCGATCCAGTACCTGGTACGGGAGCCAGGGGCGGCGCCGGGCGCGGCGCCGGGACGCTGGGCGGCGGGCTGGGCCGGCTGCGGATAGCCGTACCCGCCGGGGCGGGCGCCGGGCGGGGGCGCCGAGGGCATGGGGGGAGCGCCGGCGGGCTGCGCGGGGGCGCCCGGCGGCGGGTAGCCGTAGCCACCGGCCGCGGGGCGGGCACCGCCGCCCGCGGGGGCGGGGGCCTGCTGGCTGCTGGAGGAGGCGAGCGTACGGCTGCGCACCCGGTACAGACCGGTGTCCAGGTCGTCCGCCTTCTCCAGGTGGACCTTGATCGGGCCCATGAACGTGTAGCGCTGCTGCTTGGCGTAGTCGCGGACCATGCCGGCGAGCTCGTCGCCGAGCTGGCCGGAGTAGGGGCTGAGGCGCTCGAAGTCCGGGGCGCTCAGCTCCACGATGAAGTCGTTGGGGACGACGGTCCGGTCCCGGTTCCAGATGGTGGCGTTGTTGTCGCACTCGCGCTGGAGCGCGCCGGCGATCTCCACCGGCTGGACCTCGGACTTGAACACCTTGGCGAAGGTGCCGTTGACCAGACCTTCGAGACGTTGCTCGAACTTCTTCAGGACTCCCATGGGGCACCTCCTCCGGTGTTGCCGTCCTGTCTACTGCCTACCCGGTACTGCTTACTGATCGTATCCACGCGCCGGTTAATCGGCTGGTTCCCCCTGTCAGCCCGGTCGACGGGTGTCGACGCCTGACGAAGTTCCCTTCGGCGCTCCCCTTCGAACGTCGTCTGGCATGGATCGTAGAGGGGGTCACAAACAAGTGTCCCGCACCGGACTGTGGACTCGGTCCGGCTCCTGGGCAGACGGGCCGGACCGGTACGAGGTTGATACGTGCGCGGGCCTCCTGGCCGTTCGATGTGCCGGTGCGGGGGTGTCCCTGCCCGGGACAAGGCATGTGAACCCACCCCGTCCTGCGTGCTAATGTTCTGGGTGTCGGAAGGCGCCAGCCCCAAAGGGGAAGGGCCGAAAGACACACCCAATGCGCGGGTGGCGGAATAGGCAGACGCGCTGGATTCAGGTTCCAGTGCCCGCAAGGGCGTGGGGGTTCAACTCCCCCCTCGCGCACCGAGAGAAACCGACGAAACGGGTCTCTGCAGGTGACGGAAGTCACCGCAGGGGCCCGTTTCTCGTTTCCATGATCGCCGTGAGGCATCACACAGCCTGGTCAGGTCACACGACAGGCCCCGACGCGTGAGCTATCTCACGGGTGGGGGCCTGTCTTCGTGGTCCTGTGGTGCCGGGGTCGGATCGATCTATGCCGCTGGCGCCAGGTGGCCGGTCGGGGTCCAGCTCCTCGGCTCTTTCTTCGGGCGGCGGTGGTGGGTACGTCGGCGGGGGCGTTCGCCGCCGAGCGACAGTGTGTCCAGCCACTTCTTGATCTTGCGGCGGTTCGCGTGGGCCAACTGGAAGGCGAGCAGGATCGTTTGTGCCGCAACCGCGGATACGGCGGGAGCCCGCGGATTCGGTGCCCTCGGCGAGGGGGTTCTTGGCGTAGCTGTTGTAGCCCTCGATGCTGTTGCGGAGCTGGAAGTACACCCTCTGCCATTCCGGGCTGCCGTAGTCGAGGGCCTGCCATTGCTTGGCGCCGGGTTCGGGGCCGATGGTGATCGTGCGCTGGCGGCAGACCTTGAGCGGGCCGGTCGGGCTGGGTTCGGGGTCGATGAGGGGCAGGTGGATGCCTCGCCCGAGAGTGCGAGGTTTGATGGGGCACTGGGCCTTGCCGCTTCGGCGGGACACATCATCCGCTGGTAGCCGTCGGCGTCGGCGTTCTCTTTGGGCATGATGCGGTAGCTGCGGCGAGCGGCGATCAGTTTGATCCAGGTTTCCCGGTCGATGCGGTCGGCGTGCAGGTCGATGGTGGCGTTGATGAGGGGATCGGGCATGGAGGGGCAGTACCAGCGGCCCTCGACGAGGATCGCGCCGTGTGTTCCGGCCTGCTTGCCGAGCTGGTCCGCGCGGTAGTCGTAGACGGGTTTGTAGCCCATGGCTCGGACAGGGAGCTGCCACTCGTCGGGGTCGGAGTTGTTGTAGGCGCGGTCGCCGGCGAGGTAGCCGGGTTTGTATCCACGCTCCCGGAGTCGGTTGAGGATCTTCAGGCCGCTGTACGCGGGGCGGTGACCGGGCTTGTCGAGGGCGACGCCGAGGACGAGGGCCGGGAGGACTTCGGGGTTGGGGGTGCCGTCGTCGAGGAGTACCGCTTCATGCTCGGCGTCTCGGGTCACGATGAGGTGGGCGTCGTAGCCGAAGAGGTACTTGTTCCTGAGCGACGTCTTCTTCCTGCGCTGAGAGGTCTTGGGCTTGCCCTTCTTGGCGGGCGGCGGAGACGGGCGCATGGAATCGGCGACTGGCGCGTCGGTCTCGTACGTACCAGCCGGCGTCCGGGCCCGTGGCGAGCTCCGGGCCGTTCGCACGGCGGCGACGGGAGAAGGTACGTACAGGAGTGGCATCGATGCCCAGGGACACCTCTGCGAGCTCGGTCAGCAGGTCGTGCAGCGGGCGCACGGAGGCGTCCAGCATGAACTCGGTGAACAGTGCGAGCCGTCGCTCGCGCTCCGAGAGGTCTTCGGCCAGCTGGGACGTGGACCCCGACCCCGTCTCCGTGTCGGGGGCCCGGTCGAACGTCGCCCGGCAGTTGATCAGTTGGGGCCTGGAGAACCTCGAGTTCACCGCCGAACTGATGGTCAGTGAACTGGTCACCAACGCCATACGTTACGGTCGTCGTCCCATACGGCTGCGCCTGATCCGCGACCGTGCCCGCACTTTCGACGAGGGAGGACGCGGTCTGCTGTTGGTCGCCCAACTCGCCGAGCACTGGGGAACACGGCACGCCCGACAGGGGTGCAGAGTGCTCAGGCCGTGGTCAGCGGGGGCACTCGATGGGCTGTTCGGACCAGATGGTCTTGTGGTTCTGGCCATGGCGGCAGCCCCATCGGTCGGCGAGTTGGGCGACGAGGAACAGGCCGCGTCCGCCCTCGTCGGTGGTGCGGGCGCGGCGCAGACGGGGTTGGGTACTGCTGGAGTCGGTGACCTCGCAGACCAGAACGCCGTGGCGGATCAGTCGCAGCTCCGCCGGCGGACGACCGTAGCGGATCGCGTTGGTGACCAGTTCACTGACGATGAGTTGGGTGGTGAACAGGAGGTCGTCCAACCCCCATGTGGTGAGTTGGCGGGTCGTCCATTCCCGGGCCTCGGAGACGGCGGCGGGATCGGCCGGTATCTGCCAGTGAGCGGTGTCCTCGCCCGGTACGGCGCGGGTGCGTGCCAGCAGCAGGGTTGCGTCGTCACGTGATGCTTCGTCCACCAGATCGGCGAGAAGGGCCCGGCCGGTCTCGTCCAGGGCGCGGTCCGGGCGGCAGGACGCGGCGAGCGCATCGGTCAGCCGCCGGAGCCCGTCGTCGATGTCGTCGGCGCCCCGGTGGACCAGGCCGTCGGTGTAGAGCGCGAGGACGCTGCCCGGCTCGAGGTCGATCGTGGTGGTCTCGTACGGCATGCCGCAGACGGCGAGGGGCGGCCCCGGGAGAATGTCGACGGTTTCGGCGGTTCCGTCGGGCCGGACGAGTACGGGCGGAGGGTGCCCGGCACTGGCCATGGCACAGCGTCGGGTGACCGGGTCGTAGACCGCGTACAGGCAGGTGGCGCCCACGAGGTCGTGGGTGTCGGATGGTGCTTCGGCCGCGAGGCGCTGGACCAGGTCCGCGGTCCGGGTGAGCAACTCGTCCGGCTCGAGTTCGAGATCGGCGAGCGTCTGGATGGCGGTGCGCAGGCGGCCCATGGTGGCGCTTGCGGGGATGCCGCGGCCGATCACGTCTCCGGCGACGAGGGCCAGCCGGAAGGAGGGCAGGGCGATCGCGTCGTACCAGTCGCCGCTGGTGCCCGCTCCGCCACCGGTGGGCAGGTAGAAGCCGGCGGTCTCGGCTGCCGGAGTGTCGGTCGTGGCCGGAGGAAGCAGGCTCTGCTGCAGGGCCACGGCCGCTCTGTGCTCGCGCGTGTAGCGGCGGGCGTTGTCGATGGCGAGTGCCCCCAGTGAGGCGATCTGCCTCATGAGATCCACCTCGTCCTCGGTGAACGGTTCGGACAGGCCGGTGCGCCAGACCACGATCGCGCCGAGGGTGAGGCCGCGGGCGTGCAGCGGTGCCACCATCACCGCATGGACGTCGTGCGGAAGGAACTGCTCGACCAGCTGCGGGCCGCCGATCAGCGCGACGAAGTCGTCCCGGCCGTAGACGACCGTCTCGCCGTGCTGGGAGCTGCGCAGGAGGGGATGGTCGGACAGCGGTGGGACGAGGTTGCCGAGCTTGATGCCGGCCGCCCACGCGGCGTTGGCCGGCGCCAGGGCCGCGGTGCGCAGATGCAGATCTCCTCCGCCCAGCCGCTCGGCGGGTTCGTCACCGTCGAAGACGGCCTGCGCAAGGTTGACTGAGACGAGATCCCCGAAGGCGGGTACGAGGACGTCCGCGAGGTCCTGCGCGGTCCGCACGACATCCAGGGAACCCCCCACGCGCTCGGCGACCTCGCGGGCGAGATCCAGCTGTCGACGGGCGCGCAGTCGGTCGGTGTCGTCGATGTACAGGGCCGCGACCCCCGTGGGGCGTCCTCGCGCGTTCTCCAGACGGAAGGCGGACAGCGACAGCGCGTGCCGCCGCGCCGGATGGTGCCGCCAGCTCACGTGCTGGTTCCTGCGCAGCACCGGGACGCCCGTCTCGAGCACCTGACGCAGCACCGCCTCGACGTTCTCGGCGTCCTCGGCGCACAGCACGTCGCTCAGCCGGGTGCCGGGCTGTACGGGACGGCCGTCGAGAGTGTCCGGCGTGGCGTTCGTCTGCACGGTGGTGAGGTCCGTGTCATGCAGAGCGATCGTGATCCGGTTCTGTGCGGACAGTGCGCGCAGGAGCGCCGCGCCGTGCTGGTGGTCGGCGACGTAGTGGGTGGGTGCCGCCAACACGAGGAACTTCGCCGAGCCGTTCACCCTTGTGGTGCGGAACGTGACGTCGATCGTGTTGCCGCACCGGTGCCACAGCCGCACCCGCCCGGATGTCGGAACGTGCCTGACCCCGCGCAGGTCGTCAGGGAGGTCGGCCACCAGTTCCCGCACGGGGCGGCCGTGTACCTCCTCGGCGCAGAACCCCGTCAGGTCCTCTGCCGTCCCGGTCCACCCCGCCACCGCCCCTCGATCGTCGACAACGGCGGCTGCCAGGCCGTCGAAGGCGGGCGTCCTGCCGCCCGGACCGGCACCGGAGACGCTGGTTCCTTGTGAGGCGCCTGCCGAGTCGGCGTTTTCCATGTTCGCTGAATCCATGTTCTCCGGCTTCCTTGACGAGCCTGCGGCTACGAGAAATGGGCATCGGTCGGGCGGCTGTCAGCCGCCTGGTTCGTCGGCGGGTCACAGGGCGCCGGCTGCGGAGGGCAGGTCCTGTTCGGCCCAGACGACCTTGCCGTCCGCCCCGGAGCGCGAACCCCACCTGCGCGACAGCCGAGCGACCAGGTGGAGGCCGCGGCCGTGCTCGTCGAGACTGCGGGGATGACGGGGGCGTGGGTGGCCGGTGTTGGTGTCGGAGACCTCACATGTCAGCACCCGGTGCTGAGGAGCGACTCCCGCACCGGTCCCCCGGTCGCCCCCAGGGACAGCGCCCCTATGTCCGTCACGGACACCAGCCACCGGGTGCCGGCGTCCTGCCCCCGCAGCAACGACACCCGCAGCGTCGTCTTCAGCGTGTGGCCGTCGCGGTGGCGTATAGCCGCGGTACCGGACCAGCCACCCTGCGCGCGGCATCGCTCGGCGAACGCCGAAGTCCTCCGGGCGTCCTCGGGGGGCGGCAGCACGTGCGCCACGGACCGGCCCACCACCTCCCCGGCCGAGTAACCGACAAGCTGCTGAGCGGCCTGCGTCCACCCCACCACGATGCCCTCGGCATCGAGCATCGCTATCGCGGCGTCGGGCATCTCACGGGGGCTCACCGGCTCGGTGAGAAGGGTGTGGTCGGTGTTCGTCACCGCGGTCCGTCCCATCGGTGCGGAAGTGAGAGAGCGTCGGCACGTGGCGCGGCGGCCCTGTGTGCGGCCGGGATGAACCGCCTTCTCCGCGGTGACCGGCCACCCGGCCCGGTTCGTGCAGAACGCCATCGCCCATGCCGCCGACACGGTGTGGCAGGCGATCGAGGACGGCGCGTACATCTACGTCTGCGGTGACGGCCGCCGCATGGCCCCCGCCGTCCGCGAGGCACTCGCCGCCATCCACCGCCAGAAGACCGGCAGCGACGACGAGACCGCCCAGCAGTGGCTCGCCCAGCTGGAGGCGGACGAGCGCTACCAGCAGGACGTCTTCGCCTGACCGTCGCACGCCGTCAAGGCGCGCCGACCCCCAGCCGCCGGGAGGCGTGCGGACGTCCTGCCTCCCCGCACGCCTCCCGGCCCCACAGCCACTCAGACACCCCAGGGCCCATGGCCCGAACCACCGGGTCGTGCCGCTCACAGAAAGCAGATCACCATGGACACCATGCTCGCCGGACGCTTCCACCTGGACAGCAAGAAGTTCGCCGTGGAAGAGGTCCCGATCCCCGTGCCGGGCCCGGGCGAGGTCCTCATCCAGGTCAAGGCCGCCGGCGTCTGCCTCTCCGACGTCCACCTCCTCGACGGCTCCCTCGTCCCCATGTTCGCCACCTCCGACACGGTCACCGTCGGCCACGAGGTCTCGGGCGTCATCCACACGCACGGCCCCGACCTCAAGCGAGGCCTGCCCGTCGGCACCCGCGTCACCCTGGAGGCCGGCAAGACCTGCGGCACGTGCGCCGGATGCGTGCGCCACCGCCCCTGCACCCAGATGCTCACCGCCGGCATCGACTACGACGGCGGCTGGGCCGAGTACGTCATCGCCCGCGAGGACACCCTCATCCCCATCCCCGACAGCCTCCCCTTCGACCAGGCCGCGATCATCCCCGACGCGGTCTCCACCCCCTACGCCGCCGTCGTCGCCACCGCGGGCGTCCGTGCCGCCCAGTCCGTCGGCGTCTGGGGCGTGGGCGGAGTCGGCGCGCACAACGTACGCCTCGCCCGCCTGGTCGGCGCCGCCCCGATCATCGCCGTCGACCCGCTGCCCGGCGCCCGCGAGCGCGCCCTGGCCTTCGGCGCGGACCTCGCGCTCGACCCGGCAGCCCCCGACTTCGCCGACCAGGTCCGCGCGGCCACCGGCGGCCGCGGCCTCGACTTCGCCTTCGACTGCGCCGGCGTCCCCGCCGTCCGCGACCAGGCCGCCTCCGTGCTCGGCCTGGGCGGCTCCCTCATCCTGGTGGGCATCACCCCCCGGCCGCTGACCATCACCGAGGGCCTGACCTTCAACTACCTGCAGAAGCAGGTGCGCGGGCACTACGGCGGCTTCCCCGAGTCCGTCTCCGAGCTGGTGCAGCTGACCGCGGCCGGCCGCCTCGACCTCGCCCCCTCCATCACGGACCACATCCCGCTCATCGACGCGGCCAACGCGGTCAGCCGCCTGGAGAACAAGATCGGCGACCCGATCCGCCTCATCCTCGTCCCCTGACGCCCGTCAGCAGGACACCAAGCCACCCTGGGCAGGGGTGAGTGGGCGCCGGTGCGTGAGGGAGCACCGGCGCCCACGGCTTCTCCGGCAACCGTGGACAGAAGAAACCATGCGGACGACCGACACCCCGGGCCGTACTGTGCAGCGCAAGGATGCTCACGCCAACCGCCGACGCATCCTCGCCACCGCCCGGCGGAAACTACGGGAGGACCCGGACGCGAGTCTCGGCAGCATCTCTCAGGCGGCCGGCGTTGCCCGGCGCACCCTCTACGGACACTTCCCCAGCCGACATGCGCTGATCGCCGACCTGACACAGGAAGCAGGCCGTGAACTTCGGCAGGCGTTCGCCAGAGCCCGTACCGCGGATGCCGACCCGGTCGAGGCGATGACACGGATGGTGCTCGCGGCATGGACGGTGGGCGACCACTACCGCATGCTCATCACCTTGGGACGGCGCCATCCGGGAGAGGACGAGATCCGCACCACCCTGGCACCGGCCCGCGCAGAGGCCGTCGCAACCCTACGGCGTGGTCAGCGCGAAGGCGTCTTCGCGGACCACCTTCCAGCACCCGTCCTCGCCCAAGCACTGGAGGCACTCATGCTGGCCCTCGCCGAGGAGAATGCCGCATGCCCGTGGGCGGACCCCACTTGTGAGGCCGCGGCAACCGCGTTGCTCGTTGCCGCTGGCGTAGCACCACGTAGGGCCGCGCTTCAGGTGCAGGAGGTCATCGGGCGAGTTCGGGCAGCGGGCGCCGGGTGACCTCGTGGGCGTCCTCCGCAGCGAGGCCGAGCATGCGCAGGACCATCTCGGCCAGGTCGGAGGCGGCCTCGTCGCCGTCGAGGTCCGGGCGGTCCAGCCGGAGAGCCATCAGGGACAGCAGGGTGCCACCCAGGGCGGACAGGGCGGTGGTCGCGTTGCCGCATGTGAAGCGGCCTGAGGCGATGCCGATCTCCAGGTCGCGCAGGGCGCGTGGGGCGAGGCCGCGGTCGGAGTGGATGTGCGCCAGGCCGCGGTCGCGCAGGATCCGCATGAGTTCCGGGTGGGAGTCGGCCATCCGGGCGGTGAGCCGGAAGCCGACCGCGACCAGCTCGGCCGGGTCGTCGATGCCTTCCACGCGCGCGTCGATGACCTGCCCGAACTCATCCAGGGCGTCCGTCACCGCCGCGTCGAACAGCTCCGTCTTGGACTCGAAGTGGTTGTAGAAGGACCCGAAGCCGACATCGGCGCGCTCGGCGATGGCCTGGATGCTCGCGCTGGTGTCCCCGGTTTCCGCGAGGATCTGCCGGGCCGCACGGACGAGCGCCTGGCGGGTCTCGGCGCGGCGCCGCTCGAAGCGGTTCTTGGGCGGGGCTGACGTCGGCATGCCGCCCAGTGTAACCGTCGCAGCGATGACACTGCCATTACTGATGAGACCCTCAATTATTTGGGCTGCGCCTATTGACGACGAGAAACGGCAGAGTTGATGATTTCCTCATTACGGCAGTGTTGCTTGGAGGACACCATGTCCCACATCCCCGTTAACAAGGGCGGTCCTCTGACGCCCCACCAAGACCTCCACAGCGAGCAGGGCGCCCTGCGCGGTGAACACCCCGGACGAGCCCGGAATCCAGTGATCAAAGTGGCGGATCTGGCCTGGCTTGAGTTCGAGAAGCCGGACCTGGACCGGGCCGAGGTGTTCGCCCGTGACTTCGGCTTCGCGATCGCCGCGCGCACCGATCACGAGCTGTGGCTACGCGGCACGTTCGCGGGCTCTCCCTGCATGGTCATCCGGCGAGGGCAGGCGTCCCGCTTCCTCGGACCGGCGTTCCGCGCGGCCGAGCGGGCCGATGTGGACCGGCTGGCCGCCGCCGTCGGACACACCGTCCGGGACATCGACGTCCCCGGCGGCGGCCGGTCGGTCGCCCTGTTCGATCCCTCGGGACTCCCGGTCCGGGTCGTGCACTGCGCCGAACCGCTGCCCGCGCTGCCCGAGCAGCCGCCGCTGCTCCTGAACTTCGGCACGGACCACCGTCGTACGAACACCACCCAGCGCCCGCCCCGTGAGCCGTCCCGCATCCAGCGTCTCGGCCATGTGGTGCTGGAGACGCGGGCGTTCACCCGCACCCTGGACTGGTACCTGGACACCCTCGGCATGATCGTGTCCGACTTCCTGTTCCTCGACGGGCAGCGCCGGCGCGGGCCGACCATGGCGTTCATCCGCTGTGATCAGGGCAGCACGCCCGTGGACCACCACACCCTCGCCCTGCACCTGGGGCCCGGTACCGGTTACGTCCACTCCGCCTACCAGGTCACCGACCTCGACGCGATCGCCGCCGGTGGGGAGTACCTCGCCGAGCGCGGCTACCAGCGCAGCTGGGGCATCGGCCGCCACATCCAGGGCAGCCAACTCTTCGACTACTGGCGCGACCCGGACCGCTTCATGCTGGAGCACTTCGCCGACGGCGACCTGTTCTCCTGCGACCTCGAGCCCGGCTGGGCGCCGATGTCGGCGAGCGGCCTGGCCCAGTGGGGCCCGCCGGTCACCCGCGACTTCCTGGGCGCCAACCCGTCCCCCGCCAAGCTCCGCGAGGTCATGACGGCCCTGCGCGGCGACAACGAACTCGACCCGGCGCGCCTGCTGGGCCTGATGAAAGCGATGAGCTCATGAGCACCAACGTTCTGCGCACCGCCGACGGCTGGTGGGCCGTCCGGGACGAGCGCGCCGTCCGCATCGACACCAAGGCGGTCACCACCGCCGAACTGATCGCCGACCGGGACGCGGTCCGCGAGGCCGCCGCCTCCGCCGAGAGCGGCACTCCCGTCGCCGACCTGGTGGCCCTGCCTCCGGTCACCACCCCCTGCCGGGTGGTCGCCCAGATGGTCAACTACCGCAGCCACGCCCGCGATTCAGGCTTCACCGGCGACATCCCGCCCACGTTCTTCCGTAAGGCGTCCGGCTCGGTCAGCGGACCGCACGAGACGATCGTCCGCCCGGCGCACGTGAAGTTCCTCGACTACGAGGTCGAACTCGGCCTCGTCATGGGCGCCACCCTGCCCGTCGGCACCGTCATCGAGGAGCAGGACCTGCCGCGCTACGTCGCCGGGCTTGTCCTGACCAACGACGTCAGCGCCCGCGACGTCCAATTGACCAAGACCCAGTTCTACGAGAGCAAGTCCTACCCGACCTTCACGCCCACCGGGCCGTACCTGGCCCTGCTGGAACCGGAGGACTTCGACCGTCTGATCGACCTGCGGCTGCGGCTGTCGGTCAACGGAGTGCCCCGCCAGGACCGCACGCTGGCCGACATGATCGTACGGCCCGCGCAGGCGCTCACCCTGCTCGCCCGCTTCCAGACCCTGGACCCGGGTGACCTGTTGCTGACCGGCACGCCCGGGGGCACCGCCCTGAAGGCCCCGCCCAAGCCGGTCGAGAAGATCGCCGCGTTGCTGCCGCCCGCGCTGAAGTGGAAGGCGTTCTTCAAGGGCCAGGCCAAGAACCCGCGTTACCTGCGAGGCGGTGACCTCGTCACCGCCACGATCGCCACCCCCGACGGGCACATCGACCTGGGCGAGCAGCGGACCCCTGTGGCGGACGCGACGTGAGAGCCACAGCCCGGAGGCCGGTGGTGATCATCGGTGCGGGGCCCGTAGGAGTCACGGCCGCGCTTCTGCTGGCCCGGCGCGGCGTGCGCAGCCTCGTCCTGGAACGCCACCGGGACATCTACCCGCTGCCGCGCGCCGTCGTGGTGGACGACGAGGTCCGCCGGATCCTGCAAAGTGCTGGTGTCCACGAGGAGTTCGCCGCCTTCAGCCGTCCCGCACGCGGGCTGCGACTGCTGGACGCCCGGCGCCGCATGATCGCGGAATTCCCGCGGTCGCCGCACGGCCACCACGGCTTTCCGCAGACCAGCATGTTCGACCAGCCGGAGCTGGAGCGTCTGCTGCGCGACGCCCTGGCGCGCCGCCCGGAGTGCGAGCTGCGGGGCGGGGTGGAGGTCGTGTCCGTCACCCAGCCCACTGACGGTACGGGACCCGTCCGGGTCACCCTCCGGGGCGACGGCAGCGATGAGGAGGAGCACGTCTGGGCCGATGCCGTCCTCGGCTGCGACGGCGCGGGCAGCCTCACGCGCGAGGCCATCGGCGCCGTGTGGGAGGACCTGCACTTCGAGGAGAGCTGGCGGGTCATCGACGTGCGCACCAGCCGCCGGGTGCGCACCTGGGAGGGCGTCGAGCAGATCTGCTGCCCCACCCGCCCGGCCACTTTCATGCGCGTCGGCGAGGACCGCTACCGCTGGGAGTTCCGGCTGGCCGCCGATGAGTCCCTGGACGGCCCGGACGGACTGGAGCGCCTTCGCGAACTGGTCGCCCCGTGGGTCGACCTGCCGTCCCCGGTCTCGCCGGGCGACGACTTCGAGGTGATCCGGCAGGCGCAGTACACCTTCCGGGCCCGCCTCGCCGACCGGTGGCGCCAAGGACGCGTCTTCCTGCTCGGCGACGCCGCCCACCTCACCCCGCCCTTCATCGGGCAGGGCCTGTGTTCGGGCCTGCGCGACGCCCACAACCTCGCCTGGAAGCTCGCCCGCGTTCTCGGGCAGGGCGCGGACGACGCACTGCTGGACACCTACGAGCGCGAACGCAAGCCGCACGTCCGCCACGTGATCCGCGTCGCGGTCGCCGTCGGCTGGGCCATGACCGGCGGCCAGGACCGCGCCGCGGCGCTCCGCCGGGCCGTCGTGGGCGCGGCCTGCCGCATCCCCGGCGTGACGGCGACGGTGAGCCGCGACCTCAGCCCCACACTGACCGCCGGCCCGCTGGTACGGCGGCGCGCGCGGCTGACCGGCCGCATGCCGGCCGGAACCCTCGTGCCACAGCCCTGGGTGACCGTCGACGGCAGGCGCGTACGCCTCGACGACGTCCTCGGGGACTCCTTCGCCGTCCTGACCGCCGTGCCGCCCACCCCGCGGATGACGGTCGTGGCCGAGGCACTGGGCGCACGCACGATCCACGTCGGCGACCTGGGCGACGACGGTGCCCTGGCCGCCTGGCTGACACGTGGCCGGACGGACGCCGTCCTGCTGCGCCCCGACCGCGTCGTGATGGACACCGTCCCCGCCGGCGCCGGTGACTTCACCGACACCGCCGCCTGGGCGCCGCTGCTGCACACAGCCCGCCGTCCCGCCGATGCCCGGCCCGTCCCCCTGCCGAGGAGCACCGCACCATGACCACCCCGCACCGCACGCCGTATCCGGAACCGTTCCTGCCGCCCGACCCGAAGGCAGCCGCCGGCAGCCGCATCGCGGACTTCGCCCGCTGGGCCGCCCGGCACCGGGGTGCCGAAGGGATCCAGGACCCCACCGACTACCAGGCCCTGCACCACTGGTCCGTCACCGACCTGGAGGGGTTCTGGGCCGCGGTGTGGGAGTACTTCGACGTCGACGCGACCACTCCGTACGAGCGGGTACTGGCCATCCCGCACACCAAGACCGGCAAGAAGCTCGAAGTCCCGGTCAAGCGCCTCCTCCAGGGCGCCCCCGCCGGGCAGGTCCTCAACCCAGCGGCAGTCGACAACCCCGAACTCATCGACTTCTACGCCCGGTTGGGCGCGGAGCGGACCAAGCGGGCCACACACCTCACATGACCTCGGCCAAGGGCTCGGCACTGCAGACCCGGTCCCGCCGAGTGGCACCGGGGCGGAGACCCCGCCCCGGTGCCACACCATCCGCAACACCGAAGGCCTCAGCTTCGCGCGTTCCTTCTCACTGGCGGTACTCACCTGGACACCGCCCACCTGGATCTCGCCGGTGTCGGCGAGATCCAGGCCTGCCAGCAGATTGAGCAGGGTCGACTTACCCGAACCGCTGGCGCCGTAGATGCACACGAACTCGCCGGACCGTGCAATGAAGTCCACATCCCGCGCGGCCCACACAGTCTCCACCTCGGAGCGGTAGGCCTTACAGACCCCCCTGGTTCGGATGAGCGCGGCATCCACGGCGTCGGTCAACTCAGCAGCCGTTCCATTGGAGTCTCCGGCCATGCAGCCGTCGTACGTGGCGGAGCGGTTGGCCCACGAGTCCATCTCGTCGTTCTTGTCGCCGGTCAGGTTGGTGAACGTGGTGCTGCCGTGCGCTCACCGATCAGCCACGCTGGGCGTCATCGACAAGGCCCCGAACAGGAGCGTTGCCGACGCTATGACCGTCCTGGCTCTCAAGATGTCCCCTCCGTTGACTGTGTGGACTTGAGCGACAGCGAAGCGTGTCGCTCGTTGCCGGCAGATCATGTTCATGCACATGTTCATGAACATGTGCATGCGTCAACAATGCGATCACCTCAGAGGTTCTTTTCAGACACAACCTCCCCACGGATGACGGCCGACGCCAAGTGCCTCATCAGTCCGTCGCGCAGATCATCGACGACGCACGAGGAGCTGCCGGCGGGCAGGGTCGGAGCGTCGTGGTCACCGGCCGCCGCCGGAGAGCTGAGCGGGGAGCCCGGAGGCCCGCAGTTCTTTGAGGTCGGGGATGTGGTTGTAGTGGGTGCCCACCGAAACGCCGAGCAGGGCCCGGTGGTTTCGATGCTGTTCTCCGGGTTGGGCAGCATGTCGCGGGCGGCGCGCAGCAGTTTGTTGTTGACGACGGTGAGCCGGCCGCCGAACCCGGTGAACAGGGCCGGACGCCGCTCCCGCCCCGCCAGGTCTTCGGTGTCGGCGGCAACTCTCCGAGGAGAGGGACGAGTTCTGCTCGTGGCGCTCGCTGGGCAGCCCTCGGGAGGCCGTCATTGGCCGCCTCGGGGCAAACGGGCTCGGACGGAACAGGTACCGCGCGGTTCGGCTCAGGCGGTGAACAGGGTCAGGACGGTGGCGATCCTTTCCTCGCGCAGAGTGATGATGTCGATGCCGCGCACCGCGGGTTCGCCTTCGGGGCCGAACGCCCAGGCGAGTGCCCCATCGTGCGCACCGGCGTAGCGCCGGCCGTCTTCGCTGAAGCCGAAGTCCGGTGGGACCTTGTCGAGCAGGGCACGCGCCTTGTCTTCGAGTGCGTCCCAGCCCGTGGTGACGCCTTCGGGGTCGGTGAACACGACGTCCTCGGTGTAGATCCGCTCGATCGCCGCCCGGCGGGAAGCAGGGTCACGGTTGCCGAAGACCTCGTGCAGATTGGCGGCGAGCAGGTCGGTCACGGTGTGCATGGTGCTCCTCCGAGGGGTGTCGTGGGTGCGCCGGCCGGGTCCGTGGTGGCGGTCGGCGCTCCGGTGTGGTTCACGGTGGCGGGGTTATCGGATCATCGGGTTGGCGGTCCGGGTCAGATCTGGCTGGCGCCGCCGTCGACGTAGATCTCGGCGCCGGTCATGTAGCTGCTGGCGTCGGACGCGAGGAACAGCACGGTCTCGGCGATCTCTTCGGGGCGTGCGAGCCGGTTCATCGGTACGCCGGCTGCCAGGCCCTTCAGCAGCTGCTCGGCGGACTGCGGGTCGTCGGCCAGTCGGCTCAGGCCCGGGGTCTCGACGGGGCCGGGGGCGATGCTGTTGACCCGGATGCCGCGGGAGACCAGTTCGGCTGCCCAGCTGCGGGTGAACGAGCGGAGCGCGGCCTTGCTGGCGGCGTAGACGCTGAACGACGCGGCACCCTTGGTGTCGATGTTGGAGCTGGTCAGGATGACCGAGGAGCCCGGCCTCAGCAGGGGCAGGGCCTTCTGCACGGTGAACAGGGTGCCGCCGACGTTGGTGTTGAACGTGTCGGCGTAGTGCTGCCAGGTGACGTCGGGCAGCGCCGTGAATTCGCCGCCGCCGGCGTTGGCGAAGACGATGTCGAGGCTCTCCCGCTGTCCGATGGCCGCGAACAGCCGGTCGAGGTCGTCGAGGTCCGCGATATCGGCACGCACCCCGGTGGCACGATCGCCGATCGAGGCCACCGCCTCGTCCAGGGCCTGCTGTCGGCGGCCGGTGAGGAAGACGTGCGCGCCCTCCGCGGCCAGCCGCCGGGCGGCGGCGAGGCCGATGCCGGAGGTGGCGCCGGTGACGAGGGCGGTCTTGCCGTCGAGCTGTCCCATGATCAGTTCTCCTTGGAGGGGGGATGGTTGTCACTTGACTGGAAGGGACGGGTTGTCGCCGCGGTCGGCGGAGTCGGGCGGGGATGCGCTGCTGGGCGAGGGGCCGACCGGTCTGTCCCGGCAGAGTGATCACGTGTACCGCGGCGATGTCAGAGCAGTTCCTGGATCCAGTCGCGGGCAAGGCGCCAACTCGGGCGCGCGGGGTCGATCACGTCGAAATGATTCGTTTCGGGAACCTCGATGAAGCGCACGTCGCCGCCTCGTGCCGATACTGCATCGGCATACGCGCGGCTGTAGGACGGTGCCACGCCTTCGTCGTCGGCTCCATGGATCACCAGCACGGGCATGTCGGCGGGTGGCAGTTCGACGGGGGAGGTCTGGGCGTAGCGGTCGGGAACGTCGGCGGCCGTGCCGCCCAGTAGCAGGCGGGCGGCACCGTCCTTGATCCGGGCGGCCACGGCCGGCCAGACGGCGGAGTCCGACGGCCCCGGCGCGCCGGCCGGCGGCTCGACGTCGAGGTCGGCCAGGACGGAGCCGAGCTTGGCGGCGTCCGCGGCGACGAGGTCCAGCACTCCCGCCAGCGACACCGCACCGAGCGGCTGGACCTTCGGATTCGCGCCGGGGGCGGCTGGTGGGAGGGTGGATCGGTGAGCGGTCCAGGCCGCGAGGTGGCCTCCTGCCGAATAACCGACGACGACCACCCTGTCCGCATCGACCGAGGGGTCGATGCCCGCGACGGCATCCACGGCGGCGGCCACGTCCAGGAACGTCCCGGGCCAGCCGCCTCCCGGCTCGCCGATGCGCCGGTATTCGATGTTCCATACCGCGTACCCCAGCGTCACCAGGTCTGCGGCGAGACCAACGACTTGCCGGCGGTCGAACATGGCCGTCCAGAAGCCACCGTGGATCAGGACGACGACCGGGAAGGGCCCCTCCCCTGAGGGCAGGTACAGCTCGCCCACCTGAGAGGGATGGGGACCGTAGGCAATGGTCCGAACCGGCCGCGGGCCGTCGTCGGCGGCGTCCTGACGTGCTCCTCGTTCGGCGTCGGATCCTGCCTTTAAGGTGTTCATTTCGTGGATGGACATCACTGACTCCCTTTGAGGGCGCACAGGTGCGCTGGTCTGGTGTTCTCGTTCTGATCCGTTGTCGAGCCGGTCACGGGGCGACGGTGGCGTGCATCTCCCACACGAGGACTTCGGCGGGTTCGGTGGCGCTGACCCGGTGGCCGCCCGTGGCGGTGAAACGCACGGCGTCGCCCTCGTTGAGTGCGCCCGTGCCCTCCAGGTCCACCGAGCCACGGGCAACGAACAGGTGCAGGTACGGCGCCTCGGGAAGGATCACTTGCTGTCCGGGACGTAGCCGTGCGGCGTAGAGCGCGGCGTGCCGGTTCTGGATTCGGATGGCGGTGCCGTCTTTGTGTTTGTCCATGCCGGATGCCACCGTGACCAGCCCTCCGGACAGCAACTCGCCGTCGATTTCGAGTTGTTCGTAGCCGGGTGTGACGTCGGCCTCGTCGGGCAGGACCCACATCTGGATGAAGTGCACCGGGTCGGTGGGGCGTTCGCCGGTGGATGTGTAGGAGTCGTTCTTCTCCGAGTGCAGGATGCCGGTGCCGGCGCTCATGCGCTGGGCGAGCCCGGGGTAGATCACGCCGGAGTGGCCGCTGGAGTCCTGGTGGACCAGTGAGCCCTGTAGTACCCAGGTGACGATCTCCATGTCCCGATGCGGGTGCGTCTCGAAGCCTGTACCCGGCTGCACCAGGTCCTCGTTGTTGACCAGCAGCAGACCGTGGTGCGTGTTGGCCGGGTCCGGCCGGTGAGTGCCCAGGGAGAACGAGTGCTTGGAGTCGAGCCAGGACAACCGGGTCGCCGACCGCCGTCCGGCGCGCCGGACGTCCACCCTGGGTGTCAGCAGTGCGCTCATGGTGCGCTCCCTCTCCGCGAGGATCCGGCATGTTCAATGTTCAACATTCACGATACGCATGGATGGCATGAATGTTCAAGTCATCCGAGCGAATTCGGGTGGCCGGGCTGATACGCTCGCGAAATGACCACCCCCGACGAGTCCCTGCAGGCCGACAAGCACGACGAGCACGCCGATCTGTGGCTCACGCCGGCTGAACTGGCGTCGTGGATGTCGATGGTCCGACTGGTCACCCGGCTTCCCTGGGCCCTCGACGCCCAGCTGCAGCGCGACGCGGGGCTGAGCATGGTCGAATACATGGCCATGGCCATGCTGGCCGAGGCTCCCGAACGGACCTTGCGCATGAGTGCCCTGGCCGAGCACACCAGTTCGTCGCTGTCCAGGCTGTCGCACCTGGTGAAACGACTGGAAAGCCGCGGGTACGTCCGGCGCGAACCGGACCCCACCGACGGGCGCTTCACCAACGCCATCCTCCTGCCCGACGGCATGGCCAAGCTGGAATCGTCCGCGCCGGGTCACGTGGCTTACGTTCGTCACCTCGTGGTGGACAACCTGTCCGGCGAGCGCCTGCGCCGACTGGGCCAGGACGCCGAGCGCATCCTGCAGCGCATCGACTCGCCCGTACGCTGAGTGCACCGCCTGATTGCTCGCGCCGGGGTCTTGCGCTCTTCGGTGACTTGACTGTTAAAGCCATTGAGTGTGAGAGGGCGAGCTCATCGCCAACCGGATTCTGCTGCATCGGCCGTTACGTGCCGCGAGAAGCTCGGTCAATGGTCCGACAGCGACCTGGACCCCGACCGGCTCTTCGGCCGTGACCGGATTCTGGACAACATCAGCCTTTACTGGCACACGAACACGGCCGCATCCTCGGCCAGGTTGTACGCCGAGAGCTTCAGCACCGACTTCCGTACCCTCAACGTGGACGTGCCCGTCGGGGTCAGCGTGTTCCCCGGGGAGCTCCACCAGGCGCCGAAGGTATGGGCCGAGCGGACTTACAGCCACTTGTTCTACTGGAACGACGACATCCCCAAGGGCGGCCATTTCGCGGCCTTCGAGCAGCCGGATCTTTTCGTCACCGAGCTGCGCAACTGCTTCCGCTCCATGCGACAGCCCGTGGCCCCGGGCCGAGTGATCTTCCGCCGGTGCCCGGGCCGGAGAGTCTCAGGTCATGGCGTTGGTGCGCAGGGCCAGTGCCGTGGAGGTGACCGACGACACCACCGCGAGGACCGCGCACGCGCCCACCGTCGCGCCGAGGGCCGGCCAGGGCAGGTCCGGGGTGGGGTGCGCCGACAGCAGGCCGAGGGCCGTCCACATGCCCGTCAGGTTGAGTACGGCGACCAGGGCACCCAGCACGCCGCCCACCGCGACCACCGTCAGCGCCTCCGCGCCGACCAGCCGCAGCACCTGCGCGTGCGTCGCCCCGGCCAGCCGCAGTACGGCCAGGTCGCGGATCCGGTCGGAGGTCGCCATGACCATGGTGTTGGCCACGGAGACGCCGGTGTACAGCAGGGCGATGCCGAGGACGAGCAGGAAGCCGAGGCGGGTGGTCCGGTCGGTGTCGGGGCGAGCGGCCCGCACCCACTGGTCCCTGGTGAGGACCCGGGCGCCCGGTCCCGCCGCCTGCCGCAGCCCGGCGGCCACTGCCGCATGGTCGGCACCGGCCGCCCTCACGTCCACCCGGTCCACCCGCGCGCCGGGCGCGTTGGCCGGGGTGACGTACACGCCGTTGTCGCCGGTCCCGGTCGGCATCACCGCGGCGATCCGCAGCGACCTCCGCGTACCGTCCCCGAGCCAGACGTCCACCCGCTGTCCCACGGTGTGCCGCTCCCACTCCTCGTTGACGATGATCGAGTCGTCGTCGAGGTCGGTCGTGCGCCCCGCGACCAGCGGCAGGCGGGCGGTGGCGGCGAGCGGGCCGGGCTCGGCGGCGCGGGCGTCGGACCGGACCAGGGCCACGCCCTCCTCCAGCACGTACACCGCGCTCGACGAGGACGCCGACACCTCGGCGTCCGGCACCTGGCGCAGCCTGTGCAGCGTCGCCGCGTCGAAGGACGTACCGCCCGCCGGAGTCACCACGAAGTCGGCCGCTGTACGGTCCCGCACCTCGGTGGCCTTCGCCTCGTTCAGCGTCGCGGTGGCGCCCAGCAGCGAGCCCGCGAGAGCGACCGTGACCAGCACGGGCGCCGCGATCGCGGCCGTACGCCGGACGCCCGTGGCGGCGTTCTCCCGCACCAGCATGCCGCCCGCGCCGGGCAGTTGGGCCGGCAGCCAGGCGAGCAGCCGGGTCAGCGGGCGCACCAGCAGCGGCGCGAGCAGCACGACCCCGGTGATCAGCAGCATGGGGCGGCTGACGTAGGTCTTGCGGTGCAGCAGCTCGCCCGGCTCGGTGAGCAGGGCCACGGCCAGGGTCACGCCGGCGGTCAGCAGCAGGCCCATGCCGCACAGCCAACGGCCCCGCGTCATGGCCCTGGTGTCCACGGACGCCTCGCGCAGCGCCTGCGTGGGGCCGGTGCGGCCGGCCCGCCAGGACGCGGCCGTCGCACCGCACAGCGCGACCGTCAGGCCGGTCCAGAAGGCCAGGTGGTACGGCCAGTCGTGGTCGCCGATGGTGAACCAGGCGGGGGCCAGGCCGCCGTCGACGGTCCACTCGGCAAGCCACGGGGCGCCGTACGCGCCGAGGACGCAGCCCGTCGCCGAGGCGAGTACGCCGACCAGCAGAGCCTCCGTGACCACCAGCCGCCGCAGCTGACCCGGGGTCGCCCCGGCGGTGCGCAGCAGGCCGAACTCCCGGCGGCGCTGTGCCACCGCGAAGGCGAAGGTCGACGCCACGACGAAGACGGAGACGAAGGCGGTGACGCCGCCGGCCGTGCCGAAAAGGGCGTTCATCGCGGTGAGTGCCTCGGTGTCACGGTCGGGGTCGGGGTCGGCGTACCGGCGGTCGGCTCCGGTGAGGACATCGACGCCCGGCCTGCCGGACACCGCCTTCCGTACGGCTCTCGCGTCGGCCTCGACGACCAGTCGCGTGCTCGACGGGGACAGTTCGGCGGCGCGCGTGTCGGTGAAGAAGACGGCGTTCTCGAAGCCCCGGTCGGTGACGGTGCCGACGACGCGGACGGTGCCGTGGCCGGTGGGTACGCGGTCGCCGGGGGCTGCCCAGGTGCCGCTGACGACCACTTCGTCGGCGGCCCGGGGAGCGCGGCCCGAGGTCAGGTCGTACGGCGCGAAACGGGCGGTGGACCAGGGGTGGCCCAGCAGGTCGCCGGGCCCGCGCGCCGCCGTCACGGGGAAGGACCGGTCCTCGGTGACCGGGCCCAGCTTCCCGAGCGCGGCCACGGTCTCGGCGGGAACCGGGCGGGGGTGGGCCAGTTTCGCGGTGCGGTCACCGACCGGCGTGGGCACCCGGAGGGTGTCCTGGCCCTGGACCACCACGGGCGCGGCGGCGAAACGTTCCGGGGCGCGTTCGGGCGCGTCGAGGGAGGAGGCGAGGGCCAGGCCCGTCACGGTGAGCAGGGCGACACCGAGCGAGAGGGCGACGAAGCTGCCGGCGAAGGTGGCCCAGCGGGTGCGCAGGGTGCTCAGGGCGACGCTCAGCACGGCACGGCCTCCAGCCCGGTCATCCGGGTGGCGATGTCGTCGGCGCTCGCGCCGGTCAACTCGCCGTTGAGGCTGCCGTCCACCAGGAAGACCACGCGGTCCGCGTAGGAGGCGGCCACCGGATCGTGGGTGACCATGATGATCGTCCGGCCCTCGCGGTCGACCATGCCGCGCAGCAGCGCCAGTACCGCACGGCTGGTGCGCGAGTCGAGCGCGCCGGTCGGCTCGTCACCGAAGAGCACCTCGGGGCGGGTGACCAGGGCGCGGGCGAGTGCGACGCGCTGCTGCTGGCCGCCGGACAGCTCGGTGGGCCGGTGCCCCGCGCGGTCACCGAGCCCGACCTGCTGGAGCGCCTCGCGGATCCGCGCCTTGGGGACGCGCCGGCCCGCCAGGCGCAGCGGCAGGGCGACGTTCTGCTCGGCGGTGAGCGAGGGCAGCAGGTTGAACGCCTGGAAGACGAAGCCGATGCGCTCGCGGCGCAGCAGCGTCAGCCTGGTCGCGCTCAGCCCGGTCAGTTCCGTCCCGCCCACGGTGACCGAGCCGGACGTGGGGCGGTCCAGGCCCGCCGCGCACTGGAGCAGGGTGGACTTGCCGGAGCCGGAGGGCCCCATTACGGCGGTGAAGGTGCCGGCGGGGAAGGCGAGGGAGACGTGGTCGAGCGCCGTCACGCCGCCGTCGCCCGTTCCGTACCGCCTGCTCACGGCGCGCAGTTCGATCGCGTTGGTTTCCATGTCTCCCTCGGTGGATGGCGGTTGAGGACCAGTGGTCCTACGAAATCGCCCGGGAGTGGGTCGGCGCAGTGCGGTGGAACGGAGACTTGGGGTAGGGCCAGGCATACCCCCGACCCGCTCCCTGGACGGATGGCCGGGCCGCCTCGGCTGCTTCTACGGTGATCCGCATGCAGCCTCCTCGGAACGTGTGGCAGGCCATGTCCGGGCCGGGCTTCCTGCTGTCGGCGTGGCCGTGGCGGGCGGCCGGGTACCTGGTGTCAGGTGTGGTCGTCGGCGCCGTCACCCTTGTCGCGCTCGTGGTCCTGGCCGCGCTCGGCGGGGTGCTCGTCCTCGTCCTCGTCGGCGTGCCGATGCTCCTCGCCCTGGTCCTGGCCGGAATTCCGGTGGCCCGGGTGGAGCGGCGCAGGCTGCGGCTGGTCGACCTGGACCCGGACCCTGCTCGCGATCAGCATCGGGCGCCCGCGCGCGGGGGGCTGTGGGCCTGGCTGTCGACGCGGTTCAGGGAGCCGGTGACCTGGCGGGAGCTGGGCCATGCGCTGCTGTTCGCGGGGCTGCTGTGGCCCGTCGACGCCCTGGTGGTCGTGTTCGCGCTGCTCTGCCCGCTGTCGCTGGTCGGTACGCCTTTGCTGATGGCCGTCGGCTTCGACGAGGTGAAGGTGCTCAAGCTGTGGGCGGTCACCACCTGGCCGGCCGCCGTCGGGTTCGCGGCCCTCGGGGTCGTCCTGTGCTGCCTGGGGGCCTACGCCCTCGGGGTCGCCGCCGGTGCCCGGGGCGCGCTCACCCGGCTGCTGATCGCCCCTCGGGACGCCGAGTTGGGGGCCAGGGTCGTCGAACTGACGCGGTCCCGGGTGCGGTTGGTGGACGCCTTCGAGGCGGAGCGGCGGCGGATCGAGCGCGATCTGCACGACGGGGCCCAACAGCGGCTCGTGGCCCTGACGATGACGCTCGGACTGGCCCGTCTCGACGCACCGCCGGGGCCGCTCGCCGACCGACTCGCCCAGGCGCACGAGGAGGCGGGGCGGGCACTGGCGGAGCTGCGCGAGCTGATCCACGGAATCCATCCCAAGGTGCTCACCGACTTCGGCCTGGAAGCGGCGGTCGCCGACGCCGCCGACCGCTCGGTGGTCCCGGTCGACATCGACCTGGAACTGCCGGGGCGGCTGCCGCGGGCGGTCGAGTCGGCCGCGTACTTCGTGGTGTGCGAGGCGCTTGCCAACATCGCCAAGCACAGCGGGGCCGCGCGCGCCGAGGTGCGCGGCGGGCACACTGGGGGACGGCTCGTCCTGGAGGTGCGTGACGACGGCTGCGGTGGCGCGGACGCGTCGGCCGGGACCGGGCTGACCGGGCTCGCGGACCGGGTGTCGGTGCTCGATGGCAGACTCTCCGTGTCCAGTCCGCCGGGTGGGCCCACCCTGTTGCGCGTGGAGTTGCCTTGCGAGCCGTCCGATCTCTGCGCGTAGTTCTCGCCGAGGACAGCGTGTTGCTGCGGGAAGGGCTCATCGAGCTGCTCGGCCGGTGCGGGCACGAGGTGGCCGCCGCCGTCGGGGACGCGCGGGGGCTCGTCGCGGCGGTCGAGGAGCACGGGCCCGACGTGGTGGTGACGGACGTCCGGATGCCGCCCGGGTTCCAGGACGAGGGCCTGCGCGCGGCGGTACGGCTGCGGGAGCTGCGGCCCGGGCTGCCGGTGCTCGTGCTGAGTCAGTACGTGCAGCGGGCGTACGCCGCCGAGCTGCTGGACTCCGGCGACGGGAGGGGGGTCGGGTACCTGCTGAAGGACCGGGTCGGGCAGGTCGAGGAGTTCATGGACACCCTCGGTGAGGTGGCGGCGGGCGGCACGGTCGTGGACCCCGAGGTGGTACGGCAGCTGCTGCGCCGGCGCCGGGATCCGCTGGAGCGGCTGACCCCGCGCGAACGGGAGGTGCTCGCGCTGGTCGCGGAGGGGAAGTCGAACGGGGCGATCGCGCGGGAGCTGGTGGTGTCCGAGGCGGCGGTGGGCAAGCACATCGGGAGCATCCTGACCAAGCTCGATCTGCCGCCGGCGGAGGAGACGCATCGGCGGGTGTTGGCGGTGTTGGCGTATTTGCGGGCATGACGCCTTTGCGGGCATGACGTCTTTGTGGGGGTGACGTCTTTGTGGGGGTGACGTCTTTGTGGGGGTGACGTCTTTGTGGGGGTGACGTCTTTGTGAGCGTGACGTCTTTGTGGGCATGGCGCCCGGTCGGACCACGGGCCGGGTGTCACCGGGTGCGTGCGTTTTCCACAGGTGAGGAGTTGTCCACAGGGTCTGACGGGATGTGGCGGCCGGGTTGTACCGTCGGCTCGCGTTGATGTTCGTGTGAGACACGGGGGAGGCGGTCGTGGTGACCGAGGTCGGTGTGCAGGGCGCGGGTTCCGGGACGGTGCGGATTCCACGAGTGCGGGGCTTCGCCGAGTGGACCGGCCAGGGCGCGCGCTCGCCCAAGACGGAGGGGAAGACCCTGCGCGAGCGGGTCCCGCGGCACGCCCACGCCACCCTCGACCTCGACGGCGCCCGGCCCGACGCGGTGGCCGCGGTCGAGGAGTCGAACCGGGGCCGTATCCCGGAGCTCACGCCGATACGCGTGGGCAGGATGGCGGCCACGCCGTTCGCCTTCCTGCGCGGATCGGCGGGCCTGATGGCGTACGACCTCGCCCGCACCCCCATGACCCGCATCCGCGCCCAGATCTGCGGCGACGCGCACGCGGCGAACTTCGGTCTGTACGGCGACGCGCGCGGCGGCCTGGTCATCGACCTGAACGACTTCGACGAGACGGTGTACGGCCCCTGGGAGTGGGACCTGAAGCGGCTCGCCGCCTCGCTGGTGCTCGCGGGCCGGGAGGCGGGGGCCGACGAGGACACCTGCCGGGCGGCCGCCCATGACGCCGCCGGCGCCTACCGCCGCACCATGCGGCTGCTGGCCAGGCTCCCGGTGCTGGACGCGTGGAACGCGATCGCGGACGAGGAGCTGGTGTCCCACACCGACGCCCATGACCTGCTCGGCACGCTGGAGCGGGTCTCGGAGAAGGCGCGGGCCAACACCAGCGGGCGGTTCGCGGCGCGGTCGACCGAATTGACCGAGGAAGGCGGACGCCGGTTCGTGGACGCGCCCCCGGTGCTGCGCCGGGTCCCGGACGGGGAGGCGGCGGCCGTGGCGGCGGCGCTGGAGGCCTACCTGACGACGCTGTCGGAGGACCGTCTGCCGCTGCTGTCCCGGCACGCGGTGCACGACGTGGCGTTCCGGATCGTGGGCACGGGCAGCGTGGGCCTGCGTTCGTACGTCGTCCTGCTCCTGGACCACCGAGGTGAGGCGCTGATCCTCCAGGTGAAGGAGGCCCGCGGCTCGGCGCTGACGCCGCACTTGCTGACCGCCGGTTTCGAGGCGCCGCCCGTCGACCACGAGGGCCGCCGGGTCGTCCTCGGCCAGAAGCGGATGCAGGTCGTCAGCGACATCCTGCTCGGCTGGACGACCGTCGACGGCCGCCCGTTCCAGGTCCGCCAGTTCCGCAACCGCAAGGGCAGCGTGGACCCGGCGGCGCTCTCCACGGACCAGCTCGACGACTACGCCCGCATGACCGGCGCACTCCTCGCCCGCGCCCACTCCCACAGCGCCGACCCTCGCCTGATCTCCGGGTACTGCGGCAAGAACGAGGAGCTGGACGAGGCGATGGCGGCGTTCGCCGTCACCTACGCCGACGTGACCGAGGCGGATCATGCGGCGCTCGTGGCGGCGGTGCGGTCGGGGCGGGTTCGGGCGGAGGTGGGGGTGTGAGGCGTCGTCGGCCTGCTGAGGTGGGGTGTGAAGCGGCCGCCGGCCCGCTTGGGCGGGTCTGAGCGCCGATCGGCGGGTGGTGGCGCTGGTGGCCGGGGGCCGCTGAGGGTGGGGTGTGGAGCGTCGGTGGCCCGCTGGGGCGGGTGTGAGACGTCGGTCGGTGGTGATGGCCGGGTCTGTTGAGGTGGGGGTGTGAGGTGCTGGTCGGCCGCTGGGGCGGGTGTGAGACGTCGGTCGGTGGTGATGGCCGGGTCTGTTGAGGTGGGGGTGTGAGGTGCTGGTCGGCCCGCTGGGGCGGGGAATGAGGCCGTCGGTCAGGGGTGGTGGCCCGGGGTCGCTGAGGCCGGTGTGAGGCGCTGGTCGGCCGCTGGGGCGGGGAATGAGGTCGTCGGTCAGGGGTGGTGGTCCGGGGTCGGTGAGGCCGGTGTGAGGCGCTGGTCGGTGGTGGTGGCCCGGGGGCGTGTGGGGCGTGGCCTACGCTGGTCGGGTGACGACCCCGGATGCTGAGCAGGGCGGTGCCGCCGGTGAGACGCGGGCTGCGCCCCAGGACGGCGCGCCCCGGCCCGAGGAGCGGCTGGAGCGGGCCGTGCGGGCGGCCGAGCAGGCGCTGATCGAGTACGAGATCGCGGTGGAGACCTTCCGCGTCGAGATCGAGAACTTCTCCCGGCTGCACCACCAGAAGCTCGGCCCGATGTACGCCCGCCTCGAGGAACTGGACGCGCAGATAGCCGAGGCGAAGGCGGCCCGGACCGGTGACCCCGAGGACCTTCGCAAGGCGCAGGAGCTGCGGGCCCGGGTGCTGCCCATGCCCTCCGTGGAGGAGCTGTTCCACGGCTGGATGGACGGCGACGGCCTGTTCCCCGAGGCCGCCGCGATGCTCACGGACCAGCCGGTCCGGCCCCCGCAGCGGGTGCGCCCCAGCGAGGAGGCCCGCCGCCTCTATCGCGACCTGGCCCGCAAGGCCCACCCCGACCTCGCCCAGGAGGACGGGGAGCGCAAGCGGCGTGAGGAGTTCCTCACCCGCGTGAACAGCGCCTACGCCCGTGGCGACGAGGCGCTGCTGCGCGAGCTGTCCGAGGAGTGGGCGGCCGGACCGGTGCCGGAGGAGCGCCGCCCGAGCCGCGGCGAGGAGCTGTACGCCCGCCTGGAGTGGCTCGCCCAGCGCAAGGAACTGCTCACGGTCGTCGCCCGGGAGCTGGAGGAGAGCGCCATCGGCTCCATGCTCAAGCTGGCGCCGGACGACCCCGACCGCCTCCTCGACGAGATCGCCGAGCAACTGCTCGCGGAGGTCGCGGGGCGCGAGGCGGAGCTGGCGGAGCTGATCGGTCAGGGCTGACCGGCAGCGCGTGTGGTTCGGGTAGCGTCGGGACCATGAATTTCGGAGCTGTTCCCACCGTCGGGGTCACGGACCTCAAGGACGACGACTTCCTGCTGGACGTCCGCGAGGACGAGGAGTGGCAGGCGGGTCACGCCGCCGGGGCGCTGCACATCCCCATGAGCGAGTTCGTGGCCCGGTACGGCGAGCTGACCGAGGCCGCCCCACAGGACGGCCGCGTCCACGTCATCTGCCGCTCCGGTGGCCGCTCGGCCCAGGTCGCGATGTACCTGAACCAGCAGGGCATCGACGCCGTGAACGTCGCCGGCGGCATGGAGGCATGGGAGGCAAACGGGCGTCCGGTCATCACGGACGCAGGAGAGCCGGGGGCCGTGGTCTGAGCCGGTGCCGAGTGGGGCCACGTATGACCTGTGGGGCCATGTATGACCTGTGGGGCCACGTATGACCTGTGGGGCCACGTATGACCTACGGTGGCCCTCACCCCGGCGCATGCGCCGCCAGCAGATCCCCCAGCGCCTCCTCATGTGCCGCCGCCGGTCCGAGTGACAGTTCCAGGTGCTTCGCCCAGGCGTGGTACCGGTGCAGCGGATAGTCGACGTCCGCACCGAACCCCCCGTGCAGATGCTGCGCCGTCTGCACCACCCGCCGTACCCCCTCCGACGCCCAGATCTTGGCGACGGCCACATCCCCGGCGGCCGGCAACGCCCCCGGCGCCCCCGAGCCGATCCGCCAGGCCGCCTGCCACAGGGTGGCCTCCATCGCCCGCAGGTCGATATAGCGGTCGGCGGCCTGCACGGCCACGGCCTGGAACGTCGCGACCGGATACCCGAACTGCTCACGCTTCCCCGTGTACTCGCTGGTCATCCGCAGCACCCGCTCCCCGAGCCCCAGCGCCAGCGCACACGTCCCGGTGGCCAGCAGCTCCCGCAGCCACTCCCAGGCCCCCTCGCCCTCGATGACGTAGCGCTCCGGCACCCGCACCGACTCCAGCCGCAGCTCCCCGAGCCGCTCCCCGGTCGTCGCGAACTGCTCGGCCACTTCGGCCCCTTGATGCCCCCGTGGGACGAGGGCGAGGACGCTCCGATCGGCGCCGGTGTGCGCCGGTACGACGGTGAAGTCGGCGTCGTACGCCCACGGCACCGCCGTCTGCACTCCGTCCAGGACCCAGCCGTCCCCGTCCCGTCGCGCGGTCACCGCCCGTTCGGCGGGGTCGTGACCGCCGGTACGCCCCTGCCCGGCGACGGTCAGCACGACCTCGCCCCGCCCACCCCGCGCGAGCACCGCGGACTTCAACTCCGCACCGCCGTACGCCTGTACGGCCGCCAGCGCCGCGCAGCTCTCCAGTAGCGGCACCCGCGCCAGCACCTTCCCCGCCTCCCGCAGCACCAGGCACAGCGCGATGGCATCTAGGCCCGCCCCGCCGTGCTCCGGGGCGAGCAACAGCCCGAGCAGATCCGCGTCGGCGAGCCTGCCCCACAGCGCCCGGTCGAAGTCGTCGGCCACGGCGCCCCTGGTCAGCGTGGGGCTCGGCACTGTGTCCGGCGCGACATCGGCGAACACACCCCGCGCCGCCTCGGCCGCCGCCTGCTGCTCCTCGGTGAAGGTGAAGTCCACGGTCCTGTCCTCCCGACGGATCCGCCATCTGACGGAGCGTCAAGATAGAACAGGTTCTAGGAGAAGGGAATGGTGCGAGGGGACGCCTCACCGGCTAGCGGTCGAAGTCCAGCTCCACCCTCTCCGTCACCGGATGCGACTGGCACGCCAGCACATACCCGGCCTCCGTCTCCTCCCGTTCCAGCGCGAAGTTGCGGTCCATGCGCACCTCCCCGGAGACCAGGAAGGCCCGGCATGTGCCGCACACCCCGCCCTTGCAGGCGTAGGGCGCGTCGGAACGGTTGCGCAGCACCGTCTCCAGCAGCGACTCACCGTCCTGCACCGGCCAGGTCCCGCCTCGGCCGTCGAGCCGCGCGGTCACCGTGCTGTGCGTGGGGGCCGTCGACGGCGCGGCGGCCGGCGCCGCGTCCACATGGAAGATCTCCTCGTGGATCCGGCCGCGCGGCACCTCAAGTCCGCGCAGCGCCCGCTCGGCCTCCTGCACCAGCCCGTACGGCCCGCACAGGTACCAGCCCGCCACGTCGGCCACCGGCAGCAGCGCCGGCAGCAGGCCCGTCAGCCGCTCCCGGTCCAGCCGCCCGGACGGCAGTCCCGCCTGTTGTTCCTCCCGGGAGAGCACGGTCACCAGCTGAAACCGCTCGGGGAAGCGGTCCTTCAGATCGGCGACCTCCTCCAGGAACATCGTCGAGGCGGACGTACGGTCGCTGCGGATCAGGCAGAACCGGGCCTCGGGCTCGCGTGCCAGCAGCGTCGTCGCGATCGACAGCACCGGCGTGATCCCGCTGCCGCCGACGATCGCCGCGTACAGCCCGGGAGCGGGGTCGAGGGTGAAGCGGCCGGCCGGTGTCATCACCTCCAGCTCGTCACCGACGTTGATCTCCTTGAGCGCGTACGTCGAGAAGGCGCCGCCCTCCACCAGCCGCACCCCCACCCGCAGGGTGCACGGTCCCTCGCCGTCCCGGGGCGCCGGGGCGCAGATCGAGTACGTCCGCCGGATGTCGACGCCGTCGACGGTGCGCCGCAGGGCGATGTGCTGGCCGGGCGCGTACCGGTACTCCGCGCGCAGCTCCTCGGGCACCGCGAGCGTGACGGCGACGGAGTCGTCGGTGAGCCGGTCGACCGCGATCACCGGGAGCGTGTGGAAGCGGGCCATCACAACTCCTTGAAGTGGTCGAACGGTTCACGGCACGCCAGGCAGCGCCGGAGTGCCTTGCAGGCCGTGGAGGAGAAACGGCTCAGCAGCTCGGTGTCGGCGGAACCGCAGTGCGGGCAGCGGACGGGGTCCGGTTCCTGTGTGAGCGCGCGCGTCGGGCCCAGCTCCAGTGACACCGGTCCGGAACGCGTGCCCACCCGGGGTGGTGCGATACCGAACTCCCGCAGTTTGCGGCGCCCTTCGGGCGTGATGTCGTCCGTCGACCAGGCCGGCGAAAGCACCGTGCGGACGGTGACCTCCCGTATGCCGTGCTCGTGCAGCGCCCGCTCTATGTCCAGGGACATGGCCTCTATCGCGGGGCAGCCGGTGTACGTCGGGGTCAGCTCGACGTCGACCGCGTCCTCGCCGCGCAGGCGTACCGCGCGCAGGACGCCCAGTTCCCGCAGGGTGAGGACCGGCAGCTCGGGGTCGGGCACCGAGCCGGCGATCGCGATGAGTTCCTCTTCCAGGGCGGTCGTGGTCACCATGACGCCCCCGGGTGGCTGCGGTGCAGATGCTGCATCTCGGCGAGCATCCGCCCGAACGACTCGGTGTGCAGGCCCTGCCGGCCCGCGCCCGCGCTCCACGCCCCGGACGGCGGCCCCTCGGGGAGCGGGAGCGTGGCCCGGCTCAGGACCTCGCCGACCGACTCCAGCCAGGCCGACCGCAGCCGCTCCCCGTCCACGTCCAGGCCCTCCACCGGCTCGAACATCTCGCCGGTGAACCGCCACAGCGCCTCGCACGCCCGCCGCATCCGCTCATGGCTCTCGTCGGTGCCGTCGCCGAGCCGCAGGGCCCACTGCTCGGCGTGGTCGCGGTGGTAGGCGACCTCCTTGACGGCCTTCGCGGCGAGCGGGGCGAAGGGGCCGTCGCCGGTGGCCAGTTCGGCGTAGAGCAGGTGCTGGTAGGTCGAGAAGTACAGCTGGCGGGCGATGGTGTGGGCGAAGTCGCCGTTCGGCTGCTCCACCAGTTGGAGGTTGCGGAAGGCGCGCTCTTCGCGCAGATACGCCAGCTCGTCCTCGTCGCCGACCAGCGACAGCAGCACGCGGGCCTGGCCGAGCAGGTCCAGCGCGATGTTGGCGAGGGCGACCTCCTCCTCCAGCACGGGGGCGTGGCCGGCCCATTCGCCCAGGCGGTGGGAGAGCACCAGGGCGTCGTCGCCCAGGGCGAGGGCGGCCGTCGTGGGAACCGTGGTCGTCACAGGTGCTTCACCCCCTCCGGGATCTCGTAGAACGTCGGGTGGCGGTAGGGCTTGTCCGCGGCCGGTTCGAAGAACGGGTCCTTCTCGTCGGGGGAGGACGCCGTGATGGCGGACGAGGGCACGACCCAGATGGAGACGCCTTCGCCGCGCCGGGTGTACAGATCGCGCGCGTTGCGCAGGGCCAGCTCCGCGTCCGGGGCGTGCAGGCTGCCGGCGTGGGTGTGGGACAGGCCCCGGCGCGAGCGCACGAAGACCTCCCACAGCGGCCAGTCGGTGTTGGTCATGCGCGCGTAGCTCCTGTCTCGCTGTGCTTGGCCGCGTACGCCGCGGCCGCCTCCCGTACCCAGGCGCCCTCTTCGTGCGCCCGCCTGCGCTGTGTGATGCGCTGCTCGTTGCACGGACCGTTGCCCTTGAGAACCTCCCAGAACTCCGTCCAGTCGATCGCCCCGAAGTCGTGGTGCCCCCGCTCCTCGTTCCACCGCAAGTTCGGGTCGGGGAGGGTGAGGCCGAGGGACTCGGCCTGGGGGACGCAGATGTCGACGAAGCGCTGGCGCAGCTCGTCGTTCGAGTGCCGCTTGATCTTCCAGGCCATCGACTGCGCCGAGTGCTGCGATGCGTCGTCGGGCGGGCCGAACATCATCAGGGACGGCCACCACCAGCGGTCCACCGCGTCCTGCGCCATCGCGTGCTGCTCGGGCGTGCCGCGGCTGAGGGCCAGCAGCAGCTCGTACCCCTGGCGCTGGTGGAAGGACTCCTCCTTGCAGATGCGGACCATCGCACGCGCGTACGGGCCGTAGGAGCAGCGGCACAGCGGCACCTGGTTGGTGATCGCGGCGCCGTCCACGAGCCAGCCGATCGCGCCGACGTCCGCCCAGGTCAGCGTGGGGTAGTTGAAGATCGAGGAGTACTTCTGGCGGCCGCTGTGCAGCTTGTCGAGCAGCTCGTCGCGGCCCGTGCCGAGCGTCTCCGCCGCGCTGTACAGGTACAGCCCGTGGCCGGCCTCGTCCTGGACCTTGGCCATCAGGATGGCCTTGCGGCGCAGGGAGGGCGCGCGGGTGATCCAGTTGGCCTCCGGCTGCATGCCGATGATCTCGGAGTGCGCGTGCTGGGCGATCTGGCGGACCAGCGTCGCCCGGTAGGCGTCGGGCATCCAGTCGCGTGGCTCGATGCGCTCGTCGGCGGCCACGGCGGCGTCGAAGGCGCGCTCGTACCCGGCGGTGGCGGCGGCGGTGCCGTCCCCGTCGTACGACGCTGTGTGGTCCGTCTTCTGCGCGGCTGCTGTCGCCATGAGGCCCCCTCGACCCTGGGTCTGCCCGGAGCATGCTCCCGACCGATCGTTCGGTTCGTGCGATTCCATGGTCGGACGGGCGCCGTAAGGTGTCAACCGCTGTGGATAACCCGTCGGCGCGGCTGTGGACGAGCTGATCGAAGGGGCTGTGCCCGGTGGGTCGGCCTGAGTACCGTTCGCGTGCGAGGGGGCTGCCGGGCGGCGCAGAAGGACCGGAACGGGATCGGAATCGGGGCGGAATGGACGCGCAGGGCGCGAAGGACACGTACGACAGGGGTGCGAGCGCGCCGCCCGCGGGGGGCGCGCAGGGCGCCCCTGACGGCGTGAGCGAGCCCCTGCCGGGACCCCGCACCGGTGTCGCCGCCCTCTCCCCGCGCTATCAGATCGGCGTCGCGCTGGCCCTCGCCGTCGTCGCGGTCGCCGTCTGTGTACATCTGGGGATGGTCTTTCTGCACGTCGCGCCGTCGAACACGGTCACCAAGCAGCACGGCAAGGCGATCGACGAATGGATCTACCCGGAGTTCGAACAGAACTGGAAACTGTTCGCGCCGAACCCGCTGCAGCAGAACATCGCGGTCCAGGTCCGCGCAGAGATCCGAACGGGTGACGGCAGCATCCGCACCACCGGCTGGTACGACCTGTCCGCGCAGGACGGCAGGGCCATCGACGGCAATCTGCTGCCGAGCCACACCCAGCAGAACGAGCTGCGCCGCGCCTGGGACTTCTACACCGCCACCCACGACGGCAACAACCGCCCCTCGGGCCTGCGCGGCGCGCTGAGCGAGACGTATCTGCGCCGGATCGTGGTGCTGCGCCTGGACCGCGCGGACGCGGCCGGGCCGGGCGGTGTCGTCGAGCAGGTCCAGATCCGCTCGCGGACCACCAGCGTCCGTCCGCCCGAGTGGAGCGAGGAGCGGATATCGCTCAAGCCGGTGTACCGGGTGCTGCCCTGGTGGTCGGTGCCGCACGACAAGGCCGGGGGAGGCGTCCGGTGAGCCGCTTCGCCCTGGCCGTCTCCCGGGGTATCGCCCGGGTCACGGAGTCCGCCCTCGGCCCGTACCAGACCGCCGTGATCCGCATCGGGTTCACCGCGACCTGGCTGCTGTTCCTGCTGCGCGAGATCCCGCACCGGCAGGAGCTGTACGGCCCCGACGGCCCGTGGAGCTGGGACCTCGCCGAGCAGCTGATCGGCGCGAACGGCGCCTTCACCGCCCTGATGTGGTCCGACGGGCAGCTCTGGTTCGAGACCGTCTACGCGCTCGGCGTGCTGACCAGCCTGCTGCTGATGCTGGGCTGGCGCACCCGCACCATGTCCGTGCTCTTCATGGTCGGCGTGCTCTCGCTGCAGAACCGCAGCGTCTTCATGGGCGACGGCGGCGACAACGTGCTGCACCTGATGTGCGTGTACCTGGTGTTCACACGATGCGGCCAGGTGTGGTCCCTGGACGCGCGACGGGCCCGGCGCGCACGCGAGGCACGCGCGCGCGGGAAGCGGGTCACCGACCGGACCGGCCCCGCGCTGTGGGGCGTGTTCGGGCTGGTGCTGTTCGGCGTGACCATGGCGGGCCGGCTGGACGGCGACTGGCTGGTGCCGGCGCTGCTGTGGGGCGTGTGGGTGGCGCAGGCCCTGTGGTGGCTCGCGGGGCGCCTCACGCGCACCGGTCAGCCCCGGATCCTGCTCGACGTGATCGCCAACATCCTGCACAACGGCGCGCTGCTCGTGATCATGGCCGAGGCCTGTCTGATCTACGCCACGGCCGGCTGGTACAAGATCCAGGGCTCCCGCTGGCAGGACGGCACCGCCGTCTACTACCCCCTGCACCTGGAGTACTTCTCGCCCTGGCCCGCCCTCGCCGACCTGCTGTCCGCCAGCGGCACCTTGGTCATGCTCATCACGTACGGGACCGTGATCGTCCAGGTCGCCTTTCCGTTCACGCTGTTCCACCGGCGGGTCAAGAACGTCCTGCTGGCCGCGATGATCATCGAGCACGCCGTGATCGCCGTGGTGCTCGGGCTGCCGTTCTTCTCGCTGGCGATGATCGCGGCGGACGCGGTCTTCCTGCCGACGTCGTTCCTGCGCCGCCTGGGTGACTGGGCCGCACGCGCGCGTGGGCGGCTGTTCCGGCGCGGTCGTCCCAAGGTCCCGGCGCAGCGGAGGCCGGACGCCGCCGAGCGCCCGGGGGACGCCGAACAGACCCACGTAGGCTTCACGGCATGAACGACCCCGCGGCCAGGGACTCCGGCGGCTCCCCACAGCAGCAGGTGAGCGCCTGGCGCCGCCTCGCCGGCACGTCCGTGCTGCTCGACGGCTTCCACGCCCTCAAGCACGCCCTGCGCTTCGGAGCCGAGGTGCCCCTCGCGGTTGCCGCCGACCGCGAGGCCGCGCTTGCCCTCGCCGACGAGCTCGCGCCGGACGTACGGCAGACGCTGGCCGCGCTGCTCACCGAGGTCCCGGAGTCGACGTACGCCTCCCTGGTGCCGCGCCCGCATCCGACGGCCGTGGCCGCCTTGGCGGTACGGCCGTCCCGTGAGGCCAATCTGCGGGCGCTGGCCCGCACGCCCCGCAGCGCGCCCGTCGTGGTCCTCGACGAGCCGCGCAACCTCGGCAACGCCGGGGCCGTGATCCGGCTGGCGGCCGGCTTCGGGGCGACCGGCGTGGTCACGACCGGCACGCTCGACCCCTGGCATCCCACGGTCGTCCGGGGCGGCGCCGGGCTGCACTTCGCGACCGCCGTGGAGCGGCTGGACGTCGAGGAACTGCCGCCCGGGCCGCTGTTCGCCCTCGACCCGGAGGGCGAGGACATCCGCGGCCTGAAGCTGCCGGACGACGCGCTGCTCGCGTTCGGCTCGGAGCGCAGCGGCCTGTCCGCGGCCGTACGCGCGCGTGCCGACCATCTGGTGGCGTTGCCGATGCGCCCCCAGGTCTCCAGCTACAACCTCGCGACCAGCGTGGCCATGACGCTGTACCACTGGAGCGCCACCGGGGGCGCGGCGGCCTGACTGCTCAGGCCTCCCGGCGTACCTCCACCACCCGGAAGCGGTTCGCGACGAACGCCCCGTCGGTCAGCGCCGAGTTGGCCGCCGGGTTGCCGCCCGAGCCGTGGAAGTCGGAGAAGGCGGCGGTCTGGTTGACGTACACCCCACCGGTCAGGTTCAGCGAGAGCTGCGCGGCCTCCTCCAGGCAGGCCTCCTCGATCTCCCGCTCGACCTCCTCGTCGGTCGTGTACGCGCCGACCGTCATCGCGCCCTTCTCGCGGACGGTCCGGCGCAGCAACTCCACCGCGTCGGTGGCCGAGTCGACGGCGACGGCGAAGGAGACCGGGCCGAAGCACTCGCTCATGTAGGCGGCCTCGTCGTCGGGCTTGGCGCCGTCCAGCTTGACGACCACGGGCGTGCGGACCACCGCACCCGGGAAGTCGGGGTTGCTGATCTCCCGTGAGGCGAGGGCGACTTCGCCCAGGCCGGCCGCGGCCTCCAGGCGTGCCTTGACGTCCGGGTTGACGATGGCGCCGAGCAGCGCGTTCGCGCGCGTGTCGTCGCCGAGCAGTCCGTCGACCGCCTGGGCGAGGTCGGCGACCACCTCGTCGAAGGACCTGGGGCCCTGGTCGGTGCGGATGCCGTCGCGGGGGATGAGCAGGTTCTGCGGGGTGGTGCACATCTGGCCGCTGTACAGCGACAGCGAGAACGCCAGGTTGGACAGCATCCCCTTGTAGTCGCCGGTCGACTCCACGATCACCGTGTTGACGCCGGCCTTCTCCGTGTGGACCTGCGCCTGGCGGGCGTTGGCCTCCAGCCAGTCGCCGAACGCCGTCGAGCCGGTGTAGTCGATGATCCGGATCTCGGGGCGGACGGCGAGGGTCTTGGCGATGCCCTCACCGGGGCGCTCGGCGGCCAGCGCGACCAGGTTCGCGTCGAAGCCGGCCTCCGTGAGCACCTGGCGCGCCACCTGCACGGTGAGCGCGAGCGGCAGCACCGCGCGCGGGTGGGGCTTGACCAGGACAGCGTTGCCGGTGGCGAGGGAGGCGAACAGGCCCGGGTAGCCGTTCCACGTCGGGAAGGTGTTGCAGCCGATCACCAGGCCGATGCCGCGCGGGACCGCGGTGAACCGCTTGGTCAGCGCGAGCGGGTCGCGCTTGCCCTGCGGCTTGGTCCACTCCGCGGTGTCGGGGGTGCGGACCTGCTCCACGTACGCGTACGCCACCGCCTCCAGGCCGCGGTCCTGCGCGTGCGGGCCGCCCGCCTGGAACGCCATCATGAAGGCCTGGCCGGAGGTGTGCATGACGGCGTGCGCGAACTCGTGCGTCCGGTCGCTGATCCGCTTGAGGATCTCCAGGCAGACCATGGCCCGGGCCTCCGGACCCGCGTCACGCCAGGCGCGCTGTCCGGCCCGCATGGCGGGCAGCAGCACGTCGATGTCCGCGTGCGGGTAGCTGACGCCCAACTCGATGCCGTACGGGGAGACTTCACCCTCCACCCAGTCGTCCGTGCCGGGCTGGCCGAGGTCGAGGCGGTTGCCGAGCAGGGCGTCGAAGGCGGCCTTGCCCGCGGCGGCGTCCAGGCTGCCGTTCTCCCCGTAGGCCTTCGGGTGCTCGGGGTGGGGGGACCAGTACGCGCGTGTGCGGATCGCTTCCAGCGCCTGGTCGAGGGTGGGCCGGTGCTGGGTGATCAGCTCGTGGGCGGTGAGTTCGGCGGCCATGCGGGACCAACTCCTCGTCTTGTGAGCTCCTCGTCGAGCTCATGACCTGGGCAGAAACATGGGCAGGAACACGCAGTCAGAGTTAGAGTAACCGAACGATCGGTCGGCTCAAGGGGGTCCGCCGCATCTGTGGAAAACCCCGTGCGGGAGGATCGCGTCCATGACAGCACTCGACCTCAGCAGCCCCGTGGCCGTCGTCGGCACCGGCACCATGGGCCAGGGCATCGCCCAGGTGGCGCTGGTCGCGGGCCACCCCGTACGGCTGTACGACGCCGTCCCCGGGCGCGCCCACGAAGCCGCCGCCGCGATCGGTGCCCGGCTCGACCGGCTCGTCGAGAAGGAGCGGCTCACCGGCGCCGACCGGGACGCCGCGCGCGCCCGTCTGCTGCCCGCCGAGAGCCTCGCCGAGCTCGCCGACTGCGCCCTCGTCGTCGAGGCCGTCCTGGAGCGGCTGGACGTCAAGCAGGAGCTGATGCGCGAGCTGGAGGACGTGGTCGCCGAGGACTGTCTGCTCGCCACCAACACCTCCTCGCTGTCGGTGACGGCCATCGGCGGCGCCCTGCGCGCCCCGGGCCGCTTCGTCGGCCTGCACTTCTTCAACCCCGCCCCGCTGCTGCCGCTGGTCGAGGTGGTCTCCGGGTTCGCCACCGACGTCACCTCGGCCACGCGCGCGTACGAGACGGCCCGCGCCTGGGGCAAGACGCCGGTGGCCTGCGCCGACACCCCCGGCTTCATCGTCAACCGCATCGCCCGGCCCTTCTACGCCGAGGCCTTCGCCGTCTACGAGGCGCACGGCGCCGACCCCGCCACCATCGACGCCGTGCTGCGCGAGTGCGGCGGCTTCCGGATGGGCGCCTTCGAGCTGACCGACCTCATCGGGCAGGACGTCAACGAGTCCGTGACGCACTCCGTGTGGCAGTCCTTCTTCCAGGATGTGCGCTTCACGCCGTCGCTCGCCCAGCGCCGCCTGGTGGAGTCCGGCCGGCTCGGCCGCAAGTCCGGCCAGGGCTGGTACGACTACCGGGACGACGCCGAGCGCGCCGAGCCGCACACCGCGGAAACCGTCCAGCCGCCCGCCTACGTCGTCGCCGAGGGCGACCTGGGCCCCGCGTCCGAGCTGCTGGCGCTGATCCGCGAGGCGGGCATCCAGGTCCGCGAGGAGGACGAGGACCACGGCACACGGCTGGTGCTGCCCAGCGGCGGCCAGCTGGCGCTCGCCGACGGCCAGACCTCGGTGGAGTTCCGGGACGTCGTCTACTTCGACCTCGCCCTCGACTACCGGCGGGCCACCCGCATCGCCCTGTCCGCATCCCAGGACACCTCCCCGCAGACCCTCAGCGAGGCCACCGGCCTGTTCCAGGCACTCGGCAAGAAGGTCAGCGTCATCGGCGACGTGCCCGGCATGATCGTCGCCCGCACCGTCGCGCGGATCCTCGACCTCGCGTACGACGCCGTAGCCAAGGGCGTCGCCACCGAGGAGGACATCGACACCGCGATGCGGCTGGGCGTCAACTACCCGCTCGGCCCCTTCGAATGGAGCCGCCGCCTGGGCCGCAACTGGGCGTACGCCCTCCTCGACGACCTGCACCTGCGCGACCCCTCCGGGCGCTACGCGCCGTCCCTCGCGCTCTACCGCCACGCGTACGCCTCCGACAAGCGGGAGGGCAGCACGTCATGACCACTGCCAAGCGCGACACGTACACCCCGGAGACGCTGCTGTCGGTCGCCGTACAGGTCTTCAACGAGCGCGGCTACGACGGCACCTCCATGGAGCACCTGTCCAAGGCCGCCGGCATCTCCAAGTCGTCGATCTACCACCACGTCACGGGCAAGGAGGAGCTGCTGCGCCGGGCCGTGAGCCGGGCGCTGGACGAACTCTTCGGGATCCTCGACGAGGAGCCCGCGCGCGTGGGGCGTGCCGTCGAGCGGCTGGAGTACGTCGTGCGGCGCATGGTCGAGGTCCTCATAGCCGAACTCCCGTACGTGACGTTGCTGCTGCGGGTGCGTGGCAACACGGACACCGAGCGGTGGGCGCTGGAGCGGCGCCGCGACTTCGACCACCGGGTCGCCGAGTTGCTGAAGGCCGCCGCCGCGGACGGGGATGTGCGCGGCGACGTGGAGGTGCGGCTGGCCACCCGGCTGGTCTTCGGCATGATCAACTCGATCGTCGAGTGGTACCGGCCCGACGGGCGCGGCATGGGGGAGCGCGAAGTGGTCGACGCGGTGGCGCAGTTGGTGTTCGGCGGGCTCCGGCAGGACCGCTGACCCAGGACCAGCGACCCCGGCACGATCCGAACGCCACGCTCTAGCCCTGCGGTTCCAGGTCCTCCTCCTCGAACACCAGCAACGTGCGCGTGCTGAGCACCTCCGGGATCGCCTGGAGCCGGGTGAGCACCACCTCGCGCAGCGCCCGGTTGTCGGAGGTGTGCACCAGCAGCAGCACGTCGAAATCGCCCCCGACGAGGGCGATGTGCGAGGCGCCGGGCAGCTGTCTGAGCTGCTCGCGCACCGTGCGCCAGGAGTTCTGGACGATCTTCAGGGTGATGTACGCCGACGTCCCCTGACCCGCGCGCTCGTGGTCGACGCGGGCTCCGAAACCGCGGATGACGCCGTCCTCGACGAGCCGGTTGATGCGCGCGTAGGCGTTGGCGCGCGAGACATGGACCCGTTCGGCGACGGACCGTATCGACGCGCGGCCGTCGGCCTGGAGCATCCGCAGGATGTCCTGGTCGATCGCGTCGAGGGGACGCGGCGGCGGCAGGGTGGCGCCGGCCTCCGGCCCTTCGGCCATTTGTTCAGATGCCATGTCCCCCACCTCTCTACCATGGACGTAATGCGTCCATCTCAGGCTGTGGAGAACCGTTTGTCCACAGCCGTGGGTCGCCTGTAGCCAAAATGTGCCGTCGACCGAACAATCGGTAGGTGAGGCGCATCACAGAGGCCGCGCCTCCCCGAAGCCGCTCCCACGAGGAGGTGCCGTCATGACGGTCATGGAGCAGCGTGGCGCGTACAAACCGTCGCCGCCGCCCGCCTGGCAGCCCCGCACCGACCCCACGCCGCTGCTGCCCGACGCGGCTCCGTACCGCGTGCTCGGCACCGAGGCGGCTGCCAAGGCCGACCCCGAACTCCTGCGCCGGCTGTACGCCCAGCTGGTACGCGGCCGCCGGTACAACGCGCAGGCCACCGCTCTCACCAAGCAGGGCCGCCTCGCCGTCTACCCGTCCAGCACCGGCCAGGAGGCCTGCGAGGTCGCCGCCGCGCTGGTCCTGAAGGACCGCGACTGGCTCTTCCCCAGCTACCGCGACACCCTCGCCGCCGTCGTCCGGGGCGTGGACCCCGTCGAGGCGCTCACCCTGCTGCGCGGCGACTGGCACACCGGCTACGACCCGTACGCCCACCGCGTCGCCCCCCTGTGCACCCCGCTCGCCACCCAGCTCCCGCACGCAGTCGGCCTCGCGCACGCCGCCCGCCTCAAGGGCGACGACGTGGTCGCGCTGGCGATCGTCGGTGACGGCGGCACCAGTGAGGGCGACTTCCACGAGGCGCTGAACTTCGCCGCCGTATGGCAGGCCCCGGTCGTCTTCCTGGTCCAGAACAACGGCTTCGCGATCTCCGTCCCGCTCGCCAAGCAGACCGCCGCGCCCTCCCTGGCCCACAAGGCCGTCGGGTACGGCATGCCGGGCCGCCTGGTCGACGGCAACGACGCCGCCGCCGTGCACGAGGTCCTCGCCCACGCCGTACGGCACGCGCGCGCGGGGGGCGGTCCGACGCTCGTGGAGGCGGTGACGTACCGCGTGGAGGCGCACACGAACGCGGACGACGACAAGCGCTACCGCGCGGACTCCGAGGTCGACGCCTGGCGGGACCACGACCCGATCGCACTGCTGGAGCGGGAGTTGACCGAGCGGGGCTGGCTCGACGAGGCCGGTGCCCGGGCCGCGCGCGAGGACGCCGAGGCACTCGCCGCCGACCTGCGCGCCCGCCTGAACCAGGACCCCGAACTCGACCCCATGGACCTGTTCGCCCACGTCTACGCCGAGCCGACCCCGCAACTGCGCGAGCAGCAGGCCCTGTTGCGGGCCGAGCTGGAGGCCGGGCAGGAAGGGGCCCTGTGATGACGACGGTCGCCGTGAAGCCCGCCACCATGGCCCAGGCCCTCACCCGCGCGATGCGCGACGCCATGGCCGCCGACCCGTCCGTGCACGTGATGGGCGAGGACGTCGGCACCCTGGGCGGCGTCTTCCGTGTCACCGACGGGCTCGCCAAGGAGTTCGGCGAGGACCGCTGCACGGACACCCCGCTCGCCGAGGCCGGCATCCTCGGCACGGCCGTCGGCATGGCGATGTACGGGCTCAGGCCGGTCGTCGAGATGCAGTTCGACGCGTTCGCCTACCCGTCGTTCGAGCAGCTCGTCAGCCATGTGGCGCGCATGCGCAACCGCACGCGCGGCAAGATGCCCCTGCCGATCACCATCCGCGTCCCCTACGGCGGCGGCATCGGCGGCGTCGAACACCACAGCGACTCCTCCGAGGCGTACTACATGGCGACTCCGGGGCTCCATGTCGTCACGCCCGCGACCGTCGCCGACGCCTACGGCCTGCTGCGCGCCGCCATCGCCTCCGACGACCCGGTCGTCGTCCTGGAGCCCAAGCGGCTGTACTGGTCGAAGGACGCCTGGAACCCGGAGGCCCCCGAGACCGTTGAACCCATTGGCCGCGCGGTGGTGCGGCGCTCCGGTCGGAGCGCCACGCTCATCACGTACGGGCCGTCGGTACCCGTCTGCCTCGAAGCCGCCGAGGCGGCCCGGGCCGAAGGGTGGGACCTCGAAGTGGTCGACCTGCGCTCCCTGGTGCCGTTCGACGACGAGACGGTCTGTGCCTCGGTACGACGGACCGGGCGAGCGGTCGTCGTCCATGAGTCGGGCGGGTTCGCCGGACCGGGCGGGGAGATCGCGGCCCGGGTCACGGAGCGCTGCTTCCACCACCTGGAGGCGCCGGTGCTGCGCGTGGCCGGGTTCGACATCCCCTACCCGCCGCCGATGCTGGAGAGGCACCATCTCCCTGGCGTCGACCGCATCCTGGACGCCGTGGCGCGACTGCAATGGGAGGCCGAGAGCTGATGGCACAGGTGCTGGAGTTCAAGCTCCCCGACCTCGGAGAAGGGCTCACCGAGGCGGAGATCGTGCGCTGGCTGGTGCAGGTCGGCGACGTCGTCGCCGTCGACCAGCCGGTCGTCGAGGTCGAGACGGCCAAGGCGATGGTCGAGGTCCCCTGCCCCTACGGCGGCGTGGTCACGGCCCGCTTCGGCGAGGAGGGCACGGAACTCCCGGTCGGGGCCCCGCTGCTGACGGTGGCGGTGGGCGCGGTGGCCTCCGAGGACGCGGGTGAGGGCACGGACGCGGGTTCGGGCACAGGTGCCGGGGCGGCTCAGGGCACGGGTTTGGGGTCGGGCTCCGGGGCGGCTCAGGGCACGGGTGCGGGCTCGGCTGCCGGCGCCGCTGCCGTCGAGGGCTCCAGCGCTGCTTCGGCCAACGGCTCGGATCCTGCGCGGACCGGCGGCGGCTCCGACACAGGATCCGGCAACGTCCTCGTGGGCTACGGCACGGGTGCGGCCCCGGCGCGGCGCCGGCGGGTGCGGCCCCAGGCGCCCATGTCTCCTGCGAGGGCATCGGTCGCAGCGCAGGCACAGGCCGCTCCTGCCCCGGTGTCCCCGACGGAACCCGTCGACGGCCACGCCAACGGCGACGGCACCCGCGGCGAAGGCCCCGTGCCGGTGATCTCGCCCCTCGTACGGCGGCTCGCCCGGGAGAACGGGCTGGATCTGCGGGAGCTGACGGGCTCGGGGCCGGACGGGCTGATCCTGCGTGCGGACGTGGAGTACGCGCTGCGGGCCGCCGCCGCGCAGGGCCGTTCCGCCCAGCCGCAGACCGAGCCGCGCACGCGGGGAGCCGCCGCACCGGCGCAGGCCGAGCCGCGCGCACGTGTGGCCGCCGCACCGGCCCAGGCCGAGCCGCACGCACCGACGCCCGCCCCGGTCACCTCGACGGGCCTCACCGCCGGCACCCGCGTTCCCCTGAAGGGCGTCCGGGGAGCCGTCGCCGAGAAGCTGTCCCGCAGCAGGCGGGAGATCCCGGACGCGACCTGCTGGGTGGACGCCGACGCGACGGAGCTGATGCGGGCCCGCACCGCGATGAACGCGGCCGGCGGCCCCAAGATCGCCCTGCTCGCCCTGCTGGCCCGGATCTGCACCGCCGCGCTCGCCCGCTTCCCCGAGCTGAACTCCACCGTCGACATGGCGGCCAGGGAGGTCGTCCAGCTGGACCATGTGCACCTGGGCTTCGCCGCCCAGACCGAGCGGGGACTGGTCGTGCCGGTCGTCCGGGACGCGCACGCGCGGGATGCCGAGGGGCTGACCGCCGAGTTCGCCCGGCTCACGGAGGCGGCCCGGGCCGGGAAGCTCACCCCGGCGGAGCTGACCGGCGGCACCTTCACGCTGAACAACTACGGCGTGTTCGGCGTCGACGGCTCCACGCCGATCATCAACCACCCCGAGGCGGCCATGCTCGGCGTCGGCCGCATCGTCCCCAAGCCCTGGGTCTTCGAGGGCGAGCTGGCGGTGCGGCAGGTCGTGCAGCTCTCGCTCACCTTCGACCACCGGGTCTGCGACGGCGGCACGGCGGGCGGCTTCCTGCGTTATGTCGCGGACTGTGTGGAACAGCCGGCGGTGCTGCTGCGCACGCTGTGATCGGGCGGCCCGCCCACGTTCCCTGAGACGGCGGGCGGCACGCATACTCAATGGGTGAGCGACATCCAACGCCCCGCATCGGGCGACGTCGGCGGCTACGACGCGATCGTGCTCGCCGGCGGTGCCGCGCGGCGGCTCGGCGGGGCCGACAAGCCCGGCGTGCGCGTGGGCGGACGCCCGCTGCTGGACCGGGTGCTCGCCGCCTGCGCCGACGCTTGGACCACCGTCGTCGTGGCCGACCCGAGGCCGACGGCACGGCCGGTGACGTGGACGCGCGAGGACCCGCCCGGCGGCGGACCGCTCGCCGCCCTCGCGGCGGGCCTGCCGCTGACCGGCGCCGACCGGGTGGTGGTCCTCTCCGCGGACCTGCCCTTCCTCGGCGAGCCCACCGTGAAGGGGCTGCTCGCCGAGCTGGAGGCGGGCCCGGCCGACGGCGCGCTGCTCACCGACCCCGGCGGCCGTGACCAGCCACTCGTGGCCGCCTACCGCGCACCGCGTCTGCGTGAAACGCTCGCGCACCTCGGAGCCGAGCACGGCGGGCTCACCGGCCTGCCCCTGCGGCTCCTCACCGCCGAACTGAACCTCACCCGCGTCCTCGACCCCGTCGCGTCCTTCGACTGCGACACCTGGGACGACATCGCCACTGCCAGGGCACGTATCAGGGAGCATGGGCTCGTGTTGGATGAATGGATCTCCGCAGTCAAGGACGAGCTGGGCATCGACCTCGACGTCGACACCGGTGTCCTGCTCGACCTCGCTCGCGACGCGGCCCACGGGGTGGCACGCCCCGCGGCCCCGTTGACCACCTTCCTCGTCGGCTACGCCGCGGCCCTGGCCGGCGGCGGCCCCGAAGCCGTAGCCGAGGCCTCCCGCAAGGCCACCGCGCTGGCGCTGCGCTGGGCGGAGGAGGACGCCGCCGACGCCGACGCCGCAGGCGCCGCCGACGCGAAGACCACCCCCGAGCCCCGCCCGGACGCCGGATGACCGCCCCCGGCATCCGTGACGGCGAGGACGTCGAGGACGTCGAGGACGTCGAGGAGCGGCACGTCGAGGAGGCACTGGCACTCGTGAAGGAGGACCGGAACAACGCCCCTGGCCGGAACAACGCCCCTGGCCGGGCCAACGCCCCTGGCCGGGCCAACGCCCCTGGCCGGGCCAACGCCCCTGGCTGGGACAACGCCTCTCACCAGGACAGCACCCGCCGCCAGGACACAGCCCCACGCCACGACGACCCCCCGGCCCGGGGCAACGCAGACGCCCCCACCCCGCCCCCACCGCCGCTGCACCCACTCCCCACCACCCCCAACCCCGCACCCCCCAGGACCGCCACCACAAGGCCACTCCCTGGCCCGAGGCCCGTGAGATCGCCGCCCGAGCCGGCCGGGGCGGCGCCCGCCGCGCCCCCGTCTCGCTCCCCCGCGACTCCGCGCTCGGCCTCACCCTGGCCGCCCCCCTCGCCGCTCTCACCGACCTCCCCTCCTTCGACACCTCGGCGATGGACGGCTGGGCGGTCGCCGGGCCCGGCCCCTGGGACGTACGGGACAACGGCGTGCTGGCGGGCCACGCGGAGCACGCGCGGCTGGACGACGGCGAGGCCGTCCGGATCGCCACCGGCGCCCGGATCCCGCCGGACACCACCGCTGTGCTGCGCAGCGAACACGGCCGTACGGACGACCGGGGCAGGCTGCACGCCACGCGCGACGTCAGCCACGGCCAGGACATCCGCCCGCGCGGTCAGGAGTGCCGCAGCGGCGACCAGCTGCTGCCGCCCGGCACTCTCGTCACCCCCGCCGTGCTGGGCCTCGCCGCGGCCGCCGGGTACGACACCCTCACGGCCGTCCCCCGCCCCCGCGCCGACGTCCTGGTGCTCGGCGACGAACTCCTCACCGAGGGCCTCCCGCACGACGGTCTGATCCGTGACGCCCTCGGCCCGATGCTGCCGCCCTGGCTGCGGGCGCTCGGCGCCGAGGTCACGACCGTGCGGCGCATCGGCGACGACGCCGACGCCCTCCACGAGGCGATCACGGCCAGCGACGCCGACCTCGTCGTCACCACCGGCGGCACCGCCTCCGGCCCCGTCGACCATGTCCACCCCACCCTGCGCCGTATCGGCGCGGAGCTGCTGGTCAACGGCGTCAAGGTGCGCCCGGGCCACCCCATGCTGCTGGCCCGCACCAAGGAGAACCAGCACCTCGTCGGCCTGCCCGGCAACCCCCTGGCCGCCGTCTCCGGCCTCCTCACCCTCGCCGAGCCCCTGCTGCGCACGCTCGCGGCACGCCCGGCGCAGGAGCCGTACGCGCTGCCCTTGCAGGAGGCGGTGCACGGCCATCCGTACGACACCCGGCTCATCCCCGTCGTGGTGCGGGCCGACCGCGCGGTGCCGCTGCACTACAACGGTCCGGCCATGCTGCGTGGCGTAGCGGCCGCCGACGCCCTCGCGGTCGTACCGCCGGGCGGGGCACGGCCCGGTCAGGCGGCGGAGGTCCTGGACCTGCCGTGGGCCGCGGCCGGGATCGGGGTGTGTTTCACGTGAAACTCGGGGTGTGTTTCACGTGAAACATCGACGACGCACCGTAGTCGCCCGTCAGCCGCTCCCGGAAGCCCCCGTCAGGTGGTGACCGGCCGACTGACCGCGATGACCCGGTCCCCCGCCCGCAGCTCCGTTCGCCACCCGTCGGCGTAGTCCAGCATCTTCTTGTCCCGCACGACCGCCACCACGAGGTCCGCGCACTCCCGGGGGGTCCGGCCCACCTCGTCCGGGGTGACCGAACGCTCGATGAGGTCCATACCGCTGCCGAGGGTCATGAGGTCCTCCAGCGTCCGGGCCACGGGCGGGCTGGCCATGAAGGTGCCGAGCAGCCGGCCGGCCGAGCTGGAGCTGGTCACGACGGTGTCCGCGCCGCTCTGCTTGAGCAGCGGCACGTTCTCGTCCTCGCGGACGGCGGCGACGATCGTGGCGTGCTTGTTCAGCTGGCGCGCGGTGAGGGTGATCAGAGTGGCCGTCTCGTCGCGCTGCGGGGCGATGATCACGCGGGTGGCGCGGTGGAGTTCGGCCTTGAGCAGGGTCTCCGAGCGGGTGGCGTCACCGGTCACCGCCACCAGGCCGTCGTCACCGGCCGCCTCGGCCGACTTGCGCTGGGCGTCCACGACGACGATCCGGTCCTTGCCGATGCCCTGACCGACCAGGGTCTGCACCGCGTGCCGCCCCTTGGTGCCGTATCCGATGACCACGATGTGATCCCGTGTGCGGGCACGCCAGCGGTGGATGCGGACCTGCTGGCGGGTGCGCTCGGTGAGCACCTCCAGGGTCGTACCGACCAGGATGATCAGGAACAGCACGCGCAGCGGTGTGATGACGAAGATGTTGGTCAGCCGGGCGGCCTCGCTGACCGGCGTGATGTCGCCGTAGCCGGTGGTGGAGAGGGTGACGGTGGCGTAGTACGCGGCGTCGAGCAGATCTACCCTGCCGTCGGAGTTGTCGGTGTAGCCCTCGCTGTCGACGTACACGATCAGGATCGTGACGACCAGCACCAGCAGTGCCATGGTCAGGCGCTTGAGCACCTGCTGGAGCGGCGGTACGACGTTCAGCACCGGCATCGTGATGGCGCGGCCCGCCTCGGCGTCGGCGCGGGCCTCCTTGCGCGAGCGGCTCCACAGGGACCGCAGCAGTGCGGCCCTCACCCCCTGCGCGGATGGATGCTCGTCGTCCTTCATCGCTGGCCCCCTGCGGCGTCGGTACGGACTGTCGACTCCATCGTTCCGCACGGGGTCCGGCGCGGTCGCCGTGCCCCCCGGCCCGACACGCCGACCGGGGTGGGCGCGCGCCGACGCGCTGGGTAGCGTCGGACTCGACGTCCGGGCGCCGTACCCGGTCCGATGGCCGCACACCCTGCTGGAGGTCCTCCTTGCGCGACCACACTGTCGTCGTCGGCTTCGGTACGAAGGGGCGGGCCGCGACCCACGCCGTCTGTGCCACAGGGGTGAAGAAGGACCAGGTCGTCGTGATCGACCCGAGCTCCAAGGCGGTCGACGCCGCGACGGCCGAGGGCTACGCCGCCGTGCTCGGGGACGCGACCCGCAGCGACGTACTGAAGCGGGCCGAGGTGCAACGGGCGAAGAAGATCATCATCGCGACCCAGCGTGACGACACGGCCGTCCTGGTGGCGCTGACCGCCCGGCAGCTCAACCGTGGCGCGACGATCGTGGCGGCGGTGCGCGAGGAGGAGAACGCGCCGCTGTTGCAGCAGTCCGGCGCCGACGAGGTCATCACCAGCGCGGGCGCGGCCGGGCGGCTACTGGGCCTGTCCGTGCTCAGCCCCGCTGCCGGGCTGGTCATGGAGGACCTCATCCGCCAGGGCAGCGGGCTCGACGTGATCGACCGGCCGGTGACCAAGGCGGAGGTGGGCCGGAGCCCGCGCGAGACGGACGACCTGGTGATCAGCGTCGTACGCGGGCACCGGGTGCTGCACTACGACGATCCGGCCGTCCGGACGCTGGAGCTGACGGACCGGGTGATCACCATCGTGCCGCGGGCCGCACCCCAGAACGGGCGCGGCCCACAGCGCTGAGCCGGATCACGTCCGGGCTACTTGCGGTTGTACAGCCGCATCGTGATCGGCCCGAAGACCAGCACGAACAGGCCCGCCCAGCCCAGTGACCAGGCGATCTCGTCGGCGGGCCACTGACCGGCCATCAGCTCCCGCACCGCCGAGGCCAGATGGGTGACCGGGCTGTTGTTGACGAACGCCTGGAGCCAGCCCGGCATGGTGCGCGGGTCGACGAAGACGTTGGACAGGAAGGTCAGCGGGAAGATCACCATCATGCTGACGCCCATCACCGACTTCTCGGTGCGCAGCATCAGCCCGAACATGGTCCAGATCCACGAGAACGCGAACGAGAACACCACCAGCAGCACGATCCCGGCGAGCACACCGCCGACCCCGCCGTCCGGCCGGTAGCCGAGGATCATGCCGACGGTCAGCATCACCACGGACGCGATGGTGTAGCGCAGGGCGTCTCCGAGCAGATAGCCGACCATCGTCGACGGCCGCCAGATCGGCAGGCTGCGGAAGCGGTCGAAGACGCCCTTCTCGATGTCCGTGTTGACCGAGACACCCGTGTACATCGTGATCATCACGACCGACATCACCAGGATGCCCGGCAGCAGGAACTGGATGTACTCCTTCGGCGAACCGGCCAGCGCCCCGCCGAACAGGTAGGTGTACATCAGCACCATCATGATCGGGAAGGCGGTGACGTCGAAGAGCTGCTCCGGGACGTGCTTGATCTTCAGGATCGCCCGCCAGCCGAACGTCAGCGACGCCGACAGGGCGCTCGGCCGCGGCGGCCGCTCCTTGGCGACGAGCAGCGCGGCCAGCGACTCGGTGCTGACGGGGGCCAGTTCCTTGGTCTCGGTGGTGGTCGCGGTGCTCATGCGGCTGCCCCGTCCTTCGCGTCGTGTGCCTGCGGCTCGTCGTGCGCCTTGGTGTCGTGTCCGGTGAGGGCGAGGAAGACCTCGTCCAGGCTCGGCTGGCCCAGCGAGAAGTTGTCGACGACGACGCCGACGCGGGCGAGCTCGGCGAGTGCCATGGCGGCCTGCTCGGCGGCGCCCTGGCCGTTCGAGGCGCCCGCCCCGACGCGGGCGGTCAGCGCCACCGGGTCCGGTTCCAGCTGTACGTCCGCCTGGAGCACCTGCCGCAGCACCCGCGAGGCCTCCGGCCGCTGCTCCGCGTCGCGCAACCGCAGATGGACGGAGCCGGCGCCGACGGACGCCTTCAGCTCGCCCTTGGTGCCCTCGGCGATCACCTTGCCGCGGTCGATGACGGCGATCCGGGAGGCCAGCTGGTCGGCCTCGTCCAGATACTGCGTGGTCAGCAGCACGGTCGTGCCCTGGCTGACGACCGCGCGGACGATGTCCCACACCTGGTTGCGGCTGCGCGGGTCGAGTCCGGTGGTCGGCTCGTCCAGGAACAACAGGTCCGGCGTGTTCAGGATGGACGCGGCGATGTCGATACGGCGCCGCATGCCGCCGGAGTAGTTCTTGACCTGCTTTCCGGCCGCCTCGGTCAGTCCGAAGGCCTCCAGCAGCTGGGCGGCGCGCTCCCGCGCGGCCTTCTTGTGGTGGCCGAGGAGGCGACCGAGCAGGACCAGGTTCTCGGTGCCGGTCAGGTCCTCGTCCACGGACGCGTACTGCCCGGTCAGGCTGACCCGGCCACGTACCTCGTCCGCCTCCCGGACGACGTCGTGGCCGAAGACGTGGGCCTCACCGCCGTCCGGCCTGAGCAGGGTGGCGAGCATCTTCACGGTGGTGGTCTTCCCGGCGCCGTTCGGCCCGAGGACGCCGTACACCGTGCCGGTGGGCACGGCCAGGTCGACGCCGTCCACGGCCCTTGTCTCGCCGAACGTCTTCACCAGGCCCGCGGTCTCGATGGCCAGACCGGGCGTCTGCTGGCTCATGTGTGATGTCCTTCCGCGTACTTCGATTACGCATGGGGAGACCCCCACCGTGGCGCAAACTCATCGCCGACGCACAGAGTTTTCCTGGGAGACCCCCGTCCAACGCCCGAGGGGGATGGAGGGCCCCGTGTGGCCGGGTCGGCCCGGGCCTGACAGGAGTAGCGTCCGCCTTATGCATGCGATCACGATTCCCGAACCTGGTGGGCCCGAGGCGCTGGTGTGGGACGAGGTCCCTGATCCGGTCGCCGGGGAGGGCGAGGTGCTGGTCGAGGTGGCGGCCAGCGCGGTGAACCGGGCGGACATCCTGCAGCGACAGGGCTTCTACAACCCGCCGCCCGGCGCTTCCCCCTACCCCGGCCTGGAATGCTCCGGACGGATCGCCGCGCTCGGCGCCGGCGTCGCCGGCTGGGCCGTGGGCGACGAGGTGTGCGCGCTGCTCTCCGGTGGCGGCTACGCCGAGAAGGTCGCCGTTCCGGCCGGCCAGCTGCTGCCCGTGCCGCGCGGCCTCGACGTCCGGCAGGCCGCGGCGCTGCCCGAGGTCACCTGCACGGTCTGGTCGAACGTCTTCATGGTCGCCCACCTGCGCCCCGGCGAGACCCTGCTCGTGCACGGCGGCTCCAGCGGCATCGGCACCATGGCGATCCAGCTCGCCAAGGCGGTCGGCGCCAAGGTCGCCGTCACCGCGGGCACCAAGGAGAAGCTGGAGCGCTGCGCCGAACTGGGCGCCGACATCCTGATCAACTACCGGGAGCAGGACTTCGTCGAGGAGATCAGGCAGGCCACGGCCGGCTCGGGCGCGGACGTCATCCTCGACAACATGGGCGCCAAGTACCTCGACCGCAACGTCCAGGCCCTCGCCGTCAACGGCCGACTGGCGATCATCGGCATGCAGGGCGGCGTCAAGGGCGAGCTGAACATCGGCAGCCTGCTCAGCAAGCGCGCCGCGATCAGCGCGACCTCGCTGCGCGCCCGCCCGCTCGACGAGAAGGCGGCCATCGTCGCCGCCGCACGCGAGCACGTCTGGCCGCTGCTCGACGCCGGTCACGTCCGACCGGTGATCGACCGCGAGCTGCCCATGCCGGACGCCCCGGACGCCCACCGCCTGCTGGAGGAGAGCGGCCATGTGGGGAAGGTCCTGCTGGTCACCGCGTAACGAAGGGGACCCCAAGGGGAGCGACCTCACCCCTGCGCCCGGCGCACCCGCAGCGCCACGAAGGCGAGCCCGAGGCCGAGGCCGATGAGCACCAGCCCACTGCCCAGCGGCAGGATCCGCAGCACCGGTTCGGACATGTCGGAGTCCGGAACGGCCTGCTGCTCGTCCTCGTCCTCGCGGGCGGCCACCCCGGGATCGGACGCCGACGGCGACGCGGCCACGTCGTCGGCGGCGCCGGTCCCGCTCGGGCGCGCCGTCGCCGTCCCGGGCCACGGCTCCTCCGGCCGCCCCGGCCGCATCCGCCCCTCCCCGGCCCGGCTCCCGGCCCAGCTCGGATCGGGAGAGGCGGAGGTCGAGCCGGAGCCGGAGGGTTCGCCGCTCGCGGGCGGCACCTTCGCGTACCACGCCGCCTTCTGGTCGTACGACGGGTCCTCAGCCTCGTACGACGTCACAGCCCCGCACCCGAGCACGACGGTGCTCAGCGCCACGCCCAGCACCACCACCCGCGCCGCACGCTTCACGCGCCGCCTTGGAGTCACGTCCGTGACCCCCTCCCGGAAACAGGTCGCCACAATCGACGACACAAGCCTCACATCCGTTGACGATTACGGCATTCCGGGCGCCGCCAAGTGGTCGTAATCGGTGGATCACCCTGCACGGGGGGCGCCTCGATGGTGGGGTGGAGGTGTGCGAGACAATGACGGCATGGAGATGCCGAGGAACGAACGGTCGTCGGAGAACGCCCAGCGGATCCTGGTCGTGGGCCAGGACGGCATGGCACTCGGCGGCGGTGGCGGTGGGGACGACGACTCCCACGAGACCCCGGTGACCGAGCAGGTAGAGCAGCCGGCCAAGGTGATGCGGATCGGCAGCATGATCAAGCAGCTCCTGGAGGAGGTGCGGGCGGCTCCTCTCGACGAGGCCAGCCGGGTCCGGCTCAAGGAGATCCACGCGAGCTCGGTGAAGGAGCTGGAGGACGGCCTGGCGCCGGAGCTCGTGGAGGAGCTGGAGCGGCTCTCCCTGCCGTTCACCGACGAGGCCACCCCCAGCGACGCCGAACTGCGGATCGCGCAGGCCCAGTTGGTCGGCTGGCTGGAGGGGCTCTTCCACGGGATCCAGACCACGCTGTTCGCCCAGCAGATGGCCGCGCGGGCCCAGTTGGAGCAGATGCGCCGCGCCCTGCCGCCGGGCATCACCCAGGAGGGCGACGACCCCCGCACGGGCGGTCGCTCGGGCGGACCGTACCTGTAAGGACACCGCGAAGGGCCCGGCGCACGCCGGGCCCTTTCTCGTGACTCGGGCAGTGGCTCAGTAAGGCGGATTCCCCGTCGACACCTCGAGCAGGATCTCCGGCATGTCCTCCGGGTCCACATCCGTGCCCGCGGACGGGAACTGGTTCATGACCGTGCCGTCGCCGTAGGTGTTCTCGTCGACGTCCTTGGTCTTCAGCTGCCAGCCAGCGGCCTGGAGGCACTCCCTGACCGACGAGATGTTCTTGAACTGGAAGTCCGGGATCCGGATCTTCTTGGGGTCGTTGTACGACTCCTCCGGCTCCGTGCACTCCTCCTTGTCGATCGTCTTCGTCGTGTCCGGCCCTCGGTAGCCCGGAGCCTCGGTCGCCGACGACGAGGCCGAGGCACTCGCCCCGCCGCCCCCGCCGGTGTTGCCGCCGTCGCCGCCGTTCAGCGTGAGAGCCGCGACGAGACCGCCGACCGCGACCAGGGCCACGACGATCGAGCCGATGATCACCGGCCGGTTGCCCTTGCCGCCGCTTGTGGGCGCCGGCGTCTGCGGCGTGATGTTGTACGGCGGCGGCGTGCTCGGCGTCGGCTGCTGCCCGTACGCGGCGTGCGGCGTCTGGTAGCCGCCCTGCTGCGGATAGCCGTACGCCGGGGAGGGCGTCGGCGTGCCGTACGGGTTCGGGTTCGGCGTCGGGTGCGGCTGGTACGGCGTCTGTACGTTGCTCTGGGGCGGCGCCGGGGTCGCCTGGTCGACCGGCGGGAAGACCGCCGAGCCGACGCCCGAACCGCTCTGCGTCGGCGTGCCCGGCACGATGCTCGGCGGGGCCGCCTGGAAGGACGCCGCCACGCGCAGGCACTCGTCACGCATGGACTCGGCCGTCGGGAAACGCTCGTTGGGGTTCTTCCTCAGCGCGCGGGCGATCAGCGCGTCCACGGCCGGCGGCAGCGCGCGGTTGATCGAGGACGGAACCGGCGGTTCCTCCTGCACGTGCGCGTACGCGATGGCCAGCGGCGAGTCGGCGTCGAACGGGAGCCGCCCGGTGACCAGTTGGAACAGCATGATGCCGACCGAGTACAGGTCGGAACGCGCGTCCACGCCCCGGCCGAGCGCCTGCTCCGGCGAGAGGTACTGCGGGGTGCCGACGACCATGCCGGTCTGCGTCATCGACGTGACACCGGACTGCATGGCGCGGGCGATGCCGAAGTCCATGACCTTGACCACGCCGCGCTTGGTCACCATCACGTTGCCCGGCTTGATGTCCCGGTGCACCAGGCCCATCTCGTGGCTGATCTCCAGCGCCGCGAGGACGTCGGCGGTGACCTTCAGCGCCTTGTCGGCGGGCATCGCGCCGTACTGCCGCAGGTCCTCGTCGAGCACCGAGCCGAGCGGGCGGCCCTCGACGTACTCCATGACGATGTACGGCGTCGTCATGCCGTCGACGTCGTCCTCGCCGGTGTCGAAGACCGAGACGATGTTGGTGTGCGTGAGCTTCGCCACTGCCTGCGCCTCGCGGCGGAAGCGCTCGCGGAACGCCTGTTCGCGGCCCAGTTCGGTGTGCAGTGTCTTGATCGCGACCTGGCGGTCGAGTACGGCGTCGTAAGCGAGGTGCACCGAGGCCATGCCGCCCTGGCCGAGCAAGTCACGCAGCTGATACCGGCCGCCGGCGAGCGCCCGCCCCGCGTACCGGCCCTGTGCGCCGTCCTGGCTCATGTTCCGTATCCCCCGTGGGCCTTCAGGCGCCGTTGATCGAAAGTGCTATTCCCGGCCAAGTCTGCCCCAGGGCACTGACACGTCAAGCTCGGTGCCCGTTCCGTGACCGTACGCGAAAGAAGCGTCGCGGAAGCGTTACAGCGGCCGTGCGGCCGGTACACAGGATTTGCACGACGCGACGGCACAGGGGTTTCATGACCGGTTCGACGGCCCGTCCGTCCCGGACCGGTCCCGGTATCCATCTCGGACCGGCGGCTTGCCCGAAGGCTGTAGCGTGGCCGACGGAGACCGTAACAACACCGCGCGCACCGCGGGCAGAAACGACGGCGAGGACTGATGGCACAGCAGCAGCGCGCTCAGGGCCCGTCCGACCCCGAGGCGACTGGCGGCGGGATGTCAGATGCGCCGGAAATGTGGGGTAATGGAGGGCTTGTCGGGGACGGCCGGTACCGGCTGACCCGCAGACTCGGCCGGGGCGGCATGGCCGAGGTGTTCGCGGCCGAGGACGTGCGCCTCGGGCGCACCGTGGCGGTCAAGCTGCTGCGCTCCGACCTCGCCGAGGACCCGGTGTCCAAGGCCCGCTTCACGCGCGAGGCCCAGTCGGTGGCCGGCCTCAACCACCACGCGATCGTCGCCGTGTACGACTCCGGCGAGGACTTCGTGGGCGGCCAGTCGGTGCCGTACATCGTGATGGAGCTGGTCGAGGGCCGCACCATCCGCGATCTGCTGCACAACGCCGAGGCGCCCGGCCCGGAGCAGGCCCTGATCATCGTCTCCGGCGTCCTGGAGGCGCTCGCCTACTCGCACCAGCACGGCATCGTGCACCGCGACATCAAGCCGGCGAACGTCATCATCACGCACAACGGCGCCGTCAAGGTGATGGACTTCGGCATCGCCCGCGCCCTGCACGGGGCGTCCACGACGATGACGCAGACCGGCATGGTCATGGGCACCCCCCAGTACCTCTCCCCGGAGCAGGCGCTCGGCAAGGCCGTCGACCACCGCTCCGACCTGTACGCGACGGGCTGTCTGCTGTACGAACTCCTGGCGCTGCGCCCGCCGTTCGTCGGCGAGACCCCGCTGTCGGTGGTCTACCAGCACGTCCAGGACATCCCCACCGCGCCGTCCGAGATCTACGAGGGCTCGCCGCCGGAGCTGGACGGCCTCGTCATGCGCTCGCTCGCCAAGGAGCCCGACGACCGCTTCCAGACCGCCGAGGAGATGCGCGGGCTGGTCCAGTACGGCCTGCAGATGCTGTACGACCAGGGCGCCCACACCGGCACCTGGAACACCGGCCCCGTCACCGCGCACGACGCCGGTAAGACCCCGCCGATGGGCATGGCGGGCACGGCCGTGCTGCCCAACTCGGCCGAGGGCACCGCACAGATCCCGCAGCCGATCATCCCCGGCTACGACGGCCGCGACGACGGCGGTTTCGAGGGGCACGGCAACAAGGGCAGCGGCCGCGGCAAGCTGTGGATCCTCGCCGTGCTCGCGGTGATCGCCATCGCGGCCGGTGTCGCGCTGGCCCTGAACAACGGCGGCAACGGCGGGGGCGGCACCGACCCCACGACGACGCCGACCAGCTCGCAGACCACCGGGGACGAGACGCCCAGCGAGTCGCCGAGCGACCCGACGGCCGAGGAGTCCTCGGACACGTCCACCGAGAACAGCGGCAACTCCGGCTCGGACTGGGGTGACTACACGCCGTCGTACACCCCGTCGTACACGGACTCGTACACCCCGACCGACGAGCCGACGGACACGCAGCCCACCGACACGCAGCCGACGGACACCGAGCCCACGCAAACCGCGCCGACGGACACGCAGCCGACGGACCCGGAGCCGACGGACGACGTGGAGCCGACGGGCGGAACGATCGAAGGCGTTACCGGGAGCACCGGCGGCTGAGCCGGGATCGCCGGCTCAGTCCACGAACGCCCCGCACACCGCGTCGTACTCCCGCGTCCACCACACGGCCAGTGCCGAGGCGGCCGGGAACTGGGGGTCGGCGCGGGTGTCGCCGCGTTCGTAGTGCCAGCGGAGCATCCAGAAGTCGTTCAGGCGCTCCCACCACACGCGGTGCACGGCCGCGGCGAGCTCCGAGGGCGTGGCCCCGGCCGCCCGCCGGTACGCGCGCGCGTACGCCCGCACCTTCGGCAGGTCGAGGGTCCCGACGGGCCGTACGAAGAAGATCGCGGCGGCGCGGACGGTCTCCTCCGCGCGGGGCTGTACGCCGAGCCGGTCCCAGTCGACGATCGCGGCCGGCGCGTCCCCCTGGTAGAGCAGGTTGAACGGGTGGAAGTCGCCGTGCACCCAGCCCACCGAGCCGCCGCGCGGGGGACGCCGGTCCGCGTGCCGCTCCAGTAGGGCGCGCCGTTCCAGGAGGCGGTGGCGGGCCAGTTCGTCGAAGGAGTCGGCGGGGCGATGGCGGCGTACGCGCGCGAGGAGGTCGTCGATCAGGTCGAAGGTGGCAGCGGGGTCGGCGCTCTCCACGGGGTGAGGGCTGGTGGCGGGGGGCGTGCGCCCCTTGGGCGGCATTACGCGCTCCAGGGTCGCGTGGACGGCGCCCAGCAGCGCCCCCAGGCGCGCGCACTGCCCCGTGCTGAGCTGCCCGCCGTGCCGGTGCCGGCCGTCGATCCACGGGTGCAGGGCGTACGCGTGCCCGCCGACCACCGCGACCGTACGGCCGTCCCGCCCGGTCAGCGGAGGGGCCACCGGGACGCCGAGGTCGGCCAGCCGCTGGGTGGCCCGGTGCCGGCGTTCGATGGCGGCGGGGTCGGCGGTGTCCGGGTCGAAGTGGTGCTTGAGGAAGTAGCGGCCGCGGGTGGTGCAGAGCCGGTAGCCCCGGTTGAGCAGGCCCTGGTCGACGGGGTCGCAGGTGAGGGCGGAGCCGGCGGCGTACTGGCGCAGGAGGGCGCTCAGCGGGGGCGCATGGGGCACGGGGGGTGGTACACAAGGGCGCGGCACGCGCCAGATGCTAGGGCACGTGCCGGGCGCGTGAGCTGGGCGTTGTCACAGGAAGTCGCCGATGGTCGCTTTCGGTCACAAGAGTGGCCATAAATGCGATCACTGATTCTCGGCCTGCATTCGTGCCACATATGCGGCAGCCTGTGAGCGCCTCTGCATACCGAGTTCCGAGCGCCAACCGGATTTTTCGGTCACCGGGCGCGAAGTCAGACTCACACACCGACTCTTCCCGTGACCTGGGTGAGCGGGATAACGTGCCGGTGTTCCGGCCCCCTGCAAGGCTGTGACCAGGGCTCCCTTCCAGGCTTTTCGATTTACTTGGATTTCCAAGCAAAAACGCAGGTCAGGAGGGGTTTCACAGAAATGTGGAGCTCTGGGTAACGTGACTGTGGCAGGGCGCTCGCCGGGGCACCTGTCACGCCTGTTCCGGCCGAGTGGCACCCACCCCGTGCACGGGATCGGACCAGGTGAGCCGCACTGGCCTTCCCGGCAATCCCGGGGGCCGGACCGACGGAGGAGCACACGTGACCGTGGAGAGCACTGCCGCGCGCAAGCCGCGACGCAGCGCCGGAGGCAAGGCCGGCACCAAGCGCACCACTCGCAACACCGCCCAGGACACCGACCCCGAACTCGTGCAGCTGCTGACGCCCGAGGGCGAGCGCGTCAAGAACGCCGAGTACGACCAGTACGTCGCCGGTATCACCCCCGAAGAGCTCCGCGGCCTCTATCGCGACATGGTGCTCACCCGCCGCTTCGACGCCGAGGCCACCTCCCTGCAGCGCCAGGGCGAGCTCGGCCTGTGGGCGTCGCTGCTCGGCCAGGAGGCCGCCCAGATCGGCTCCGGCCGGGCCACCCGCGAGGACGACTATGTCTTCCCGACCTACCGTGAGCACGGCGTTGCCTGGTGCCGCGGCGTCGACCCGACCAACCTGCTCGGCATGTTCCGCGGCGTGAACAATGGCGGCTGGGACCCCAACAGCAACAACTTCCAGCTCTACACGATCGTCATCGGCTCCCAGACGCTGCACGCCACCGGCTACGCGATGGGCGTCGCCAAGGACGGCGCGGACTCGGCGGTCATCGCCTACTTCGGCGACGGTGCCTCCAGCCAGGGCGACGTGGCCGAATCGTTCACCTTCTCCGCGGTCTACAACGCCCCCGTGGTGTTCTTCTGCCAGAACAACCAGTGGGCGATCTCCGAGCCCACCGAGAAGCAGACCCGCGTGCCGCTCTACCAGCGCGCCCGCGGCTACGGCTTCCCGGGCGTCCGCGTCGACGGCAACGACGTACTGGCCTGCCTGGCGGTCACCAAGTGGGCACTGGAGCGCGCCCGCAGCGGCGAGGGACCGACGCTGGTCGAGGCGTACACCTACCGCATGGGCGCGCACACCACCTCCGACGACCCCACCCGCTACCGGCACGACGACGAGCGCGCCGCCTGGGAGGCGAAGGACCCGATCCTGCGCCTTCGCCGCTATCTGGAGGCCGCAAACCACGCGGACGAGGGATTCTTCGCGGAACTGGAGGCGGAGAGCGAGGCGTTGGGCAGGCGAGTACGCGAAGCGGTCCGAGCCATGCCGGACCCGGACCGATTCGCCATCTTCGAGAACGTGTACGCGGACGGGCACGCGCTCGTCGACGAGGAGCGAGCCCAGTTCGCCGCCTACCAGGCGTCGTTCGCGGACGTAGAGGGGGTCTGAACATGGCAGAGAAGATGGCTCTGGCCAAGGCGATCAACGAGTCGCTGCGCCGCGCCCTGGAGGCCGACCCGAAGGTCCTCATCATGGGCGAGGACGTCGGCAAGCTCGGCGGCGTGTTCCGCGTGACCGACGGACTGCAGAAGGACTTCGGCGAGAGCCGCGTCATCGACACCCCGCTCGCCGAGTCCGGCATCGTCGGCACGGCGATCGGTCTGGCCCTGCGTGGCTACCGCCCCGTCGTCGAAATCCAGTTCGACGGCTTCGTCTTCCCGGCGTACGACCAGATCGTCACGCAGCTCGCGAAGATGCACGCGCGCTCGCTCGGCAAGGTCAAGCTCCCGGTCGTCGTCCGCATCCCCTACGGCGGCGGCATCGGCGCGGTCGAACACCACTCGGAGTCCCCCGAGGCGCTCTTCGCGCACGTGGCGGGCCTGAAGATCGTCTCTCCGTCCAACGCCTCGGACGCCTACTGGATGATGCAGCAGGCCATCCAGAGCGACGACCCGGTGATCTTCTTCGAGCCCAAGCGGCGCTACTGGGACAAGGGCGAGGTCAGCACGGAGGCGATCCCCGGCCCGCTGCACAAGGCGCAGGTCACCCGCGAGGGCACCGACCTGACGCTCGCCGCGTACGGCCCGGTGGTGAAGCTCTGCCACGAGGTCGCGGAGGCGGCCGCCGAGGAGGGCAAGTCGCTGGAGGTCCTCGACCTGCGCTCGGTGTCCCCCCTCGACTTCGACTCCATCCAGGCGTCCGTCGAGAAGACCCGCCGCCTGGTCGTCGTCCACGAGGCGCCGGTGTTCTTCGGCTCCGGCGCGGAGATCGCCGCCCGGATCACCGAGCGCTGCTTCTACCACCTGGAGGCCCCGGTGCTCAGGGTCGGCGGCTACCACGCCCCCTATCCGCCGGCCCGCCTGGAGGAGGAGTACCTACCGGGCCTGGACCGTGTGCTCGACGCCGTCGACCGCTCGCTGGCGTACTGAGGAGAGGGTCGTGACGACGATGACGGAAGCGTCCGTGCGCGAGTTCAAGATGCCCGACGTGGGCGAGGGCCTGACCGAGGCCGAGATCCTCAAGTGGTACGTCCAGCCCGGCGACACGGTCACCGACGGCCAGGTGGTGTGCGAGGTCGAGACGGCGAAGGCGGCCGTCGAGCTGCCCATCCCGTACGACGGCGTGGTCCGCGAGCTGCACTTCCCCGAGGGCACCACGGTCGACGTCGGCACGTCGATCATCGCGGTGGACGTGGGCGGCGGCGCGGCACCGGCGCCCGAGGCGCCCGCCGAGCCGGCGGAGGAGCCGCAGCCGCAGGGCCGCCAGCCGGTGCTCGTGGGCTACGGCGTGGCCGCGTCCTCCACCAAGCGCCGCCCGCGCAAGGGCCAGGAGGCCCCGGTTCAGCAGGCCTCGGCGGCCCTGCAGTCCGAGCTGAACGGCCACAGCGCGCCGGTCACTCCGGCGCCGGCGGCCACCCCTGTCCAGCAGCGCCCCCTCGCCAAGCCTCCGGTGCGCAAACTGGCCAAGGACCTCGGCGTCGACCTGGCGACGGTCACCCCGACCGGCCCGGACGGCATCATCACGCGCGAGGACATCCACGCGGCGGTGGCCCCGGTGACGGCTCCCGAGCCGGTGGCGCCGACGCCGGCAGCGGCACCCGCGGCCGCCGCGCCCACGTACGACACCGCCCGCGAGACCCGCATCCCGGTCAAGGGCGTCCGCAAGGCGACGGCGGCGGCGATGGTCGGCTCGGCGTTCACGGCTCCGCATGTCACGGAGTTCGTGACGGTCGACGTCACCCGCACCATGAAGCTGGTCGAGGAGCTGAAGCAGGACAAGGAGTTCGCGGACCTCCGCGTGAACCCCCTCCTCCTCATCTCCAAGGCACTTCTGGTGGCGATCAGGCGCAACCCGGACATCAACGCGTCCTGGGACGAGGCCAACCAGGAGATCGTGGTCAAGCACTACGTCAACCTGGGCATCGCGGCGGCCACGCCGCGCGGCCTGATCGTGCCGAACATCAAGGACGCGCACGACAAGACCCTCCCGCAACTGTCCGCTGCCCTCGGCGAGTTGGTCGCCACGGCCCGCGAGGGCAAGACGTCCCCGTCGGCGATGCAGGGTGGCACGATCACCATCACCAACGTCGGCGTCTTCGGCGTCGACACCGGCACGCCGATCCTCAACCCCGGCGAGTCCGCGATCCTCGCGATCGGCGCGATCAAGCTCCAGCCGTGGGTTCACAAGGGCAAGGTCAAGCCGAGGCAGGTCACCACGCTGGCCCTGTCCTTCGACCACCGCTTGGTGGACGGCGAGTTGGGCTCGAAGGTCCTGGCGGACGTGGCGGCGATCCTGGAACAGCCGAAGCGGCTGATCACCTGGGCGTAGGAGACGGGCGGCTGCCGCGCCCAGTTCACGGGGTGCGGCAGGCGCCGTCATCAGCTCAGTAGTCCACCAGCGTCGGCCGAGTCCGCCCAGACCACGGAGCGCTGTATCGGTCCCCCCGGCGGCGGCTCTCTCTGTCGTCGGCCAGGCCCAGTCGCGGCTGCCGGACCTCATGAGGTCCGGCCGTGCAGCCTCTCCGCCGCGTCGAGGACCAGGTGCCAGGGGTACTCCTTCGGCTTGCCCTGGCCGGGCTGATTCGGGGCAAAGCCACCCTCGCCGTACAGCACGGTTACGCCCATGGCGCGCAACTCCGAAACGCTGCGCTCGAACTGCCGGTGCTGTACGTACGCCGCATTCACGCACGGCATCGTCACTGTCGGGATTCCCTTGCCGATGCCCTCCGCGACGACGCCCACCACGAAGTCGCGGGTGATGCCGACGGCCCACGCGTTGATCGTGTTGAACGTGGTCGGCGCGAACGCGATGACGTCGGCCTTCGGCCACACGTCTGGCTCGTCGGGCATCTTGTACTCACTGCGCACGGGATGGCCAGTCAGCCGTTCCAGCTCGGCCAGCTGTGGCGCGAGCCAGCGTGCGGCCGTCGGTGTGAGACCGAGGCACACGTCGAAGCCGCGGGCTTGAGCGTCCCGGATCACCGCCGCGACGTCGAAGACGGGCGGGGCAGCGGAGCCGAACAGGTAGAGCACACGGTCAGTTGTCGTCATGGCTCTTATCCGACCACATGCGACCGCCCCCGCTCTGAAGAGAGTCGGGGGCGGGTACTGTTCCAAGTGGCTGCTGAGAACGGAGACCAGTATGCCCACACTGGACGACAACCACACGGGCGCACGCATCCGGGAACAGCGCAAGCTGGCCAGGCTCACGCAACGCCAGCTCGCGGACCGGCTGCCCTACTCGTACAGCCTGCTCAATCAGGTGGAATGCGGTGCCCGTCCGGCCACAGCGGACTTCGTGGCTGCCTGCGCCAAGGTCCTGAGTGTCGATGTGACGGTCCTGACCGGGCAGCCGTATGTGACCGAATTGCAGCGCGACCGTCTAGCCGAACTCGTGCGGCCGATCCGTGAATCGCTCGACCTGTACGACCTCGGCCCCAACCCGGATCTCACCGCGCGGCCTGCGAACCAGCTCATCGCCGGGGCCGATCAGTTGTGCGAAGAGGTCCGGGCCACCCATCTGCGGAATGCCGCCCGCAAGCTGCCGGGCCTGATTGCCGAACTGACCCACACGGCGTGGTCGACGCCGAGGACCGAGCTGTGGCAGGCGCTCGCCTCCACCTACCGGACCGCGCACGACATCAGTGTGAAGCTCGGCTACTACGACCTGTCCGCCGTCGCCCTGGACCGTATGAACTGGGCGGCTCAGCGTGCCTCCGATCCGTGTCTGGCCGCGGTGCGCCAGTACATGCGGGCCCTGGTGTATTTCCGGGAAGGCGAGTACCGGATCGGTCAGCGGCTCGTCGCCTCCGGGCACTCCATGGTCGGGCAGGCCGAGGAGACCCGCGAGGCCTTGGCCGTCGCCGGGCAGCTGCACCTCGGTGCATCGGTCATCTCCGCACGGGCCGAGGACCAGGCGGCGGTGAACCTGCACATCGGTGAGGCCCGCCGGATCGCGAAGCGCATCCAGGACGCCTCCGACGTGCACTGGCTCAGCTTCGGCCCAGCCAACGTGGCTCTGCACAAGGTGTCCGCGGCCGTCGAGATGCGCCAGTACGACGAGGCGCTCAAGCAGGCCCGCAAGATGAAGTTGCCGGCGCAACTAGCCATCTCTCGTCGCGCGCACTTCCTGATCGACCGGGCCCGCGCGGAGATGGAGACCGGGCTCACCGAGAAGGCGCTGGAGGACCTGGTCAACGCGCGCAAGATAGCGCCAGAACAGACCCGCTATCACCCAGGCGCCCGAGAGACGATCACCGGCCTGGTGCATCTCTCACGACGGACGCCCGACACCCTCAACTACATGGCGTCCTGGATCGGCCTGTAGCACGCTCGTAACGCTCACAAATCTGTGAGCGTTACGCCCTTCTCGCAGCGTCACGCTGCTCTCACACCTCGTCAGCGACGACATGGGGAGCAGCGTGATGACGCCCAGTTCGCTCCGAACAGCCGCCCACACCACCACGGTGCCCACGGTCCTGCCGGACTCGCCGGGTTGCCCGTCCCCGGAGATGTGGGCCGCGATCCTCGCTGGTGCCCGCCGCCGCAGGGCCCTGCACCTGTGCACGGCCGTCGCGCCCGCTGCCACAGACGATCCCGGGCCGCTGGTGCGCGCCTACGTGCTGTCGCCTCTGGAGTGCGCTCGCGTCCTGGCCGCTCGCGCCCGGGAGGCGCGGTGGTGATGACGTCATACCAGGCACGTATCGGCGACATCGTCCAGGACACCGCCACCAGCAGGATTGGCAAGGTGATGGGTTTCCAGGGCCCGTACGTGCAGCTGCGCCCCATCGGAGGCGGCCAGGAATGGGACGCCGACCCGGAGGCTTTGGAGCCGGTCCCGGTTGGCGCGGCCCTCAGTGAGAGTGTCGCAGCCGCCAACGCCCGGTCCCGGGGTGAGCAGCCGTGGCGATGAAGACATCCCTCCCGATCGACATCGCCGTGATGCGCGCAGCAGCGGACCGGCTGCTCGCGGGCGACGCCGAACCGCCCAGCCCCGACGAGCTGGAGACGCTCACCATCCAGCTGCGGGGACACCTCATGCTCGCCATTCCCGAGGTGGAGATCGCCGTACTGGCCGCTCCGAAGGGCGCCAGGATTCGTGTCGCGGCGCGCGCCTGTATCTGCGAGGCGCGGCGTCTAATGGGCGTCGAGCCCGGCCGTAGCCTGCCCGCCGGCATCGCTCACGCTCAGCGGCTTGCCCACTCGGTGAACGCCCTGTGCCGCCACTACGAGGGGCTGAACTGTGGGCAGGTGACGAGCCAGTACTGGAGCCCTGACCAACTGGCGTTCCGCCGCTGGGCCATCCACGGGACGAAGTGCCGGGTGTGCAGGACCGACGACAGCCACTGTGATCGCGGTCGCCGGCTGGGCGAGCACTGGAACCAGCTGCGCCGCACCCCCGCTGCCGCAGGGACGCTCGCCCCCGCGTAATGGGGCCCACGGCGACCGCAGGGTCAGGGTCGCACCGCGAACGCCCGCCTCGTCCGAGGTCCCGGAAGGGTTCCGGCGGGACGGGTTCCAAGACTCCCGCCCAGGGTCCCCGTGGACAGGTCGAGCCCGGGGCGGGGTTCCGTCGCACGAACTGTAAGAGGAGGAACTGACTTTGTTTGCCCACTCAGATCGGCTCCCAACAGGGTCGCCGCTGCCGTCCGGCGCTGTCACACCGGTGCCCTGGGGCGTGCGGCGCATGGCTCCCTACCCGGCGTTCGCACCGGGCTACGCGAGCGCCGAGCTCGACCCGGCCACCCAGACCACCCGCTACTTCGACGCCGAGGGCCACGTGCTGGACATGGGAAAGCACGGCACCAGCACCGGCACGAACCCGGCGACCAACACCGGCAACCCCTCCGACGGCGCCGGCCCCGGCGGCGGTGGCGGCGGTGACCAGGACACCGGGAACGACAACGACCAGTGAGTGATGCTGGCCCGGTGCTGGTCGTCACCAACCTGGACGACCCCACGGCCGACGTGGTGATCAGCGAGCTGCACGACCGGGGTGTCCCTGTCGTGCGGTTCGACTCCGGGGACTTTCCCCACGCCTTGTCGGTCGCGGCCACCATGACGTCGAACGGGGTGGAGGGCACGCTGTCCACGCCGTCACGCGCCGCCGACCTGTCCCAGGTCCGGTCCCTGTACTACCGCCGCCCCTCCGGCTTCACCTTCCCGCACCTCGATGAGCAGGACGCCCGGTTCGCCATCACCCAGGCCCGCTACGGGCTCGGCGGCGTACTCGCCTCGCTGCCCGGCTGCCTGTACGTCAACCATCCGCACCGCATCGGGGACGCGGAGTTCAAACCGTCCGGCCTGGCCGCCGCGGCGAGTGTGGGCTTCCGTCTCCCGCCGACCCTCATCACCTCTGACCCGGATACCGCGCGGGCCTTCGTCAAGCAGCACGGCCCTGTGATCTACAAGCCGTTGTCCGCGCCGCTCTTCCGCATCGACGGCGTCTCCTGCACGGTCAAGGTCGCCGAGGTGGCGGCCGACGACATCGACGAGGCGGTCTCCGGCACGGCGCACCTGTTCCAGCAGCTCGTGGAAAAGACCGCGGACGTCCGGGTCACCGTCATCGGCGACCAGGTCTTCGCCGTGCGGATCGACTCGGACCTGCTGGACTGGCGCACCGACTACAGCCGCCTGCGGTACTCCATCGCCACGCCGCCGCCCGGCGTCGCCGAGGCGTTGCACGCCTACCTGTCGCATTTCGGGCTCGTCTTCGGCGCCTTCGACTTCGCCGTCGACCGTCAGGGGCGATGGTGGTTCCTGGAGTGCAACCCGTCCGGGCAGTGGTACTGGCTGGAGCCGGAGACCGGCCTACCGATGCTCGCGGCCATGGCCGACCTGCTGGAGAGGGAGACCCGCTGATGACTGTCATGGACGCTGCCGCCTTGCGCCGCGCGCTGGCCGACCGTCTCGCCGAGGGCGGATTCCTGCGCAGTGAGCCGTGGCGCGCGGCTGTCGAGGCCGTGCCTCGCCATGAGTTCCTGCGCGGTGGCTTCTTCGAACAGGCCGAGGGCTCCGGACCAACCGCCTGGCGGCCCGTGCCGGCCGACGAGCGCGGCTGGCTGGAGCGCTGCTACGCGGATGAGTCGCTGGTCACCCAGATCGCGGGCACGATCGTGCCCGGCGACATTCGGGGTGAGATCCTGCGGGCCCCCACCTCGTCCAGCACCATGCCGAACCTGGTCGTACGGATGCTGGAAGACCTCCAGGTGGAGGACTGGCACCGCGTGCTGGAGATCGGCACAGGCACGGGCTACTCCACGGGGCTGCTGTGCCACCGACTCGGCGACGACCTTGTGACCTCGATGGAGGTGGACCCGGAGGTGTCCCGCCGGGCCGGGGCCTCCCTCGGGGCCTGCGGCTACTTCCCTGAGCTGGTCGTTGGTGACGGGCTGGCCGGACACAAAAACGGCGCCCCCTACGATCGGCTCATCGCCACATGCGGCGTGCTGGAGCTGCCGTACACCTGGATCGAACAGACCAAGCCCGGCGGCATTGTCCTGGCCACGCTGTGCGGCTGGCTGTACTCCTCCGAACTGGCCCGCCTCACCGTCGGGGATGACGGAGTGGCGCAGGGCCGGTTCCTCGGCGGGCAGATCTCGTTCATGCTCGCCCGCCCCCAGCTGCCGCCGCCGCTCGGCACGCTCCCCGATCTTCAAACCGGCAAGGAACGCGCCGCCCGGCTCGGCGCTGACGTCCTGGACGACTGGGACGCGAGGTTCGTTGCCCAGCTCGCCGCCCCACGTGCCCAGCGCATCAGCCTGACGTTCGACGACAGGACCGAGCGCGTCGTACTCGACGTCGAGGCCGGTGCCTGGGCCGCCCTCGCCCAGGACGGCGAGCACTGGACCGTTCGCCAAGGCGGCCCCGTGCACCTGTGGGACGAGATCGAGGAGCACCTGCTGCGCTGGCGGGCGGACGGAGCTCCCACCCTTGACCGATTCGAGATCCTCGTTACACCGGAGGCCCAGAGGATCACCTGGCCGAAGGCCTGACGGCCCCACAGACACACGCACCCCCCGGCACCGTCGCCGTCCGGGACGCCAAAAACGCGGATGGGCCCATACTCCGGCTCGCGCCGAGGGTATGGGCCCCCTTCGTGGCCTACGTGGGCGTCAGCCCAGTCGGGCGAAGCCGTAGTTGAGGAGCTTCTTCGCGTCCGTTTCGCGCTGGGCGGCGGAGGTGGAGGTGAGGACCGTGCCGATGACGGTCTTTCCGTTACGGGTGGCCGCGAAGACCAGGCAGAACTTGGCCTGGCTGCCGGAACCGGTCTTCACGCCGATGGCGCCGCTGTAGTTGGTGAGCAGCGTGTTGGTGTTGGTCCACGTGTAGTAGCGGTAGCCGCCGTTCTTCGTGGTGACCTTCTGCTTCGTGGACTTCGTCTTCACCAGCGCGCGGAAGGTGGCGCTCTTCATCGCGTTGCTGGCGAGCTTCGTCAGGTCGCGCGGCGTCGAGTAGTTCGCGCCGTTGCTGATGCCGTCGAACGAGTCGAACTTCGTGTTCGTCATGCCGAGCTGCCGTGCCGTGGTGTTCATCTTGCCGATGAACGACTTCACGCGCGCCGCCCGCGTCGTACCGCTGCCGAACTTGTCGGCGAGCGCGTAGGCGGCGTCACAGCCCGACGGCAGCATCAGCCCGTAGAGCAGCTGGCGGACGGTGACCTTGTCGCCCACGATCAGACGGGCGGAGGAGGCGGTGTTCGCCACGATGTAGTCGCTGTAGGCCTTCTGGACCGTGACCTTGGCGTCGAGGTTCAGGTTCGGCTGGGACAGCACGACCTTCGCCGTCATGATCTTGGTGGTGGAGCCGGTGGCGCGCTTGGTGTCAGCCGCCTTGGTGTACAGCGTCGCGCCGTTCGCGTTGTTCATGACGTAGCCGCCCTTGGCGGCGATCGTCGGCGCGGTGACAGCCTGCGCGGGTGCCGCGGTGAGGGCTCCCGTGGCGAACACGGCGCCGGCGGTCGCGGTGACGGCGACGGCTCTGCGGATACGGATGCCCTTGATGCCGGTTATCAACTGAGATACCCCGAATACGTCGAATGCCCCTATGGCGCGGCCGAGTTGAACGGGAGTACAGCGGGCCGCATGTGTGTGACACGTAAGTAGCACGAATAGTTGTGCGGAAACTGGGCGGGGATGAGGGACTTCCGGGAGGCCTCGCGCGGTCCGCATGGTGGACGGTCCCACCTATGCGTACGTGTTGTATCTATCCTGTCGGCATGACCCTGGCCGCCGTGAAGCAACCCCCTGCCGCCGACCGCGTGTACACCCACGTCAAGCAAGGCGTCCTGGACCGCCGTTACGAGGGCGGCACCCTCCTCACCGAGGGCGAGCTGGCCGATGCCGTGGGGGTGTCGAGGACACCCGTGCGCGAGGCGCTGCTGCGGCTGGAGGTCGAGGGACTGATCAAGCTCTACCCGAAGAAGGGCGCGCTCGTCCTGCCGGTCTCCGCGCAGGAGATCGCGGACGTCGTCGAGACCCGCCTGCTGGTGGAGGAGCACGCCGCGCGCAAGGCCGTACCCGCGCCCTCCGGGCTCATCGAGCGCCTCGAAGCACTCCTGGAGCAGCAGAAGGAACAGGCCGCCGCCGGGGACCTGGCCGCCGCCGCTGTCACCGACCGCTGCTTCCACGCCGAGATCGTGCGCAGCGGTGGGAACGAGATCCTCTCCCGGCTCTACGACCAGCTGCGCGACCGGCAGTTGCGGATGGGCGTCGCCGTGATGCACTCCCACCCCGACCGGATCGCCAAGACGCTCGCGGAGCACCAGGAGATCCTGGACGCGCTGCGCTCCGGGAACCCGGACGCGGCCGTCGACGTGGTCCACCGGCACATCGGCTGGTTCTCGCACCTCGCACGGGGTGAGGTCCGATGAGCTCCGGGTCGGTCTCCCTGCCCGGCGATCCGCCCGGCGGCCGGCGCGCCGTCGCCGTCTGGGGCATAGGCGCCTCGGTCTACTTCGTCGCCGTCATCTTCCGCACGTCGCTGGGGGTCGCCGGTCTCGACGCCGCCGACCGGTTCGACGTGAACGCCTCCGCGCTGTCGACGTTCTCGATCCTGCAACTGCTGGTCTACGCCGGCATGCAGATACCCGTCGGCCTGCTGGTCGACCGGCTCGGCACCAAGAAGGTGCTGACGCTGGGCGTCGTGCTGTTCACGGCCGGGCAGCTGGGCTTCGCGTTCTCCCCTCGTACGGCATGGCGCTCGCCTCGCGCGCGCTGCTCGGCTGCGGTGACGCGATGACGTTCATCAGCGTGCTGCGGCTGGGCACCCGCTGGTTCCCGGCGCGGCGCGGGCCGATGATCGCGCAGCTCGCCGGGCTGGTCGGCATGGCGGGCAACCTGGTCTCCACCCTCGTCCTGGCCCGGCTGCTGCACGGCATCGGCTGGACCGCCGCGTTCGCGGGCAGCGCGCTCGCCGGGGTCGTGGTCCTCGTGCTGCTCCTGCTGTTCCTGAAGGACCACCCCGAGGGGCACGAGCCGGAGCCGGCGCCGCACATGGGGGCCGCGTACGTACGACGGCAGATCGCCGCGTCCTGGCGGGAGCCGGGGACCCGGCTCGGGCTGTGGGTGCACTTCACGACCCAGTTCCCGGCGATGGTGTTCCTGCTGCTGTGGGGGCTGCCGTTCCTGGTCGAGGCGCAGGGGCTGTCCCGTGCCACGGCCGGTGAACTGCTGACCCTGGTCGTGCTGTCGAACATGGCGGTCGGACTGGTGTACGGCCAGATCGTCGCCCGGCACCACGGGGCGCGGCTGCCGCTCGCGCTCGGGACGGTGGGGGCGACGTCGCTGCTGTGGGCCGCGACGGTGTTCTACCCGGCCGATCGGGCTCCGATGTGGCTGCTGGTGGTGCTGTGCACGGTGCTGGGCGCGTGCGGGCCGGCCTCGATGATCGGGTTCGACTTCGCCCGCCCGGCGAATCCGCCGGAGCGGCAGGGGACGGCGTCCGGGATCACCAACATGGGCGGTTTCGTCGCCTCGATGACCACGTTGTTCGCGGTGGGCGCGCTGCTGGACGCCACCGGGGACGACTACACGGTGGCTTTCTCGTCCGTGTTCGTGCTGCAGGCGCTGGGGGTCTCGCAGATTCTGCGGTTGCGGCGGCGGGCGGCTCGGCGGGAGCGGGAGCGACTGGTCGCGAGCAGGGTGGAGACGGTGCACGTCCCCGCGTAGGCGCGCGGCGTTGGGGTGGGCGTCCCGGGGGCTGCCGCCCGGTGCAACTTCTTAGGTGCGGGTAGTTGTGCATCCTGCTGGCATGCCTTTCAACACCGCAAACGCCACCCTGCCCGCCCCTTCCGTCGCCGTGGACACGCGCACGGCATGGCTCACAGGCCGTGAGTACCTGCGCGTGTCCCAGGACAGCTCTGGGCGGCAGCGGTCCGTGACTGAGCAGCACGACGACAACGAACGCACGACCGTGCGGCACAGCATCAAGATCACTGGTGAGCCTTACGTCGACAACGACCGGTCGGCAAGCCGGTACGCCAGCAAGGCGCGCGACGACTGGGCGCGGCTCGTGGCTGATCTTGAGTCGGGCGCGTTCACGGAAGACGTGCTGATCCTGTGGGAAAACAGCCGGTACAGCCGCAAAACCTCTGAGTGGCTGCACCTCATGGAGCTGTGCGAGGAACGCGGCAAAAGAATCTTCATCACCAGCGACAACCGGCTCTATGACCTGTCGCACTGGAAGGACCGCCGCAACCTGCGTGAGGACGCCTCGGACTCCGAGACGGAGAGCGACAAGGTCAGCATGCGCAACCGGCGCACGTCTGCCGCCCAGGCAGAGCAAGGGCGCCCGAATGCCCGCCCGCCGCACGGCTACATGGCGCAGTACGACGAGCAGACAGGCAAGCTGATCAACTGGGTTGAGAACCCGGAAGAGTCTGAGGTGCCCAAAGCCCTGTTCAAGGGCCTGCGAGAGGGCAAGTCGTATCGGCGTATCGCGCGGGAACTGGCAGCCGCAGGGCATGTGAACCGCTCGGGCAGGCCGTTCACGGATGAGCACCTGCGATCGATGGCGCTGCGTCCGGCCTACGGCGGGTACCGCAAGCACACGCCCAAGAGCCGGGGACGCACGTTCCAGGCGCAGCAGGTGGAGACGAACCTCTATGAGGCCACCTGGGCGCCCCTGGTCGACCGCGAGACGTTCTGGGCAGTGCGCCGGACGCTGCTCGACCCTGCCCGCCGCAGCACCCGCAACGGCAAGGCAAAGCACGCCCTGACCATGATCATCAGGTGTGACGTGTGCGGCGGGACGATGGGTGCTGCCGGGGAGGGTACGAGCGCGTACTACTTCTGCCGTGAGCGTCGCTGCGTCCAAATCAACAAACCTGCGGTAGATGCGCTGATCATCGGGTCCCCAACCCATCCCGGCGTGATCCTGGCCTATCTCGCGTCGGACAAGGTCTATGAGGACTTCGCCGCCTCCGCGCAGGACTCCGGCAAGGTCGAGCACCTCCGCGCCGAGATTGAGCGGCTGCGGGGCGAGCGGAGCGAGGCGGAGAACGCGGAGCCTGAGAGCGTCGCGGAGGCGCGCATGTTCGCGCGGATGGTCGAGACCCTGACTACGAAGATCACTGCCCTTGAGGAGCAAGAGCGCAGGCTCACCCTGCCCGCAGTCCTCACGGACCTGATCCGGCCCGGCAAGGACGTCGTGAAGCGCTGGGAGGCTGCGCCGGTTGAGGCGCGCCGTGAGGTGGCGCGCCTCCTGCTGTCGGCTGACTGGCTCGGGCAGGTGCGCATCCGGCGTGGCCGTGGCGTGCCTGCCGCCGACCGTATCCACTGGCACCAGGAACCCGCCTGCGAGGCGTGTACGGCCGCGTAGCGCCCGAACGAGAGCGCCCCTGCCCGATTCCTGGGCGGGGGCGCTCTCGTGCGCCTGGGGCCGTACGGGGGCGTGAGGGACCGTGAAAGGTCGCGCTGAGGAGTTTCCCCATCGGGCGCAGTACGGGGCAGCGTCCGGCCAAATAGGGGCGCAGCAAGCCGAGTTAAGGCCCGGTGGTCCTTGCATGCGGGTATCGCTTCGCTGAGGGCGCCCAGGATGGCAAGCGAGCTACGACACAAGCTCACGCAGAATGGGGCGACGCTGACAGCAGCGTTACGGACTCACCTCCTAGTCCCGACGGGACATATCCGGAGTCCCCGTATGTCTATCTCTCACGAGAAAGCCCAACTCCGCGCCCGCATTGCTGGGCGCAAGCGGCAGAACCCCAATGCCGATGTGGCCGATGATCAGCGCGAGTTGAAGACGCTGTCACTTGAGGAGCACATCAGGCGCGTTGTCGAAAACGCCCCGGCTCCGACACCCGAGCAAATCGCGCGTCTGCGCGCCCTCTTGCCTCCGGTCGACTGAAACGCAGCACGACCAATGCACCTTGACAACTCAACAGAGCGCCAGAAAAACAACTGAATACAGGCATGGCCGGCGCATCCAACCCACCTATCTAGGAGGCATTCAATGCCCGGAAACAAGAGGCCAAGGAAGCCGCGGCCCTCTCCGAGTGGACCGCCCAAATCCGTTAAGGACTTTGCCCGCAACTATCAATGCAGCCATTGTCACTCGCGCGTTACTGAAATCGTCCGGGACCCATCCGGGATTTACCAAGTCAGGGTCGGCCACGACGAAACATGCCCCGTTCTGCGGGGAACGCTCACGGACATGCCGGACGCGATTAGGGCAGCCGCAGCAACCGGCCGCGCTGCGAGGGTCCTAGGCGACCCAGACAGCGGGGGGTCGGGTGCCTGACGAGATTCCGGAACTTCCCGAGTCGGAGATAAACGTTCGCCTCGCATTTCATTGGCTGCTCAATCCCAACGCCGAAACGTACGACGCTCTACCACGGCAAGCCCAACTCTTGGTTGATGATATTGCGACTCTGCTCCCGAGTAAGGGAGGAGACGAAAAGACGGCGGCGCTCGTAGAGGAGCACAGGCGCAGGGGGGCCATACTCCGGGAAGCGCAACGGATAGTCAGCGTTGAGGAAGCCAAGATAGTAGCCAAGAAGATTATTGCCGACAGGAGCGGCAAGGGTGGGTCCTGGGCGCCGGTAAACCTAGATTCAATATGGGAGGAAGCTGAAAGCGAGACACAGACCGACGTCGGCTATCTGACTGGCGACATGCCCCTAGGGATTTTCTACCGGGGAAAAATCAACGGCGTACATGCCGAATCGGAAGCGGGCAAGTCATGGCTCGCCTGTCTAGTTGCCGCACAGGAAATCAGGGCGCATAGACACGTTGCCTATATCGACTTTGAAGACGACGCAGGCTCTATCATCCGGCGCCTCAAGACCCTAGGCGCAAGCCGGGAAGATATAGCCACGTACTTCCACTACTGCAACCCTACCGGGCCGCTAACAGATGTCGATGAACGAGAGTTCCAACAGCTCGTTTCCCTGGGCGGCAGCCTCGCCATATTCGACGGCATGACAGAGTCAATGGCACTTGAGGGGTTGAACGGGAAGGAAGCCGAGGACGTTGCCGCATGGCATGCGAAGCTGACAAAGGCTTTCGCTGCCGCTCAATGGGCCGTCGTAGTGCTCGACCACGTCCCACACGACGGAAACCGCGCGCTCGGTTCACAGCACAAGAAATCAGCGATCACGGGAGTCTCATATTTCCTTGACCCCGTCCATCCGATCGGTAAAGGAGTCATCGGAAAAAGCAGGCTCCGAGTCGAGAAAGACCGGCCCGCATGGGTGCGCGCCCATGCCATACCGGGCAAGACTCCCCAGCACTTTGCAGACCTAGTGATTGATTTCAAGGACAAGCCTATGCCGAGTGCGAATGTCTGGCCAGCTCGACCAGTGGAAGACAGGGGGTACAGGCCGGACCCGCCTGAGAGGCTGCGTAAGGCGGTACTCGGATTCGTCCAGCACAACCCAGGGGCGAGTCTGGGCGCGATACGTAAAGGCGTCACAGGCGGAAACGGGGACATTGACTGGGCGCTGGAGTGGCTTATTGATCACGCCCAGGTGATCGTAAAGAGGGACGGCCAGGCTAAGAGGCACCACCCTGCCGACCCTGCCGGAACCCTGCCTTAACCCTGCCGCACGGCAGGGCCTTATGTCCCTTTGCAACCCTGCCTCCCTGCCCCTGCCTATAAGGCAGGGCGGGGGGCAGGGCAGGGACAAGCAGAGAAAGGCTGAAAGAAAGGAAGCAAGATCACGGCAGGGTGGCAATGCTGGGCGCAAAGAGATCCAAAGGAAAGGCCCTGCATCACTGGGCGAATGCGCCACCTGGGCAGCGCCCCACGCGCCCAAGGGCTGCACGCAACGCCGCAGGCCAGAGGGGCAGGCCGGCGGAGCGCGAACCGCAAAACCGCAGGTCAGCGAACCAGCGCACCTTTGGTGCGCGCCGGGGGCGTGGTAAATCCCGTGGCGTGCGCCGAAGGTGCTTCCGTCTGCCCTGACGTGGGGTGATGCCGGTCCGGGACGCTGGAGGGGTTCGTTCCGGCCGAAGCCGATGTCTCTGTGATGCCGGTGAGCTCGCAGGTCAGCGTGGCACTGAGGGCCGTCCACGGGAACCGTGGAGTGTTGCTGTGAGCACGTGCGTCAGAATTCCTGTTTCGCCCTGGCCCTCCCGGAACGGTGTACCGGTTGCCGGCTGGGAGGGAGCAGAGCTGTGGACGTGCTGCACGAACGCTGCGCTGGTGTGGACATCAGCAAGAAGGACGCCAAGGTGTGCGTTCGGACGCCGACTGCGAAACGGCGGGGGTCGTTCACCACCGAGACCACGACGTGGGGTTCGACGACGAACGCGGTCCTTGCGCTGCGGGATCACCTGCTCGCCGCCGAGGTCACCCTGGTGGTGATCGAGGCAACCAGCGACTACTGGAAGCCGTTCTACTACCTGCTGTCCGAGGACTTGGCCGTGATCCTGGTCAACGCCCGGCAGGTCAAGAACCTGCCCGGCCGCAAGACCGACGTCTCCGATGCGGCCTGGCTGGCCCAGCTCGGCGCCCACGGCCTGGTCAGGCCGTCGTTCGTGCCCGACCAGCCCGTGCGTGAACTGCGGGACCTGACCCGCGCCCGCACCCAGCTCACCCGCGAGCGCGGCCAGATCGTCCAGCGCCTGGAGAAGCTGCTGGAGGACACCGGGATCAAACTTGCCGCGGTTGCCTCCGACATCATGGGCGTCTCCGGCCGGGCCATGCTGGAGGCTCTCGTCTCGGGCGAACGCGAACCACAGACCCTCGCGGAGCTGGCCAAACGCAAGCTCCGCAACAAGATTCCCGAACTCACCGAGGCCCTGACCGGCCGCTTCCGCGACCATCATGCCTTCCTGGTCCGGCTGCACCTGGACCACTACGACCAGCTCACGGATGCGGTCGGGCAGCTGGATGCGCGGATCGAGGAGGCGATGGCCCCCTTTCGAGGCGCCCTCGACCTGCTCGACACCATCCCCGGGATCAACCGCGCGGTCGCCGAGGTGATCGTCGCGGAGACCGGCGGCGACATGGCCCGCTTCGCCTCCGCCCGGCACCTCGCCTCCTGGGCCGGGGTCTGCCCCGGCCACCACGAGTCCGCCGGCCGCACCAAGAACACCAAGGTCCGCCCCGGCAATCCCTACCTGAAGGGAGCACTCGGGCTCGCGGCGTTCGGCGCGGTGAGAACCAAAGACACCTACCTGCAAGCCCGTTACAAGCGGCTCACCGCCCGCCGCGGCCCGCTCAGGGCCCTGGTCGCCGTCGAGCACTCGATCATCACCGCGATCTGGCACATGCTCACCGACCACGTCACCTACCGCGAGCTCGGCGGCGCCTACTTCACCCAGCGCGACCCCGAACGCGCCACCCGCCGCGCGATCAACGCCCTCAACCAGCTCGGCTACACCGTCACCCTCAACCCGCTGGGAACCACAGCCTGACCACCCCACGACCGCCCGGCAGCCCCGGCAGCCCCGGCAGCCCCTGCGGCCACCGGACGCTCAGCCCTGCCCAAACAACCCCTGACCTGGACCTATTTACGCGTCAGAGGCTACCCACCCTTAAGAAGGCGTACCGCCCCCGGACCCCCGCTTCGGCCTGAACGGCCTCGTCCTCGAACGCCGGACGGGCTGGTTGTACCGGCCCGCGTCGCAAGGAACCGCTACTGCGTCACCGTGAAGTTGCGCAGGATCGCCGACGTCAGGCCCGGGTCGCCCTCCGACTTGACGCGGTCCGCGGCCGCCTCGGGGGTGACGCGGCCGCACGCCAGGCGGACGTAGGTCTCCCAGTCGAGGGTGAGGGTGGCGGCCGGGCCGAGGGCCGGGGCCGTCTCCAGGGTGCCGCGGCCCTGGATGTCGACGCGGATCGTGCGCAGGAACTCGATGGGGCCGTGCACGTCGAAGACGATCGCCGAGCTGCGCGGCGCGTTGGCCTTGCCGGCGACGACGTTCGGGAGTTCGGCCAGCAGGACGTCACGGGCGACATGGGCGCCGGGGGAGTCGAGGTTGCCGGGGCGGCCGAGGGCGGCGCGCAGGTCCTGCTCGTGCACCCACACGTCGAAGGCGTGGCCGCGCATCGACTCTTCGAGGGTGAGCTCGGTGCCGAGGGGGCCGCGCACCTTTGTGCCGGGGTCGCGGGAGTCGTTCCGCAGCTGGCGCTGCCGGCGGATGATCGTGTACTCCAGCTCGGAGGTCATCTCCGGCGCCGTGTGGTGGCGGCGTACGTCGACCTGCATCTCCATGTAGCGCTGGTGGTCGTTGGTGACGTGGAACAGGTCGCGCGGGAGGGTGTGGATCGGGCGCGGGTCGCCGAGCATCTCGCAGTCCAGGCCGATCACATGCGAGACGACGTCCCGCACGGACCAGCCGGGGCACGGGGTCCGCCGGTTCCACTCGCCCTCCACAAGGGGCTGCACCAGCTCGGATATCGCTTCGATGGAGTGGGTCCAGGCGTCGGCGTAGGGCTGGAGGGTGGGATGCAGACTCACGGAACGGGACCCCTCGGCGGTCGGTACACGGGCAGGTTGTGGCGGCGGTGCCAGTGGGAGGTGGCTGCACTCGGCGGGTGTCTCGGAACGCTAAGTTACGCTGCTGTGAGGCACCCCGGCAGTGCTTTCGTGTGACGATCGTAGGCCCGTGTGGACGGCTCGAATGCCAGGACGGTGGTAGTGTGCGCGCCTCTCTGATCCAGATCGCCGTAGACGAGGGCGAATCGGTCGAGGAACGTCGACAGCGGGCGGTTTCTCTGGTAAGGGAGCAGGCCGGCGCTGACCTTGTGGTGCTGCCGGAACTGTGGACGACGGGGGCGTTCGCCTACGAGGAGTTCGGCCGGGAGGCCGAGCCGATCGAGGGGCCGACGTACGAGGCCATGGCCAAGGCCGCGAGCGACACGGGTGTGTGGCTGCACGCGGGTTCGATTCCGGAGCGGGACCCTGAGGGGCCGCTGTACAACACCTCGCTCGTCTTCTCTCCTTCCGGTGATCTGGTCGCCGCGTACCGCAAGATCCATCGCTTCGGCTTCGACAAGGGCGAGGCCGTGCTGATGGGTGCGGGCGACGATCTGGTGACCGTCCGCCTGCCGGGCGCGACGACGCTGGGGCTGGCGACCTGCTACGACCTCCGTTTCCCCGAGTTGTTCCGCGGGCTCGTCGATGTGGGTGCCGAGACCTTTGTGATCCCGGCGGGGTGGCCGGAGCGGCGGCGCTCCCACTGGACGCTGCTGGCTCAGGCGCGGGCGGTGGAGAACCAGGCGTTCGTTCTCGCGTGTGGAACGGCCGGGACACATGCGGGAGTTCCGCAGGCCGGTCACTCGATCGTGGTCGATCCGTGGGGTGAGGTGCTGGCGGAGGCCGGCGCGGACGAGGAGGTCCTCACGGTGGAGTTCGACCCCGGGAAGGTGGCGACGACCCGGGAACAGTTCCCGGCACTGAAGGACCGGGTGCTGGGGCTGACACGACCCCGCCGCTGAGGCCTGCGGCGCGGAGGCCTGCGGCGCGGAGGCCTGCGGCGCTGGGCCGGCGGTGCTGAAGCTTGCGGCGCTGAATTGGCGGTGCTGAACTCACGCCGTGAAATTGGCGGTGCTGGGCCTGTGCGCCGATGCCTGCGGCGCACAAACCCGTATCGCGCACCGGCGGTGCTGAAGCCTGTGGTGCTGGACTGGCGGTGTTGGACCTGCGAGGCGAAGCCTGCGGTGCTGAAACCCGTATCGGGACCGGCGGTGCTGAAGCCTGCGGCGTTGAATCCGCGCCGTGGAATCGGCGGTGCTGGACCTGGGCGCCGTGGCCTGCGGCGCTGAAACCCGTAGCGGGAGCCGGCGGTGCTGGACCCCTGCGCCGTGGCCTGCGGCGCACAAACCCGTATCGCGCACCGGCGGTGCTGAAGCCTGCGGTGCTGCCTGCGGCGCTGGACCGGCGGTGCTGAAGCCTGCGGTGCTGAGTCCGCGCCGTGAAATCGGCGGTGCCGATGCCGGCGTTGCTGAACCGGCGGTGTGGAAGTTGCCGTGCTGGTGCGGCAGTGTGCGTCTGCGCTGTATCGGTGTCGACGGTATGTCCCGCCGGGGTGGCCCTAGTCGTCCGTCCGTTCCTTGTCCGCCAGGTGGATCACGCACACCGTCACCGCGATCAGCAGCGCCGGGTCCGCGTCGTCGCGGACGACGTCCACGCCGTACGTCTCCCTCACGTGCAGGAAGCGCCGCGAGATCACGGCGAGGAGTTCACCGTCGTACTCGATGGCGAACTCGCGGTCGAGGATCTTGCCGCTGACGTCGAGTTCGGTGCCGTCGACCAGGCTCACCTTGTAGTGGTTGCGCAGCAGCGACAGCCGTTTGCGCCTGATGCGGGCCAGCGGCTCGTCGTCCCGCTCGATCAGCATGGTGTCCCGCAGGGCGAACATCTTCTGCCGGATGTCGACCAGCACGCGCCCCTGGGTGTCCTTCAGCTCGAAGGTGTCCCGCAGCCGCATCGCCTTGCCGTCGACCAGGTAGGCCTTGTTGCCTCTGTCGTCCTCGATCCAGTAGTCGTCGCCGAAGCCGAGGAGCCGTTCGCGCACGAGGTATCTCATGCCATGACCGGTTCCCCGGCGGCGGGCCCGAAACGCCGCCGGTAGGCCGACGGGCTGAGACCGGTCTCGCGCCGCAGCCGCGCCCGCAGGTTCGCCGCCGTGCCCAGACCGCAGCGCGCGGCCACCACGTCCAGCCGTTCCTCGCCGCGTTCGATCAGCCGGCACGCCAGCGCCACGCGCTCCACGGTCAGCCACGCCAGCGGCGTCGTACCGAGCTGCGCGCGAAAGCGCCGGTGCAGGGTCGCCGGGGACACCGCCGCCCGGGCCGCGAGGTCCGCCACGGTCAGCGGCTCGCCCAGCCGCTCCTGCGCCCACGCCAGCAGCGGCCCCAGGGACTCGTCCGGCACGTCCGGCAGCGGCCGTTCCACGAACTGCTTCTGACCGCCGTCCCGGTGCGCGGCGAACACCAGACGCCGGGAGACCGCGTTGGCGATCTCGGCGCCGTGGTCCCGCCGCCAGACGTGCAGGCCCAGGTCGAGGGCCGCCGCGCTGCCCGCCGCGGTCAGCAGGTCGCCCTCGTCCACGAAGAGCACGTCCGGCTCCAGGCGTACCTTGGGGTGCAGCTCGCGGAACGCCTCGGCCCAGCGCCAGTGCGTGGTGGCCCGGCGGCCGTCGAGCAGCCCGGCCTCGGCGAGCGCGAAGCTGCCGGTGCAGAAGCTCATGACGCGTGCCCCGCGCGCGTGGGTCCGCCGGATGGCCTCCAGGACAGCGGGGGCGCGGGGCACCACGTTGTCGGGGCGGCCGGGAACGACGAGGGTGTCGGCCTCGTCCACGGCTTCCAGACCGGGCACGCCGGTCAGGGCGAAGAAGCCGTGGTTCATCCGTACCTCGGGCGTGGGTGTGCACAGGGTCACCTCGTAGAGAGGCCCCGGGAGGCCGAGTTCCGGCCGGGGCAGCCCGAACAGTTCGGTCGCGACACCCACCTCGAACGGATTGGTGCCCTCGTCGACGATCACCGCGACCCGGTGCGGTCCCGTCCGCTGAGAGGATCCTTGCGCCATATGCGATTCGTAGCACTCGTGCGCGAACGGCACCACCGCGCACGATGACCTCATGGAACCGATCTCCCTGACCGAGGCCCTGGCATCCTTCACCGACCGGTGGAGCCCCCGCATCGTCACCGCCGTCAACGACTACGACGTACGCGTGGCGAAGGTCGAGGGCGAGCACGTCTGGCACGTGCACGACCACACCGACGAGTTCTTCCTGGTCATCGAGGGCGAGCTGCACATCGCCCTGCGGGAGGCGGCGGGCGAGCGCACGGTCGTCCTCCCGAAGGGGGCGGTCTTCACCGTCCCGCGCGGCACCGAGCACAAGCCGTACGCCCCCGTCCCCACCGCGATCCTGCTCTTCGAACCGACCGGCACCCTCACGGTCGGCGACCGGCACGACGACGTACCCGACCATGTGGACGCGACGACGGGCCACGCGCTGGCGTGACTGACGGTCGCGGGACGGCCGGTGGCGTGACTGTCAGTGGCGGGTGGCACTCTTGAGCCATGACCGATTCCGTCCCGGCCCCGAGCCCCCGCCGCGCCCGTGTCCGCGCCCCCGAGCTGATCGGCAAGGGTGGTTGGCTGAACACGGGCGGGATGCAGTACAGCCTCGCCGACCTGCGAGGACGCATCGTCATCCTGGACTTCTGGACGTTCTGCTGCATCAACTGCCTGCACGTCCTCGACGAGCTGCGGGAGCTGGAGGAGAAGCACCGGGACACGGTCGTGGTCATCGGGGTGCACTCGCCGAAGTTCGTGCACGAGGCCGACCACGCGGCGGTCGTCGATGCCGTGGAGCGGTACGGCGTCGAGCATCCCGTTCTGGACGACCCCGAGCTGGCGACCTGGAAGCAGTACGCCGTGCGCGCCTGGCCGACGCTCGTGGTGGTCGACCCCGAGGGGTACGTCGTCGCCCAGCACGCCGGTGAGGGGCATGTGCACGCCATCGAGCGGCTGGTGACCGAGCTGGAGGCGGAGCACGCGGCGAAGGGCACCCTGCGGCGCGGTGACGGGCCGTATGTGGCGCCGGAGCCGGAGCCGACGGTGCTGCGGTTCCCGGGCAAAACGCTGCTGCTGCCCGGCGGGACCTTCCTGGTCAGTGACACGACCCGGCATCAGCTGGTGGAGCTGGCGGAGGACGGGGAGAGCGTCGTGCGGCGGATCGGGTCCGGCGAGCGCGGCCTCGCCGACGGTTCGGCCGACGCGGCGTCCTTCAACGAGCCGCAGGGGCTGGCGCTCCTGGAGGACGGCTCGGTGGTGGTCGCCGACACCGTCAACCACGCCCTGCGCCGCCTGGACCTCACCTCCGGTGAGGTCACCACGCTCGCCGGGACCGGCAGGCAGTGGATGCAGGGCGACCCGAAGTCCGGCCCAGGCCGTGAGGTCAACCTCTCCTCGCCGTGGGACGTGGCGCTCTTCGCCGGCCGGGTGTGGATCGCGATGGCGGGAGTGCACCAGCTCTGGGCCTACGACCCCGCCGAGGGCACGGTCGCCGTCGCCGCCGGCACCACCAACGAGGGCCTGGTCGACGGCCCCGCCGGCGAGGCCTGGTTCGCGCAGCCGTCCGGCCTCGCGGCCACCCCCGACCGGCTGTGGCTGGCGGACTCCGAGACGAGCGCCCTGCGCTGGGTCGACCTCGACGGCACGGTCCACACGGCCGTCGGCACGGGCCTGTTCGACTTCGGCCACCGCGACGGACCGGCCGACCAGGCCCTGTTCCAGCACCCGTTGGGCGTCACGGCCCTGCCCGACGGCTCGGTGGCCGTCAGCGATACCTACAACCACGCCCTGCGCCGCTACGACCCCGCGACCGGCGAAGTCACCACCCTGGCCACGGACGTGCGCGAACCGAGCGACGCGGTGCTGGTCGGTGACGACATCGTGGTCGTGGAGTCGGCCCGGCACCGCCTGACCCGGCTGCGGCTGCCGGAGGAGGCGGTCCGCGTCGAGGCGGTCGCGCACCGCACGCAGCGCGCGGCGACCGAAGTCGCCCCCGGGCGGCTCCAGTTGGACGTCATCTTCCAGGCGCCCGCAGGTCAGAAGCTCGACACCCGGTACGGCCCCTCGACCCGTCTGCTGGTCTCGTCGACGCCCCCGGAGCTCCTGACACACGGCGAGGGCGCGGGAACAGACCTGTCCCGCGCCCTGGAGCTCAACCCCGCCGTGCCGGAGGGTGTGCTGCACGTCTCCGCGATGGCCGCCTCGTGCGACGACGACCCCGCCAACGAATACCCCGCCTGCCACGTCCACCAGCAGGACTGGGGCGTCCCGGTCCGCCTCACCGGGACGGGGACGGACCGCCTGCCGCTCGTCCTGGCCGGGCTGGACGCCTGACCAGGCGGGGCGCAAAGGGCTTCACACCCCGTACCCGTCGCTGTAGCCGTCGCGCCGGTGGTGGTGCCGTTCCTCCTCCACGACCGGCGTCGAGGGCGGCATCACGACACGGCGCCGCCGCGCGATGCTGCTGAACGTCGTGACCCCGATCAGTCCGACGATCATCAGGATGACGCCGACCAGATCGAGATTGACCCCCTCCATGTTCCAGTCGGTAGCGAACGTGAGGATGGCTCCCACGGCGATGAGGATGATGCACCCGCCGAGGCCCATGAGCGTTGCCTCCCTGTTCCGGTCCGGTGATTCCGGAGCTTCCGGTTGCGTTCGGGTACCCGCACGCCCGGAATGCAGTCCTCACCGTCCGTCAACTCACGTGGCGCATCCGTCCTCTCAGCCCTCCAGGAACGCCACCAGCGCCCGCGTCAGCAGGGAGGGGTCCTCCGCGCCGCACAGTTCCCGGGCGCTGTGCATCGACAGGATCGCCACGCCGACGTCGACCGTGCGGATGCCGTGCCGGGCCGCCGTGATCGGGCCGATCGTCGTGCCGCAGGGCATGGAGTTGTTGGAGACGAAGGACTGGAAGGGCACGTCGGCCTTCTCGCAGGCCGCCGCCCAGACCGCGCGTCCCGAACCGTCCGTCGCGTAGCGGTTGTTGACGTTGACCTTGAGGATGGGTCCGCCGTTGACGCGGGGGTGGTGGGTCGGGTCGTGGCGTTCGGCGTAGTTGGGGTGGACCGCGTGGCCGGTGTCGGAGGAGAGACAGACGGTGGCCGCGAAGGCGCGTGCCCGGTCCTCGTAGGAGCCGCCGCGGGCGAAGACCGAGCGCTCCAGGACACCACCGAGCAGCGGGCCGTCCGCGCCCGTGTCCGACTGGGAGCCGTTCTCCTCGTGGTCGAAGGCGGCGAGCACCGGGATGCAGGACAGTTCCTCACCGCCGGTCGCGGCGGCGGTCAGCGCGGCCACGCCCGCGTGCACGGAGAGGAGGTTGTCCAGGCGCGGCCCGGCCATCAGCTCCTGGTCGCGGCCCAGGTACGCGGGCGGCTCGACGGAGTGCACCATCAGGTCCCAGCCGGTCGCCTCGCCCGCCCCGATCCCCGACTCCGCCTCCAGGAAGGCGATCAGGTCGCCGTCGCGCACGTCGTTGCCGAGGCCCCAGACGGGCTGCAGGTGGCGCTGCTTGTCGAGCTTGAGGCCCTCCGAGGACACGGAGCGGTCCAGGTGGATCGCCAGCTGCGGCACCCTCAGCAGCGGCCGGTCCACGTTCACCAGGTGTGTCGTACCGTCGCGCAGTGTCAGCCGGCCGGCGAGGCCGAGGTCGCGGTCCAGCCAGGAGTTCAGCAGCGGTCCGCCGTAGATCTCCACCGCCACCTGGCGCCAGCCGTGCGCCCCGGTGTCGGGCAGCGGTTTGACGCGCAGGTTGGGAGAGTCGGTGTGGGCGCCGACGATCCGGAACGGGGTGTGCGGCGCGGCGCCCTCCGGGACGTACCACGCCACGATCGCGCCACCGCGCAGCACGAACCTGCCGCCGCTCGTCCCGTCCCAGGCGTCCGTCTCCGCGACCTGTCGGAAGCCCGCCTTCTCCAGCCGTTCGGCGGCGTTCGCCACGGCGTGGTACGGCGAGGGGCTCGCCGCCAGGAAGGACATGAGGTCGTCGGTGTGACCGCGGTCGAAGCGGGAGGGTTCGCTCATGGGGTTCACCTTAACGACGTACGAGGGCCCGCTCCCGGCGAAGGGAAGCGGGCCCTCGTGACGAGGATGCCTGCAGGACTAGAACGCCGCCTCGTCCAGCTCCATCAGGTCCAGGTCGACGCCCTGGGCGAGCTTGCGGGCCAGGGTCACGCCCGGCAGCACGCCGGCCGCGAAGAACTTCGCCGCCGCGATCTTGCCGGCGTAGAACGCCTTGTCCTTGGCGGAGGCCGACTCGATCTTCTCGGCGGCGACCGCGGCGCCCTTGAGCAGCAGGTAGCCGACGATGACGTCACCGGAGGCCATCAGCAGACGGGTGGTGTTCAGGCCCACCTTGTAGATGTTCTTGACGTCCTGCTCGGTGGCCGCGAGGTCGGTCAGCATCAGGCCGACGATGGCCTCCAGCTCGACGGCGGCCTTCGCGAGGTGCTCGCGGGCGTCGGCCAGCTCCACGCCACCCGTGCCGACGGCCAGGAACTTCTTGATGTCCTCGGCGAGGGAGTTCAGCGCGGCGCCCTGGTTGCGGACGATCTTCCGGAAGAAGAAGTCCTGGCCCTGGATCGCGGTCGTGCCCTCGTACAGGGTGTCGATCTTGGAGTCCCGGATGTACTGCTCGATCGGGTACTCCTGGAGGAAGCCGGAGCCGCCGAAGGTCTGCAGCGACTGGGCGAGCTGCTCGTAGCCCTTCTCGGAGCCGTAGCCCTTGACGATGGGCAGGAGGAGGTCGTTGAGCGCGTGCTCCGTCTTCGCGTCCTCGCCCGCCGTCTCCTTGACGGCGATCGCGTCCTGCACCGACGCCGTGTACAGCACCAGCGCGCGCATGCCCTCGGCGTACGCCTTCTGCGTCATCAGCGAGCGGCGCACGTCCGGGTGGTGCGTGATGGTGACCTTGGGCGCGGACTTGTCCATGAAGTTCGCCAGGTCGGGACCCTGGACGCGCTCCTTGGCGTACTCAAGGGCGTTCAGGTAACCGGTCGACAGCGTGGAGATCGCCTTCGTGCCGACCATCATGCGGGCGAACTCGATGATGCGGAACATCTGGCGGATGCCGTCGTGCTTGTCGCCGATCAGCCAGCCCTTGGCGGGGTGCTGGTCGCCGAAGGTCATCTCGCAGGTGTTGGAGGCCTTCAGACCCATCTTGTGCTCGACGTTGGTGGCGTAGACGCCGTTGCGCTCGCCCAGCTCGCCGGTCTCGAAGTCGAACAGGTACTTCGGCACGAGGAAGAGGGACAGGCCCTTGGTGCCGGGGCCGGCGCCCTCGGGGCGGGCGAGCACGTAGTGGAGGATGTTCTCCGACATGTCGTGCTCACCGGACGTGATGAAGCGCTTCACGCCCTCGATGTGCCAGGAGCCGTCCTCCTGCTGCACCGCCTTGGTGCGGCCGGCGCCGACGTCCGAGCCGGCGTCCGGCTCGGTGAGGACCATCGTCGAGCCCCACTGCTTCTCGACGGCGATCTGCGCGATCTGCTTCTGTACGTCGTTGCCCTCGTCGTAGAGGATCCCGGCGAAGGCCGGGCCGGAGGAGTACATCCACACGGCCGGGTTCGCGCCGAGGATCAGCTCCGCGTACGACCAGATCAGCGACGGGGGAGCCGTCGTACCGCCGATGGCCTCGGGCAGGCCCAGGCGCCAGTACTCGGAGTCCATGAAGGCCTGGTAGCTCTTCTTGAAGGACGCCGGGACCGGCGCGGTGTTGGTCTCCGGGTCGAAGACCGGCGGGTTGCGGTCGGCGTCGGTGAAGGACTCGGCCAGCTCGTTCTCCGAGAGGCGCGTCAGCTCCTCGAGGATGCTCTTCGCGGTCTCGACGTCCATCTCCTCGAAGGGGCCGGTGCCGTACAGCTTGTCGCGCCCGAGTACTTCGAAGAGGTTGAACTCGATGTCGCGGAGATTCGACTTGTAGTGCCCCATGGCGACGGCTCCGTAGAGAGATCGGCGAGGCACTTGGATCCTCGCGCTAGTTCACGTACCAACAAGTAGCTACGATGATGCTACCCGCCGGTAATAAGAAGCAACCCCGATCCGGTCATCTGTGACAGGTCACACCGGAACCGTCAGTGCCGCGGTGTAGCCCTGCTCGACGCCGCCCGTCACCGTCGCCATCTGCTGGTCGTGGCCGTCGCTGAAGATGTTGTCGGTCTCGAGGGACAACTGGCTGAGGTTCTGCACGCTCTGGCTGTAGCCGTCCGTGGCGTACACCGTGTCGCAGACGTCCTCCGGCAGCGCGAGCTGGGAGGTGTTCGTGATGGAGGTGGCGGCGGTGGCGTCGGCGAGGCTGCCGTAGACCTCGAAGTGGATGTGAGGCCAGCGGCCCGAGTAGCAGGCCGGGAAGATGCTCTTGAAGGTGACCTGGCCCTTGTCGTCGGTCTCCTGCACGCCGCGCAGGTAGTTCTCCTCGGTGACGCCTTCGGAGTACAGGGAGTAGTTGCCGTCCCGGTCGCAGTGCCAGAGGTAGACGGCGGCGCCCTTCTTCGGCGTACCGCAGCCCGAGGCGGCGTCGACGACCGTGAGCGTGATCGTCAGGGGCACGCCTTCGGCGGTGCCGCCGGCCGAGTCGCCGAAGCTCTTCGTGATGTCGCTGCGCACGACACCGCTCTTCTCGAGCACGTTCACGCCGTTCGAGCCGTCCCCGGGGTAGGGGCCGGCGGTCTCGTCGGGAATGGTGGCGCACTCGCCGGCCGAGGAGGACGAGGACGAGGAGGAGGCGGGGGCACCGGAGGACGCGTCCGCCGAGGACGCCGACGAGCTGTCGTCGGAGGTGCAGCCCACCAGCGGCACCAGGCTCGCCCCCGCCAGCAGGCGGATCATCCGGCGGCGGGCGAGGACGGGAAGGTCGTAGGAGAGACCCCTGTCGTGCTCGTGGGTCTCGTCGTCGCGCTGTCCGTTCATGGCAAAAGACGCTATGAGCCGGTGCTGTGGGGCACCAGGGAAAGGGCTGTCAACCAGCTGACAACCTCCTGTCAACTCCCTTACGTTGCCCATGACCCGTCTGGCGGAGCGCCGCTCTCGGTACGCTAGCGCCCATGTACGGCTACGAGCAGAACGTCGGCGCCCAGCAGGGCTACGTCCCGCCGCAGCAGCAGATGCCCGGCGGGTACGGACAGCAACAGGCGCCGTTGTACCCCGAGCCGTCGCCGCCTTCGCTCGCGGACGCGGTGCGCGCCTTCACCACCGGGCAGATGACCGCGGAGGACTTCCAGCAGGTCTTCGCCACGTCCAAGGTGTACTGCCCGCGCGGCGACAATCCGGGCTTCCTCGCGCTGCACAACACCCAGCAGCCGGTGATCCCGATGTTCAGCTCGCTGAAGGAGCTGCGGAGGTACGCGGGCAAGGAGTCCAAGTACTTCGTGATCACCGGCGCCGAGGTGATCGACCTGCTGCCGACCGGCTACGGCTTCGTCCTCGACATGGAGGGCGAGCACCGCATGGTGTTCGACGCGAAGGCCGTGGAGGAGATGGTCGACTTCGCGATGCGGCGGATGTACGGCTGAGCAAGCCCTCCGACGGACATACGGCTGAGCAAGCCCTCCGACGGACATACGGCTGAGCAGTCTCTCCACGGAGATATCCCCTCCCCTGTTGTCACAGCCATGCCATAAGGTGCGCTTGGCAGCCGCGCCCCGCACGCAATCGCTTCCCCGCGATCCGCGTCCGGGCGCCGCGCGGCGCTCTCATCTCCCCGGCACCGTCGGGTTCTCAGTGGGGGTTCATCACTGTGCGCATGCGCAGCACCGCGGTCGCGACATCGCTCGCGGTCTTCTTCAGCTCGGCGGCGCTGACCGTCGTATCGGCAGGCCCGGCGTCGGCTGCCTCCGTCGTCGTGGGCTCGCCCGCGGGCATCGTCGTGAACGACACGCTCAAGCGGGTCTTCGTCGGCGACGACACGAACGACCGGATCGTCGCCGCCGACTACAACGGCAACCGCGTCGACTCGGTGGACGGCATCGACGGCATCTTCGACCTGGCGCTGTCCGACGACGGCACCACCCTGTACGCCGCGGCCCGCGTCAGCCACGAGATCGTGGCCCTCGACGCGGCCACGCTCGATGTGAAGGCCCGGTATCCCGTGGCCGCCGGAATCGGCCCGATCCACCTTGAGCACGCCGGCGGAAAGGTCTGGTTCACCTACGGCGAGTACGGCGGACAGACGGAGAGCGACCTGGGCTCGGTCGACCCTGCCGTGGACCCGGCGAGCGGCACCGACCCGGTGACGCTCGGGCGGCTCCCGCTGGAGAACCACGGAGTCTCGAGCACCGCCTATCTGGACACCGACCCGTCCCAGCCCGGGCTCCTGGCCGTGGGCGCGACCGACTTCTACGACAGCACCAAGGACATGCTGGCCGTCGTCGACGTTTCCGGAGACGCCCCCCGGCTCGTCGCCTCGCACGACGACAGCTACTCGGTGCAGTACATCGGCGAGGACATCGACCTCGCGCCGGGTACCCCGCAGGTGCTGGTCGACGGTATGGACCGGCACGCCTTCGCGGACGGCAGGTTCACCGCGGCCGGCTCCTACCCGTCCGGGCGGACCGCGGACATCGCGCCGAACGGGCTGGTCGCTCAGGTCGCTCCGATCGGCGAATACAAGGTCGCGGTTTACGCGCCCGGCGCGACCACGCCGATCCGGACCTACACCGCCGACGCGTCCGACCTCGCCTGGGCCCCGGACGCCTCCCGGCTCTTCGTGCTCGCGTCGTCGCCGGGCGGCTACACACTCAAGGTCCTCACCGACCCGGCCCGGAGCGTGCCGACCCTCTCGATGAACGCCCCCGCGACTGCCACGCGCGCCAAGCCGCTGACGGTGACGGGCAAGATCACGGCGACGGTCCCCTTCGCGGCCGGCACCCAGCTGGCCGTCACCCGCACCGACCTGGAGAGCCCGAACGGCAAGGCCCTGCCCGCGATCACGGTCAAGGCGGACGGCACCTACTCCTTCAGCGACACACCGCCGGCCGGCGGCAAGGTGAAGTACACGGTGACGTACGCGGGCGACGCGGCGCACACCGCGACAACCGCCTCCGACACCGTCGAGGTCTCCCGCAACTCGACCTCGCTCAGCCTGAACAACAACGGCAAGCTGTACAACTACGGCACCGACGTCAAGTTCACCGCGCACCTCGGTACGACGTACAAGAACCGCACGGTCGAGATCTGGGCCGACCCGTTCGGCGGCGACAAGCCCAAGAAGCTGATCAGGACGGGGCGCGTCGACTCCCGGGGCAACATCGCCGCCCTCGTGGACATGACCCGCGACACCACCGTCACCGCGGTCTTCAAGGGTGACGCCCGGTACCTGCCGAAGACGGTGAAGTCCACGGCGTACGCCCGGGTCAAGATCTCCACGGCCGTCGCCAGGCACTACAAGACGGCCAAGATCGGCTCGACGCTCTACTACTGGTTCCACAAGAACACCGACCCGCTGCTCACCACGACGATGACCTACTACCCGGGCCGTCAGCAGCGGTTCGACCTGCAGGTCTACTACCAGGGCACGTGGTACCCGGCGGGCTCGGAGTACTTCCCGCTCGGTACGAGCGGCAAGTCGGCCATCACCCTGGAGGGGCCCGGCGAGTCGGGCATCCGGGCTCGGATGCGCTCGGTGTACGTCAACGGCTCGTCCGGTGACGCCGTGAACTCCACGACGTACGGCCCGTGGAAGTACCTGTACTTCAGCAGGTGACGCGGCCGGCCTGAGGCAAGGGACGCACCTGTGCGACGACGACGGCCCGGAGGGAATGTCCTCCGGGCCGTCGGTGTTGCCGGGTGGCAGAAAGTTCAACGCTCAACTAAAGTGGAGCGCACGTCGCCCAAGGAGGTACCGACATGCCCGCAGTGACCGTCGAGAACCCGCTGACGCTGCCCCGCGTGACCGCGCCGGCCGACGCCGTCGCACGTCCCGTGCTCGCCGTCACGACCGCGCCGAGCGGATTCGAGGGCGAGGGCTTCCCGGTGCGCCGGGCGTTCGCGGGGATCAACTACCGCCACCTCGACCCGTTCATCATGATGGACCAGATGGGCGAGGTGGAGTACGCGCCCGGGGAGCCGAAGGGCACGCCCTGGCACCCGCACCGCGGCTTCGAGACCGTCACCTACATCATCGACGGGATCTTCGACCACCAGGACTCCCAGGGCGGTGGCGGCACCATCACCAACGGCGACACCCAGTGGATGACGGCGGGCTCCGGCCTGCTGCACATCGAGGCCCCGCCGGAGCAGCTGGTGATGTCCGGCGGTCTCTTCCACGGCCTGCAGCTGTGGGTGAACCTCCCGGCCAAGGACAAGATGATGGCCCCCCGCTACCAGGACATCCGCGCCGGCCACGTCCAGCTGCTCACCTCCCCCGACGGCGGCGCGCTGCTCCGCGTCATCGCCGGTGAGCTGGACGGTCACGCCGGTCCCGGCATCACGCACACGCCGATCACCATGATCCACGCGACGCTGGCGCCGGGCGCGGAGATCACCCTGCCGTGGCGGGAGGACTTCAACGGGCTCGCGTACGTGCTGGCGGGGCGGGGCGCGGTGGGCGCGGAGTGCCGCCCGATCCACCTGGGCCAGACCGCGGTCTTCGGCGCCGGCGGTTCGCTGACCGTCCGCGCGGACGAGAAGCAGGACTCCCACACGCCGGACCTGGAGGTCGTCCTCCTCGGCGGACAGCCGATCCGCGAGCCGATGGCCCACTACGGCCCGTTCGTCATGAACACCAAGGACGAGCTGATGCAGGCCTTCGAGGACTTCCAGAAGGGCCGCCTGGGGACGATCCCGGCGGTGCACGGCATGACCGAGGGGGGGTTGTAGGTCTCGCGAGGTATCACACGCGAAGGAGCCCTGTCCGGCAATGGACGGGGCTCCTTCGCACGGTGAGCGCAGCACCTCAAAGGACCGCTACGAGGGACGATTCAGCTCCGGACTCGGCGCGCTGCGGAACAACCAGCCGCATCGGCAGCTGCTGGGGTGACGGATGCGCTCAGGACTTCGCAGGAGCTGGGCTGTCCGAAGACCAGAAGTCGGATGTGACGTCGGGACGCGGGATGGGGCCACCGGCGTAATTGGGTCCGTTGCTCGGCGTGGTGGGGTCGGAGACTGCGGATTCCTTCACACACGGGGTGGCGACCTCGAAGAAAGCCTGTCCTTTGCCGCCGATGCTCATCCGGAGGGTGAAGCCGTCGGAGGACTCGGCGTAGATCGCGGGAAGGTCCTTGTCCTTGTTGACCGCCGTGATCTCGAATCCCTCGCCTTCCCAGTGTCGCTGGATCAGGCCGAGGAAGTTGCCGCGCCGCTGCTCGGAGATGACGGTCATGACGGCCCGGCGCCGCGACAGGTCGCAGCTGCCGGTGGTGGTCTCTCCGTGGGTCCACTGCACGCCGGGCTTGATCGCCTTGAAGGTGGCATCGAGGATGGCATCCGCACGGTCCGCGGCGTCCTGCATGTTCATGGTCGGCCCCTTCGTCTTCTCCGTGCTCGGGGTTTCGCTGCCGATCAGGCCGCAGCCGGCCAGCAGGAGGGTCGCGGCGGCGGATACGGTCGCGTGAGCGATCCGGTGCCGTGCTTTCATCGCCCGGTCTCCATGATGATCTTGTCGGAGCTGCCCGAGACGATCTTGGCGATGTTGTCTGCGGACACCTGGTCTTTGGCGGGGTTGAAGTAGTTGGAGTGAGCCTCGACCCCGCCTTCTCCCAGCGTGGGGCCATCATCTGTCAGGAAGCGCTGGGCACCGAAGTCCTTGTGGGCCGGGTCGGTTCCGAACCAGAGCTGACTGCCGTCGGGATCCGCGGCCGCTCCCACTGCCCAGGCTTGAGCCCCACCGAAGACGAGCGCCAACGGCCCCAGGGAACGTGCGTTGGTCGTCCCCTGCACGAGCGCTTGGAAGCCCGCGTGTTTCTGCTCCTGCGAGGGGAGTTTGGTGACGACGTCGTTGTCCGCCGCGCCGACGAAGACGTGATTCTTGCCGACGTTGAGGTCTTCTGCCTTGTCCGCACCGGTGCCCGGACTGCCGACAAGAATGATGTCGTCCGCTGCAGGTATGCCCCCTTCGTGCTGTGCGGCCTGTCCCACGGTGAGGGAGCCGTACGAGTGGCCGATGGCGGTGATGTGGGGGTCCGCGTGCTCGTTGGTCGCGCCTATGCCGGCCATGAAGTCGTTGTAGGCGAATGAGCCGACCTGGGCGTCGAACGGCGACATCACATCAAGGTTCCGGCTGAACTCCTGGGCGGGCAGCTGGGGGGCGTCGTACCCGAGCCAGACGATCGAGGCGCTGGACTCGTCGTATTCGCGGGCCCCGATGGCCGTGTCCCGCGCTCGCTTGAGATCGTTGCGGGCGAAGTCCTCGTCCAGCGCTGTACCGAGGCCTGGCACGTATGCGGAGACATTGCGCGAGGCGTCAGGGTTGCCGTAGGACACGATGGCTCGGCCGTTGCCCTCATCGCTGATACCGAGCAGGAGCATCGGGGGTTCGCTGCCGGCCTTCAGCTGGCTGTCGATGGACCGCAGTCCGGCCAGCATGGTCCTCGCCTGTTCGTCGTGCTGCCCTTCGAGCTTCCCGATCAGGAGGGGCAGGTTGTTCCGGTTGGCCTCGTCACGTACCACCGCCGGGATCCCATCCAGGTTCCCGATCACATCCGGATAGACGGTGAGGTACTGCTCGCGCTGCTCGTCGCTCAGGCGGTCCCACCATTCTTTGCGCGCCGCTGGAGACTTGTCGGTGGGGATATCTTCCTTGAGATAGTCACCCGCGACACCGCGGACCGCGGCGGCGTCCCTGGCCGCATCCGCCCAGGTGGCGGAGTCCACAGTGAGGCCCGGTTTGGCCTTGAGTTTGCTCAGCGTTTTGCTGAAGCGTGCGTCGATCTCGTTCGCCTCGTGGACGGCGAGGACGATGCGGTCGGCGATGTCCGCGGCCAGAGCGTAGTTCGGGTTCGGATTGCTGAACTGGGAAGTGTCACTCTCGGTGAGGAGCGCCCCGTCCGGCGAAGGGCGACGGTCCAAGGGGGTGAGGCGGCCCGCAACCTGTCCGCCAGGAACCTTGGAGCCATCGAGCTGACTCTGGCCGGCTGCGGGGTAACTGACGTTGCCCTTCTGGTCGAGAGTGAACTGGCGTTGTGCCGCCTCCTCAAGGGCCTGTTTCAGGTTTCGCTGTGGGGTCCGCAATTCGTGGGCAAGGCTGTTGACGGTGCCACGGATGAGGCCGCACTCGGCATGGAGGTAGGCGAAGTTCTGGCTCAGGACTTTGAGGCGCTTGACGGATGCTTTGGCGGCCTCGCCTTCCTGGGACTTGGCGACCTTTCCGATCATCTCGGCATCCACCCGGTCCCGGGCCGCGTCGGCGGCGTTGCTGACCTCGCCCCAGCCGTCGGCCGCGTCATCGAGCTGGCCCAGGTTCAGATCGCGCAGCTGCTGCCACGTCAGCATGGCCTCACCTCACCTTCGCATCGCCGGAGCCGACGTTGACGGAGTCCACGTCGGTCTTGACCTTCACGTCGGTGCTTCCTAGATCACGGGCGGTCTGGCGCAGTTTAGGACCCAGGGTCTCGCACTCGTCGCGCACTGCCTCCAGGCGCTCCTCCCACGAGGTGAGCACGCTGCGCAGGACGTCGATACTGTCCAAGCCGTTCGTGCCGGTGGAGACGCCGTAGTGTTCGAGTTCGTACTTGTTCTTGATGCTGCCATGCGTGCTGTCCAGCCTGGCCCTGACGCGGTTGGTGCTGATGCGTAGTTCGTCAGCCACCTGGGCGGCGTCGTTCCACGGCTTGGCACTGTGCTTAAGCCGCTCCCCACCGCCTTCTGGTCCCTCGCCGCTCCCGTCAGCCCGGCCCAACTGGTTGAGCTGCATCTGTGTCGAACCGCGGGCGCCTGCGTCGGCTTTCAGCTGCTCCCACTCGTCCCACGCCATGGAATTCGACTCTCCTGTTCATTACTGTCGTAGTGCGCCAACGCTGACCGGTGCAGCTCTGGTGGTCCAAGGGCCGTGGGGCGAAGGGGGCAGGTCCCTGGGCCGACAGGTTCCCCGGAGTAGAGCTCCCTGCGGCAGATGGGCGACTTGGGGCGCTCGCGTCGAAGTGTGTGAACGGCGCTTGCGGACAGGTGGGGCAAAGGCCGTGATCCCGGCGAGGTTCACGGGCTGGGAGATTGCGCTCTCGTTGTCCTCCGGCGCCTTGCCCAGGTCGGCCTGTGTCCGCGTAGTCTTCGATGCACCGGGAATGTTTGCCTTGGCCGACACTCGCCGGGGCTGGCAATGCGGTCAGTTGTTCGCGCGATATCGACTCGAAGTTCCCGCACTGCGTCAGCGGTTTCTTGCGGCTCGTACCTTCGGCCATGTCCCGCTCCCGTGACGGTCTCCCAGGTGGTCCTCACATCGTTCAGCCTCGGCGTTACGGATCACCCTAGTCAGTGGTACTGACACTGAGGGACCGGGCCATCACAGCACTCGTTGGCACGTGCCCTTGCGGCATGCGGATTGTGTCGCGCCTGTATCCCGGCAGCACTTGTCGCCCAGAAGGTGATGCCGGTCGCGCCGGTGCGGCGATCACCCTGTCGTGCCCGGAGGACTTCCGCGCGCGTGCCAAGATCGCAGTCGTCGGCGGTCGGGCGGTCCGGCAGCCGGTGGGGTGCTGCTGGCCAGGTAGTCAAAGGGCGCGCGAAGAGCACTCCGCAGGACTGACGTCCTGACGAACCGTCACCCGGCCGGGCTGTCCGCGCAGGACAGCCCGGCCCTCGCGTGGTCGGGTGGGAGGCGTGCACCTGCTTCCCGTTCCCGTACGGCGGTTCGCCGCCTGGTGTGCGGTCGTGCTGCTGGCCGCCGCCGTCGTGTGGGTGGGGGTCGTGCTCTGCGCCCGGCTGCGCACGGCCGTCGTGCCCGTGCTGCTCGCGCTGCTCGGGACCGCGCTGCTGGGGCCCTTGTACCGACGGCTGGTCCGAGTCGGCGTCAACCGGTCGGTCGCCGCCGCGCTCACCTGCGTCGCCGTGGTGGCGGTGGTCGGCGGGGCGGTGTACATCGTCGTCGCCGCGCTCATCGAGTCCGGCGACCAGATCATCACCTCGCTGAGACGGGCGGCGCAGGGCATCGCCGAGCACTTCGGGGCGGCGGGCACCTCGCTGGAAGACATCGTCTCCAACGCCCGCGAGTTGCTGAGCAAGTTCGGCGGGACGGCCGCCTCCGGGGTGATCAGCGGGGTGAGTGTGGTCGGCGAGACCATCGCCATGGCCGTACTGGCGCTGCTGCTCGTCTTCTTCTTCCTGCGCGACTCCCACCGGGCCTCGGGCGGTCTGCGCGCGCTCGCCCCGCCCGGCACCGCCGACACCGTGGAGGCCATGGCGCGGCGGGCCTTCCAGGCTGTCGAGGGGTTCATGCGCGGCACCACCTTCATCGCCTTCATCGACGCCGTGTGCATCACGATCGGGCTGCTGATCCTGGACGTGCCGGGCGCGGTAGGGCTGGGGGCGCTGGTGTTCGTCTTCGCGTACATCCCCTATCTCGGCGCGTTCCTCTCCGGTGCCGTGGCCGTGCTGGTCGCGTTCGCCGACCGGGGGTTCGTCATCGCGCTGTGGGCGCTCGGGGTGGTGCTCGCGGTGCAGCTGCTGGAGGGGCATGTGCTGCAGCCGATGATCCAGAGCCGGACCGTGCAGATGCATCCGGCGGTGGTGATGGTCGCGATCACCGCGGGGGCGTCGGTCGCCGGGATCCTGGGCATGCTGCTGGCGGTACCGCTCGTCGCCGCCGCTTTCGGGGTCGTGCACGAGCTGCGGGTGCGGTACGGCACACCGCCCGAGCCCTCGAAGTCGTAGCCGCTACGCCGGCTGCCCGTCGGGCTCGTGCAGCTCGAACCAGATGCTCTTGCCCTCGCCCCGTGGGTCCACCCCCCACGCGTGCGCCAGCAGCTCGATCAGCATCAGGCCGCGGCCGGAGGACGCCAGTTCCCCGGGCCGGCGCTTGTGCGGCAGGTCGTCGCCGGCGTCGGTGACCTCCACCCGCATCCGCCGCGCCCCCGGCTCCCCCGCGATCTCGGCGACCAGCAGCGCGTCGGTGTCGGTGTGCACCAGGACGTTGGTGAGCATCTCGGACAGCAGCAGCACCGCCGAGTCGACCTGGTCGGCTGAGCCCCAGTCGTGCAGCAGCTCGCGCAGGTGCTGCCGGGCCACGGCGACCCGCTCGGGCTCGGCCTGGGCGACCGTCAGCACCGTGCGCCGCACCCGCGGCCGTACGGACACGGTGTCGCCGCAGCCGCAGCCCTCGGGCTCCCGGCACAACAGCAGCACCGCGATGTCGTCCTCGCGCCGGTCGGCGAGCGGGCCGGTGGTGTGGTGGGAGGAGGGCCCGTGCACGGCCTGGACCAGGGAGTCGGCGAGCTCCTCCAGGTCGCCCTTGTGTTCCTCCAGGATGGTGCGGATGCGCGCCCAGCCGGTCTCCAGGTCGTGCCCGCCGGTCTCGATCAGGCCGTCGGTGCAGATCAGCATGGTCTCGCCGGGTTCGAGGACCAGCTGGGTGGTGGGGTAGTCGGCGTCCGGGTCGATGCCGAGGGGCAGCCCGCCGGCCGTCGGGTGCTTCAGGACCGTGCCGTCGGCCATGCGGATCGCCGGGTCCGGGTGCCCGGCGCGGGCGATGTCCAGCACACCGGTCTTCGGGTCGGCCTCGACGTACAGGCAGGTCGCGAAGCGCTGGTCGGCGTGGTCGTCGTCGGTGGTGCTGATGCCGTGCAGGAAGCGGGAGGCGCGGGACAGAACGGCGTCGGGGCGGTGGCCCTCGGACGCGTAGGCCCGCAGGGCTATCCGCAGCTGGCCCATCAGGCCCGCCGCCCGCACGTCATGCCCCTGGACGTCCCCGATGACGAGGGCGATCCGGCCGCTGGGCAGCGGGATCATGTCGTACCAGTCGCCGCCGACCTGGAGCCCGCCGCCGGTGGGGATGTACCGGGCGGCGACGTTCATGCCGGGGATCTCCGGGCCCAGCGTGGGCAGCATGGAGCGTTGCAGGCCGTCGGTCAGCTCCCGCTCGGACTCGGCGGCGCCGGCCCGGGTGAGGGCCTGCGCGAGCATCCGGGCGACCGTGGTCAGCACGGACCGCTCGTCCGGTGTGAACGCCACCGGATAGGCGAAGGCCGCCATCCAGGCGCCCATGGTGCGCCCGGCGACGGTCAGCGGCAGAAAGGCCCAGGACTTGCGGTCGAACTGCTCGGCGAGGGGCCAGGTGAGCGGGTAGCGGGACCTGTAGTGATCGGGCGAGGAGAGATAGACGGCACGGCCGGTGCGGACGACCTCCGCCGCCGGATAGTCCGTCGCCAGGGCCATGTGTGAGAAGGAGTCCTCGTCGCCGGCCCGGTAGCCGTGGTGGCCGATGATCGTCAGGCGATCGCCCGTGACCCCGAAGACGGCGAGCCCGTCCGGGGAGAAGCCCGGCATCGACAGTCCGGCCGCCACCCGCAGTACCTCCGCCGTGGACCGCGCCTCGGCCAGCGCCCGGCCCGCGTCCAGCAGGAACGCCTCCCGGGAGCGCCGCCAGTCACCGGTGACCGCCCGGCGGCCCGCCGGGGTGCCCGGCGCGGGGTCGGTGACCTCCTGGAGGGTGCCGATCAGCTCGAAGGCCCGGCGTTCGCGGTCGTAGCTGGGCTTGGACCGGCTGCGGACGGTACGGATCACCCGGCCCCGCTCGTCCATGATCCGCACGCGCACCTCGGCGAGCGTGCCCTCGGCGGCCGCGAGGCCGACGACGCTGACGATCTCGTTCCAGTCCACGGGGTGCAGCCGGGCCCTGACCTGGGCCTCCGTGAGGGTCGCCTGCTCGGCGGGCAGCCCGAGCAGCCGAGCGGCCTCGGCATCCACCGTGACCAGTTTCGTGGCCGTGTCCCAATGCCACAGGCCGGTCGCGAGGGCGGCGAGAACCTGCCCCACGGCGGGCAGGGGCTCACCAGTGCGCATTGCCCCACTCTAAGAAGAGGTGATCGAATGCTGCCACCGATACCGCGCACCGGTAATCGTGGAGAGGCCCTTCCGGTCGGCCGGTACCCTGGGGGTGTTTCACGTGAAACGACCCCGATCTGCGAAGGCTGGATGAACGACGATGCATCGGTACAGGTCCCACACCTGCGGCGAGCTCCGCGCCTCTGACGTCGGCACCGACGTCCGGCTGAGTGGCTGGCTGCACAATCGGCGCGACCTGGGCGGCATCCTCTTCATCGATCTGCGGGACCACTACGGCATCACGCAGCTGGTCGCCCGGCCGAACACGGCCGCCTACGAGGCGCTGGACAAGCTCTCCAAGGAGACCGTCGTCCGCGTCGACGGCCAGGTCGTCTCCCGTGGCGCCGAGAACATCAACCCCGAGCTGCCCACCGGCGAGATCGAGATCGAGGTCGGTGACGTCGAAGTGCTGGGCGCGGCCGCCCCGCTGCCCTTCACGATCAACACCGAGGACGGGGTCAACGAGGAGCGGCGCCTGGAGTACCGCTTCCTGGACCTGCGCCGCGAGCGCATGCACCGCAACATCCTGCTGCGCACGTCGGTCATCTCGGCGATCCGGCACAAGATGACGGCGCTGGGCTTCAACGAGATGGCGACCCCGATCCTGAGCGCCACCTCCCCCGAGGGCGCCCGCGACTTCGTCGTGCCCTCCCGTCTGAACCCGGGCAAGTTCTACGCCCTCCCCCAGGCTCCGCAGCAGTTCAAGCAGCTGCTGATGATCTCCGGCTTCGACCGCTACTTCCAGATCGCGCCCTGCTTCCGCGACGAGGACGCGCGGGCCGACCGCTCGCCGGGCGAGTTCTACCAGCTCGACATCGAGATGTCCTTCGTCGAGCAGGAGGACGTCTTCCAGCCCGTCGAGAAGCTCATGACCGAGCTGTTCGAGGAGTTCGGCAACGGCCGCCACGTCACCTCCCCCTTCCCGCGGATCCCGTTCCGCGAGGCGATGCTGAAGTACGGCTCCGACAAGCCGGACCTGCGCGCCCAGCTGGAGCTGGTGGACATCACCGACATCTTCGAGGGCTCCGAGTTCAAGGCGTTCGCGGGCAAGCACGTGCGGGCGCTGCCGGTGCCGGACGTCGCCTCGCAGCCCCGGAAGTTCTTCGACCAGCTCGGCGAGTACGCCGTCTCGCTGGGCGCCAAGGGTCTGGCGTGGGTGCGGGTCGGCGAGGACGGCACGCTGTCCGGCCCGATCGCGAAGTTCCTCACCGAGGACAACGTCGCCGAGCTGACCAAGCGGCTGTCGCTGGCCGCCGGTCACGCGGTGTTCTTCGGCGCGGGCGAGTTCGACGAGGTCTCCAAGATCATGGGCGGAGTGCGCGTCGAGGCCGCCAAGCGCGCCGGGCACTTCGAGGAGGGCGTCTTCCGGTTCTGCTGGATCGTCGACTTCCCGATGTACGAGAAGGACGAGGAGACCGGCGCGATCGACTTCTCGCACAACCCGTTCTCCATGCCGCAGGGCGGCCTGGAGGCCCTTGAGACCCAGGACCCGCTGGACATCCTGGGCTGGCAGTACGACATCGTCTGCAACGGTGTCGAGCTGTCCTCCGGCGCGATCCGGAACCACGAGCCGGAGATCATGCTCAAGGCCTTCGAGATCGCCGGGTACGACCGGGAGACCGTCGAGGAGAAGTTCGCCGGCATGCTGCGCGCGTTCCGCTTCGGCGCCCCGCCGCACGGCGGCATCGCGCCCGGCGTCGACCGCATCGTCATGCTCCTCGCCGACGAGCCCAACATCCGCGAGACCATCGCGTTCCCGCTCAACGGCAACGCGCAGGACCTGATGATGGGCGCCCCGACGGAACTGGAGGAGGCCCGGCTGAAGGAGCTGCACCTGACGGTGCGCAAGCCGCAGCCGAAGTAGTCCCTGCTGGGCGCGGGTGGCTCGGAACCGACGTCGGTTCCGAGCCACTTTCGTTTGCAGGGCTCTCACCCAGCTCTTACCCATGGCGCTGACAGGTGCGCTCCCTAGCGTCCCGCCCATGACGGAGAACACCAACAGCAGCAGTGGCCGATCCCCCCGGCACAAACGGGACCTGACGCGCCGTAAGGTCCTGGCCGCCAGTGCCGGAGCGGTCGTGGCGGCGGGCGTCGGCGGCACGCTCGCGGCCGGCGCGTTCGCCGGCGAGAAGAAGGGCACGACGGCCACCGGGGAGGCCTGCTACCGGCTGACCTCGGAGACCACCGAGGGCCCCTACTACATCGACGCCGACAAGATCCGCCAGGACATCACCGAGGACAGGGAGGGCATCCCGCTCACCCTCCGCATCAAGGTGATCGACTCCGAGACCTGCAAGCCGCTGCGCAACGCGGCCGTGGACATCTGGCACTGCGACGCGCTGGGCATCTACTCGGGCTACGAGAGCCTGTCGACCGGCGGTGGCGGCACCCCGCCGACGGACGCCCCCTCGGGCACGCCCACCGGCACCCCGACCGGTGAACCCCCGTCCGGCGCGCCGAGCGGCGGTACGGGCGGCGGCGTGCACGAGGAGCCGACGGACGACGAGCGCTACCTGCGCGGCACCTGGCGCACGGACAAGCAGGGCTTCGTCACCTTCAAGACCGTCTTCCCGGGCTGGTACCGCGGCCGCTGCGTGCACATCCACACCAAGGTGCACGTGGGCGGCACCTGGACGGACGCCGGTTACGAGGGCGGCAACACCTGTCACACGGGCCAGTTCTTCTTCGCCGAGGAGGCGGTCCTGGCGTCGGCCGAGGTGGAGCCGTACTCGACCTCGACGACCGAGCGCACGACGCTCACCGAGGACACCATCTACGACCAGTCCGGCACGGCCGGCGGCCTGCTGAAGCTGAAGTACCAGAAGAACGACATCGCCAAGGGCGTCCTGGCCACCATCACGGTCGGCGTGGACCCGGAGGCGACGCACACGGGCACGGAGGGCTCGGCCCAGCCGGGCGCGTCGGCCACTACCTCGGCGTCGGCCTCGGCTTCGGCAAGCTGACGGACGTACGCTCGCCGGCAAAAGCCTGCGCTGGCTTCCAGGCCCTTCACGCGAAGGCCTTTTCACGCACGCCGCATGACTTTGTTGCCAGGCGTCAGCAGCCAGTGGAAATGGTCGATGAGGGGCCCCACCAGGCGGCTGTCACGGAGCAGCACTCCAAGTTCAATGTTGTCGGACAAGGCACGGTCGGTGAGGTTGGCGCTGCCCAGGAGTGCGGTGTGCCGGTCGGCAGTTCAACCGCGCACTGCCTTCATGGCTTCGTCCAGTACGATGGTGAGCTCCCGCAGTGCTTCCTTGGCGGTAGCAGGATCATCGTCCTCCAGCTTGCCGCGCGCACGCTGCAAACGGGAAGCGAGGTCCGGGCGGCGGGCGATCTCGATGTCCCTGGCCCAGATGAGTACCCAACTCCGCACGGGACTCAGGGGTTTGCTCGGGGCGGGGGATCAACTCGCGTCCGTGATCGGCAAGGGTGAGCTGTACAGGCTCTTCGAGCAGAGTGTGTGCCGCGTACTCACGCGCTGCCGCCACTCGGCTCGCCCGATGTTCCGCCTCGATCTCCTGGTCGTCCCGATCTTCGGTGCCCAGTGCGTCCAGGAGGCGGGCGGCGCGATCCGACTCAGTTGGATCGCCTGCCCGGAGCGCGCGTCTGCGTTCGCGCCAGGTGTCGCCGGTCAGGGTCGTACCTCCGGAGAATCGTGTGTCGAGGCGGCAGTTTCCTCGGATGGTGCTCAGGGCTCTTCGCCGGGTTCGCTCCTGTAGCGCGGCAGGTTCTCGGTGGAGATAGTCCAGTCACCGATGGTGACATCCTCGCCGTACACGAAGTCCTTACGAGTCGCGTAGCGCGGGCCTTCGGGGGTGGGGTGGATGTCGGTCAGCACGGCGCCGGTGCCTGTGCGGGGGTCGAAGATCGCGTAAACGGGGATGCCGATGAGAGGGTAGTCGCGGATCTTGCCGACCCAGTCGTTCTCAGGGTTGGACCGTGAGACGACCTCGATGGCGGCGATGAGCGTGCGGGGATCGAAGGAACCAGGGACATCCATGTCCGTCATGGTGATCACCATGACGTCGGGTCGGCGCATGATGCCTTCCGTCTCGTCCTCGACGTCGGGTTCGCCCGTATGCGCCACGATCTCTTCAGGCATCACCTTTTCAAGGCGCCGTCGAAGGTGCACTGTGGTCAGCTCGTGCGGACCGACGGGCGCCATCATGTCGTGAACGATCCCTTTCTTGGTGACTTCGAATTTGCCGGGCAGCGTGTCGTCCATCGACTGAACAAAGTCCCGCATGGCCTGGTACCGGTGGGAGGCGCCCTGCTGCGCGTCGTCCGGGGCGATGGTCATCGCGCTCGCTCCTCGTCTTCTGTGCCCAGGGGCAAGGATCGTCGCTTTCATGCTATGCGGCCTCCGGGTGATCGGTTCGGCAGTCGCGGCAGCGGCCGGGGACGGGCGCACGGAAGGGGCGGTCGCAGCCGTCGCAGGTCTGGAAGGGGTGTCTGGGCTCCGGGGCCGGTGGCGCCGGGGGCCGGAACGGGGGTGGAGGCGGAAGCTGCGCGGTCAGGCGGTGGGCGAGGAAGGCGGCCGGGCGGATCAGGGGTTCTGTCGGGAGGTTCTCGGTCAGGGCGTGGCGTACGGCGGTGGGGGTGAGGTCGCGTTCCAGCCAGGCGGCGACTCCGGGCGCGAGGTGTTCGGCGTCGGTGGCGGAGAGGAGGAGGCGGGGGTCGTGGCGGCGGAGGCCGGCGAGGACGTCGACTGCCGTCTGGAGGAGGGCGGGGGAGGTGTATGAGGGTTTCGGCACGGCGGGGAGGCGCTTCTTGCGTGGAGGTGGCTTGTCCGGAGCCGGGCGTCGGGCGGGCCTGCTGGAGTTTTCGGCGGGGGTGGTCCGGTGGCCGGGCTTGTTGCAGGAGACCGTGCGGGTGACGATCCGGCCGGTGGGGGTGCGTTCGCGGGTGCGGCGCAGGTAGCCGTGGGCTTCGAGTTCGCGCAGGGCGGCGGCGATGCGGGTGGGGCCCTCGGGGAAGCGGTCGGCGAGGGTCTTGATGTCGACGGCGGTGCCCTGCCGCACCGACTGGATGTAGCACGCCAGGCCGATGGCGAGCAGGGAGAGCTCCTCGTGCTGGAGGAGGTGGTTGCCGATCACCGTGAAGTTCTCGGTGTGGCGGGCGTTGTCGTGGGCCACGCCGGATTCCGGCCGCGCGTGGGGGTGGTTTTTGCCCGGGATACGGGACTGGGCGCGCGAGGGCGCGCTAGGGTTTTCGGTATCCATCGGGAAGAGCCCTAACTTCCTCGGTGGTCAGGCCCTCGCACTGGGATGCCAGTCCCGGCGAGGGCCGTCGCATGTCTATGGGTTGTGTCTTGCTGCGGTGAGCGTAAGGCAGGCAACCGGTCCCGAATCCAGCCGAGTTGGGCATATTCACTCGCGGGAGTGAGTTTGCCCGGCGGGAGGGAGGGGTGGGGCTTGGTGGGGTGCTTTCTCCCCAGTGGGTGGTTCATAGGGAGCGCAGGTCGGACCGGGGTATGGGGCGTCAGGCTTCGGTGCCGGATGTGGTGGGGCGGCGAGTTCGAGTTCGGCCCAGACGGTCTTGCGTGGGGGTAGGCCTTGGGCCACTCCCCAGCGGTCGGCGAGGGCGGCTACGAGGGTCAGGCCGCGGCCGGCCTCACTGTCGGGGGTGCTGGGTTGGGGGCGCGGTAGTTGGTCACCGCGCGTGTCGGTGACTTCGATACGGAGGGTCGCGCCGACTACGTAGAGCAGCAGCCGGAAGCTTCGGCCGGGGACGCGGCCGTGGGTGGCGGCGTTGTTCGCCAGTTCGGCGACGATGTGCGCTGCCGGGTCCAATGGCATGCCCCAGGTGCGGAGTTGCTCGGTGGCGAGCAGGCGGGCGAGGCGGGCGCCGCGTGGGGTGGCGGACAGCAGGACGCTGAAGTTGCGGATGGGGCAGTCGGGTTGGGCGGGGTGGGCTGCGGGCTCGGCGAGTTTCTGAATCACGTCACTCAGCGTGGCCGAATGCGCCTACCGTGATGAGTGATGACGCCGGTACGTAGAGCGACTGTCCAGGCCTTGTCCAGAGGTGTCCGGGCTGTCCAGAGGGTGCGTACGGGTAGGGGCGTTGCGGCACGGTCGTACGACGGAGGGGTGCGGGATGTCGGTGGTGGACGCGGAGGCGGGACGGCTCAATCGCGAGGCGGATGAGCCGGGTTGGGAGGTGGATCCGGACGATGACTGGGGTGTGGCGGTCATCGCGACGGTGGGGCGGCAGCTCAGGCTGCGCAGGGAAGCGGTGGGGATGCGGGTCGCGGAGTTCGCCAAGGTGGTCGGGTACGGCGAGGACCTCGTCTACAAGATCGAGGGTGGGAAGCGGATTCCTCGGCAGGAGTATCTGGACAAGGCCGACGCGGTGTTGGGGGCGGATGGGCTCATCGCGGCGGCTTGGGAGGACGTGAAGAAGGTCCGGTACCCGAAGAAGGTGCGGGACTTGGCGAAGATGGAGGAGAAGGCGGTCGAGATCGGGGTGTACGAGTGCAGCAACGTCCATGGGCTGCTGCAGACGCCCGAGCACGCGCGGGCCCTGCTGGGGTCGTGGCTGCCTGCCTATTCGCCCGAGGACTTGGAACGACGGGTGGCCGCTCGCATGGCTCGGCGGTCCATCTACGAGCGCTCGCCCGCTCCCGCCCTTGCTTTCGTCCTGGAAGAGGCGACGCTGCACCGCAAGGTTGGAGGCACAATGGTGCGGCGACAGCAGTTCGAACGTCTGCTGGAGGTGGGACGGTTGCCCAACGTCACGCTCCAGGTGATGCCGATGGACAGCACACCGCACCCCGGCATGGGCGGCAGGATCGAGTTGCTGAAGTTCGAGGACGGCACGGCTGTCGGACGCTCCGACGGCGCCTTCAACGGTCGCCCGGTCTCGGATCTGAGGGAGCTGCGCGTCCTTGAGCTGCGGTATGGCACCATCCGGGCCCAGGCTCTTCCTCCGAGGGAGTCACTGGCCCTCATCGAACGACTGCTGGGAGAAACATGATCCGCAAGCCCACTGCCGGTGACGCCTCCGAGCTGGCGTGGTTCAAGAGCAGCTACAGCAGCGGCCCCGACGGCGACTCCTGCGTCGAGGTCGCCACCACCCCCGGCACCATCCACGTCCGCGACTCCAAGTACCGCGACGCCGGCCCACGCCTCGCGCTGGCGCGGGAGGCGTGGACGGACTTCGTGGCGTACGCGTCGGGGAGCTGAGTCCGCAACTACACGCGCAGAACAGGGCGTCCCAGGCTCAGCGGGCCACGAACTGCGTCAGGATCGCCTGGACCTCGTAGATGTCGACGCCCTTGGTGAAGGTTTTCTGGATCGGGGCCTGGGAGCCGGAGAGCCAGATCTTCAGTTCGGCGTCGAGGTCGAAGGTGCCGGCGGTCTCGACGGCGAAGTGGGTGATGCTGCGGTACGGGATGGAGTGGTACTCCACCTTCTTGCCGGTGATGCCCTGCTTGTCGACCAGGATCAGACGGCGGTCGGTGAACAGGATGGTGTCGCGGATCAGCAGGTACGCGGCGTGCACCTGCTCCCCCTGGCCCAGCAGGCGCGCGTAGTCCTGCTGCGCCGCCGCCGGATCGATGCTGTGCGCGTTTCCGAACAGAGCCATGAATGGACCCCCCACTCAAGTGTCCGCGACCTTGGCCGGTCACGTGATCTTGGCCAGGTATACCCGGTGAGTGAGGGGTCCGAGAAGGGCTGTTACGCGGCTGTTTCGCCGCCGAAGCGCTCCTTGTACGTCTCCAGGTCCTCGTCCGTCAGCTTGGCGAACAGCACCGGCGGGACGGTGAAGGGGGTGCCGGCGGGGACGAAGGTGAGGGACTTCGCCTCGTCCTCGGTGACCCAGTTCGCCGTGTCGTCGGGCAGGGTGAAGGCACCGCGCATGGTGGCGGCCGTGGCCGGGATGAAGGGTTCGGAGACCACCGCGTAGAGGTGGATGAGGTTCATCGCCGTGCGGAGGGTGAGGGCGGCGCCGTCCTTGTCGGTCTTGATCTCCAGCCAGGGGGCCTTCTCCTCCAGGTAGGAGTTGCCCGCCGACCACAGCGCGCGCAGGGCGGCCGCGGCCTTGCGGAACTGGAGGGCCTCCATCTGCTCCTCGTACTCCGCGAGCAGGCGCGCGATCTCCTCGCCGAGCCTGCGCTCGGCCTCGCCGGGCTCACCGCCGGCCGGGACCTCCTCGCCGAAGCGCTTCTTCGAGAAGGACAGGACGCGGTTGACGAAGTTGCCGAGGGTGTCGGCGAGGTCCTTGTTGACCGTCGCCGTGAAGTGCTCCCAGGTGAAGGACGAGTCGTCCGACTCGGGGGCGTTGGCGATCAGGAAGTAGCGCCAGTAGTCGGCGGGGAGGATCTCGAGGGCCTGGTCGGTGAAGACGCCGCGCTTTTGGGAAGTGGAGAACTTTCCGCCGTAGTACGTCAGCCAGTTGAAGGCCTTGACGTAGTCGACCTTCTTCCACGGCTCGCGGACGCCCAGCTCGGTGGCGGGGAACATCACGGTGTGGAAGGGGACGTTGTCCTTCGCCATGAACTCGGTGTAGCGGACGGTGTCGTCCACGTCGTACCACCAGGACTTCCAGTCCCGGTTCTCCGGGTCCTGGTCCGACCACTCCTTCGTCGCGCCGATGTACTCGATGGGCGCGTCGAACCAGACGTAGAAGACCTTGCCCTCGGCCGCGAGGTCCGGCCAGGTGTCGGCGGGGACCGGGACGCCCCAGTCCAGGTCGCGGGTGATCGCGCGGTCGTGCAGGCCCTCGTTCAGCCACTTGCGGGCGATGGAGGAGGCCAGCTGGGGCCAGTCGTCCTCGTGGCGGGCGACCCACTCCTCGACCTCGTGCTGGAGCTTGGACTGGAGGAGGAAGAGGTGCTTGGTCTCACGGACCTCCAGGTCGGTGGAGCCGGAGATCGCCGAGCGGGGGTTGATCAGGTCGGTGGGGTCGAGGACGCGGGTGCAGTTCTCGCACTGGTCGCCGCGGGCCTTGTCGTAGCCGCAGTGGGGGCAGGTGCCCTCGACGTAGCGGTCCGGGAGGAAGCGGCCGTCGGCGGGGCTGTACACCTGGCGGATCGCGCGCTCCTCGATGAAACCGTTCTCGTTGAGCTTGCGCGCGAAGTGCTGGGTGATGTCCCGGTTCTCCGGGCTGGAGCTGCGGCCGAAGTAGTCGAAGGCGAGGGCGAAGCCGTCGTAGACCGCCTTCTGGGCGTCGTGCGCCTGGGCGCAGAACTCGTCGACCGGGAGGCCCTGCTCCTTGGCGGCGAGCTCGGCGGGGGTGCCGTGTTCGTCGGTGGCGCAGATGTAGAGGACGTCGTGGTCGCGCTGGCGGAGGTAACGGGAGTAGACGTCGGCCGGGAGCATGGACCCCACCATGTTGCCCAGGTGCTTGATCCCGTTGATGTACGGAAGGGCGCTGGTGATGAGGTGTCGAGCCATGGCTTGGCTGCTCCCAGGTCGGTCGTTTTGCGAACCTTGAAATCGTAGCCGACATGGGTGGGCCGCCCGCTTCCCGTTTTACGGGGTGAGAGGCGGGCGGCCGGGGGTGGGCTCTTACGGGCGCCAGTTTGCGAGGACGCCCTCGTAGAACTCGGTGTCGGTGAGTTCCTTGGGGGCCGGGCCCGCGTGGAAGAAGGACGTGTTGTCGGTCTTCAGTTTGCGGAGGTAGTCGAAGGCCTTGTTGTCGTGTTCACCGAAGGCGACGAAGGCGAAGTGGATGTGGGGGTGGGTCTTCGCGGCGCTGGTGAGGGCCTGGGTGGCGGGGGTCTTGGCGTCGGGGGCGCCGTCGGTCTGGAAGATCACGAGGGCGGGGGTGGTGGGGGTGGCCGTCTTTTCGTGGCGGGTGAGGACGTCTTCGACGGCGACGTGGTAGCTGGTACGGCCCATGCGGCCGAGGGAGGCGTGGAGGGTGTCGATCTTGTTCTCGTGGTCGGGGAGGGTGAGCTCGCCGGTGCCGTCGAGTTCTGTGGAGAAGAAGGTGACGTGGACCGTTGCCTCGGGGTCGAGGTGGGCGGCGAGGGCGAGGGTCTGCTCGCCGAGGGCCTGGGTGGAGCCGTCCTTGTAGTACGGGCGCATGGAGGCGGAGCGGTCCAGGACGAGGTAGATCTTGGTGGGGGTGGTGGTGGTGTTGGTGGTGGGGAGGTTGTGGGCCTTGAGGGTGGCTGCGGCTGCGTTGTAGGCCGTCCGGAGGGTTGTGGGCACCCGGCCTTCGGCCGGGTTTTCGCTCCCACCCGCACCACCCGTGCGGGTTTCGTTGTCGGGTGCGGGTGGCCCTTGTGGGGTGTCCTCGCCGTTGGCGGGTGCGGGGGGATTCTGCGGGGTTTCTTCGTCGGGGGCGGCTGCGGGTGCGGGGGTGGGTGCGGGTGCGGGGGCCGACTCCGTTGTGGCTTCGGGCTCGGGCTTGGGGGTGGTTTCGGGCTCGCCCACGGGGTCAGCCGCAGCCTCGGGCTCGATTTCAGGTTCCGCGTCGGCGGCGGCCTGGGGCTTGGGCTCCGGGTGCGTCTCGGGCTCGGGCGCGGTCTGTGGCTCGGGGGTGGTTTCGGCCTCGGGCTCGGGCTGGGGCTCGGGCTCGGGTGAGGTTTCCGGGCTGGGGGTCTCGGACGCGGGTTCCGATACGACGTCGGCCTTGGGTTCCGCCTCGGCCTTGGGGTTGATTTCCGGCTGCGCCTCGACCTCGGCGTCCGGCTGCGCCTCCGTCTCGGTGCCGAGGTCGGCTTCCGGGGTGGTCGGCTCGGTCGCCTCCGGGTCGGCCTCAGTGGTCGTGCGCGACTCAGGGGTCGATTCGGTCTGGGGTTCCGATTGCGCGGTCGGCTCGGCTGCGGTCTCGGGCTCGGCCTGCGGCTCCGCCTCGGGCGCAGGGCTCGCCGTGGCCTCTGCTTCGGCCTCCTGCTGGCGCTCCGCGTCCGCTTCAGTCGCAGCCGGCGTCGGTTCCGCTTCCGGCTTCTGTGCTTCCGCCTCGGAGTCCTGCGGCTGCACCCCGGACTCCCGCGCCTCCGCCTCGGACCCCTGCGGCTGCGCTTCGGGCTTCTGCCCCTCCGGCTCGGCATCCTGCGCCTGCACCACGGACTCCTGCGCCTCGGGCTTCTGTGCCTCCGCCTCCGGCTCCCGCGCCTGCACCACGGACTCCCGCGCCTCGGGCTTCTGTGCCTCCGCCTCCGGCTCCCGCGCCTCGGGCTTCTGTGCCTCCGCCTCCGGCTCCCGCGCCTGCACCACGGACTCCCGCGCCTCCGGCTTCTGTGCCTCCGCCTCCGGCTCCCGCGCCTGCACCACGGACTCCTGGGCCACGGACTCCCGCGCCTCGGACTCCTGCACCACGGACTCCTGGGCCACGGACTCCCGCGCCTCGGGCTCCCGCCCGTCCTCCTCGGGCTCCCGCGCCTCCCCCTCAGGCCCCTGCGTCTGCGGGTCGGGATGAGGTGTCGTCGGGTGTGTGGGGGAGGGCGGGGTTTCGGAGGGCGGGAGGTGGGATTCCTCTCGGGCGGACGGGATGGGGTGGGTCGGGGTGGGTGGGGTCTGGCGGGGGACCGTCGGCCTGTCGAAGGCCTCCGACACCAGCTCGTGCTCCTCGCGCGGCTCGGGCAGCTGCGCGGTCGGCGTCGAGGCGGTCGGCGATGGTGCCGGCTGCGTGGGTGCACTCGACCGCATGTCACCCTCTGCCTCGGGCTTGCGGCCCTTGCGGGAGCGGCCGAATGCGTTCCGCAGGAGAGTGAGAATGCCCATGTGCGCAACCCTTCGCGTGAGTTATCCCCGTCAATCCCTGGCCAGGACGGACACGTAAGGTTAGCGGTCCAGGGAGTGGTGACGGCGTCCGCGTCAAGGGTCGGTCCAAGACGTGTTGTGGGACAAACTTCAACGCCCCTCAACTTCCTTACAGATACCTCCAGTTCATGCGGCGTTCACTCAATCGCCCCGCTCCCGCACAAACGTGCTCCTACCGTCCGTCACGCTGGATACAAGGGGAAGCAAGGGGAGTAAAAGGTGCGCAATCTGCTGCCTATCGTTAGAACGAATGACTCGCATGCGGGTGGACGGTCCGCCCTGACCTGCCGTTTCCGCTGTGGTGACGCCTGCTTCCACGAGGTGCCCAACACCACCGCCAACCCGTACGTCGGCGACGTCATCGCCGGCGCCCTGAGCCGCCGTAGCGTGATGCGCGCCGCCGCCGTCGTCACCGCGGCCGCCGCCGCCGGCACCGCCGCGAGCGTCGCCGCCGCGCCCGAGGCCCAGGCCGCGCCCGCCGACCGCTGGCACAAGCCGAACAAGCCGAGCAAGGGCGCCCGCGGTCTGCGCTTCACGCCCGTCGCGCCGAACACCAACGACGCCGTCACCATCCCCGACGGGTATGGCCAGAACGTTGTCATCCGCTGGGGCGAGCCCATCCTGCGCGGCGCGCCCGCCTTCGACCCGGAGAAGCAGACCGCCAAGGCCCAGGCCGGTCAGTTCGGGTACAACTGCGACTTCCTGGCGCTGCTGCCGCTGCCCGGCGAGCGGGGCCGCCAGATCCTCGTCGCCAACCACGAGTACACCGACGAGATCCTGATGTTCCGCGGCTACGACGCCGCCAACCCGACCAAGGAGCAGGTCGAGATCGCCTGGGCCGCCCACGGTCTGTCCGCCGTCGTCGTCGAGGGCGAGAGCCGTACCGGCAAGCTCACCCCCGTGACCCGGCACCCGCTCAACCGGCGTGTCACCGCCACCACCGAGTTCCGGATCACCGGCCCCGCCGCCGGTTCCGACCTGCTGAAGACCTCCGCCGACCCGACCGGCACCAAGGCCCTCGGCACCCTCAACAACTGCGCCGGCGGCGTCACCCCGTGGGGCACCACGCTGCACGGCGAGGAGAACTTCAACCAGTACTTCGCCAACTCCAGCCGGGCGACGGACAAGCGGTACGGCATCGGCACCGGCGCCACCGAGCGCAAGTGGGAGCGTTTCGACAAGCGCTTCGACGTCGCCCAGGAGCCGAACGAGGTGCACCGCTTCGGCTACGTCGTCGAGCTCGACCCGTACGACCCCGACTCCGCGCCGCGCAAGCACACCGCGCTCGGCCGCTTCAAGCACGAGGGCGCGACGGTGCGGCTGACCGAGGACGGCCGGCCGGTCGTCTACTCGGGTGACGACGAGCGGTTCGACTACTTCTACAAGTTCGTCGGCAGCAAGCGGATGAAGAAGGGGTCGAGCCGCGCCGTGCGCGAGCACAACCTCTCGCTGCTCGACGAGGGGACGCTCTACGTCGCCAAGCTCACCGGTGACTCCCCGGCGATGGAGATCGACGGCACCGGCAAGCTCCCGAGCGACGGTGAGTTCGACGGCAGCGGCGAGTGGATTCCGCTGGCCACGGCGACGGCGAAGGGCGCGGTCTCCCACGTCGAGGGCATGACCGCCGAGGAGGTGTTCGTCTTCACCCGCCTCGCCGGTGACAAGGTCGGCGCGACGAAGATGGACCGCCCCGAGGACATCGAGCCCAACCCGCACACCGGCAAGGTGTACGTCGCCCTCACCAACAACTCCAACCGCGGTGTCGGTACGAACGCCAAGGCGGACGAGGCCAACCCGCGCAACGCCAACAAGCACGGGCACATCCTGGAGCTGACCGAGCGCTGGAACCGTGCCGACAGCACCAAGTTCGCCTGGTCGCTGTTCCTGGTCGCCGGTGACCCGAACGACCCGGCCACCTACTTCGCCGGGTTCCCGAAGGACGACGTCAGCCCGATCTCCTGCCCGGACAACGTCGCCTTCGACGACTACGGCAACCTGTGGATCTCCACCGACGGCGCGCAGCTCGGCTCGCACGACGGTCTGTTCGGTGTCGCCACGCGCGGTGACCGGCGCGGTGAGCTGAAGCAGTTCCTGACGGTGCCGAAGGGCGCGGAGACCTGCGGTCCGCTCGTGCAGGACCGCCGTGTCCTGGTCGCCGTGCAGCACCCGGGCGAGCTCGACGGCGCGACCGCCGAGAAGCCCCTGAGCGCCTGGCCCGACGGGCCCGGCAAGCTCAACCGTCCCGCGGTCGTGGCCGTGTGGCGCAAGGACGGCTGCGACATCGGCGTCTGAGCGACAGGCCTCAGGTGTGCGGTGACGCGATCGCTCGCGCCGCCGCCACCTCCTGTCGCAGCGGCTCCAGGACGCTGCCCGCCGGGCCCGTCAGGTCGGTGCGGACGGGAGTGAGGGTCTCCGCCTCGCGCAGGCCCTCGGAGAGTTCCCTCAGCTGCAGGGCCACCTGGTCGATCTCTGCCTTCGACGGCGGTGCGGATCCGTGTCTGATGCGGACCCGCGCCGCCGTCGTCGCGTCCACGATGCGTTCCACGGCGACGACCAGCGGCCACCACGCGGCGGCGCGGCGGCCGGTGGGCGGGGGCTCGGTGAGGGCGCGCTGGAACTCCGTACGGATGCCGGACAGGTCGCGGTACAGACGGCGGCGCATCCGGGCGCGGGCCGCGGGGTCCGCCGTGGCGGCGAAGGCGGTCTCGACGTAGCGGGCCGTGTCCGCCACCGCGTCGGCGAGGCGGGTGCCGACCCGGGTCTGCCAGCTCTCCGGCCACAGCAGATACCCGAAGATCAGCGCGATCGCGCAGCCCATCAGGGAGTCGACGAGGCGGGGCAGCAGCAGGTCGGTGCCCTCCTGGTTGAGGATGTCGGACAGGAGCAGGATCACCGGCGTGATGGCGGCGGTCTGGTAGCCGTACCCGCGCGGGGTGAGTGCCGGGATCAGCGGGGCGAGCAGCAGCAGGACCGCTACGTCCCACCAGCCGCGCGGCACCTCCGCGAGCACCGCCGCCGCGACGACCAGCCCGGCGACCGTGCCGAGCGCGCGCAGCAGGGCGCGGGAGAAGACCGAGCCGTAGTCGGGCTTGAGGACGAACGTGACGGTCAGGGCGACCCAGTAGGAGCGCGGGAAGGGGATGAGGGAGACCAGGGCCTGGGCGATGCCGATGCACAGGGCGAGGCGCAGCCCGTAGCGCCAGGAGTTGGCCGACAGGACGGCGTTGCGGGCGGCCCGGGCGGTACGGACGCCGAGGGCGGCGGGGCCGCCGAGGCGGTCGTCGATGCCGCGCGGGTCGACCTCCGGCGCGGTGACGACGTCGGCGGCGTGGCGCAGGGCGTGGTCCACCGCGCGGGCGGTCTCGCAGGTGGGGGCCGGCAGGTGGAGCGGGAGCGGTTCGGTGCGGCCGGACTCCACGGCGTCGGCGATGGCGCGGGTCGCCGCCGGGATCTCGGGCGGCAGGGGCCGGCCGCAGAGGTGGACGGCGGGGGCGGCCTCGACGACCGGGGTGACGGCGTTCAACTGGGCGACCAGCCGGGTCAGTTCCGGGCTGCGGCCGTGATGGTGGGCGCGGTGGGACAGGACCAGGTCGTAGGCCTCGTTGAGGGCGAGGGTGGCCAGGTGGCGGGCGTCGTCGTAGTCCACCGCGGAGTCGGTGCCGCAGGCGTCGAGCAGGTCGGCGACGGCCCGGTAGGTGTCGGCGACGGCGGTGCGTTCGGGGAGCCCGAAGCGCAGCGGCCAGGCGAGCAGGGCGAGGAGCAGTACGAGCAGCCCGCCGCCGGCCAGCAGCAGGGGCGCCGTCCACCACTCGCCGGGCAGCGGCAGCGCCGCCCCGATCACGGCGTTCAGCAGCAGGAGCAGCCCCGATGCGGAGGAGATCGCGCCGATCGTCGAGATCATCCCGGAGACCAGCGCGACGCCGGTGACGGTGGCGACGGCGATCCAGCCCTGGCCGTGGACGAGGGTGCCGAGGGTGACGCCGACGGCGCCGAAGAGCTGCGGCACGGCGATGGTGAGCACCCGCAGCCGGTAGGCGGCGGACGTGTCGCTGATGACGCCGAACATGGCGCCCATGGAGGCGAGGGCGCCGTAGGCGGGCCGGCCGATCGCGAGGCCGATGGCGAGCGGCAGCGCCATCGCGACGGCCGCCCGGGCGACGGCGGGCCGGTTGACCGGCGCCTGCTGCGCCCGGAGGTTCCTGACCAGCCAGTCGGGCGGCGTGAGACTGACGGGGAACTCGCGGGACATGGGGACCATTATGACCGTCCGGTCCGCCTGGCTTGCGGTTGTTTGTGCTGATTGATCAGCCGGGAGGTCACCCGTCCACGCGGGACAGGAATTCCCGCAGCGCCGCGTTGAAGTCGTCCGGGCGTTCCAGGTTCGGCATGTGGGCCGCGCCCTCGATCACGTGGAGGGTGGAGTCGGGCAGGGCCGCGTGCATGGCGCGGGCGTCGGACACCGGCGTGTACTCGTCGTCCGCGCCGACCACCACCAGGGCCGGGACCGTGACGCGGGTCAGCAGTTCGCGGTAGTCGGGGCGTTCGGCCCGGCCGCGCAGGGCCGCCGCGGCGCCCTCCGGCGGGGTACCGGTCATCATGCCGTGGACGTGGGTCTTGACCTGGGCGGACGCGTACGGGGCGACCATTTTCCCCAGCACCTCGTCGGCGTACCCCCGCATGCCCTCCCGGAGCAGCCGGTCCGCCGTCGCGTTGCGGGCGCGCCTGCCCTGCGGTGTCTCGGCCGCCGGGAAGGTGTCGGCCAGGACCAGGCCCCGGACGTGCTCGCCGAAGCGGGCGTAGCACTCCATCGCGATCTGGCCGCCCATCGACAGCCCGGCCAGCACGTACGACTCCACCTTCAGCTCGTCCAGCAGGGCCCCGATGTCCTGCGCGAAGCGGGCGAGCGGGGTGATGCCGGGGGTGACCGGGGACGCGCCGTAGCCCCGCAGGTCGGGGGCGATGACGCGGCGCTCGGCGGCGAACGTCTCGATCTGCGGCGCCCACATCGTGCGGTCGAAGGGGTGGCCGTGGACGAGGACGAGCGGCAGCCGGGACGACGTGTCGGCGCCTTTGTCCTCGTATGCGAGGAAGGAGGTCATGTGATCGACCCTAGGCTCGCCCAACTCCTCGGTGCAATAGGATCTTTGCCCTCGGTGCAATCAGGATCCGACGAGGGCGGGCGACATGGACGACTATCTGGCGCTGGCCGACCGCATCGCCGCCGACATCGCCGCCGGGCGGCTCAAGCCCGGCCAACGGCTGCCTCCGCAGCGGGCGTTCGCGCGGCGACGCGGAATCGCCGCGTCGACGGCCGGGCGGGTGTACGGCGAACTCGTGCGCCGGGGACTGGTGGTGGGCGAGGTCGGGCGCGGCACCTTCGTCCGGGCCACGCCGGACGCGCGAGGGGGACGGGCGCTCGCCGAGCCGTCGACCACCGCCCCCGTCAACCTCGAACTCAACTACCCGACCGCTCCCGGCCAGTCCGCCCTCCTCGCCCCCGCCCTCGCACCCCTCCTCGACCCCCACGCTCTCACCGAGGCCCTCCGCCCGGCCGCCGCCGCCGGCACGGCCCCGGCCCGCGAGGCCGCCGCCGCGCTCCTCGGCTGCCCCGATCCGGCCCGGCTGCTGTTCACCGGCAACGCCCGGCAGGCGATCGCCGCCGCCCTCGCCTCCCTGGTCCGGCCCGGCGGCCGGGTCGGCGTCGAGGAGCTGACGTATCCGCTGGTGAAGGAGATCGCCGCCCGGCTCGGCATCACCCTCGTGCCGCTCGCCATGGACCAGGACGGGCTCCTCCCCCAGTCGCTGACAGACGCCCACCGCGGCACACCCCTGTCCGCGCTCTACGTCCAGCCGACGCTGCACAACCCGACGTCGGTGACGATGAGCGAGGAACGCAAGCGCCAGGTGGCGCGGGCCGCGAGCGACTTGGACATCCCGATCGTCGAGGACCGCATCTGGTCCTTCCTCCGGCCCGAGCCGCCCCTCGCCGTCCACGCGCCGCACCTCACCCACGTCGTCGACGGTCTGTCCAAGCGCGTCGCGCCCGGACTCACCGTCGGGTTTCTCGTCGTACCGCCGGAGCGGGTGGACGCGGTGGCGAGCGCGATCCGGTCCGGGGGATGGAGTGCGGGGCGGTTCGCGCTGCGGGCGGCGGAGGGATGGCTCGGGGACGGAACCGTGCGGCGGCTGGTGGCGGCCAAGCGGGCGGACGCGGCGCGGCGGCAGCGAATCGTCCGGCGGTGGCTGGGCGACTTCGCCGTACGGAGCGATCCGCAGGCCTATTACGCCTGGTGGGAGCTGCCGGCGCCGTGGCGGGCGGACACCTTCGCCGCGGCCGCCGCCGCGCACGGCATCGCCGTCACGCCCGGGACCGCCTTCGCCGTAGGCGTGCACCGGACGCCGGACGCCGTCAGGCTTGGGCTCGCGTCGGCTGCTGAGCCGGAACTGGAGCGGGCGTCACGGGTGCTGGCCGACGTCGTACGAGATGGCCGTAGCGGCCGGTGAGCCAGGTGGCCAGGGCGACCGTGAGGCCGAGCGCCACGAGCAGCCAGGACGTGGTGCGCAGGGTCGCGGTGAGGGCGTCGTAGACCGCGCCGACGGCGGGCCGGGAGACCGAGGCGGGCAGGTCGGACAGGGTGAGCGCGCGGCCGAGTGCCACGGCCGCGCCGAGCAGGGCGCCGCCGAGGGCCGTGCCGAGGGCGGTGGCGGTGATCGCGCGGCGGCGGCAGGTCGCGACGGTGATCCCGGCGACGGCGAAGGTGACCGCCGCGACCGGCAGCCAGAGGGCGGCGACTTCCAGCACGTCGTATCCCTTTCGGAGCCGGTCCAGTTCGTGGGGCGCGAGCACCGCGACCTCGGTGTGGCGGACCGGGATGTGGTGGGCCAACGGCGCGTTGTCGTCGGCGAGTCGGTGTTTGACGCTGGTGGTGACCGGGGCCAGGTCGACGGTGACCGGGGCGGCGCGGGGGCGGTTGTCGTCGCGCAGGGCGCGCAGCACGGCGTCGTGCGCGGCCCGGTTCGCCGCGTCCCAGCCCGCCCGGAAGGCGTCGGTCCGGGTGAACGAGCGCACCGCGTCCCGCACGAACGGGCCCGTGACGCCCCGCGTGCCGTCGATCCGGTGTGCCACCTCGTCCCCGAGCGTGTCCGCGACCGCGTCCCGCACGGCCGGGTCACCGGCCAGCGGCGCCATCGTGCGGACGTAACGGCCGGTGTCGGTGAGGCCGTACGCCGCCCAGGCGGCCAGGGCGGCGAGCGGGACCAGCAGGCAGCACAGCGCGATCAGCGCGGCGGACAACGCGCCGCGCAGGCGGGGGGCGTGAGCTGGCCTGGGGGACACCCTTTCAGGCAACGGCCCAGCAGGGGGCGCCGCGAGCGGTGCGCCTGCAATCGGGTGGCCGTGTCTCCGGTGGAGGGTTGGGCCGAACGGGTGTTTCCTGGAAGGGAAGCGTTTCTCGGGACCTCGTCGGACGACCGGGGCGTGCTGTCCGTCGTCCGGTGAGTGGAGGGATGAGGGAAGACGTGGACCCCGGCCATCCTGCCGGGGTCCACGTGCGTCCCGGATACGTGCGTCCTGGATACGCGTGTCCTGGATCGAGGAGCGAGAACGGATCGGCGCTAGTCGGTGTTCCCGCGCGTGTAGTAGCGGTAGAACAGCACCGCCAGCACGGCCCCCGCGACCACCAGCGACATGCAGGCCGAGCGCAGCACGCTGTAGTCGGTCTGGCTGTACAGGAAGCCGAACGCGACGCCCCAGAAGGCCGCCCAGGCCAGCGCGTGCGCCCCGCGCCGCAGCCGCTTGGCCAGCTCGCGCACGGCGGCGTACGCCAGGACGAACGCGAGCGCGGTGACGAAGCCGAACAGCAGGTTCCAGCCGGTGATGGGTTCCGAGGTGGGGCCGACGTGGCGTCGGTTGGCCGCGGCCCAGTAGCCGTAGATCAGCCCGACGCAGACCGGTCCGGCCCACCGCGCGATCGCGTGCGTGCGCGGGCTGAAGACGTCGGGCGTGCGGGTGCGGCCGGGCCGGGTGGCCGACGCGCCGTACGGGCTGGTGACGGGTGCGGGTGCGCCGGGCGGGCGCGCGCCGGGCGCGGGTGCCGCATGAGCCATGGGAGCACTCCTCTCTCCTCACCCCCGCCTTCCAGGGCACACCGCGCGAGGGCGGGCGGCAAGTCGGGTGGCCGGGACAGGGATGCGCACGGCACGGCGGCGTGCTTCGCTGTGGTGCATGACCAGGCCCGTGACGGGGGGCGGCGGGCTGCAGAGCCTGCTCGAACGGTACCCCCGCGCCGGGCGCCGGGAGGCCCTGCGGCACCAGGTGCTGCGCGTGCGCGGCCGCAGCGTCGCCTGGCTGCCGCCGCTGCTGCTCCTGCTGGGGATCGCGACGGTGGACGCCAACACCACCGGTGACTTCCGGATCATCTCCTGGATCGTGCTGGTGCCCGGTATCGCCGCCGCGATCTGCGGGGCGTGGGGGACGGCCGCCTTCGCGGTGCTGTCGCTGCTGGCGTATCTCGTCGTGGACCGCGCGTGGCCCGACGAGCTCCGGGCCGGGCTGCCCGACCTCATCCTGGTCGCACTGGGCGGCCTGCTGGCCACGGCGGCCTGCGCGGTCCGCATCCGCGGTGAGGAGCACATCCTGCGCATCCGCGGCGTCGTCGAGACGATCCACCGGACCGTCCTGCGCCCGCTGCCCGCGCGGTGGGGCGGCCTCGACCACGCGGCGGTGTACCTGACCGCCGACGCCGACGCCCGGGTCGGCGGCGACTTCTACGACATCCAGCCCGGCCCGCACGGCACCCGGGTCCTGGTCGGCGACGTCCAGGGCAAGGGCCTCGGCGCGGTCGAGGCGGCGGCGGCCCTGCTGGGCACGTTCCGCGAGGCCGGATACCACGAGCCGGACCTCGCCACGGTCGCCGAGCGCATGGAGGTGCGCATCCGACGGCACCAGGACCACACCGCCGCCCTCGGCCGTCCGGACAGCGACCGCTTCGCCACCGCCCTGCTGCTCGGCTTTCCCCGGGACACGACGGGCACGGTGGACGTCGTCAACTTCGGCCACGACCCCCCGCTCATCGCCGGCCCACGAGGCGTGCGCACCCTGCCCACGGGCGGTGGCCTCCCCCTCGGCCTGGGCGACCTCGCCCCACCGGGCGTCCCCACCCTGCCCCCGGTCCGCCGGTTCCCCTTTGCCGTGGACGAGACCCTCCTGCTCACCACGGACGGCGTCACCGAGGCCCGCGCCCGGGACGGCGCGTTCTATCCGCTGGCCGCCGAGGTGACCCGCGCGCTCACCACGGACCCGCGCGTCACCAAGCCGCGCCGGCTGGTGGCCTTCGTACGGGACGGGGTGCTGCGGCACGCGCAGGGGCATCTGGAGGACGACACGACGGTGTTCGCCGTGCGGAGGATTCAGTCGGGGGTCCGCCGTCCCGGGCCGGGGTGACCGGTACAGCGGTTACGGTGCTGACGTACGTGATCGACAGGGAGGGACCATGCCGGGGACCGTGTTGCTGGTGGCCGCCTCGCCCGTGGGGAAGGGCCGGCTGGTGGACGCGGCGACGGTGCTCCCCGTGCTGGCGGCCGTGCCACCCGGGGTGCTGGCGGGCACCGACACCGCGAACGTCGTCGAGCTGGCCGACCCCGTGGAGCCGCAGGCCGTGCTGACGCGGCTGCGGGCGGCCGCCGGGACCGTGGGCCCGCTGACGGTGTTCGTCACCGGGCAGCTCCTGCTGGACCGGCGGCAGCGGCTGCCGCATCTGGCGCTGGCGCGCACGACGCCGGCCACCGTGCGCTACACGGGCTTCCCCTGGCACTGGTTCCGGGAGGAACTGCGGCTGCGCGCGCCGGGCACCACGACCGTCCTGCTCGATCTGCACGCGGACGCGGAGAGCTGGGAGCGGCTGTGCGGCGCGCCGCTCGACTCCGGGCCGAACTGCGCCGTGTACGGGCGGATCGCGCCGCCGCCGCACCGGCGTACGGTGGCCGACCCGTCGTACATGAAGGCCGTCGCGACCATACTCCGCAGCGGGCACCGGCCGCCCGTGGAGCAACTGCACCAGCAGGCGCTGAGCCGGATCACGGGTGAGGCCCCGGGGATCGTGCTCGCCACGCGGGCGCCCGGCGTGAGCGATCCGCACGCCGCCATCTCCGCCGCCGTACAGGCCGGGCGGCACGCCGACGCCGACGGGCTGGCCGCGCGGTGGGAGCAGGCGGCCGTACGGGCGCACGGTGCCGCCTCCGAGGAGGCGCTGCACTGGACGGAGGTGCGGGCGGATCTGGCGATGTTCGCGGGGGACGCGGCCCGCAGCTGCCGTACCTGGCTGGCGGTGGCGTCGGCGCGGCTGGCCGCCGGGCAGGCGCCGGACGCGCCCGCCGTCGAGGCGGCCGTCGACCGCGCCCACCACCAGTGGGGCGAGGTCCGCGACCCGGCGCGGGCCCGCGAACTCGGTTCCCTGCTCGCCGAGTTGCGCGGCCGGGTGCCGGGCCGGCGGGTCGGCGCCCTGGACCACGTACAGCGGCAGCTGCGGCAGCTCCAGACGCAGCACTGAACGCGGCTTCGCACGCACCACCCGCGTCCGGACCCTCCCCAGGCCACAACCCCGCTGCCATGATGGTGAGTTATGGCTGACGGGGACCAAGTGGCGGGCCGGGTCGTCCGCGTCCGGTTGGACGAGAGCGCGACCGAGAGCGACATAGGCGCCCTGCGCAGGTGGCTGGAGCGGGAGCAGGGCCTGGACGAGCTGGTGCGGGCGGGCCGGCTCCGCATCCAGGAGCGGCGCCGCACCGACGAGACCGGCGCGCCCATGGGCGTCGGCATGGAGATCGTCGTCGCGCTGGTCAGCGCGGCCGCGACCGTCGGCTTCAACCAGCTGCTGGCGCAGGTCGGCCGGGCCGTGGAGGCCTGGCGGGAGAACCGGCGCGAGGTGGAGGACGGCGATCCGCCCGAGAGCAGCGTGGACCCAGTGGACCTCGACGGGTAGACCGGTGACCCGTTTCGACCCCCGGGGGAGGGTGAACCGGGCACTGCTGGTGGGTGTCTCCACGTACGACTTCACCGAGCCGCCGCACGGTGTGCCCGGCGACCTCCCGGCCGTCGAGCACAACCTGGACCGGCTCCGGGACACCCTCGCCCACGGCGGGGTCTTCGGCGAGGACGAGATCACCGTCGCGCGCTCGCCCTCCCTGGAGCGTTTCCAACGCGCGCTGGAAGCGGCCGTCGAGCAGGCCGAGGGGCTGCTGTTGCTGTACTTCGCCGGGCACGGGGCCATCCCCAGCGCGGGCGACGAGCTGTTCCTGCAGATGCGCGACGCGCGCGTGATCGCGGGCGGGCACGCCGTCTTCCCCGGCGCGGAGATGTTCACGAACCTGCTGACCTGGCTGGCCAACAGCCCGGCCGAGCGGATCGTGGTGGTCCTCGACTGCTGTTTCGCGGGCAACGCGGCGTGGATCTGGGACCACATCCGGGACAAGCGGCGCTTCCTGCTGCTGATGAGCGTGCAGGCCAACCACCGCACCGACGCGGGGGACGGCGGGACGCCGACGCCGTTCACCGGGGAGCTGCTCCGCCTGCTCGACGCGCCCGGCGAGTCGGGGTTCCAGGACGTCTCGGACGCACTGCGCAAGCGGATGGCCGAAGGCCGTCACGAGACGATGCGGGGAGAGCCGTGGACGCCCCAGAGCCGGGCGGAACACGACGAGGACGTGCTGCTGTCGGCACGGGACGACCAGGGCGTACGACGGACGGGCGCCGTCCCCGGCCCCGTACGGCCGCACACGAAGCAGCCGCGCCGGCCGCACGGCCGCAGCGGCGGGCCCGCGGTCCCGGGCCACCCCGGCCCGGTACGGCCGCACGCCAAGCAGCCCCGGCCCTCGCACGGCCGTGGCGGCGAGGCGGCGCCTCCGGGGCAGCCCGGGCCCTCGGACGGCCGTGGCGGTGAGGCGGCGCCTCTGGCCCACCCCGGGCCCGCGCGGCAGCCCGAGCAGCCCGGGCCCTCGCACGGTCGTGGCGGCGAGGCGGCGCCTCCGGGCCACCCCAGGCCCTCACACGGTCGTAGCGGCGAGGCCGCGCCCCCGGCCCACCCCGGGCCCGCACGGCAGCCGGGTCACCCCGGGCCCTCGCACGGCCGTAGCGGCGAGGCGGCGCCTCCGGGCCACCCCGGGCCCTCACACGGTCGTGGCGGCGAGGCCGCGCCCCCGGCCCACCCCGGGCCCGCACGGCAGCCGGGCCACCCCGGGCCCTCGCACGGCCGTAGCGGCGAGGCCGCGCCCCCGGGCGGCCACCCCGGGTCCGTACGACCGTCCGCTCGGCAGCCGGAGCAGCCCCGGCCCTCGCACGGCCGTGGCGGCGAGGCCGCGCCCCCGGCCCACTCAGGCGCCGTACGACCGCCCGCGCGGCAGCCGGAGCAGCCCCCGCAGGCTCCTCCGTCCCACGGCCCCGTCGCCGACCGCGTTCGCCGCTTACCCCACCTGATCCGGGCCGCCCGGCGTCTCGGCTGGGTCACCGTCCTGCTCTCCCTCACCGCCACCGGCCTCGGGGTCTACGGCATCACGGGCCTGGTCGGCGGCTCCTCGGCCTGCGTCCCGCCCCTCGAACTGCGCGTCCTGACCGACCCCGACCTGGAGGCGACGGTCGGCGCGGCGGCCGACGCGTATCTGACGTCGGACGCCAACACCACCGGCGACGGCTGCCGGCGCAGCGGCATCACCGTCTACAGCGCGGGCTCCGCCGACGCGGTCACCGCGCTGCGCCGCGAGTCGGGCGCATGGCACGAACCCCGCGACGAGGACCTCAACCCGCAGCGCGACATCGGCCCCCAGCCCGACATCTGGATCCCCGGCTCGCCGGCGGACGTCGCCCGCGTCACCACCGGCCAGGACACCGACGCGCTGGCCCGCCTGGAGCCGGACGACCGGGCGCTGGCGTACTCCCCGATCGTCCTCGCCGTGCCCACCAGGCTCGCCGCCACCTCCCTGGACGAGCGGGTCGGCGGCCCGCTGACCGGGATGCTCGACGGGCTGCGCGAGCGGCACGAGGACGCCGAAGTGCGCCGCCCCGACCCGGAGTTCGCGGACGCGGCGCTGCTCGCCACGATCGGCCTGTACGGCACGGGCACCGACCCGGGCCGGGTGGAGCAGCGGCTCGTCCCGCCGGGACCGCCCTCCCCCACGGCCGCCGACCTGCTGTGCGCGCTGCCCGACGACGACGCCGTCGACCACCGCACCGCCGCCCTCGTACCGGAGTTCCTGCTGAAGAGCGGCGTCGGCTGCGACCGTACGACGCGCAGCCCGCGCACCGCCCAGTACCCCGGCGACGTGCCCGGCCTGGAGCCCGTCTTCGTCCGGGTCCGCTGGGCGGGCGCCGACCGGGACCGGGCCGCACGCGACGAGGCGGCCGAGGGTTTCAGGGCGTGGCTCGCCGGTGCGGGCGGGCGGGCCGCCTTCGGCGCGGCCGGTTTCCGCGCCGCCGACGGCGACCGGGCCCTGCTGGACCCGGGCGAGGTCGCCGACGGCGTGCTGCCCGCGCCCTCCCTGCTGATCGAGTCCGCCGGGCGGGACGCGATGGACACGGCCCTGCGCAAGTACCGGGACGCGCGCGGGCCCGGGCGGGTGCTGTTCCTGCTCGACAGCTCCGGTTCGATGGCCGGGCGGTGGCGGGGGCCGAGCGGCGGACCCGGTCTGCTGAAGCAGTCGCTGGGCGGGCTCGGGGGGCGGGACGAGTACGGCGTGTGGGCGGTGGCGGACAGCGCCGGGAACCGCTCCTACGAGACCCTGCTGCCCTTCGGCCCGCACAGCCGCCGGTCCGCCGAGGCCGCGATCGACGCCGGGGCCCGGGTCCGGGACGCCGAGGCCGATCCGTACGCCGCCCTGGTGGCCGCGCTGGACGACATGGCGGAGCGCGGCGCCGACGACGACCGGCCCCAGCTGATCGTGCTCGTCACCGACGACGAGGACGCCGGCCGGCTCACCGGACCCCGCCTTGAGGACGTCCTGAGCCGGGCGCGCCTGACGAACGTGCCGATCACCATGGTGTCGCTGGAGAGCGGCGGCTGCGCCGCGGGCCGGCCGGACGCCCTGATCTCGGCGGCGAGCGGCGGCCGCTGCCTGGACGCCGACGACGAACTCGGCACGGGCCTGAGCGCCGAGGTCGCCCGCACCGGAACGGGGGAGCAGTGATGATCCGACGGCTCGCGGCCCTGCTGGCCCTGCTGCTGCTCGCCGCCTGCACCGGCGGCGGGGACGGCACGCGGCCCGAGCCCACCGCCGACGTGCCCGGCGACATCGTGGTCGCCGGCGGGCGGGACGTCACCGGCAAGAACGGCATCCGGCAGCAGCTCATCGACGCCTGGAACCGGCAGCAGGAGAAGGACGGCACCGGCTACCGGGCCCGCCTGGTCGAACTCCCCGGCAGCGCCGACGAACAGCGCAGCCAGCTGCTCGGCGCCCTCCAGTCCGGCAGCGCCGCCTACGACGTCGTCATCCTCGACGTGACCTGGGTGCCGGAGTTCGCCGCCGCCGGCCTGGTCCGCCCGCTGCCCGACGAGGTGCTCGACACCGACGTCATCGAGTCCGTCGCCGACACCGCCCGCTGGCGCGAGAAGGTGTACTCGGTGCCGTTCAACAGCGACGTCGGCCTCCTCTACTACCGGCGCGACCACCTCCGCGCCGGGGGCGTGCAGCGCACCGACCTGAGCGGTGGCCTGGACTGGGGGGAGCTGCAGGCCATGGCCGACTCCCTCGACGAGAACCCGCCCGAGGGCTACGAGAAGGGCTGGACCACCCAGCTCGCCGCCTACGAGGGCCGCACGGTCAACGCCGTCGAGGCGTTCGCGTCGGCCGTGCCCGACCTCGCGCTCACCGACGCCGACGGCCACTACAGCGCCACCGTCGGCGAGCTGACCGACGGCATCGCGGAGCTGCGCCGCCGCACCCAGGCGCCGTACCTGCTGAAGGACGCCGTCCACTCCGACGAGGCCGCGACCCTCGGTGACTTCGCGGACGGCCGCACCGCGTTCCTGCGGCACTGGCCGTACGCCTACCGCACCCTGCACCAGAGCCTCACCCCCGAACAGCTCGGCGTCGCCCCGCTGCCCGGCCGGGCCGTCCTCGGCGGGCAGAACCTCGCGGTGACCGGGGCCTCCCAGCGGCCGGCGAAGGCGGTGGAGCTGATCAGGTACCTCACCGGCAAGGAGAGCGAACGCTGTCTGCTGGACGCGGGGTTCGCGGCGACGCGCGTGTCGGCGTACACGGACGACGCCGTGCGCTGCACCGCGCCGGCCGCCGCGCCGTCCCCGTCCGGCGAGAGCACCGACCGCATGCCCCGCGACACCGCCGGCCGCCCCGCCTACGCCCGCGGCACCCTGCTCCCGGCCCTGCGGGCCGCCGTACAACGCCCGCGCACCGCCCTGTACGGCGCCTTCACCCAGACCTTCACAGGTCGACTGGGAGCCCTGTTCGACGACACCCCACCGGGGGACGCGGCACTGGCGGAGAGCCTGGACGCGGCGCTGAAGAGGGCGCTGCCCGACTGACGTGAAGCTGCGTCAATATGCGGCTCCGCCGCGGTCGCGGAGCGGCTCACCGCTTCTCGTACGGATTCGCCGGTTCCGGCACCGTCCTCACGTCCCCGGCGTCGAGCACGGCCGGCCACGCCTCGTCCGTGCCGAGCCTGCCCTCGGGATGCCAGGTCCCGGTGACGGCAACCCACGTATCCGTCGGCGGGGCCTCCACCCCCCGGATCTCGACCTTGCTCGTGCTGGCGTCGGCAGCGCAGCAGGAGATCAGGAGCCGGGTGACGTACCAGGTGCCGTCGTCGTCCCGGGTGACGAAGCCGGTCAGGCGGACGGTACGGCCCTTCAGCGAGCGCCCGCTGTCGTAGATCGCCCGGGAACCGAACTCGGCGAGGGTGAGGTCGAGCACCTTCGCCTTCGGCAGCGCGGGGAAGGTCCCGACGCCCTGCGCGGCCCGCGCCGCCGCCTCCCGCTCGGCGCTGTACGAGCCGAGGGCGGGCGGCGGGAAGAACAGCAGGGCGAGGGCGGGAAGGGTGAGCAGCCAGGCGACGCCGGGTCCGTGCCGGTGACCTTGGCAGCCGTCGTCGTACGGGCGCCTGCTGATGATCGCCGACACCACCGCCAGCAGTACCAGCGCGCAGCCGGACACGATCAGATACGGCCTGAGCCCCGCCTGCACATACCGCAGATACAGGTCACCGAACAGTGAGATCCGCAGCACCGCCGCCCCGGTGAGCAGGAGCAGCACCGCCGGCCCGTAGCGCCTCACAGCAGCCACCACCCCACCAGCGCGGCGCACGCCACCGCGACCACCCATGTCACCGACGCGAACCGCACCGCGAAGGCCCGCCCGAACGTGCCCGCCTGCAACGCGATCAGCTTCAGGTCGACCATCGGCCCGACGACCATGAACGTCAGCCGCGCGGTCGGCGAGAAGCCGCTCAGCGAGGCGGCGACGAAGGCGTCGGCCTCGCTGCACACGCACAGCACGACGGCGAGCAGGGCGAGCAGGAGGACGGACAGCCAGGGGGACCCGGTGAAGACGTCCAGGACGGAGCGGGGCACGGCGATGTTGAAGGTCGCCGCGGCGGCCGCGCCCAGCACCAGGAAGCCGCCGGCGTGCAGGAAGTCGTGCTGGAGGCCGTGGGCGAAGCCCCGCAGGCCGCCGCCCGTTGCCGAGGGTTTGCCGGGTGGCCGTAGCCACCGCTCCTGGCCGAACCGGGCCCACAGCCAGCCCATCACCACCGCCGCGGCCAGGGAGGCGAGGAGCCGGCCGAGCACCATTTCCGGCTGTCCCGGGAACGCGATCGAGGTCGCGACGAGCACGACCGGGTTGATCGCGGGCGCGGAGAGGAGGAAGGCGAGGGCCGCCGCGGGGGCCACACCGCGCCGTATGAGGCTGCCCGCCACCGGTACGGAGGCGCACTCGCAGCCGGGCAGTACGACCCCGGCGGCGCCCGCGACGGGGACGCCGAGGGCCTGGTTGCGCGGCAGGAGCCGGGTGAACACCCGCTCGGGCACGAACGCGCCGATCGCCGCCGACACCACCGTGCCGAGCAGCAGGAACGGCACGCCCTGCACGGCGATCGCGGTGAACACCGTCCACCAGGCCGCGACGGGCGGGGTGTAGAGGTCGAGCGCCAGCACCGGCCCGAGCACGGAGGCGACGGTCGCGACGGTGATCAGTGCGGTGCCGCCGACGGCGGTGCAGACGAGCGCGCGGATGCCGAGCCGCAGGCCGTCGGCCAGTGTCCGTTGGTTCTCCACGCGCCTTGCTTCCGGTCGTCCCGTAGATGCTCGCGGAGGTTAACCAGGGCCGCTGTGCGTCACCCAGGCGTCGTCACAGCGGGGGCTGTGCGGGTGCGGGTCCGAGGGTGGTGGTGCCGGGGGCCGTACGGTGGCCCAGTCCCGTCCGGTACGCGTCCAGCGCGGCCTCCACCCGGCCGGTGCGGCGCAGCAGATCGCCCAGCAGCCGGCACAGGTCGGCCAGGTCACCGGCGGCGCCCGCGCGTTCCAGCAGGCTGAGGGCTCGGACGTAGTGCTCCTCGGCCGACTCGGTGTCTCCGGCGTCCTCGGCGATCCGGCCGAGCAGCCGGTGCGCGGCGGCGGCGTGCACGGCGCCGCGCTCGGAGGAGAGGTCGCCGAGCACCTCGTGCAGCAGGGCGGCGGCCTCCTCGGACTTGCCGCGCCGGTGCAGTACGTCGGCGAGCTCGACGGCGACCTGGCTGCTGTAGAGGGCGGCACGCTTGGCGGAGAGCATGCCCTGGGCGGCGCGCAGTTCGGTCTCGGCGCGCTCCAGGTCGCCGTTCTGGGCGTAGACGTAGCCGCGCATCCAGTGGCAGTTGGCGAGTTCGGTACGGATCTGGAGCTGGCGGTACATCTCGGCGGCCTTGGCCAGCGAGGCGTCGGCCTCGGCGAGCCGGCCCTCGGCGACCAGGGTGCGGGCGACCTGCCGGTGCATCCGGGCGACCAGGGCGGGGTCGCCGGCCTGTGGCGCGAGGGCGAGCGCGAACTCGGCGGCCTGGGCGGCGCGGGCGTGGGCGCCCATGTCCATGTAGGGGCCGATGACGGCGGCGTAGAGGTGGAGCAGGGCGTCCGGGTCGTGCAGTCCGCCGCGGTTGAGTTCGTCGAGGGTGGACTCCAGGAGGTAGACGGCGTACCGGAGTTCACCGGCGAGGTAGTGGGCGATGGCGCGGCCGCGCAGGGCCGGGACGCGGGCGGGGAGGGGGGCGTCCCGCAGGGTCTGCTCGGCGCGCTCGAAACGGAGCCGGGCGGCGGTCAGATCACCGGTGTCCAGCGCGCACTCGCCGAGCCCGAGCAGCGCGGTGGCCTGCTCCTCCACCAGGCCGTGCGTCTCCGCCTCCGCGAGCAGGGCGGCGTACCGCTCCCGCGCCTCCTCCGCCTCCCCGGTGGCGAGGGTGCGCTGGGCCTCGGTCAGCTGGAGCCGTAGGTCGGTGGCGAGGCGGGCGGGGCGGCCGGTGGCCAGCTCGTCGAAGGCGACGCCGAGACGGTCGGCGAGGTGCCGCAGCGCCTCGTCGGAGGGGCGGACGCGGCCGGCCTCCAGGGTGGAGATGTAGGCCGGGGTGTAGGCGGGTTCGGCCAACTGCCGCTGGGTGAGACCCCGTTGGTGCCGCAGCTGCTGGACCCTGCGCCCGATGGTCTCCGGGTCGTCCCGCTTCGCCATGGGCTTAATCATGCCAGTAAGTGGACTTATGCCGGGGGTGGTTGGGCGGAATAGGTGCTGTTGGGGGTGGGTCGGCCGGTGTCGCCCGGGGCTGTGGAGGATCGGCCAACTGCCCGTGGTCCCCTTTCGGTTGAACCTCGCGGCCCCTAGGTTAGGAGCGAGATTAAGGCTGCTTAATCCCCCACTGTCGTAGCGAGGTTGCCGTGCACGGACCCCCATCCGCTCACCACGGACGCCCTTCCGCCCCTCCCGCCCGTTACGCCCGGGCGTTCGCCGCGGCGGTCGTCGCGGCCGCGGCCCTGATCGCGGCGGCGAACGCGGGGCCTGCGCGGGCGGCGGAGCCGGAACCGGTGCAGAGCTCTGTGCGGACGTCCGGGGAGATGCGGTAGCGGAGGTCGGCTTCCTGGTGGCCGTCGGCTGGTCCGAGACCCCCCGTAGGTGACCGGACGCGGTTTCGGGTGCGTCGGTACGGGTAGTCGGGCGACGTTTCCGGGCGGGTCGTGGTGGTGTGGTGCGGCGACAGGCGACGCCACCCCGATGTCGTCCGAGGAGGTCGTCGGAGGAGGGAGTCACCGTGCGGCCCAGGGACGAACCGGAACCTGCGGCCGCCGACGCGATCGCCGACGGGGTCCGGGGCGCCGAGCCCGGTGAGATACCGCGCAGGCTGTGCCGCGTCGCCGTCAGCCTGCTGCCGGTGGCCCGGGCGAGCGTGTCGCTGTGCAACGAGGGCATGCCCGTACCGCTGAGCGCGAGCGACGACCGGGCGGCGTACCTGATGGAGGTCCAGGCCACCCTCGGCGACGGCCCGTGCCTGCACGCCGCGCGCACCGGCGAGCCGGTGATCGCGTCCGACCTGGCGGGCGGCCGGGACGCCGACCGCTGGCCGGTCTTCGCCCAGCAGGCGACGGCGCTCGGGGTACGGGCGGTGTACGCGCTGCCACTGGGTGACGACGCGGGGTGCCTGGGGACGCTCGACCTGTACCGCGACGTACCCGGCATGCTCAGTCCGCGCGAACTGCGCACCGCGTACCTCATGGCCGGCGTCATGACGATCGCCCTGATGGCCCTGCCCACCGGCGAGGAGAACGGCAACCGCCCCCGGACGGCCTCTGGCTCAGCGAACTGGCCACCGAGCACGACGAGGTCTACCAGGCCATCGGCATGGTCATGGCCCAGCTGGGCGTGGGCGCGGACGAGGCGCTGGCGCGGTTGCGGGGGCATGCTTTCGCGCGGGGGCTGACGGTGCTCGATCTGGCGCATGACGTGGTGGCGCACCGGGAGCGCTTCGAGCGGGACTAGGCGGGCGTGCGGGCCTTCGGCTTCGCATGGGCACCGTCGGTTTTGCACTGGCCCCGTTGGCTTTGCGATGGCACCGTCGGTTTCGCACCGGCCCCATTGGCTTCGCACCGCACCGTCGGCTTCACACCACCGTCGGACTCACACCTGCACCCGCCCCTGCTTGCGCACCTCCGCGAGCCGCTTCGCCCCCAGCTCGGCCGCGGCCTGGGTGGCCTGGGCGTACACGTCCCCGAGCCCGCCGTTGGTGACGGTGAAGGCGTCCTCGCCGACGCGGACGGCGGCGACGTCGAGGGTGAGGGTGAAGGGCTCGCCCTCGCCCGCACCGTCGTCGTCACGGGTGATCGCGACACGTAGCCCCTGCCGCGCGTCACCGATCGCCGGCAACTCGGAGTCGACGACCTGCACGCCCTGCACCACCCCACGCGCGGTGGTCGCCGTGAACTGACGGCACGTCCGCGGCAGGGTTCGCATCCACTCCAGCGCCCGGTCGACGTCCGTGGGCCGCTGGGCGGACACCTGGTACCTGAGCTGGGCGTCGGCGTATCCGTCGTCGAGCCCGACGACGGCACGGGCGGGAGCCCCGAGGAGCTCGTCGCTGTACAGCGCGTCCAGCAACCGCTGACAGTCGGGCAGCGCGGCGGGCGCGGTCGCCTTGAGGAACCCGTCCCGCCACGTCGCGACCCCCTGAGTCGGCGCCCAGGGGTCCCCGAGATCGGCCTCGGTGATGAGCGCGGCCCGGGCCTGTTCGTCGGTGAGGGTGGGCGGTGCCTTGGGGGCCGTGGCGGAGCCGTCGGGCGCGCCGGAGGAGGTCGTGTACCGCGCGACATCGGAGGCAAGCCCGGAACAGGCACCGACGGCGAACAACCCACCCATCGACAACACGGAGACGACGAGGACGCGGACGGAGAGGCGCGGGATCATCGGGGTACCTCCAGAGGAACTACCGACGGCGGTACGTCCACGGGACCACCCCAACCGCCCAGGCACCAGCACGCCGGGCCGTACGAGGCAGGGGGTCTCTCCGGATGGGTGAGCGGGGCCAGGGCCTGTCGGGGGACAGCGGGCCGGCTCATGCCCCTTTCGTGGCCGCTTCGACGGGACCGGACGCCGGCTTCCGCACCCCACCACCCCTGCTCGGTCTCTTGTCGTTGGCCCTAGCCGCGCGAGTGGCTCAGGATGGGCCGGGGACTCAGAGACAACTCAGAGCCTTACCCACCTCGTAGATGGTCGGCCGATCCTCGGGAGCATGGCTGAGCATCGCCTCGATCAACTCGCCCAGCTCACCAGGCGCCTTCACGGGCCGTCGTTTGCCATTGGCCACGGCCTCTCTCTGGACGGGGCGCGGAGCGTCGTCCGGGTACTCGACGGCCCGCCAGCCGGTTGCGGATATGAGCAGCGTGGCGCCGAGTGCGTAGATGTCGGCTTCCTGCGTGGGCTCGGCTTCTCCAGTGGCGAGCACGCTGCGCGCGACCTCCGGTGCTTCGTAGTGGACGAGGCAGCCGCGGAACGGGAAGTCGTACCCCTCGGGCACGTGTCCTCCACGGGCAAGTGCGAGGTCGATGAGGTAGGTCCGGTCCAGCCCGATGATGAAGTGGGCAGGCTGCACGTCACCGTGGGCCCAGCCCTTGGCGTGGAGTTCGGCCAGCGCCTCGACGCAACCCAGCGCGACGCTGGTGTGAGGTTCGAGGGACGAGTCTCGCCTACGGCAGGGCTGCCACAGCTGGTACAGGTCCGGCCCTTCGCGCCAGGGCTGAAAGTTCCACGTCCCGCGCTCCCACTCGCCATAGGCGAAGTCATCGAAGCCGAGACGATGCAGTACGACCCCCTCCCGCGCGGGCGCGAGCGCGGTCCAGGGCTGGGCGGGCCACTCGGCCGTGGCCTCGATCGGGTAGCCGACCTTCACGGCGTAGTGGCCCCGAGGGCTCTCGACCTCCCAGACCATGGAGCCCCGGCGGTCCACGACCAGGCGCTGAGCTGTGGGCATCAGCGCGTCGAGCACCACGATCGGCAGTTCAGGGGATGACCCGGACAACGTCTCTTCTCCTTCCGGGCGAACGCGGCCGACCAGGAGCTGAGGTCGGCCGCGCCGCTGCTGTCGTGTGCTACGCCTGCCCGTACGGTCGGCCGCAGTCCGAGTCGCACTGCGCGAGGTTCGTGCCGTCCACGGTCCACAGGTCGTCGAAGACCATGAACCCGGCCGCCTTCATGGCGCGGGCCGAGGCGGCGACCTTCTCGGGGTCGCGGGCTCCACCGCCCGGTGCCGGGTTGTGGTGGAGGAAGCGGCCTGCGTACTGCTCGCAGAGTGCGGCGTACTCCTTGGTGTGCAGAATGAGCCCGTGCAGGCCGAGGTCCACGTCGTCCGACGGGACCATGGGGACAGTGGCGGTGGCCGCCGTGACCAGGAAGGCCACCGCCTGGTCCGCGATCCGCTCGGCCCGCTCGCGCGACTGCCCGTTGTGGACGACCACGAAGTGGGTGAGGCTTTCGAACAGCTCCTCACCAGCCGCCGCGCGACCGGTCTTCTGATCGTTCGCCGTTGCCGTCATGCGACTACTCCTTATGTGTGGCGGTGCATGGCACTTTCCGCCCGCATCAGTCGCCGAGCCTTGACCTGAGAACGACCAAAAGGCGGGCTTGGAAGGCCACCCCGGACGGGGAAAGGGGGGAGCCAAGGAAACTGGCACCTGTCCGGGGTGACCGGTCTACTGGCCGATGGCGAGAGCCATGCCGATCACCAGGCCGCACGACCCGCTGATCATGACGATGAACAGGACTCCCGCGTACCGGCCGATGGCGCGCATCACAGCCCGTCCCGACTGTTGCCGTTCCGGATGGCCAGGCGTGCGCTCAGTTCCTCCCGCGCACTCGGCGCTACCACGTTGCCCGGCATGGCATCCCACTCCGTGCCGCCGCCGATCGGCCTTATCTGCACACGGCCGCCGACCTCACCCATGACGACGCCGATACGCCCCCTGGCGGTGTCCTTCGCCAGTTCACCAATGACTGGTCTGGTCTGCTGATTGCTCGCCATGGAAAGGAGCATCGCGATCCGGGGGCCGCCGCCAAAAGGTCAGGCTGAATACCCAACTTGGGTAACATCGCGGCAAGTAGAGATCCAGCGACGTTGCGTAGCCCTCGCAGTGGGGAGCCTGCCCAATGCCCGACGCCGACCGGCCGCAGGAACTGCCTGCCCGGCTCCTCACCGATCCCGAGATGATCGAGGCGTGTCGGGAACGGGACTTCGCCAGGGTCTTCCGTCTGGTAAAGATCAAGGCGGGCATCTACCCCTCCATGATTGCCAGGCGTTGCGAGCTGACCCCCAGCCGTGTCGGCGAAGTGATCGCAGGTCGCCGTCAGTTGCAGCATATGGACGTCATCGAGCGCATCGCGGACGGCTTGCGCATCCCAGGGCACATGCTCGGGCTTGCCCGCCGAGCCTGGGAGACGCCTCAGGCCCTCGTAGTCGCCGAGCGAGAGGAGCCGCAGGTACCGGAGCCCGAACAGCAGACGCTCGCCGCACTACCAGGGCCCGATGTGGACAGCATCTTGGCCTTAGCCACCCGAGCAAGCCTCAGCACAGCCACACTTGAAGCATTCCGCTCTTCCATCGAGGACTACTGGCGACGGGACGACCAGCACGGCGGCGAGGCGCTGAGGCCGGCCATCGTCGGCCAACTCCGGTACGTTGTCGGACTCCTGAAAGTGAATCGGCCACCGTCCATCCAGAACGGCCTGTACGGAATCGCGGCCGAGCTGGCACGCCTCACCGGCTGGACCTACTTCGACGCACGCCAGTACAACCAGGCACGCGTGTACTTCACCGAGGCACTGCAACTGGCCAAGGAAATCGACGACCGCCAGTTCATGGCCAACGTGCTTGCCTGCATGAGCCTGCAAGGCACGTACCAGGACAAGCCTGCGGACTCTCTGGCCCTCGTGACCGCCGCCCAGGACCAGGCCCGCTCAGCACTCGACACCACGCCACGAGTCCTGTCCATGCTGTCGATGCGCGAAGCCTTCGCCCACGCCACTCTCAGCAATCGGGACTCCACTCACCGAGCGATTGGGGAGGCGCACCGGCATTTCGAGCAGATCCGGGCGAGCGACCCGGACCCGTCGTGGGTGACGTACTTCGACGAGACGAAGCTGATCGTGGACACGGGCATTGCTCACGGCCGACTGGGCGAGGCAGCGACCGCCGAACCCCTGATCGCGGACGCATTGCGGCGGGAAGCCCGCACCAACCAGCGCGGCCGGGCGCTTCATACGTTCTGGCTCGCTCGTACGCAGCTGGACCAGGGCAAGCTTGATCAGGCGTGCCACACCGCCACGCAAGCCCTGGAGCCTGCTTCGGCGGTGGCCTCCGAGCGTGTGTCCGGCCACCCTCAGAGAGTTCTACGACCAGTTGGCCCCACACAGGCAGGAACCCGTAGCCCTCGCATTCGAGGCGCGGCTACGGGAACTCCTCCCGCCGGTCAGCGGGTCGCCTCGTCCATGAGCAGGTAGAGCAGGCCGACGAGCGAGCCGCTGCTCACCACCTCGCGGCGGTCGATCATGCCCCGGACCTCTGACAGAGGGATCCATTCGACGCGGTCGGATTCGTTCTTCTCTGTGGGTGGTCCGGCGTACGTCGCGCCGTCCGCGCGGAAGACGTGGTGCTGCGAGTCGGTGATCCCGTTAGCCGGCTCGGCGTAGATCAGGGGCTTGATGGGGCCAGGGCGCCAACCCGTCTCCTCCAGGACTTCGCGGGCCGCCGCTTCCTCCGGGGTCTCGCCTTCCTCGACCAGGCCCATGGGCAGTTCCCAGGCCCACGAGTCCGTGATGAAGCGGTGTCGCCACATCATCAAGACTTCTTTGCGTTCATTGACCACGGCGGCCACGGCCAGATGCCGGAGGCGCACGACGTGGTACTCCCACCTACGTCCATCGGGCTGCTGGACGTCGACCAGACACAGATTCACCCACTTGTTGGTGTAGATCTGCCGCTCGCCATGGGTCTTCCACTGCATGAACGCTGCCCCTCTCCCGCGATGGGACCAGCATCCCAGACCCCGCCAGACCTGGAGACAGGGATAACGTCAGAGTGACGCGCTGCTCCAGCCCGCTGCTCAAAGCATCGGATCGACGACTGTGGCAGTGGCCGGTCACAGTGCCGGCGGCGTCGCCCGCACCAACCCCGTCTGATACGCGATGACCACCAGTTGGGCGCGGTCGCGGGCGGACAGTTTGGTCATGGCTCGGTGGATGTGGGTGCGGATGGTGAGGGGGCTGAGCGTGAGGTGTTCGGCGATCTCCGTGTTGGACTTGCCCTCCGCCGCCAGGGACATCACCTCACGTTCGCGGTCCGTGAGGTCGGACAGGCGTTCCGGGGAGGCGAGTTGGGTGCCGGGCGCGGGGGTGGTGAGGAAGCGGGTGATGAGGGTGCGGGTCGCGGTGGGGGAGAGCAGCGCCTCGCCCGAGGCCACCGTGCGGATGCCCGCCAGGAGGGTGTCCGCCGTGACGTCCTTGCCGAGGAAGCCGCTCGCGCCGGCGCGCAGTGCCTGAGCCACGTAGTCCTCCGTTTCGAAGGTGGTGAGGATCAGGACGCGGGTGGCGGAGAGGGCCGGGTCGGCGCAGATGGCGGACGTGGCTTCCAGGCCGTCCGTGCCCGGCATGCGGATGTCCATCAGGACGATGTCGGGGTGGTGGGCCCGGGTCAGGTCCGCCGCCTCCGCGCCGTCGGAGGCCTCGGCGACCACCGTCATGTCGTCGCAGGAGTCGATCAGGATCCGGAAGGTGGCCCTCAGCAGGGCCTGGTCGTCGGCCAGCAGCACGCGGATCGTCATGGGGTGCGTTCTTTCTGCGGGGCCACGGGGTGCAGTGGCAGTGCCGTCGTGACTTCGAAGCCGCCCTCCGGGCGGGGGCCCGCGCACAGTTCGCCGCCGATGGACCGGGCGCGTTCGCGCATGCCGATGACACCGAAGCCGCCGCTCTGCGCGGGCTCCCCCACCGCGGGGCCGTCGTCGGTGACCGTGATGAGCAGACGGGAGCCGGCGTAGGCGAGACGTACGTTCGCGGATTCCGCCGTGGCGTGTTTGGTGACGTTCGTGAGGGCCTCCTGCACGATCCGGAACGCCGTCAGGTCCACCCCGGGCGACAGCGGCCGGGGCTCCCCCTCCGTGGTGACGGTGACCGTGAGACCTGCCGACGCGCACGCCGTGACCAGCTCGGGCAGGCGGGACAGGCCGGGGGCCGGTTCCAGCGTCGCCGGGTCGTCGGTCTGCCTCAGCAGGCCCAGCGTGGCCTTCAGTTCGCGCAGCGCGGAGGACGTGGTGCCGGTCAGGTCGGTGAGGATCTGCTTCGTCTGCCGGGGGTTGTCGAGGGCGAGGTGGGCGGCGGTGCCGGCCTGGGCGTTGGCCAGGGCCAGGTGGTGGGCGACGACGTCGTGCAGCTCGCGCGCGATGCGCATGCGTTCCTCGGTGACGCGCAGCCGTGCCTCCTCCTCACGGGTGCGCTCGGCGTGTTCGGCTCGGGCCTGCACCGACTTCAGGTAGGCGCGCCGCATCCGGGTCATGTTGCCGGCGGCGAGGGGGAGCAGCAGCCAGAAGAACGGGCCGATCGTCCTCAGCAGCAGGGAGAGGTGGTCCATCGAGTCGGAGAAGACGGCCGCGATCATCAGTGCCGCCATGACGGGGACGCCGTAGGCGCGGGTGGTCCTGCGGTCGGTGTGCGTGGCCAGCCAGTAGAGGGCCGTCATGACGGGGGCCAGGAGCAGGGGGGTGAGCAGATAGCCCAGGGAGATCGCGACCACCGTGCAGAGCGCGGTCACGGTGACGGCGATGCGTGGGTGGGTGCGGTGCTTGAGGAGGAAGAGGCAGGACAGGAGCATCAGGGCGGTCCCGGTCTCTCCCTGGCCAGGTGGGGCGGCGCCGGGCAGGGTGAGGGTGGCGCCGAGGGTCGCGCAGCCCATCAGCGCCAGCACCAGCGCCAGGTCGACGACAAAGGCGTGGCGGACCGCGAACTCCTCGAAGCGGTCCGCGTAGCGCCGTTCCGGGCTGGTGGTCATGGGGCTCTCCGGTCGGTGGACTGGATCCATCGTGGACGGTGGGAGGGGCGAACGGTCGCCGGGACCGCCCGTGTCCTTCGTCACGGGCGGTCCCTGGTGGGGGCGGGTCGGGTCAGGTACGCGCCGTCTCCAGCTCGGCCACTTCGCCCGGCACCGGCACCGCCTCCGGCCGCCGGCTGAGCGCCTCGCCCTCCACATCCACCCGGGGCAGGATCCGGTCCAGCCACTTCGGCAGCCACCAGGCCTTGTGGCCGAGCAGGGCGAGTACGGCGGGCACGATCGCCATCCGGACGACGAAGGCGTCGAACAGGACGGCGGAGGCCAGTCCGAACCCGATCATCTTGATCATGGAGTCGCTCTCGCCGATGAACCCGGCGAACACCGCGATCATGATCAGGGCGGCGGCCACCACCACGCGGGCGCTGTGCCGGAAGCCGGACGTGACCGCCTGCCCGGGCCGCTCGCCATGGACGTACGCCTCCCGCATCCGTGAGACGAGGAAGACCTCGTAGTCCATGGCCAGGCCGAAGACGATGCCCACCAGGAAGATCGGCATCAGGCTCATGATCGGCCCGGTCTGCTCCACGCCCAGGATCTCGGCGCCGTGGCCCTGCTGGAAGACCACGACGACCGCGCCGAGGGACGCCAGCACCGACAGCAGGAAGCCGAGGGCCGCCTTGAGCGGGACGAGCAGGGAGCGGAAGACCACCAGCAGCAGGACGATCGCCAGGCCGACCACGATGATCAGGTACGGGACCAGCGCGGCCTGCACCTTGTCGGAGATGTCGATGTTCAGCGCGGTGGTGCCGGTGACCTCGAAGGTCGCGCCGGTCTCGGACTCGGCCCCCGGACGCTCGTCCCGGATGGTGTTCACCAGGTCCTTGGTCCGCTCGTCGGTCGGCGCGGTGGCCGGGACGACCGAGAAGACCGCGGTGTCACCGGCGTCGTTGAAGTTGGCCGGGGAGACGGAGACGACGCCCTCGGTGGCGCCGATCAGGTCGGAGATCGTCCGCGTGGCCTGCTGCGCGTCGTCGGCTCCCTTGGCGTCGACGACGATCGTCAACGGGCCGTTGAAGCCGGGGCCGAAGCCTTCGGCGAGCGCGTCGTAGGCGCGGCGTTCGGTGGTGGAGGTGGGCTTCGCCTCGTCGCCGGGCATGCCCAGCTGGAGGTTCGTCACCGGCACGGCGAGGGCGCCGAGGCCGACGACACCGAGGAGCAGCACCGGCAGCGGGCGGCGCAGGACGAAGCGCGCCCAGCGGGTGCCGCCGTTGTTCTCGCCGCTCGGCGCTGTACGACCGCTCTTGCGGGCGCGCCGGGTGAGGACGGCGTTGGGCCAGAAGCCGAGGAACGCCGGGACGAGCGTCAGGGCGATCAGTACGGCGACGACGACCGCGCCCGCCGCGGCGAGCCCCATCTTGGTGAGCATCGGGATGCCGACCACCGTGAGGCCGGCCAGGGCGATGACGACGGTGAGGCCCGCGAACACGACCGCCGAACCGGCCGTGCCGACGGCCAGGCCGGCCGCCTCCTGGGGCGTACGGCCCCCTGCGCGCTCCTCGCGGTAGCGGGAGACGACGAACAGGGCGTAGTCGATGCCGACCGCGAGGCCCAGCATCATCGCCAGGGTGCCGGTCGTCGTCGACAGGCCGAGGGCGCTGGAGAGGGTGAGGATGGTCGCCATGCTGACGCCGACGCCGATCACGGCGGTCAGCAGCGGCAGCCCGGCGGCGGCCAGGGAGCCGAAGGTGATGAGCAGGACGACGGCGGCCACCGCGACCCCGACCAGCTCGGCGGCTCCGCCCGCCCCGGCGCCGTCCTCCAGCGCGGACCCGCCGGCCTCGACGGTGAGCCCGGCCTCCCGGGCGTCGTCGATGGCCCGCTCCAACCCCGTCCGGCTCGCATCGGTGAGGTCGTTCGCCGCCGCCTTGTAGGTGACGGTCGCGTAGGCCGTCGTGCCGTCCTTGCTGACCGCCCGCGCCCGGAACGGGTCGACGGCGCTCGCGACCTGCGCCCCGTCGGCCAGTTCGGTCACGGCCTGTGCGACGGCCTGCTTGTTCTCGGCGGCGGTGACCTTCTCGCCGTTCGGCGCGACGAAGACGATCCGGGCGGTCGCGCCGTCGGCCGAGGCGCCGGGGAAGCGCTCCTCCATCAGGTCGAACGCCTGCTGCGACTCGATGCCCGGCATGGAGAACTCCTCGTCGGAGGCTCCCGGGGCCTTCAGGGCGCCCAGACCGACGGCGGCCAGGACGGCCGCCCAGACCAGGGCGACGTACCAGCGTCGCCGGAAGGCCAGACGGCCCACTCGATACAGGAAAGTTGCCACGACAGGGGGTCTCCACATCTGGGGGCGATCGTCCGCCTCAGGTTGTCCGGGAGCGGGCTGTCCTGTCGTCGTGCGCCTGCCGACAATCGGCGCTACTGAAATCGCAGTACGGGACGACTGCCGGGTCCACCGAGGGAACGACGGGGCGCGCCGGTGGGGTGGACGGCGGGGCCGCGTACCGTCCTCCCCATGCCCGAGTTGCAGCTGCTCCGTCCGGACCACGCCCCCGCGCTGCTCGCCTTCGAACGGGAGAACCGGGCCTATTTCGCCGCGTCCGTCCCCGACCGGGGCGACGACTACTTCGCCCGGTTCGACGAGCGGCACCGCGCCCTGCTCGCCGAGCAGCGTGCCGGGGACTGCTACTTCCATGTCCTGGTCGGCGCCGCGGGCGAGGTGCTGGGGCGGGTCAACCTGGTGGACGTGGCGGACGGTGGCGCCGAGCTCGGATACCGGATCGCGGAGCACGCCACGGGCCGGGGGCTGGCCACCTGGGCCGTGCGGGAGGTGTGCGCTCTCGCCGTCGGCGGATACGGGGTGACCGTCCTGAGGGCCGCGACCACTCGCGACAACGCGGCGTCGCAGGCCGTGCTCGCCCGCGCCGGTTTCACGGTCACCGGCGCGACGGAACTCTCCGGCCGGCCGGGCCTGACCTATGCGAAGACACTTCGCGGTGACGCCCCTCCCCGCTGAACCGATGCCGACGCCCCGGCCGCGTAAGGTCGCTCGCGTAGGCAGGGGTCGTATCGGCCCGGTGAAAGGAGCCCCGCGTGAACGGTCAGCCCATCCCGGTGATCATCGACTGCGACACCGGCGTCGACGACGCCCTGGCCCTGCTGTTCGCCGTACGGCACCCGGCGATCGATCTGCGCGCGGTCACCTGCGTCGCCGGGAACACCGACGTGGACGGCGTCGTACGGAACACGCTCACCGTGCTGGAGCTGGCCGGCGCCGGTGACATACCCGTCGCACGGGGTGCCGCACGGCCGCTGATCGAGGCGCCGCGTTCCGCCCGGCACGTGCACGGGCACGACGGGATGGGCGACCTGGGGCTGCCCGCCCCGACGCGTACGCCGGTGGACGTGGACGCCGTGACCCTGCTGCGCCGCGAGATCCTCGCCTCCCCCCGGCCCGTGACCCTCGTCCCGACCGCCCCGCTCACCAACATCGCCCTGCTGCTGCGCACCCACCCGGAGGTGGCCGCCAACATCGAGCGGATCGTCTTCATGGGGGGTGCGGTGGCCACCGGAAACGCCACGCCCGTCGCCGAGTTCAACGTGTGGCACGACCCGGAGGCCGCCGCGATCCTGCTCACCGCAGGGGTGCCGATCACCATGTACGGGCTGGATGTGTTCATGCGGGTCGTCGTGCCGGCCTCCGACGTACGGCGGCTGCGGGCGAGTTCCGAGCCGGGGGCGCGGCTCGGGGGTGAGCTGCTCGCCCATCGGGGCCGGGGACCGAGGAGGATCCGGCGGGCGGGCTGGGCGACGCCGGCGCGGTCTGCGCGGTCGCCGATCCCGCGGGGCTCACGACACGTGCCCTGCCGGTCGAGGTGTCCCTCGCGCCGGGGCCGACCCGGGGGCAGACCATCGTCGATCTCCGGCCGCGGCCGGGTGAGTCCGAGATCCACGGCGAGCCGCGTGAACAGCCGCTGGTGGATGTGGCGTTGGACGTCGACGAGGAGCGGTACGTGAAGCTGTGGCTGGCGACCGTGGAAGGCTAGTCACGCGCTGTGACCGGCGCGGATGCGGGGGCGACCGGGTGGGCCTTCACTGGAGGGAGACAGTTCCGCGCAGGCTGAAGGGCTGGAGGCGACATGGCCGGTTACCGGACGCGGTGGGCGGTCGCGGCGGCCCTGGTGGGGGTGGTCGGCGCCGGTTCGGTGGCCTGCGGGGGCGGTGAGGACAGCCCGGGGGCGCAGGTCAGTGAGGCCGTCTCCGCGGTCCCGGACCTGTGGGCGTCCGCCACGGCGGAGGCCCAGCGCAGGTTCGACGAGATCAAAGGGGGCATCGACGCCAAGAAGGACGTGACGCTCGGTGACCCGGTGCGCGGGCGGGACGGGCGTACCACCGTCGAGGTCGATGTGCGCAACACCGCCGACCGTACGCGGTCCTTCCTCGTGCAGGTCGATTTCACCGACCCGGACGGGGGCTTCGAGGACGCCGTCGTCGTGACCGTGTCCGACGTGCCGGCCGGGAAGAGCGGGACGGGCACGGCCCGCAGTACGCACGAGTTGCCGGGTGACGTGCGGGCGGAGGTGGAGCGGGCCCTGCGGTACTGACGGGCAGGACGGTGATCGGTGTCACCCGTGTGGGCTAGTTCTCGGGCGCACCGACCGGACCGAACCGTCCAATGGACGGGACCGCGAACGGACAGCCACGGCCGAGCGACGAGGCGGCAGCGATGAGCGAGACAGTCGGACCCATGGGCGCGATGGACCCGGTTCACCCAGTGCCTACCGGCGACCACGACCCCATCGCCTTCACCGAGCACGACTACGCCGTCCGGATGCGCCGCGCCGCCCGTGACGCGGCGGCCGCCGGACTGTCGGGGGTGCTGGTCACGCCGGGACCGGACCTGGCCTGGCTGTGCGGGTACCGGCCCACCGCGATCACCGAGCGGCTCACCCTGCTCGTCCTCACCCAGGACTCCGAGCCCCGCCTCCTCGTCCCGGCCCTGGAGCGGCCGGACGCCGCGGCCGCGCCGGGGGCGGGGGCGCTGCGGATGACGGAGTGGCGCGACGGACAGGACCCGTACGCCGCCGCGGCGGGGCTGCTGCGGCCGGGCGGGCGGTACGGCGTCGGGGACGCGACCTGGGCCCTGCATCTGCTCGGGCTCCAGGAGGCGCTGCCGCTGACGACGTACCGCGCGCTGAGCGTCGTACTGCCGATGCTGCGGGCGGTGAAGGACGCGCACGAGGTGCAGCGGCTGGCCGCGGCGGGGGCGGCGGTGGACGCGGCCTACCGGGAGATTCTGGCCGTGCGGTTCTCGGGGCGGCGGGAGGCGGACGTGGCCGCCGAGCTGGCGCGGCGGCTGCGCGCGCACGGGCACAGTCAGGTCGACTTCACCGTCGTGGGCTCGGGGCCGAACGGGGCCAACCCGCACCATGAGGCGGGGGACCGGGTGATCGAGGACGGGGACATGGTCGTCCTCGACTTCGGCGGGCTCAAGGACGGGTACGGCTCCGACACCACCCGGACCGTGCACGTGGGAGAGCCGAGCGCCGAGGAGCGCAAGGTGCACGACATCGTGCGGGTGGCGCAGGAGGCGGCGGTGCGGACGGTGCGGCCGGGGGTGCCGTGCCAGGAGATCGACCGGGTGGCGCGGGCGGTGATCGAGGAGGCCGGGTACGGCGAGTACTTCATCCACCGCACCGGACACGGCATCGGCGTCACCACCCACGAACCGCCGTACCTCGTCGAGGGCGAGACCCAGCCGCTGGTGCCGGGGATGTGCTTCTCCGTGGAGCCCGGGATCTATCTGCCGGGCCGGTTCGGGGTGCGGATCGAGGACATCGTGACGTGCACGGAGGACGGAGTGCGGCGGCTGAACAACACGCCGCACGAGATGGCCGTCGTGGAGTGACCCTCGGCCCGGTCACTCCGGTCCGGTGACCTCCACGCAGGCCGGACGCAGCAGCTGGTCACCGACCCGGTAGCCGGGCCGCAGGATCGCCGTGCAGGTCGGGCGGGGGCAGCCCGGGGAGACGTGGTGGGCGAGCGCCTCGTGCCGGGACGGGTCGAAGGGGTCGCCCACCTGCCCGAACGCCACCAGGCCCAGCGCGCCGGTCTGGACCTCCAGCGTCTCGGTGATCTCCCGCAGCCCCGGTGTCATCGGCTCGTGCGCGCACGCCCGGTCCGCCGCGTCCAGCACCGGCAGCAGCCCGCGCAGCACATTGGCCACCGCGATCTCCCGTACGGCGAGCCGGTCCCGCCGCACCCGCTTGCGATAGTTGTCGTACTCGGCCTTCACACGTTGCAGGTCGGCGGTGCGCTCGGCCAGCTCCGCGCGGGTGCTCCCGCCGGAGGGCTGGGTTCCGGCCATCCCGGCCACCTCCTCGCCCATGCGAGCTGTGCCTACCAGCCCTGGGTAAGCCGAGGGCAGCGGCTTGTCAAGGGGAGGCCGACCGGGGTCGGTCAGCGGCCGAGCCAGACCGTGGTGTCCGGTCCCAGGCGCCCGTCGGGCTCCAGGGGCGCGCTGGACAGCAGCGGATCGCCGGGCGGCAGGGGTACGGGCCGGCCGGAGAGGTTGGTCAGACAGCGCCAGCCGTCGCAGCGGACGAAGTGCAGCACGCCGGGCGGAGTGTCGTCGGCCCAGGTCAGCGACTCGCCCTGGAGCAGCTTGCGGCGCAGCCGCAGGGCCGTGCGGTACAGCTCCAGGGTCGAGCCCTCGACCCCGTCCTGGGCCTCCACGGCGTACGACGCGAAGCTCGCCGGCTGCGGCAGCCAGGCGCCGCCCGCGCCGAAGCCGTACGACGGACCGGTCGCCGTCCACGGCAGCGGCACCCGGCAGCCGTCGCGGCCCTTGCGGACACGGCCCGTCTGCTCCCAGATGGGGTCCTGGAGGACGGCGGTGGGCAGGTCGGCCACCTCGGGCAGGCCGAGTTCCTCGCCCTGGTAGACGTACGACGATCCGGGCAGCGCCAGCATCAGGAGCGTGGCGGCGCGGGCGCGGCGCACGCCGGCCGCCGCGTCGACGGTCGGGGCGTTGCCGCCGGACAGCAGCCAGGCGTCGGGGTCCGTGCCGGGCGGGAGCATCAGGCGGGTGGCGTGGCGGATGACGTCGTGGTTGGACAGCACCCAGGTGGCGGAGGCGCCGGCCGCGTGGGCGGTGGCGAGGGAGTCGGTGATGACCTCGCGGAGTTCGTCGGCGTCCCAACGCGCCTTCAGATACTCGAAGTTGAAGGCCTGGCCGAGTTCGTCCGGGCGGGCGTACAGCACGCGGCGGGCGCCCGGGACCCAGGCCTCGGCGACCGCCATGCGGGGCGGGGAGTAGGCGTCGAGGATCTTGCGCCAGTCGCGGTAGATCTCGTGGACCTCGTCGCGGTCGTAGAAGGGGTGGCTGCCCGGGGGCATGGTCGCGAGGGCCGCCTCGTCGCTGAGCTCGGGGGCGCCGAGGTCGCGCAGCGGCTCGCCGAGGTCCTTGGCCAGGGCGTGGGCGACGTCGACGCGGAAGCCGTCGACGCCGCGGTCGGACCAGAAGCGGAGCGTGGTGCGGAAGTCGGCGCGGACCTCCTCGTTCTCCCAGTTGAGGTCGGGCTGCTGGGGCGCGAAGAGGTGCAGGTACCACTGGCCGTCGGGGACGCGGCGCCAGGCGCTGCCGCCGAAGACGGACTGCCAGTCGGTGGGCGGGAGTTCGCCCTGGGCGCCGCGGCCGTCGCGGAAGACGTAACGGTCGCGGGCAGCGGAGCCGGGGCCGGCGCGCAGCGCCTCCTGGAACCAGACGTGCTGGTGGGAGGTGTGGTTGGGGACGATGTCGACGAGCACCTTCAGGCCCAGACGGTGGGCCTCGGCGGCCATCGCGTCGAAGTCGTCCAGGGTGCCGAGGCGGGGGTCGACATCGCGGGGGTCGGCCACGTCGTAGCCGCCGTCGGCCAGTTCGGACGGGTAGAAGGGGCTGAGCCACAGGGCGTCGACGCCGAGGGCGGCGAGGTGGGTGAGGCGCTGGGTGATGCCCTTCAGGTCGCCGAGGCCGTCGCCGTCGGCGTCGGCGAAGCTGCGGGGGTAGACCTGGTAGATGACGGCCTGGCGCCACCAGTCGGGGCTCTTGGGGGAGAGGTCGGGAGTGGTCACTCGGGCTCCTCCTGGGGTGGGCTGCTCTGCGATCGGTCCGCTCTGCGGTCGGCCTGCTCTGCGCCGGACGATACGAGGACTTTGTCCACAACTCCGGAAGGACGAACGTCGGCGTGTGGGGGCGCGCGAGGAGGGGAGGGGGGCATTCCGACTGCGGATGAATGGTGATGTCCCGTTAACTCCCAGGTATTTCCCGCAGGTTGACAGGGTTCTGCCGAGCGTCCCACCATGTGCTCACACCGTGGCGCATGTGACCAGTGAGCCCGGTGTTCCTCCACTTTTCACTCACCCTCTTGCACATCCATGTGCATGCCACGATGGGATACGCATGTCCATAGCGAGACGTGTCACCATGCGCCGCCTGCTGGGGACGGGCGCCGCGTCGCTCGTGCTCTGCGCGGCCTCCGCCTCCGGTGCCTGGGCCACCGGGTCGCCGGGTGGCGGTGACGGCTGGGAGTCCGGCGGCCAGTACAAGCCCGGGACCGGGGCCGGGACGGTCACCGAGACCGACCGTTGCCAGTTCTCGCTCGACGGCGCGAACTTCCACGACTCCGTCAAGGTCGACGACGTCAGCCTGCGGCCGACCGACGACGGCAAGGTCCACATCAAGGTCCGTACGGCCGGGGACGCGACGACCTGTACGGCGTCCCTCGCGTCCTACCTCGCCCACGGGGCCACCTTCGCCACGTCCGGTGAGCAGGTGTTCATCGACTTCGACACGGTGACCGTGAAGCCGGGACAGACCGACTCGCTCGACATCGCCGTACCCGACGCCGGGTGCTTCGCGCAGGTCGACCTCTACCGCGGGGCGGTGAAGTACGACGGCGTCTTCGACGTGGAGGACGGCTTCGAGCACGGTGAGCTGCCCAAGGGGCCGGACCGGCCGGTCATCAAGGACAAGCTGATCGCCGCGTGGAACGGCGGGACGAAGGACTGTACGACGACGGCGACGCAGCCGCCCGCGACGACACCGCCGACGCCCACCTCTCCGCCGTCCGCCACGACACCGCCGGAGACCGAGGAGCCGTCGACGCCGGCGCCGGAGACGACGCCCGCGGAGAGCGAGCCGGCCAGTGAGACGCCGTCGAGCGGGTCGCCGAGCACGGAGCCGGCGAACGTGCCGTCGGCCGCCGGCAACAGCGGGGACCTGGCCGAGACGGGCGCCGACAGCAACACGACGCCGATCGCGGTGGGCGCGGCGGCGCTGCTCGTCGGCGGCACCGCGATCGTCCTCGCCACCCGCCGCCGCCGGGCCTCCGGCCGCTGACCCCATCGCCCACCCGCCAACCGACTCGGTCGGTCGGTGGGTGGGCCTGTCAGGGCGTGGGCGCTCGGTTCGCAGGCCGCCGACGTGTTGCACCGGCCTTGACGTCAGCCCAGGCAGAGGACCAGTACGCAGAGCTGGGGTGACGAGGGTGGCGTCGTCGGTGCGGGGTTCGTCGTCCCGGGGGTGGTGGGCTCCGTGCCGGCGTCGGCCGGGGGCGAGCTCGGCTGGGGCGTGGCGGGGGTGGCGCTGGGGGCCGTTTCCACCGGGGGTACGGGGGTGACGGACCGGTGCTGCGGGGCCTGCGGCACCGTCGTCGGGGCCGTCGGCACGGAGACCGGCGTCTCCGGGCGCGCGCTGTGCGGAGCCGGGGTCGTGGGGCGCTGCTGCGAGGGGTTCGTGGTGGAGCCGGAGTCCGGGGACCGCGGGGCGCTCGGCCGGGGCGCGGTGCGCTGCTGCTCCGGCTGGGTCGCCGTCGGACGTATTCGCTCGGCCGGCTGCCGACCCGCGATGTCCAGGGTCAGCTCGTCCGGCGCGGCGGCCGCCTGGGCGCGGTCGGTGGGCGTGCCGCGGTCCATGGTGGTGAGGGTCAGTCCGCCGCCGACCAGGGCGACCGCCGTCGCCACCAGCGCCCGGCGCTGGCTCTTCTTCCAGCGGACCCGCTGCCGACGCCGGGCCGCGCGACCCTCCGGCGAGGGGGCCGGCTCCTTGATCGCCGGGGCCGCAGGGGCGTACACCGGCTCCGGCTCGGTCTCCTCGCGGGCGGCCGGTGCGATGTCCGGAGCGTAGGCGCCGCATCCGGGGCACACCAGGGCGCCATTGAGATGCCGACGGCACGAGGAGCAGTAGTCCATCTGCCAGTAGTCCATCCGCACGGTCTTCCTGAGTCGACAGCCCCCGAACGGCCAGCAACGGTAACGACGGATTCCGGCCACTGTGTGCAGCCTGTGTGACGCTCCTGCACAGATTCGCCGGGGGTGAAGCGGCCCGCCGGGCCCGCCCCAGGCCACCTCTTCGCGTGAAGTTCGGCCCCAACAGGCAACCCACGCACCGGTTTTACCTGTCTCACAGGGTGCTCACAGAACTCTCGGGCGCCGGGCGCGTGGGGTGCGTCGGTACAGCGGTGGCCGGGGCGACGTGGGCTGTCCGGTCCGATGCCGCCCACGGGCGGCACTCGCAGACGAGGAATCGATGACCAGTCAGCAACACCGCAATCGCGTGAAGCGTTCGGCGCTCGCCGCCGGCACCGCGCTCACCGTCGTCGTCGGCGGGGCCGCGGTCGCCTCCGGGGCCGACCCGGCGAGCACCACGCCCGGCAAACCGCAGCTCAAGCTGATCGCCGCGTCGAAGTCCGTGACGCTGGATCGCTGGGAGGGGGAGCCCGGGGTCTACCTGGACCTCGGGACGTACGTTTCGGTCGACAACGCGCCGCTGGAGTTCAAGGTGACGCGGAAGTCGTACAAGGACCCGGTGGTCGCCCAGCAGGTCCTGCGCAACGGAAACAGTGTCCAGACCAAGAAGCTGCCCGCCGGGCTGGTGAAGGACTTCTCCGGGCTGCCCGGCTTCCTGGAGGTGTCGGTCAAGGACGCGGCCGGCCAGGAGGTCGCGAAGTCCAAGGGCACCTTCTGCCCGAACAACGCCTCGGGCCGGATCCGCCCGGACGCCCCGGCGACCTCGCACTACCCGGAGAGCTGCCCCACGAACCCGTGGACGCTGGGCTCGGTGTGGGGCGTGGAGAAGGGGTGGGCGTCCAACTCCAGCACGGTCGACTACGACAAGCCGGTGGATCTGCCGGCCGGTGAGTACACGGCCAAGGTCGCGGTGGCGAAGAAGTACCGCGACCTGTTCGGCATCCCGAACGACCAGCCGACGATCAAGGTGACCGTACGGCAGATCAGCGACGGCGGTGGCGGCGAGGGCGTGGCCGCCTCGCGCTCCGGCGCCCAGCACGGCGGGCACGGGGGCCATGCCGCGGGTGGTCATGCCGCGGGCGCTCATGCCGCGAGTGGCCATGCCGCGGGTGGACATGCCCACCACTACGGCCCCCGTGGCGCCGACGCTCCCACTCCGCCCCAGCTGTCGCACGCGCTCGAGGACCGGGGCCGTGCCTCGCACCTGGGCGACGGGCCGGGGCACACCGACGGCTCGCGGATCGCGCCCGCGCTGAAGCCCAACGCCAAGCGGCCCACCGGGCGCGCGGGCGTCCCGGCGAACGTGCCCAAGCCCGACCTGCGGTCGCTGCCGGCGTGGGACATCGCGATCACGGACGGCGAGGACGGGGACGTACCCGGCAAGGACTACCTCGCGTTCAGCGCGAACGTGTGGAACGCCGGGCCCGCGCCGCTCGTCGTGGACGGGTTCCGCAGCCCGGGCGCCGACCTGATGGACGCGTACCAGTACTTCTACGACGCGAACGGCAAGCAGGTCGGCTACACGCCCACCGGCACGATGGAGTGGGACCCGCGCATCGGCCACGAGCACTGGCACTTCACCGACTTCGCCAGCTACCGGCTGCTGAGCGAGGACCAGACCAAGGAGGTGCGCAGCGGCAAGGAGGCGTTCTGCCTGGCCAACACCGACGCCATCGACTACACGGTGAAGAACGCCAACTGGCACCCGTACAACACGGACCTGTCGACCGCGTGCGGCCAGCAGAACTCCATCTCGGTCCGTGAGGTGCTCGACGTCGGCTCCGGCGACACGTACACCCAGTACCGTCCCGGCCAGTCCTTCGACATCACCGACCTGCCGAACGGCACCTACTACATCCAGGTGATCGCCAACCCGGAGAAGCGCCTCAAGGAAACCAATCTCAACAACAACGTCGCCCTCCGCAAGGTCGTCCTGGGCGGCGAACCGGGCGCCCGCACGGTCAAGGTCCCCCCGCACGACCTGATCAACGCCCCGTAACCACCCCGACGAACGCCCCCGGCTCCCACACCGGGGGCGTTCCCCTGCACGGCAACCGCTGCCCCGCAAAAAATGACCTCCGCGTTTCTTCCGCAACACCTGAGCGTTGGTCCCTTTGTGCACTGAGCGATGCCCAGCAGACACGGTCGCCGAGCCGGTCGTCTCCCGTGGGCAGGCGAACGGAGAATGCTGTGCGAATGACCGACATCCAGCGCTGCGAGATCCGCCCCGGGCGGCTCGTGGAGTGGAAGCTGCATCCGGCGGCCGTCGAGGCCGCGGCCGACATGCCGGAGGACTCCCGGCCGCCCGCGTACGTCCAGGAGTCGCACGTGCGCACCGCGCGTTCCGTGCGTCAGGACGGCCTGTTCGTGCCGACCTGGCTCGGCGCGGCGTTCGACGTCCCGGGCCGGGTCGATCTCGACGTACTCCAGGAGGCCCTGCGGGCCTGGACCCTGCGCCACGAGACCCTGCGCAGCGGCTTCCGCTGGATCGGCGACGACATGCGGCGCTTCACGCTCGACGCGGACGCGGTCGTCCTGCACCGCCAGGACCGGGGCGCCTTCGGCGACGCGGCCAAGCTGACCCGGTATCTGCAGGACCGGTTCGACACCGTGGCCGACGCGCTGAGCTGGCCCAACTTCATCTACACCGCGGTCGTCCGCGACGACGGCACCAGCGTCTACATGGCGTTCGACCACAGCAACGTCGACGCGCACTCCATCCACCGCATCCCCGCCGAGATCCACGAGCTGTACGCCTCCGCCCTCGACGGCCGCCGCCTCGCCGCGCCCCCCGTCGCCAGTTACGTCGACTTCTGCGCCCTCGAACGCACCGAGGCCGACCGCCTCGACGACACCCACGAAATCGTCACCCGCTGGCGGGAGTTCATCGCCCAGTGCGACGGCAAGCTGCCCAACTTCCCCATGGAGCTGGGGCTCGACCCCGAAGGGCCGCTGCCCACGCAGAAGTTCATGCAGGAGATGCTCGTCGCGGACGCCGACGCCGCCGCCTTCGAGGCGTACTGCCGGCCGTACGGCGGCAGCCTCGTCGGCGTGCTCGCCGCCACCGCGCTCATCGTCCGCGAGCTCGGCGGCCAGCAGGTGTACCGCACGGTCGTGCCCTTCCACACCCGGGTCCGCTCCCAGTGGTCGGACTCCGTCGGCTGGTACGTCGGCGGCGCCCCGATCGAGGTCCCGGTCGCCGAGGCGCCCGACTTCGACAGCGCCCTGCGCATGGTCCGCACCGCCCTGCGCGAGAACCGCCCCCTGTCCCGCAAGCCCATCGCCCGCGTTCTGAAGCTCCTCGGCGCCGACTTCCGCCCCACCTCCCCCGACCTGTACTCGATCGTCTCCTTCGTCGACGCCCGCGCCACCACCGGCTCCGAACGCTGGCAGGACCTGAAGGCCTACGGCCTGATCCGGGTGTCGTACGGCGACCAGGTCTGCGTCTGGCTGACCCGCCTCCACGAGGGCCTGCAACTGGCCAGCCGCTACCCGGACACCGACGTCGCGCGCAAGAACATGCGGCTGTTCACGGAGCGCCTGCGGGAGTACGTCGTCGCCGTGGCCCGCGAGGCCCTCGTCGCCGGTCACTCCGGCGTACGCCCCGCACCCCACGGGTAGTGGACCGATGTGGCGGACCCGGGGGAGCGAGGGCTGGACGTGGCGCGCGTCGCCGAGATCATCGTCGGCGGGTCGCGGGGGCGCCCGGGGCGGCGCGGCTCCGGGTACCGGGTGACCACCGCATGCGTGCTGACGGCCGCCCATGTCGTCGCGCCCCCGAGCGGCTCCGTGCGCGTGCGTTTCGACGCCGACCGGCCCGGTGAGTGGAGCGCCGACGCCCGCGTCGTGGCGCTGGAAGAGGCCGCCGACGTCGCCCTGCTGGAGCTGACCGGCGTCCCGCCCGGCCTGCCCGCCGTCCCCGCGCCCCGCTACGCGGCCGTCCCGGACGCCGACGTGGTGGTGCCCTTCAGCGCCATGGGCTTCCCCCGCTTCAAGCTCCGCAGGGACACCGCACACCCCCGCGACGACGGCTCGCCCGGCCAGTACCGCGACTCGTGCCATGTCTCCGGCACCGTCTCCGTGCTGTCCAACCGCCGCGAGGGAACGCTCGAACTGGCCGTCGTCGTCCCGCCCGCCGACGTCGAACCGGACCGTTCGCCGTGGGAGGGCATGTCCGGCGCGGCGGTCTGGTGCGGGGGCGCGGTGATCGGGGTGGTGAGCGCGCACCACCGCGCGGACGGACTGGGCCGGCTCGCGGCCCGCCGGGTGGAGCGGTGGTACGACGTCCTGTCCCCGGCCGCGCTGGACCGGTTCGGCCGGTACGCCGGACTGCCCCCGCGCGCCGGACTCGGCTCCGCCGACGGCACCGCGGCTCCCCGCCCGGTCACCCCGCTGACCGGACTGCCCGGCGAACTGCCCCTGCGGGAACTGGTCGACCTCGTCGACGCCCTCACGGCCCTGCCCATGCTGCGGAGCCCGAACGGCATGACCCTGCTGCTGGACAGCATCAGCGACCGGATCACGGCCAACAGCCCCCGCGACCCCCGGCTGCGAATGGATGTCTACGGCGTCGTGCGCACCTGCCTGCGCTACCCGGGCACGCTCGACCAACTCCTTGAGGCGGTACGGCTGCTGGAGGGGCCGTCTGCGGAAGTGGAGCGGGTCGACGGGGCCGCCGCCCGGCTGGCCGGGCGCTACCGGTGACGTGATGTCGCCCGGGCGGCCGGGATGTGGGGTTTCGACTTGTGGCCTGCTGGGTCATGATGGTTGGGAGCCGACAGCGCGCTGACTCGTAGGCACGGGAGGGGACTTGGCAGCCGTGGAGCAAACGATGCCTGCCGTCGAGTCTTGTCTCGTCGACCTGTCGGGGGTCTCCCTGCAAGCCCTGCGCTCCATGGACGGGCCGGACTTCGCCGAGTCGCTGGAGCGGCTGCTGCACCACATCGACGGACCCCAGGGCATCACGGCCTCGAACTACAACGGCTCCCGTGTCGACGGCCTGACGGGATGACCGAGGTGCGGTGGGGGATCCGTGGCCGCTGACGCCACGACGAAGGGGAACCACCTGCCCTTCCACCGGCTCTCGACGGCCGGCGTCCGGGCCCTGGCCTGCGGCGAGGGCGACAACGCGGTGGTGGAGGCGTTGTTCGGCGCGGAGCGCAGCCGTCGCCTGCTGCTGATGCGGGCCCTGCACGACGCGCTCACGTTCACCGGGGACGACACCGGGTCGGTGCCGCACGCCGAGGCCTGGGCCCTGCTGGAGCGCGCCCAGCGGGCCGCGCCCGAGGTGTGCGAGGACATCCTGATGTCCCCCAGCACCGGCCTGTGGGTCTCCCTCGCGGTGCGCGCGGCCCGGGGGTGGGCCGGGGGCGAGGACGACGCGCCGAAGTGGGTGGTCGTCGGGTATCTGTCCGCGCTGGCCGCCGCCGCGGGGGCGCGGGCCGGGCTGGACTTCTCGATCACCGTGCCGGTGCGGCACGGGCTGGTGCCGCTGCCCACGCTGGGCTGCGCGGTCCTGCCGGAGCGTCAGCCGTGGAGCACCGCCCGGGTGACGGCACACGCGGGGCGGCTGCGGGTCACCGGGGCGGGCGGGGACGTCGAGGTCGCGCCCGGGTGGGAGGTGCGCGGGCCGGGCTGGCTGCCGGTGCGGCGGCTGACGCTGGGAGCCGGCGGGACGGCGAAGCCCCTCGTGCTGGAGGAGCTGGACCCGTACCGGACGTTTCCCCGGCCGAGCGAGCCCCGGCCGATGCCGGAGGAGGAGGCGGCGTCCTGGTCGGCACTCCTCGCCGAGGCCTGGGAGATCCTGCGGCGCGACGATCCGGTGACCGCCGGGGCCATGCGCCGGGGGCTGATGTCGGTGGCGCCGACCTCGGCGAGAGAAAGGTTTCGGCCGTTCAGCTGCACGTCGGCGGCCGCGTTCGGCGGCGTCGTCGCCTCCCACCCGGACGACGCCGTCCAGCTCGCGGCGACACTCATGCACGAGTTCCAGCACATCAAGCTGGGCGCCCTGATCAACCTCGGCCCGCTGACCGAGCCGCCTGGCGGCCCCGCGCCGTCGGAGGAGCTCTTCTACGCGCCCTGGCGCGACGACCCCCGCCCGCTCGGCGGTCTCCTCCAGGGCATCTACGCCTTCCTGGGCGTCGCCCGCTTATGGCGTGCCCACCGCCACACGGCCGACCCGGCGGATGTCCCGCTGGCCCATTTCGAGTTCGCCCTGTGGCGCGGCCAGGTGTGGTCGGTCCTCGACGAGGTGCACGACCACGAGACGCTGACGCCGCTGGGCCGGTACGTCCTGGAGCGGCTCCGTGAGCGCTGCGCGCAGTGGATGACGGACGAGGTCCCCGCCGCGCAACTCCGCCTGGCCGACTGGGTCTCGGCCGACCATCTCGCCCGCTGGCGCGCCCACCATCTGCGCCCGCCCGCCGCGGCCGTCCAGGAGGCGGTGCGAGCCTGGCAACAGGGCACCGCACGCCCACCGTCCGCCCTGGCCGCCCCGCCCGCGCTGGTCCCGGACACCGAGGTCCGCTTCCTGGACACCGCGGCCGTCCTGGCCCGGCACCACCTCACCGACCCCGAGGGCGCCTGGCGTACGGCGGCCGGAACCGTCGAGGGCGCCGACCCGGCCGACGTCCTGCTGATCGCCGGCCGGCACGAGGCGGCCCGGGACGCCTACGCCGCCCGCCTGTCCGGCAAGGAGGCCCCGGTGTCCGCCTGGGCGGGCCTGGGCCGGTCCCTCACCACGGACCCGAACCACCGACGGGCGGCCCGCCTCCTCCTGCGCCATCCGGAACGCGCACGGGCCGTCCAGGACGCCCTGGCCGCCACGACAGGGCGCGCCGCCGACCCCGTACGGCTGGCGGCGTGGCTGGGGCAGGACCTGGGGGACTAGTCACCCGCCCGGCCTCGGCCCCCGGCCACGGTGGGGCTACAGCGGCAGTGGGTCGATGTCGCAGTTCGCCCGCAGTCCCTCCCGGAACTGGGCCGTCGCCGGGTGGCCCATGCCCGACTCGAATTCCTGGCGGGGGGCGTCCAGGACACGGGTCATGCGGTCCAGGGTGTCCCGGCGGAGGTCGGCGGCCTGATCCTCCGCGCCGACCGACGCGAGGTCCACCGACAGGTTGGCCGCGCACATCAGGGTGGTGGGGTGGTCCTCGCCGAAGGTGGACCGGCACAGGGCCAGGGTGTCCTCGCCACGACGCCGGGCCTCCTCGTGCAGGCCGAGGGCGGCGAGGTCGCTGGCCAGGTTGATCGCGCAGATGAGGGCGAGCGGGTGGCCCGCGCCGAGCCGGTCGGCGAGGGAGGCGAGGGCCGTCTCGTCCAGCCGGCGTGCCTCCTCCGGTTGGCCCAGCAGACGCAGCGTCACGGCCAGGTCGACATCGGCGGAGAGCACGTGCGGGTGGTGCTGGTCGTAGATCTGCCGGTAGCCCTCGCACGCCTTCAGGCCACGGGTCCGGGCCGCCTGCAGGTCGCCGTTCTGCCGCAGTGCCACCGACAGGGTGAGGGCGGCGGCCAGCGACTGGGGGTGGGTGTCGCCGTAGCGGCGGGTGAACTGGGCGTGCGCCTCGGTGGCCAGTTCCAGCGCGCGCAGGTGGTCGCCCTCCTTGCGGCAGGCCTCGCTCAGCTGGCGCATGGTCTCGATGGTGGTGGGGTTGCCGTGGCCGAACATGTCCCGGCAGGTGGCCAGGATGGGTTCCTGCAGAGCGCGCGCGCCGACGTAGTCGCCGGTCTCCCGGACGTCGGTGGCGACGCTGTTCTCGGTGATCAGGGTCCGCCGGTCCTCGCGGCCGAGCAGCCGCAGCTTCAGGGCCAGCGTGCTCCGGTCGAGTTCGAGGGCCTGGCGGAAGTCGCCCGCGTGGCGCAGGCTCACGCCGAAGTTGTGGGCGATGTTGAGAGTGGTCGGGTCCTCCTCGCCGAAGGCCCGGTGGGCGCGCTCGTAGGCGATCCGGTCCAGCTCGGCGCCGGTGGCGAAGCGGCCCTCGACCCGGCGCACGGCGGCCTCCAGCTGGAGCGCGTCGAGCGCGTCCTCGCGGGTGTCCTCCTGGTCGGCCGGCGCGGTGCGTTCGTACACCTCCCGCAGGTGCGCCACCAGCCGGGCCGCGTCGTCGAACCGGCCCACGACCCAGTACATGTAGCAGAGCCACTGGCCCATGAGCAGCGTCTGCTGGTCCTCCTCGCCGAAGATGGCCAGCCAGGACTGCCAGGCCTGCTCGGAGAAGTCGACCGACACGTCGTGGTCGCCCCAGAAGTACAGGTACTCGGCGATGTTGCGGACCAGCTGACGCACCCACGGCTGGTCGGACTTCATCGCGTCGGAGGCGATGACATGGCTGTAGAGCTCCGCGTACCGGGGCCAACTGGCGGGGCTCACCGGCGTCTTGGGGTCTGCGGCGGCCAGCAGGGTGTGGGCGCCGTGGCGCATGCGGGACTGCTCCTCGGGGGTCATGCGGTTGTTCAGGACGAGCTGCACCAGGCGGTGCATCTCGATGGAGTTCGTACGGTGGTCGATGCGGGCGAGGGAGTAGCGGTTCACCTCCCTTATCGCCCGGGCGAGCCGCATCGGGTCGTTCAGCGCCGCGTCCAGCTCGGGGAAGATGCTGCTGTTGCCGAGGCCGGAGAAGATCGAGCGGGAGATCGGGTCGGGCGCGAAGTAGGAGCACAGCTGGAGCAGCCGCAGCGCGGCCGGGCTGCGGGTCTCCAGGTGGTCCAAGGAGACGTTCCAGGCGGCGGCGACGGGGAGTTGGTAGTCCGGCGGCGGGGCCACTTCGAGCAGCTCCATGCGCTTGTTCTCGAACAGCCGCAGATACTCCGAGGCGGGCATCCCGGTCTCCGCCCGCCAGGCCGCGGCCTGTTCCAGCGCCAGCGGCAGATCGCCGAGCGCCTCGGCCAGCGCGTCGGCCTCCTCGTCCCGCAGCGGCGGGCCGGAGCGGCGCAGCAGCTCCTTGCTCTCCTCGCGGGTGAACACGTCCACTTCGAGGGAGCCGCCGACCTGGCCCCAGCGCCGGTTGCGGGAGGTGACGAGGATGGTGCCGTTGCCGCCCTGCGGGAAGTAGTGGCGGACCTGCTCGGGGTTGTCGGCGTTGTCGAAGATGAGCAGCCAGCGGGAGTACGGCCGTCCCTCGCGCAGCGCCTCACGGACGGCGGGTCCGGCGATGTTGGCCTCGGTGGTGGTCACCAGGCCGAGCCGCTGGGCCAGTTCCACCAGCGCCTGCCCGATCTGGCCGGGCCGCTCGGCGGGGATCCACCACACGATGTCGTACTCGGACTGGTGGCGGTAGGCGTACTCGATGGCCAGCTGGGTCTTGCCGACGCCGCCCATGCCGTGGATCGCCTCCGGCAGGACGGTGGTGGTGCCCTCGCGCAGCCGCTGGTCGAGCAGCTCCAGCAGCTCGGTGCGCCCGGTGAAGTTCGGGTTGCGCGGCGGCAGGTTCCCCAGACCCGCGGCTGTGTCGTGCGGTCCCCCATCTCCACCGTGCGCTGGGGCGTTGTCGACATCTCAGAGGCTCCTTCGGAGGCGGTCCGGGGTTCGGTGCCGGTGGCGGGTTCGGCTGCCGCGGGGGCCGAAGCGGACGGTGCCGGTCCGGTCGCTGCACGTCGTGGTTTCTCCAGGCTGACCGCGTAACGCCGATCGTGCCAGCTCAGCACCTGCGCCAGCATGGCGGCGCGCTGGTCGTAGCGGCCCGACAGGGCGCGCAGGGCGGTCAGCTCGACCCGGAGGAAGGCGATGTTGCGGCTGCCGACGTGCGGCATCGCGAGGGTGTCCAGCGGCTCGTCGGGGGGCGGCAGCAGGGTGCGGGCGATGTCGTCCGCGGCGAACAGGGCGCGCACCTCGCGCAGCACCCGGGCGGTGGCGCTGCGCCGCCCGAGCGCCAGCAGCTCCTCGCGGATGTCGGGGGCGAAGGCGAACGCCACGTCCGCCGGCCCCTCGCGGTGCTCCCAGGTGGGCCGTACCAGGCCGCTGATCAGCAGCTCGGAGACATGGACCGGTCCGGCGTCCGGGGTGGTGGCGACGATCCGGCGGATGACGGGCAGGCTCAGCGGCGCGGCGGCCAGCCGGGTCGCCAGGGCGAATCCGGTGGGGCTGGCGACGGCCCGGAAGTCGGAGACCCGTTCGGCGGCGGGCAGGGTGCTGAGCGGGTCGGGCAGTTCCGCCGCCCAGGGCAGCGCGCGGGCCGCGTCGGGCCTGCTCTTCCACTCGCGGGCCTGAATGGCGGACAGATCCAGCCATTCGGGCTCCGGCCCGGACACCAGCCGGGTGAGCGCCGCCGCCCACGGCCCGGTCAGCGCCAGCACGGGTACGACGACGGTGGCGCCGTCCGGTTCCGTACCGGCCTCGTCGGTGTCGCGCGTGATTGCCGGGGGTTCGCGCTCCTCCCAGTCCCAGGCGCTGTTGGCGGCCCAGCCGTGCGGGGCGCGGATCCGCACCCGGTACACGTCCAGTCCGGTGCGGAACCACAGCTGCTGCGGCAGCAGATGCACCACGGCGACCGGGCAGGTGCGTCCCCAGTCGCGCAGCAGCGGCTGGACGGCGCCGAGCCGCCAGCCGGCCGCGAGGCCGTCGGTCAGCACCAGCACCACACGGCGCGCGTTCCTGGGCGCCGGGCCCAGGGGCTCTTCCAGGCTGACCCGGGCCGGGTCGGTCTCGTCGGTGCCGAGCAGCCGTAACACCCGTACGCGGGTGAAGGAGCCCGCCCGTTCGAGTTCCTCGACCAGGTCGTCGTGGACCGTCTCGTACCACACCCGCATGGTGGGGTGGGTGTCGATGACCAGAACCGCTTCCGCGGGTTCGGGTCCGCCCGGCTGCTGTCCGAGCCGGCTCAGGACATGAGCGGCCTCACGGCGTGCCCGTGCGGTCTCTCCCGGTCGCCGGCCATCGTCATCATGCATGCGTGCCCTCAAGGCGTCGTAGTGACGATGAGCGGGTGGCCAGGTCCCGCGTTCCCCCGACATGCGTGACAGCCACGGGCAAAGCCTTGCAGCGGTTCCGCTCGTGAAGCAAGTGCGCACGGGGGCTCGCGCAGGGTGCATGCGAAAGCATGACGGAAGCAGTGAGGCCGACCTGAAACACAGGCGGGCGGATACGCGCACGCTCGTTCAATTCGGGTCACCCTTCGGCTCGCGGGCGGGCGTTCCGTGCACCTGACGACCCGGTCGGCCGGTCACCGTGCGCATGGGCGGGTCCCGGGGGCACGGGTCTGCGTTCCGGGTCGTCGAGCAGGATCGCCAGATGGCGTCCCACGTGGTTGTCCCACCCCTCGGGCCCCATGGCCAGCGCCTCCTTGCGCCATCTTCCGGTCCGCTCCAGCAGACCGGCGAGCCCTCGGTCCTGCACGATGTCGGCGACGGCCTCCTTGAAGGCCGGGTCGGAGCAGTCGCCGCGGTGCCAGATCATGGCCGGGACACCCGCCCGCAGGCCCGCGAGGTACTCCCGGCGGCCGGCCACCGAGTCGGTGCCCGGCGGTTCACTGAGCACCAGGCAGACGGCGTGCTCGTCCTCCTTCAGCTCCCGCTCCAGATGGAAGTGGGAGTGGCCGGGCCGGTTCCAGTAGGAGTGGGTGTCGGCCGGGCGTTCCTTGAAGTGCCGCCACTTGTTGTGCCAGGGGCGGTGCCAGGCGGCTCTGCGCAGCCGCTCGAAGCTGCGCACCAGGACGGCGTAGTCCATCACCAGCGGGGTCGGGGTGGGGGAGTCGGACTCCTTGTGCCACCACTCGACGGGTTCGCCGAGCAGTTCCCACGGGAGGATGAACTCCAGCACCACCGGCTGACGCAGATCCGACCAGCGTTCCTCCGTCTGTTCGATGAGCTGTTCGACCTCGGAGGGGAGTTCGTCGCGGTGCAGATGCAGGGTCTCGCCCGGCACCGGATGCCAGCTCTCCGCGTCCGACTGCCGCCAGTGGGAGAGGTAGTAGCGGTCGCGGTCCACGCCGTCCGGCTCGAACTGGATCATCAGATACGCCGGCATCAGCGAGGACGCCACCGGTTCGGCCACGCCGGCCGCGCGCTGCCACTGGGCCATCTTGTCCTCCAGGCCCCAGGCGCGGGCCTGGAGGCGGTTCCAGCGGCGCAGCCGCTCGGCCGCGTCCATCTGCCCGTCCTCGACCAGTTGGTCGGCGGCCAGGGACAAGAACGCCATGCTCACCGGCAGTTCCTTCGCCGCCGAGTTGGCACCGGCCAGCCGCAGGAACACCGCCCAGCCCGTGTCGCACCACGGCGGCAGCTCCTGGGTGCGCGAACGGCTCGCCCGGCGGGCCATCGCCGCCAGCGTGGACGCCGAGCGGATCTCCTCCAGCAGCGGCCGCAGCGGATGCAGATCGGCCCCGTCGAAGAAGTCGACGGCCTCCCACTCGTCCACCAGCCGCCACAACGCCGTCACGGCGGTCGACTGCTGCTCCACATAGCCCAGACAGCGCACCAGACAGGGCAGCCCGTCCGGGACCCCCGCGCATTTCTCCACCAGGTGCAGCAGCCAGGGCCGTAACGCCTCGCCGCGGGGCGGCTCGACCGGCGCCCCGAGTTCCTGGCCCAGCATGGTCACCAGCAGGTCCGCGCTGCTCGTGTGCCGCAGGGTGGACGACTCCTGCAGCACGTCCACGACATCGGCCACCAGCTCGTTGCGAACCCGCGCAGGGCTGCGCCCTTCCACCCCCGTGACCTCCCGACCGCCACCAGTCCCGCCTGAGTTACCACTGACAGTGCCGACCAGCGTACGGCCAGTCGTCCCCCCACGTCAGGGGGTCGAAACGAGCGTGCTGCTCAGCGTTCCCCTTCCGCCTCGTCGCCCGTGATCAGCACGTGGTGGTGGGTGCCGTCCGGGTCGACGAGCTTCGGCTGCAGGGTCAGGCTGATCCGGTGCGTCCGGGACGACTCGACCCGCGCCTCACCGCCCGCCTCCACCACCCAGAACCGCACCTTCCCCCCGGCCCCGCCGGTCCGCCCCACGGCGACGGTCGCCTCGATCTCCACGGGCCCCAACTCGAACCGCACGGGCCCACCGCCGCCCCCGGCCAGCGCGGAGTTCAGCTCCTGCCTCAACTCCCGGATCATTTCGGCTAGTTCGACCATGTCGGGATCCTAGCGGCGGATGGGAAGGGGAAGCACCAGTTCCCGCCGGCGACTCAGGCGCGGCCCCGGCCCGAGCGCAGGGCCTCGACCGCCAGTCGGGCAGGGTGGGCGGGGTCTCGGTGGGTCCGGTTGTCCACAGCCTGTTGACGGTGGTGTCCGAGTCATGAGTAGGAGTGGCGCCGTCGCCCGTCGCCTCCGGGACGACCACCAGGCGGCCGTCGATGCCGCTGCCGGACACCACTCCCGGCAGCCGCTTCTCGACGGGGCGCTCGCCGCGGGTGTCCTGCTCTCGGCGATCCCGTCGGCGCTGCTCGGCACGGGCTTCCTCGACGACGCCTGGCCGGCCGGCCCGCCCCGGCTGCTTCCGGCCCTCGCCGCCCCACTCCTCGTCACGGCCTTCGTCGCCGACGAACACCCCACCTGCCAGGCCCTGCGCACGTGATCGTGGCACGCGAGTAACCGCCAGGACCTGGCGGGGAGTTGTCGGCGGTGCCCCGGTGACCTGGGCGGTCAGTCCCGGCTCAGAGTCCGAACTCCTGGGGGGACAGGCCCAGCACCGAGCACGCCTCCCGCAGCACCTGCTCCTCCGCCGGCGCGACATAACCGTCCGCCCCGGCGATGACGAAGCCGGTCTGGACGACCGCTCTGGCCTCCGCCGGCTTCTTCGCCGCCTTGGCGATCTCCTGCAGGACCTGCGTCTTGCCCTGCGGGAAGTCGAACGCCAGCCGGTCCACGTGCTGGTTGAAACGCTGGCGCAACTGCTCCGGCGGGAAGTTCTGCAGGACGTCGTTGCTCAGGATCAGCGACTCCATGTGCTGCCGCTCGGTCGGGTCGACATGCCCGTCGGCGGCCGCGACCAGGGCGCACATGGCCATGCTGGCGTCCCGGAAAGCGCCGCTCTTCAGCTCCGTCTTCAGGGAGGTGAGCTGCGACTTGAGCGTGCTCACCAGCTGGGCGCGCGAGCCGCCCGAGGAACCGGAACCCGGCCTGCCGTGCCCACCGTGTCCGCCCTGTGCGCCGGAGCCACGCGCGCCCTGGGCCTGCTGCTGCAGGCTCTTGGCCTGGTCCTTGATCCGATCCCACATAGCCATCCGTGCCACCTCGGCTTCAGCCGTGTCGTTCCGGTCGCCGGCGTGCGTCCGCACCCGTCCTCCTGGCAACGCCTGCCCCATCCCAGGAGTTCCATGACCGCGCCCGGACGGCCCAAGACGAGTGACGCGGATCACACGCAGTGGAGCGATCACTTGCTCGCCCTCCGGCAGTCATAACGTGCGACAAACGCAGGATCTCCGGCAGAGAAGGACGCGACCGCCATGACCGCACCCGTGAAGGGCCCCGCCAGCTACTTCCCGTCGATCGAGAAGAAGTACGGCCGTCCCATAGCGGAGTGGAAGGACCTGATCCGCGCCTCGCCCCTGGCCAAGCACATGGAGCTCGTCTCCTGGCTCAAGTCCGAGCACGGCCTGGGCCACGGACACGCCAACGCGCTCGTGGCACACACCCTCGCCGAGGACACCGGCAAGTAGTCCGGTCGCGGGCCTACCCGGCCCGGGCGCCTACCGGGAGGTGGCGCCCTGCCTCGGGATGATCCGCGCCGAGGGGTTCCGGTCGGGCGACGACGAGGAAGACGCGGCGTCCGGGGCCTCCCGGCGGACCTTCTGGGACACGGAACCGCCCGGCTCGTCGGTCGCCGGGGAGGGCGGCCGCGAGCGGTGCCGGGGCAGCGTTCGCCGGGGCGGACGGGTCAGGGTGATCTGTCGTACCAGCTGCTGAAAGCACGCCAGCGCCGCCAGGCCCGGCAAGGCCGCCGTCACCGTGTCGACGACCGTCCTGGGCGCCTGCGCCACGCATAAAAGCATCGCCGCGGACGAAAAGAAGAGAATCACACACCAGGAGTGCACTGCCCGGCGTTGGTGCAGCGCGGCGCGCAGGACGGACAGCGAGGCGACCAGCCACGGACCGTAGATCAGCAAGGGCCACAAGGAAACAATGCCGTTGTGTGTGCGGGAAACGGAAAGGCGCAGCGGTTCGTAGACGGCCAGTCCGCCGAAGAAACTCACGCCGCATGCGATGACCGCCGCCAGGGCGGCCATGACCCGGCTGGCTGCGCGAAAGGCGTTCATACCGCCGCGTTCCCGCGGCTTGCGGTGGCCTTTCGGGGAATCCCTCAGCGGTGGTAGTTCCGCCGTGATCTCCTGCAGATTTCCCAGCGGTGTGCCGGGTGCCGGAGCGGTGACCGAGGCATCCGCCGGGGGGACGCCGGAGGTCTCCTCCGCCAGCGCGTCCTGGAGCATGTACGCCAGCTCCTCGGCGGGATCCCAGGCGGAGTCCGGTGGAACCAGGGGGTTCGAGAACGCTTCGGCCGGACCTCTGTGCCGGCCGGTGCCATGACCCTGCGCATACATAGCGAATTCTTGCTATTTCGCCGGAGTGAAACCGGACGAGCCCTGTGACCTGATCCACCGGCGGGCGAGATCGGCTTCCAGTTCGGCCATGACATCCAGAAAATGGCGGAGAATCGGCTCGGTGGCCCGAAGTGCGACCGGCGGCCCGTCTTTGGTGAGTGTTCCGTTGATGCCGGCCGAGCAGTGCGCAGGGGCGGGAATGTAAGTGTAGGGACCCAGCGTCACCGCATGTCCCGCAGCCCTGCCCCCTCGCTGCTGACTCGCCAACAGGCCGAAAATCCCGTCCCTGGTTGCCTTGGTCATATCCAAACTAACGGCACCCCATTCCGCCGGATGCGTAGCAAACGGGTGAAGGATCAGCGTAATGAAACGATTTCCCCGCCCGGAATAAACCGATGACTCGCCTTACATTCCGTATCCCGTCGATGTGAGCTGGATCACGGGCAACGGGTGCTCTGGTTCGTCCGGCCGAAGGTCGCCGAGGGGGCGCCGGAGGCGTACGTCCGCAAGGTGCTGGTGCGCGCCGCCGCCCGCTCGGGCCGGCGGCTGTGGCGGGGTGAACGCCCCGTCGAGCAGCTGCCCGCGGGTGCCCGGTGGGCACGGCCCGGTCCCATGCCGCAAACGCCGGACGCGTCGCCGGCCACGTCCACCGCACCCGCGCTCACGGGGGAGATCGCCACGACCACGCCGCCGTACTCCACTTCACACCCGCCGTCGGGCACACCGAGCACGGCCACATCGCCGACTTCGACGACCTCGCAGGCTCACCGACCTCGCCCGTCACCCCGTAACCCACGACCCGCCGCCCGCGGGCTCCGTCGCCCGCGTACCTTCGTACCCTGCGCCGAGTACGAACAAGGACCAGCCAGTGAGAGAACAAGGGACCGCCGCCGTGAAGGACGTACACCCGCTGCCCCGACGCACCCCGGTCCCGACCGACCACCCGGACGCCGTCCTGGACGTGGTCGTCCCCGTGTACAACGAGGAGACGGATCTGGAGCCGAGCGTCCGGCGGCTGCACGCGTACCTGCGCGAGACCTTCCCCTACCCGTTCCGGATCACCATCGCCGACAACGCCAGCACGGACCGGACCCCGGAGATCGCCGTCCGGCTGGCCGGTGAACTGGCGGAGGTGGAGGGGCTGCGGCTCGACGAGAAGGGCCGCGGCCGGGCCCTGCGCACCGCCTGGTCCCGTTCGTCGGCCCCGGTGCTCGCCTACGTCGACGTGGACCTGTCCACGGAACTGGCCGCGCTGCTCCCGCTCGTCGCCCCGCTGATATCGGGGCACTCCGACATAGCCATAGGCACCCGCCTGGCGCCCGGCGCCCGCGTCGTGCGCGGCCCCAAACGGGAGTTCACCTCCCGCTGCTACAACGCCATCCTGCGCTCCACCCTCGCCGTGGGCTTCTCCGACGCACAGTGCGGTTTCAAGGCGGTGCGGCGTGACGTGGCCGAGCGGCTGATGCCCCTCGTGAAGGATTCGGGCTGGTTCTTCGACACGGAAATGCTGGTCATCGCCGAGCGGGCGGGCCTGCGCATCCACGAGGTGCCGGTCGACTGGGTGGACGACCCCGACAGCCGGGTCGACATCCTCGCCACGGCCCTGGCCGATCTGCGCGGCATCGCCCGGATCGGCTCGGCGCTGGCGCGCGGCACCCTGCCTGCCGCCGAACTGCGGCGCGGTGGCGAGGGGGAGCCGTCGGGCGGGCTGGTCATGCAACTCGTGCGGTTCGCCGCCGTGGGAGCGGTGAGCACCCTCGCGCACCTGCTGCTCTACACGCTGTTGCGCCCGGTGGTGGGAGCCCAGGCCGCCAACGCGGTCGCGCTGCTGATCTGCGCCATCGGCAACACGGCCGCGAACCGCCGCCTCACCTTCGGCATCCGCGGCCCCGGCGGCGTCGTACGCCACCAGGCGAGGGGGCTGGCGGTCTTCCTGCTCGGCCTGACGCTCACCAGCGGCTCGCTCGCCGTTCTGCACCAGGCGGTGCCGTCGGCCGGGGCCCGCGTCGAGCTCGCCGTACTGATCGCCGCCAACCTGACCGCGACCCTGCTGCGGTTCCTGCTCTTCCGGGCGTGGGTGTTCGGCACCCGGCCCCGAAAGCGCACCGGCTCCGCGGCTACATGACCACGACGACCGTCGCCCGCCCGACCGCCTGGAACGCGAGGCTGTCGGACGAAGCTCATCGGGTTCGGCGCCTTCATGCACGTGCTGGACTCGGTGTGCCGTAAGAAATTCGGGTGCTGGTTTTCGGACCTGGGTTGTCGATTTCCAGTCGGAAGAAGATCCAAGTCTTTCAGGTGGCGTCTACAGCGATCGACAATGTCGAAAGTGTGAGGCTTGAGTCACCGCGCGGTACGGCTGAGCACACCGCTCACGTTCAGAACCTCGTGGCACCCCTCCGCCTGTCGGCCGGTGGCCGGTGTGCCCGGCTTCTGGCAGGTCACTTCGACGGTCACGGTGTCGTTCTCAGGGATCTTGATAGGGGTCACCCAGTGATAGTCCTGATTGCGGAAGGTCTCCAGTGCGATCGTGGTCACCTTGCGGTCGCCGAAGGTGATGGTCAGGAGCCCCTCGTCGCCCTGGAAGTTGGCGACCACGATGTCCGTCACACCGAAGACGCTGTCCTCCGGCACCCGGTAGGTGCCCGTCCTGGTCTCCCCGGTGGACGTCTCCAGGTCGATGGTCGCCGAGCTCTGCTGGCCCCCGCCGGCCGAGGTGCCGTCGCCGGTGCCCGACGCACCGTCACCGCCCGAACCGGCCGGTGCACCCGACTCCTGTCCGCCGCCCCCGGGCTGAGCGTCCGCACCGCCACCGGAGTCGGCGCCCGGACTCTGCCCGTCCCCCTGCCCGGCGGGTGTCGGGCGTGGCTGGACCGCCTCGGTGGCCGCTTCCTTGGCGGCGCTGCGCACCGCCGGACGGACCAGCGCGAACCAGGCCAGCAGCAGCGCGAGCAGCGCCGCGAGCAGCACCAGCAGCCACCTCGGGAAGATCGGGATCTGGACGAACTCCGCGTCCAGCGGCGCCGGGACGCCGGTCTCGTCCCCGGGAGTCTCCTCCTCGTCACGGGACTCGGCCGTGCTCACGGTGAACGGCCACACCACCGGGGCGCCGAACCACACCGGCTGGGCCGTGCGGACCCGCAGCCCGACCTCCGTCGACTCGCCGGGCTCCAGCTTCGGCTCCGCCGGGTTGAAGGCGAACCCCAGCTCCTCGCCCTGCTGGGCCGCGGTGAAGCCCACCCGCACCGGGGAGTTGCCCTGGTTGCGCACCGCCAGCCGGTAGCGGCCGCGCAGCCAGCCGCGCCGGCGGCGCGGGGCCAGCTCGGTGTGGAGCTCGTGGAACTCCTCGACGTGCACGGTGGTTTCGAGGACCCGCACCGACTCGGGGTGCTCGGTCGGCAGCACCCGCACGCCGAGAGGCATCTCACCGGCCCGGATCTCCGGTGACCGAGGTGGCTCCAGACGGATCGTCACCGTTTCGGAGGTGCCCGGATAGAGGGAGACCCGCGCGGGTTCAAGCGTCGTCCAGGCGGCGCAGTCCCCGACGACCTCCAGGTTGTACGCCTCGACGATGTCGCTGTCGTTGCGCACGGTCAGACGGGTCGTGGCGGTGTCACCCGGCGTCACCGTCACCGACGGGATGTCGAGACCGGGCGCACCGGGTCCGGAAGCGGCTGCAGAAGGCGTCACGCCAGCACGGTAGGGCCGGGCCCGGCGGCGTCACGAGGAGCGCGAGGGCAATATCCGGGCAGTCGCGGTGCCCGCCAAGTCAGGGCCAACTCGCCTGTGCGAGGCCGTTGTTACGGCGAGCCGCCTCGCGTGCGCCGCCCCCGCGGTGGTCGCATCGAGCCCGTATCCACCCCCATCAACCACGAGACAGGTAACCCTCCATGACCTGCCCTGCGGAAAACAGCCCGGCCCCCACCAGCACCTCACGTGTGCCCGCCCAGGCGCGGGCCACGCCCCGCACTTCGCTTTCCGACCGCCCGGCACGAGTGAGCGTCACGGTCTACGCCGCTGACCCGGTGCTGCGCGTCGGCGTCGTCCAGCAGTTGCGGCAGCGCCCCGAAGTGGACCTGCTCGCCGACGCCGACGCGGAGCGGGCCCAGGTGTCGCTGGTGATCGTTGACCATGTCGACGACGACGTCGCCGCCCTGCTGAACCGGCTGCGGCACAACACCGCCACCCGCACCGGCCTCGTCGTCGGCACCCTTGGGCCCGGCACGTTACCGCGCGTCATCGAGTGCGGGGTGGCAGCGGTGCTGCGGCGGGTCGAGGCCGACCAGGACCAGCTCCTGCACCTGGTCCAGGCGATAGCCAACGGCGAGGGCGTGCTGCCCGGCGACCTGCTCGGCAAGCTGCTCACCCATGTCGGCAGCCTCCAGCGCTCGGCGCTCGACCCGCGGGGCGTGTCCCTGTCCACGCTGACCACGCGCGAGGCGGACATGCTGCGGCTGGTGTCGGAGGGCCTGGACACCGCGGAGATCGCCCGCAAGACGTCGTACTCGGAACGGACCGTCAAGAACGTCCTGCACGAGATCATCACGCGGCTGCAACTGCGCAACCGGGCCCACGCGGTGGGCTACGCGCTGCGCAACGGGCTGATCTGAGAGCGCTCTTCGAGGTCTGAGAGCGCTCTGCTGTTCTGAGAGCGCTCTCTATGAAAGTCGGCCAGGAACCGGGCGTTGCCCGAAAGCGCATCGCCCGCTTCCCCCGGGTGCGGCCCCACCGCCCTGCCGCTTCGCGTGCGGCCTGCGCAGGGTGGTGGGGGCACATCCCGATGCCGCACCACACTGCGAGGGGGACCGTGATGGGAACCGCTGGCCCCGGCGGGCGGTACCGCCTGGGCAGACTCGGCACGTCGTTGCTGCTGCTGATCCCGCTGCTCGGGGTCACGGCCGCCACCGGGCAGGACAGCGCCGACTCCCGGCCCCGGGTGGCCGCCGCCCCGGACACCCGGATCGCGTACGCCGGTACCCGGCACCGCAGTCTCGGCCGGGTCGACACCACCACCTCCAGCACACCGCTGTTCGGTGCGGGCCCGGCCCACTTCGACGTCCAGCCGTCCGCACTCGGCGACCAGCTGGTCTTCGCCGGCCGCCGTGATGAGAAGAACCCGCAGATCTATCTGCGGTCCGCCGACGGTTCGGTACGCCGGCTCACCAGCGGCATGGACGCGGCGCATCCCCGGCTGACTCCGGACGGCCGATCCGTGGTGTTCGACTCCGCCGGACCCGGCGGCCCGGGCGGCGGGACGCAGCGCGACCTGTGGCTGGTGCGCACCGACGGCACCGGCCTGACGCGGCTCACCGACACCCCCGCGGACGAGGAGTGCCCGACGGTGTCCCCGGACGGGCAGCGGCTGGCGTACTCCAGCGACAGCGACCCGCTGGTCGGGCAGCAGGTCTACGTGCGGCCGCTGGGCGGCGGCACCGCCACCCGGGTCACCGACCCGGCCAACGGCACGGCCACCGAGCCGGTGTGGAACCCGGTGAACGACGACGAGAACCGGAACTGGATCGCGTACACCGCCACCACGACTCAGAACGGACCGCGGCTGCGGGTGACGGACGGGACCAGCGACGAACCGCTGTTCGGCGGCGCCATAGCCAACTGGCGTGCCCATGGGGCGGCGTGGCTGCCCGACGGGGACGGGGTGGTGTTCCTGAGCCCCGAGATCACCTGTGAGTGCGAGGGCGACTGGGACCATGTGTTCCGGACCACCGCCCACTCCGACCAGGTTCCCTCGCTCGTGCTCAACGAGAACCGGGAGGTCCTCTCGCCCACCTGGCTCGGCCCGCTCGACGGCGGTGGCGTGGTCGTGGAGCGCACCTCGGCGGCGGCCCCCGACAAGGAGCACTCCGGCGCGCAGGTGGTGACGCTGCAGGACGTCCGCACGGACGGGGTCGACCCCCGCGACCTGGGGCTGACGATCCTCAACGAGGACCCGGCGGCCGACACCAACACCGATCCCGCCAAGGACCCGCTGTTCCAGCCCGCGCCCCCGTACGACCCGTGGACCGAGCGGCAGAACTACACCCCGGACGGCCGCCGGATCGTGGTGACCCGCTTCGAGGACACCCCCGACGGCCGGATCGAGCGGATCTGGATGGCCGACGCCGACGGCTCCAACCCGGCACCCATGCCGCTCGCCGGGCGCGGCCCGAAGGACTGGGACACCGACCCGACGTTCTCCCCGGACGGCAAGTTCCTCGCCTTCGTCAGGACTTCGCCGGGTGGTGTCGGCGACGCCGCGGGTCCCAGCCGGATCCTCGTCGCGGAGGTCGCCACCGGCGCGATCACCGGCGAGATCGTCCCGCCGGCCGGGCAGCTCCGGGGCGAGGACGCCCAGCCGACCTGGTCGTCCGACGGCACCACCCTGGCCTTCACCCGCAACCAGGTGATCGACGGGGGCGGCGGCAACAAGCACGTGTGGACCGTGCCCGTGAACGACCTGGGCGCGCAGCGCGACCTGAGCGCCACGCTCTGCCCGGGCGACTGCGAAGTCATCGACGACAGCCCGGCGTTCTCCCCGGACGGACTCAGCATCGCCTTCAACCGCAAGAGCGGCGGCGGCCGCGTCGACGAACAGAACGGCATCCTGCTGACGTCCGTGTCCGGCGACGACTGCCGGGTGCTGCTGCCCGCCGCCGCCCGCGATGTCCCCGGCGCCTGCGGCCGGGAGCTGCCGGACACCTCCGCCACCGGCCCGCACCAGCCGCGGGACGCCGCCTGGACGGCCGACGGCACCGGCCTGGTGTTCAGCTCCCGCGCCGGCCTCCCGGCCAACAGCCCGGAGAAGCTGCACCTCCTGGACGTCGAGTCCGGCGACATCACCCCCGTCACCACCGGCCTGCCGGGCCGCCAGAAGGAGCCGAGCGTCCAGCAGTCCGTGGACCTCGCGCTCCGGGCGCCGGGCACCACCCCCGAGGTCACCGTCGGCGGCTCCACCACGGTCCGCGTCGACATCGTGAACCACGGCCCCGCCGCCTCCCCCGGCACCCGGCTGACCATCGCCCCGCCGCCCGGCGTGCGCGTCACCCGGCTGACCCGGCCCGGCGGCACCTGCGACGCCGCCTCCCTCCAGTGCGACGTCGGTGTGGTGCCGCCGGGCGCCACCGTGCCGGTGAACGTCACGCTCACCGGCGTCACCCCCGGCGACGCGCCGGTCGACTGGTCGGTCACCGGTACGGTCCTGGACCCGAGGCCCAGCGACAACGCGGGCCGGACCGTGGTGCCGGTGCGCGAGGCCCCGCAGCCGCCACCGACCCCGAGCCCGACGCCGCCCACGCCCACCCCGGCGCCGCCCACCCCGGCGCCGCCCACCATCGTGCCGCCGACGACCCGGCCGCCCACCGTGCCGCCGGAGCCCGAGGAGCCCGAGGCCGGGCCCGGCGTGCGCGTCACCGCCCAGCCGAACCCCGGATACGTCGGCGGGCGCGTGGTCGTGACGTACACCGTGCGCAACGGCCGCAACGCGCTGGCGACCGGGCTGCGGCTGCGCATCGGCCTGCCCCGGGGCATCCCCGACAGCGGGCCACCGGCGGGCTGCGACAGCTCCTGGCTGTGCGCGCTGCCGGATCTGGAACCCGGCGCGAGCACCGTCGTACGGGTCGTCCTCAGCCCCGACAAGGCGCTGACCGGCCGTGTCACCGGCGACCTCACCACCACCGGCACCGACGCCGACCGGCGCGACAACACCGCACGGCAGCGGATCCGGATCCTGCAGCCGCGGATCGAAGCGGTGCCGCCGATCGGCAAGCCCGGCTTCGTCACCTCGGTGCGCGGCAAGGACTTCCCGCCGGGGGTGCCGGTGCGGTTCACCTGGAAGCCGGGGATCACCGCGGCGGCGGCACCGACCGTGCCGAAGCCGGACGGCACGTTCATCGGCCAGCTGCTCATCCTCGCCAAGGACCAGACCGGGCCGCGCGTCATCACCGCCAGGGGCCCCGGGTTCTCGCCGGTGAAGACCGACTTCCTGGTGGTCAGCGGCAGCATCCAGCCGCCCGACCAGGTGGTGCGCCGGTGATCCACGAGGTCGACGAGGGGCTGCGCCGACTGCTCGGCGAGTCCGGCCTCGAGGCGTCGGGCGTCGAGGTCGTCTTCGACGCCCCCACCCGGGACTGGGCGGCACGCCGCAGCGCACCGACGGTCTGCGTCTTCCTGTACGACATCCGCGAGGACGCCACCCGGCGCGGCAGCGGCGCCGGGGAGGTGTACGACGAGGACGGCCACCTCGTGGCCCGGCGCAGTCCGCCGCGTTGGTTCGAGCTGACGTACCTGGTCACGGCGTGGGCGAACCGCCCCCAGGACGAACACCGGCTGTTGTCGCAGGTGCTGGCCTGTCTGGTGGCCCACGACACGTTGCCCGCGCGGCTGCTCACCGGCACGCTCGCCGAACTCGGCCTGATCGTGAGCCTGGACACCGCCGGCACCGGACTCGACGCACCGGCCGCCTCCGACGTGTGGTCGGCGCTCGGCGGGGAGCTGAAGGCGTCGCTCGGGGTGCGGGTACGGGCGCCGCTCGCCGGCGTCACCACGGCCGCCGCACCGCCGGTCACCGAAGGGCTCGTGGTGCGCTCGGCCGCCCGGCGCGAGGGCGCGGAGGCGACGCCGGGGCGTCGGCTGCGCTACACGGAGGTGAGCGACCCGGGCCCGGAGGGCTTCGCCGGGGAGCGCGAGCGGCCGCCCGCCGCCGCCCGTCGCCGTCGAAGGGACCGACAGCCGTGACGCACACCGCTGAGCCGGTGGTCACCGACGGCCACGAGGTCACCGACGGCCCCGACGTCGCCACCGGCTCCGACGTCGCCACCGGCTCCGACGTCGCCACCGGCTCCGACGTCACTGCCGGCCCAGATGTCGCCGCCGCCTCCGACCTCACCGCCGGCCCCGATGCCGCCGTCGAGGCCGATGTCTCCGGTGGAGGTGAGGTGACCGGCGGTCGCGGTGCCGCTGTCGAGGCTGATGTCGCCGACCGACGCGAGGTCGCCACCGGCTCCGACGTTACCGCCGGCCCAGATGTCGCCGCCGCCTCCGACCTCACCGCCGGCCCCGATGCCGCCGCCGAGGCCGAAGTCACCGGTGACCTCGACCCCCTGTGGACGCGGCTGCGTCTCGTCGAGGAGCGGGTGCGGGGCGCGGTGGCCGTGCGTCGTGCCGTCGATCCCGACCCCGACGACCCGTACCGGGGCCAGTACCTCACCCCCGAGGCGGCGGTACGCATCCTGGACGAGCCGGGCGGTCTCGACGTACCCGCCCAGGAACCCTGGCACCCGCCGGCCGGGTCCCTCCTCGACGGGCTCGCCCGGCGGTTCGGGCTGGCGCCGCTGGACCTGGACCTGCTGCTGGTCGCGGTGGCGCCCGACCTGGACGCGCGGTTCGAGCGGCTCTACGGCTATCTCAACGACGACCTGACGCGGCGTCGGCCCACGGTCGGGCTGGCGCTGGAGCTGTGCGGGCTCGGCGGCGCGACGTCCGCCCGGTTCCGGCTCGCCCCCGGGGCCCCGCTGATCGCCGGTGGCCTGGTGGAGGTCACCGAGCCCGAACGGCCGCCGCTGTCCCGCGTCCTGGTGGTGCCCGACCGGGTCACCGCGCACCTCCTGGGCGGTACGCGGCCCGACGCCCGGCTCGCCGGGGTGCTCGGCGAGGCCCGTGAGGATCCGAGCGCCGAGGCGGCGGAGGTCCGGCGGGCGGCCGCCGCGGCCGGGACCGGTGTCGGCCTCGTCCACCTGCGCGGCCGGGGCGGTGACGCCGAGGGCCTGGCCACCGCGGGCCTGCGCGCGGCCGGGCGGCGCCCGCTGGTCCTGGACGCGGTGGCGCTCGCCCGGCGCTCCGGCGACGTACCGGAACTCGCACGGGTGGCCGGTCTCGAAGCCCGTCTGACCGGCGCCGGGGTCGTCCTCGGCCCCCTGGACGCGCTGCCCCCGGAGCCCGCCGAACGGACCCGGACGCTGGCGGCGTTGTGCGCGGCGCTGCGGGGGCTGCCGCTGCTCACGCACGGCACCGTCGGCTGGGATCCGGCGTGGGCGGCCGACACCCCGGTGGTGTTGACCGTGCCGGCGCCCTCCCCCGAACGGCAGGCCGCGCGCTGGCGGTACGCCCTCGAGGGGGCCGCCGGTGCCGGCCACGGGGCCGGGGTGACCGGCGACGCCGACGCGCTCGCCCGGGCGGTCGCCGCGCACCGCCTGGACTCCGGGCAGGTGCGCCGCGCCGCCGACGTGGCGCTGCGCACGGCCGCCCTCGCGGGCCGCCCGGTCGGACCCGACGACCTGCGCGCCGCCGTACGCGCCCAGAACGGCGCCGGGCTCGAACGGCTCGCCCGCCGGGTGGAGCCCGGCGTCGGCTGGGACGACCTGGTGCTCCCGCCGATCACCCACCGGCGCCTGCGCGAACTCGCCCTGCGCGCCCGCCATCGCGAGCAGGTGCTCGGGCAGTGGGGGATGCGGCCCGGCGGCGGCCGGGGGCGCGGCGTGATCGCGCTGTTCGCCGGGGAGTCCGGCACCGGCAAGACCATGTCCGCCGAGGTCGTCGCGGCCGACCTGGGCATGGACCTGTACGTGGTGGACCTGTCGACGGTCGTCGACAAGTACGTCGGGGAGACCGAGAAGAACCTGGAGCGGATCTTCACCGAGGCGTCCGCGGTCAACGCGGTCCTCCTGTTCGACGAGGCCGACGCGATCTTCGGCAAGCGCTCGGAGGTGAAGGACGCGCACGACCGGCACGCCAACATGGAGTCGGCGTACCTGCTCCAGCGCATGGAGTCGTTCGACGGGATCGCGGTGCTGACCACCAATCTGCGGGCCAACCTGGACGAGGCGTTCACGCGCCGCCTGGACGTGGTGGCGGACTTCCCCGTCCCCGACGCCGGCCAGCGCCTCGCCCTGTGGGAACGCTGCCTGGGCGAGCGGCTGCCCCGCGCCGACGACCTCGACCTGCGCTTCTGCGCGGACCGCTTCGAGCTGGCCGGCGGCTCGATCCGGGCCTGCGCGGTGACCGCGGCCTACCTCGCGGCGGAGTCCGGCCGGCCGCTCACCATGCGGCAGCTGGTCACGGCCGTCGCCCAGGAGTACCGCAAGCTCGGACGCCTGGTCCTGGAGGGCGAGTTCGGCCCGTACCTGGCGCAGGTCACCGACGCCTGAGCGTCCGGACGGTCAGCTCGGGGCGTCCGGAAAGGCAGCGGTCTTGCCCCCGCCCAGGTCCGCGGGTCCCTGTCCCCGTGACGGGCCCTCGCGAAGACTCGGCCTGGACACACCTGACCGACCCGCAGGACGCGAAGGAGCGAGCATGCCGACGTACCTCACCCCGGGCGTGTACGTGGAGGAGGTGCAGTCCGGTGCCCGACCGATCGAGGGGGTCGGCACCGCCGTCGCCGCGTTCGTCGGGTTCGCCGAGCGCGGCCCGTTCCACGCGCCGACGCTGGTCACCAGCTGGGACCAGTACACCCAGCTGTTCGGCGGCTTCACCGAGGGCACCTATCTGCCGCACGCCGTGCACGGCTACTTCTCCAACGGCGGCGGCGCCGCGTACATCGTCCGGATCGGCGGCTCCGCCGACGACGCCTCCGCCCCGGCGGCCGGCGGCGACCGGCGACAGCGCGAGAGCAGGGCGGCGGAACCCGTCGAGTTCGGCGGATTCCTGGTCGCCGCCAAGCCGGGCGTGACCGGGGTGTCGGTGGAGGTCGCCGACGCCGGCGGCGAGAACCCGCCGGAGGACCGCTTCAAGGTCCTGGTCCGCCAGGGCGACCAGGTGGCGGAGACCTACGACGCCTCCACCCGCAAGAACGTCAAGGGCTACCTGGTCAACCAGGCCCGCGCCTCCAAGCTGATCGAGGTCACCGAGCAGCAGGGCGCCGCCCAGAGCAGGCCCGCCAACCAGACCGTGGCCCTGCCCGACGCCCCGGCCGCGCCCGCCAGGCCCGGCTCCGGCGAGCTGTCCCGCCTCGACCCCGCCGAGTACGTCGGCGACGCGGCGGCCCGCACCGGGTTCGGCGGCCTGGAGACCATCGACGAGGTCACCATGGTCGCGGTGCCGGACCTGATGAGCGCCTACCAGCGCGGCGACATCGACGCCGAGGGGCTGCGCACCGTGCAGCTCGCCGTGATCGCGCACTGCGAGCAGATGGGCGACCGGGTGGCCGTCCTCGACGCCCCGCCCGGGCTCTCCGCCCAGCAGGTGCGCAACTGGCGCAACGACGAGGCGGGTTACGACTCCCGGTACGCCACCCTGTACTACCCGTGGGTGCGGGTCTTCGACCCGGCCGCCGGACGCAACACCACCGTCCCGCCGAGCGGTCACATCGCCGGTGTGTGGGCGCGCAGCGACGCCGAGCGCGGGGTGCACAAGGCGCCCGCCAACGAGGTGATCCGCGGCGCGGTGGACCTGGAGATCCGGCTCAGCAAGGGCGAGCAGGACCTGCTGAACCCGATCGGCGTGAACTGCGTACGCGCCTTCCCCGGCCGGGGCATCCGGGTGTGGGGCGCCCGCACCCTCTCCTCCGACCCGGCCTGGCGCTACCTGAACGTGCGCCGCCTGTTCAACTACCTGGAGGAGTCGATCCTCCTGGGCACCCAGTGGGTGGTCTTCGAGCCGAACGACGACCGGCTGTGGGCGAGCATCCGGCGCAACGTCACGGCGTTCCTCACCGAGGAGTGGCGCCGTGGCGCGCTGTTCGGCCGCACCGCCGAAGAGGCGTTCTACGTCAAGTGCGACCGCGACAACAACCCGCAGGAGTCCATCGACCAGGGCCGGGTCGTCTGCGAGATCGGCGTCTCGCCGGTCAAGCCCGCGGAGTTCGTGGTGTTCCGGCTGGCCCAGTTCTCCGACAGCACCAGCCTCATCGACGAGTGACCCGCGGGTCCGGCAAGGAAAGGTGACAGACAGTCATGGCAACGGGCGATGCTCTTTCCACCCATGTCTTCGGCGTGCAGCTCGGCGGCTACCTGGTCGAGTCGATCCAGGAGATCAGCGGGTTCACCGTCGAGGAGGATGTCGTCGAGGTCAAGCAGGTCACCGCGGAGGGCAAGCAGATCATCCGCAAGCAGCCGGGTGCCCGGCAGGCCGGTGAGATCACGATCACCCGGGGGCTCGACCAGAGCAGCGAGTTCACCAACTGGATCAAGGAGACCCTGAACAACGGGGCCGTGAACTCCGCGCGGCAGAACCTCACCATCGAGATCAAGGACACCGAGGGCAACACGGTCCGCCGCATCCAGCTGATGCAGGGCTGGGCCTCCAAGTGGGAGGGCCCGTCCCTGAAGGCGGGCGAGTCGTCCCCGGCCACCGAGTCCGTCACGATCGTGTTCGAGGAGATCGTCGTCGAATGAAACGCCGTACGGTGACGGCGGGCAACCTGGACGAGATCCTCCAGATGACGGCGCCCGCCCAGGCGACGGAGCAGGCGGCGGCACCCCCCGCCGCCGCCCCTCCGCCCCGGGAGAACCACGGGCTGCGCACCGAGTTCGAGTTCGAGCTGCCGCGCGGATACGTCGACGAGGCGGGCACGGTGCACCGGCACGGCGCGATGCGCCTGGCCACGGCCCGGGACGAACTGCGCCCGCAGATCGACCTGCGGGTCAAGGAGAACCCGGCGTACCTGAGCGTCGTGCTGCTGAGCCAGGTGATCACCCGGATCGGCAGCATCACCGACGTCCACGCCGGGGTCGTGGAGCGGATGTACGCCACCGATGTCGCGTTCCTCCAGGACTTCTACCGGCGCGTCAACAGCGAGGGCCACACCCGGGCGGCGGTGACCTGCCCGCACTGCGAGGGCGGCTTCGAGGTCGACCTCTCGGGTGGGCGCCTGGGGGAATCGTGACGTACGCCCTTCCCCGGCTCCGGGAGGAGGTCGCGTACATCGCCTATCACTTCCACTGGCCACGCGAGGAGATCCTCGACCTGACCCACGGCGAACGGCAGCAGTGGGTGGCCGAGATCGCCCGTATCAACACCCGCGTGAACGAAGGCGGTTGAGCACATGGCATGGCGGGACAGGTGGCGCCGCCGGGCCGCGAGGGCGTCCGGCGAGGAGGCGTCCCGTGGGCTTGGTTCCGCCGAGTCCGGCGGAGACGGCTCGGGTGCCTCCGGGGCCGGAGCTGCGGGTCCTTCCGTGCCCGGTGACTGGGACGGCGGCTGGCGGCGCACCGGCCCGCCGGAACTCACCGTCTCCCGTGCGCCGCTGGGCGTCAGCGACGGTCTCGCCTTCCGCGCGGGCCTCGCCGCCTGGCAGGACCCGTCGTTCGACAGAGGCCTCGGCCATGCCGTGCTGCCCACGGCTCCTACGGGTCTGGTGCGCGGTGTCACACGTCCGGCCGCCCCGCAGGCCGGCCACGCGGGTGGGGGGCCGTTGCTGCTTCGGGCGGTGCGGGCGGAGGGGGAGGGGACGCCGGGTGTTGGTGCGTCCGGGGTGGGGGCGGGTGGGCCGAGGTCGGTTGGGTCGGGGGCGGTTGGTTCGGCGTCGGCTGGGTCGGGGTCGGTTGGATCAGCGTCGGCTGGTTCGGGGGCGGCTGGTTCGGCGTCGTCTGGTTCCAAGGCGTCCGGTTCAGCGGCGTCTGGTTCGGTCTCGTCCGGTGCCGGGCCCTCTGCCGCAGGGCCGTCCCGTAGCGGTTCCGGCGATTCCCCCGCTGTGCTGACCTCGTCACCTTCCCCTGTCCAACGGGCCGTGGCGCCGGGCGGGGCCCCGGTCGTGCCCGCCGCCGACGCCGTTCTCCCGTCTGCCGTCCCGGAGATTCCGCTCGTACGACGTGTGTCGGTGCTCCCGGGCGCAGCCGCCGACGGGGGCGTTGCCCGGCCCGCCTCGGAGACGTGGTCCGGCGTGCCGTCCACATCGAGCTCGGGGCGCGCATCCCGGTCGCCGGCCGGCAGACAGGCGGAGCCGTCCCGTGCCTCCGGCGCCGACGTGTCCCACCCGGTCGTCCGGCTCCGCCCGGTGGGGCCTTCCCTGACCGTCTCCCGGCGCCCGGCCGGACCCGCGTGGCGCGTCCCGGCCCTGCGGCCCGCCGTCGCCCCGACGGGGTCGCCTGCCTCGGCCGCCACCCCCGTGCAGCGCGCGGGAAGCCGTTCGCCTCTCGGAGCCCCGCTGAGTGAACTGCCCTCCACGGCAACACCATTGGCGCAGGGCGCCGGATCCGCGTCCGGTCCGCCGCTTCCCGTCGTCCAGCGCCACGCGGAAGGCACAGTCGGCATCCCGCGCCCGTCGTCCGACGGCAGCGCGAAGGGAACCGCCCTCGGCACCCCGGCCCCGCACACCCCGGATGGCCCCTCCGCCCCGGGCCGGAGCGGTGCACGCGCGCGTGGTGGCCTGGGCGCGCCGCTGCCCGCGCTGCCGCCGAGCGCCGACCTGCCTGGTTCCGGCGCGTATGGCGCCCACGGTTCTCGTACGGCGCCCGGCCCGGACGTCCAACGCGCCCCGGCACGCCAGGACCAGAGGCCCGGGGCCGCGACGGATAGCGACCGGCCGCCCACCGAGTCCGCACCTCCGGCGCCAGAAGGGGGCGGAACGGCCGCGCCGCTGCTGGGAGCCCTCGACGTCCAGCGCCGCCCAGCGGACCCCTCCACCACCGGGGGCACCACCGACCCCGGCCCCACGCCGCTGGTGACGCCGTCCCGGACCGCTGCGCCAGAGGGTCCGGCACCGGAAGGACCGGCCGTGAAAGCCGTACGCCCCACCGCGCCGAGCCCCGGCGGCCAACAGCCCCCGGACCCCGCCGCCGCCCCGACTCCGGTCGTGGTCGCCCGTTCCGTGTCCGAAACCACCACAGGTGCCCGCGCCACGGCCGAAGGACCAGGAGGCGCCAGGTCAGCGACCGGGGCCACCGGCGCGACCCGCCCCACAACCGGGGACACCGGCAACCCCCGACCGGCGACCGGAACGACCGCCGACGCCAGGCCAGCGACCGAGGGCCCCGGCGAGACTCGGCGAACGACCGGGCGCCCTGGCGCGCCCCGCCCCACGACCGAAGGCCCCGGCGAGTCCCGCCCCACGCTCGGGGCCACCGGCGCGCCCCGCCCCACGACCGAAGGCCCCGGCGAGTCCCGCCCCACGCTCGGGGTCACCGGGGAGTCCAGCCCCACGCTCGGGGTCACCGGCGCGCCCCGCCCCACGACCGAAGGCCCCGGCGAGTCCCGCCCCACGCTCGGGGTCACCGGGGAGTCCAGCCCCACGCTCGGGGTCACCGGCGCGCCCCGCCCCACGACCGAAGGCCCCGGCGCGACCCGCCCCACGCTCGGGGTCACCGGCGCGCCCCGCCCCACGACTGGGGCCCCCGGCGCGACTAGGCCCACAACCGGAGGCACCGGCGAGACCCGGCCCACGACTGGGGCCCCCAGCGCGACCAGGCCCACAATCGGAGGCACCGGCGAGATCCGGTGGACGACCGGGCGCCCCGGCGCGACCCGCCCCACGACCGAAGGCACCGGCGCGACCCGCCCCACGACCGAAGGCACCGGCGCGACCCGCCCCCCAACCGGGGCCACCGGCGCCCCCCGGCCCACCGCCGAAACCACCACCCCCGGAACCACCACCGCCGCCCGGCCCACGCCCAAGAGCCCCGGCGGCACCCAGCCCCCCGCCGCAGCCGCCCCGCGCCCCCTCACCGTGATGCGCTCGGTTGCCCCCGCCGCCCCGGCGGCCCCCCGCACCCTCGCGCTGCTCCCCGCGCGCCCGCTCACCCTCAGCACCCGGGCCACGGAAGGGGCCGCGGCACCGTCCGCTGCTTCGCGCACCGGCGGCCCTCCGGTCGTCGCGGCGCGGTGGACCGGGGCACCGGCTGCCTCCGACGGCGCCCCCGCCCCATCCACCCGGGGGCCCGCGCGGCCCACGCCGGGACCGTCCGCAGGCGCCCCGGCGACCCCGCAGGTCCAGCGGAGCGCGACGGCGCACGGAGCGCCAAACCCGGACGTGCGAGGGAGCGGTTCCCCGGACGTACAAGGGATCAGTTCCCCGGAGGTACGAGGGATCAGCTCCCCCGGCGTACGAGGGAGCGGTTCCCCGGGCGTACGAGGGATCAGCTCCCCCGGCGTACGAGGGAGCGGTTCCCCGGACGTGCGAGGGACCAGCTCCCCGGGGTTCGTCCAGCGCGTCCCGGTGGTCAGGCCCACGTCGTCCCACCAGACATCCGGCACGGCAGCCGCCGTACCGGCACGATCCCTCCCGGTGTCCGCGCCGCAGACACCGCCGCTCACCGACCACCCGCCGACCACATCGGCGTCGGCACCGGGACCGGCGGCCGTCCCCGTGGTCCGGCCGAGGGCCGCTACGACGGGACCCGAACCGGCGACCCCGGTCCAGCGCGCGGTCTACAGCGCGGACGACTCCGTACTCCCGGGGAAGACGGCCAAGCCGCTGCCGGCGCCCGGTCGGGGGCGGCGGTCGACCTCCGCCGCCGGCGATCTCGCCGTACCCGAGGACGCACCGGCCAAGTCGGAGCCGACGCCCGGCCGGTCGCGGTCGGCTTCCCTGTTCTCCGCGACGCCCGCCCCCGGCAAGCGCGCGGACCGGGCCGGCGGGCCGCACGACCCCGGCATCGACCTGGACGACCTGGCGCGTCGCCTGCTCGACCCGATGGCCCGGCTGCTCCGCACCGAACTGCGGCGCGGCCGGGAACGCACCGGCCGCCCCTACGACGGACGCCGCTGAGGACTGCGGCACGGAACGGATGACGGACGAATGACGGACAGCATCTTCGCGACGAGCGTGTTCTTCCGGCTCGCGATCGGCGGCAACGACCTGGGCGCCTTCAACACCTGCTCCGGCATGGGCGCCGAGGTCGAGATCGAGAGTTACGCCGAGGGCGGCAACAACGGCTTCACCTGGCAACTCCCCGGCCGCGTGACCTGGTCGAACATCACGCTCACCCGCCCGGTCACCGCCGACACGGCGAAGATCGCCCGCTGGCTCGACGAGACGCTGAAGCGGGTGGAGCCCAAGGACGGCGAGATCGTCGCGCTGAAACCGGACCTGACCCGGATCATCAGCTGGCAGGTGTTCGGGATCGTGCCCGTGCGCTGGCAGGGCCCGTCCTTCGACCCCTCCAACTCCCAGGCCGCGCTGGAGACCCTGGAGATCGCCCACGAGGGGCTGCGGCCCTCCTGACACGCCCTCACACAAGCCCGTCCCCGCATCCTCGGAAAGGAAGCCGGCATGTCCCCAGCGTCCCGCTCCAGTCGGGCCAGGGCCCAGCTGACGCTGAAGGAGCCCCCGGCCTCCGTCGGCGCCAAGCCCGGCGGGACGATCGCGCGGCTCGACCTCCAGTTCAACCCCTCCACCCTGCAGTTGCAGAAGACCACCGAGTGGCGGCGCTCCCCGTCCCGGATGGCGGGGCAGTCGGCGCTGCCCGAGTTCGTCGGCAGCGGCCCGCGCGTGCTGAGCCTGGAGGTGTTCCTGGACGCCACCGCCAAGCACGACAACTCGGTGGAGCAGGCGGTGGAGAAGCTGATGAAGGCGTGCGTGCCGACCCCGGCCAGCCTGGGCCGCAAGAAGCCGGCCAGCCCGTGGGTGCGGTTCGAGTGGGGCACCGCGCGGACGACGTCGTTCGACGGGGTGCTGTCCAGCCTGTCGGTGACGTACACGCTGTTCGACGTGGACGGCAAGCCGCTGCGGGCCACCTGCCGGCTGTCCATCGAGGAGGCGAGCGTCGACCCGCCGGGCCAGAACCCGACGTCCGGCGCGCGCACCGCCCGCAGTACGCACACCGTCGTGGCGGGGGACAGCCTGGCCCTGCTGGCCTGGCGGGAGTACGGCGACGCCACGGCCTGGCGGACCATCGCCGAGGCGAACGACATCGACGACCCGATGGCGCTGGTCCCCGGTACCGAACTGGTGGTGCCGGGGCTGCGGGACGCGGTCGCTGAGGAGGAGAGTTGAGTACTGCCGCGGAGCGTGGCGGCCGGTCGTTCGCGGCGGACCCGATCGTGGAGACGCCCGGCGAACTTCCGCCGGTCTGGGCCGCCCAGCTGGTGAGCTGTGTGGTCGACGAGAACGTGGGCCTGCCGGACGCGGCGGTGCTCACCTTCCGCGACCCCGACCACGAGTTCCTGAGCAAGACCGGCATCACCATCGGCACCCCGCTCAAGGTCTCGGTGGAGACCGTGATCGGGAAGGCGCGCGAGCGGCTGTTCAACGGCGAGGTGACCGCCCTGGAGGCGGACCGGGACCGCACGGGCTCGTTCACCGTGGTGCGCGCCTACTCCAAGGCGCACCGCCTCCAGCGGGGCCGCAAGGTGGTGGCGTACCGGAACATGACGGCGGCCGCCATCGTCCGCAAGGTGGCCGCCGGGGCCGGGCTGACCTGCGGAACCGTGCAGGCCGCGCCGGTCACCTACCAGCAGCTCTCCCAGGCCAACGTGTCCGACTGGGACTTCCTGCAGTTCCTGGCCGCCGAGAGCGGCGCGCAGGTGCGTGTCGACGACAAGGGGCTGCTGCAGTTCACCAAGCCGCAGCAGGCGTCCGGCGCGCCCGCGCCGTCGACCTCGGCCACCCGGAACCCGATGGTGCTGGAGTACGGGCGGAACCTGCTGACCCTGCGGGCCTCCCTGTCGGCCGCGGACGGCGCGCAGCAGGTCGAGGTGCGCGGCTGGGACGTCACCACGAAGCGGCCGCTGGTGGCCCGGCAGCCGTCGGTGACCAGTGACACGGTGGTGCCGGGCCTGGCCCCGCAGTTCGCCGCCCGGTTCGGCAAGTCGTCCAAGCTGACCGTCACCGACACCCCGTACCGCACCCAGGCCGAGACGAGGGCGGTCGCCGACGCCGTGGCCGCCCAGGTCAGCGCGGGCTTCGGGGAGCTGGAGGTGGTCGCCGAGGGCAACCCCGTGCTGCGGGCGGGCAAGCCCGTGACGCTCGGCAACGTCGGGAAGGCGTTCTCCGGCAAGTACACCGCGACGGCGGTGCAGCACGTCCTCGAACCGCACGGCGGATACCGGACGACGGTGTGGGTGAGCGCCAGCCCCGACCGTTCCCTGACCGGCCTGGTCACCGGCGCCAACGCGCCGTCCCGCGGCCCGCGCATGCCCGGTCTGGCGATCGGCGTGGTGACGGACGTGGGCGAGCCGGGCGGCGCCGAGAGCGGCGCCGTGAAGCTGACGTTCCCCTGGCTGGACGACACCTACGTCACCGACTGGGTGCGCACCGTGCAGTGGGGCGGCAAGGGCGGCGGAGGCGTGGTGAGCCCGGAGGTCAACGACGAGGTCCTGGTCGGCTTCGAACAGGGCCTGCTGGACAGCCCCTACGTCATCGGCGGGCTCTACAACGGCGTGGACAAGCCGTCGCCGCACGACGTCCCGCTGATCGACAAGACCACCGGGAAGGTCAACCGCCGCTCCATCGTGTCGCGTTCGGGACACCGGGTGGAGCTGCTGGACGCCCGGGCGCCCGGGCGCTCGGGGGTGCGGCTGATGACCGCCGACGAGCGCCTGGAGGTGTTCCTGGACGACCGGCGGAACCGGATCGAGCTGACGGTGTACGCGACCAAGGCCAACCCCGTCAGCTCCGTCGTGCTCGACAACAGCGGCATCACGCTGGAGGCGAAGACGGGCACCGTGACCGTGAACGCCAAGGACGTGAACATCAACGGCACCAACTCGGTCCAGATCGACGGCCGTTCGGTGGGCGTCACCGGAAAGACCGACGCCACGGTCGACGGCGGTCTGAAGGCCGTCCTCAACGGCAAGTTCGTCCACATCAACTGAGGCCCCGGCCACTGTCCGCACCAACCGAAACCGCGAGGCCTCCAGGCCGCCGACCTTCCCGCAAGGAGCACCGCATGCCAGCCGCAGCCCGTACCGGTGACCCCACCAACCACGGCGGCCGGATCACCACCCCGCCGCCCGGAGCCGCAGCGCGGGTGGCGACCGTGCTGATCGGCGGCAAACCCGCCGCCGTCGTGGGCAGCCTGGTCGCCTGTCCGATCCCCCAGCACGCGGCCCTGGGACCGGCCAACGTGATCAAGCCCGACCCGGCCTCGGCCACCAAGGGACAGGTACTCATCGGCGGGTTGCCGGCCGCGAAGATGCGCGACCAGAGCACGTGCGGCGCGATGGTCGTCACCGGCGCCATGAACGTCATGATCGGCGGTGCGGTGTGAGCGAGCGGTTCATCGGCCGCGGCTGGGCGTTCCCGCTGCGGGTCGGACCGACCGGCGGGATCGGCATGGTCGAGCGGGAGCGGGAGATCGAGGAGGCGATCCGCCTGGTGCTCGGCACCGCGCCCGGCGAGCGCCCCATGCGCCCCGAGTTCGGCTGCGGCATCCACGACTACGTCTTCGCCCCCGGCGACGGCGCCACCGCCGGGCGCGTCGCACAGCAGGTACGCGAGGCCCTGGAGCGCTGGGAGCCGCGGATCGCGGTGGACGACGTGATGGTCGCCTTCGACGCCGTCGAGGCCGGCACCCTCTACATCGACGTGCACTACACCGTGCGCTCCACCAACGACCGGCGCAACCTGGTCTTCCCCTTCTACACGATCCCCTCCGACGACGCCCTCGACGAGGAACTCGGTACGGGCTTCGAGGCGGCGACCGGGGAACGGGGCGCCGCCTGATGGCCCTGCCCTCTCCCAACCTGGACGACCGGCGCTTCCAGCAACTCGTCGACGAGGCGAAGCGGTACGTGCAGCAGCGCGCCCCCGAGTGGACCGACCACAACGTCTCCGACCCGGGCGTCACCCTGATCGAGACGTTCGCCTACCTGGTGGACCAGCTGCTGTACCGGCTGAACCGGGTCCCGGACAAGAACTACACCGCGTTCCTCGACCTGCTGGGCATCCGCCTGTTCCCGCCGGCCGCCGCCACGGCCGATGTCGACTTCTGGCTGTCCGCGCCGCAGCCCGACACGGTGGCGCTGCCCGCCGGCACCGAGGTGACCACCGCACGCGGCGAGACCGACGAGCCCGTGGTGTTCACCACCACCGACGAACTGCGCATCGTCCCCAGCGAGTTGACCCGCCTGGTGGCCGCGCCCCGGACCGGTGAGCAGACCGACCGCACCGGGATGCTCGCCGAGGGCCGCGACGTACCCTGCTTCCAGACGGCCCCCGAGCCGGGTGACGCGCTGCTGTTCGGCCTGCCGACGGCGGTGCCGCGCTGCATCGTCGCGGTGCGCCTGGACAGCCGCGTGGAGGGCGTCGGCGTGGACCCGCGCCAGCCCCCGCTGGTGTGGGAGGCGTGGGACGGCGGCGGCTGGCGGGTGTGCGAGACCGGCACCGACACCACCGGCGGGCTGAACCGGCCCGGCGAGGTCATCGTCCACGTACCGGCCGGACACACGGCGTCGGTGATCGGCGGGACCCGGGCCGGCTGGCTGCGCTGCCGGGTCACCGAGGCGGAGCCGGGCCAGCCGTTCTACTCGGAGTCCCCCACCGTGCGTGAGGCGGCGGTGTTCACCGTGGGCGGCACCATGTCCGTCGAGCACGCCGAGACCGTGACCGACGTACCGCTCGGCACCTCTGAGGGGGTCGCCGGGCAGACGTTCCGGCTCACCCGCCCGCCGGTCCTCCTCGACGGCGAACCTCCCGTCGTCGAGGTGTCCTCGCCCGAGGGGTGGCAACGCTGGGACGTCGTCGAGCACTTCGGCCGCTCCGGGCCCGCCGACCGGCACGTCCGCGTGGACGCCACCACCGGCGAGTTCACCTTCCCCCCGGCGCTGCGCGAACCCGACGGCACGCTGCGGCAGTGCGGCGCCGTGCCGCCCAAGGGCGCCCACATCAGGGTCGCCCGCTACCGCACCGGCGGCGGCCCGGCCGGCAACGTCGCCCGCGGCGCGATCTCCGTCCTGCTCAGCTCCGTGCCGTACGTCGCCCGGGTCGGCAACCGGGAGGCGGCGCGCGGCGGCGTCGCCGGGGAGACCGTCGCCAACGCCAGGCTGCGCGCCCCCGAGGCGCTGCGGATGCAGGAACGGGCGGTGACCGCCGAGGACTACGAGATCCTCAGCCGCCAGGCGGCACCCTCGGTACGCCGGGTCCGCTGCCTGCCCGCCGCCGAGGACGCGGGCGCGGTACGGGTCCTGGTGGTGCCGGACGCGGTCGCCGACGAAGGCGACGACCGGCTCCGCTTCGAGCAGCTCATCCCCTCCGAGCAGGTACTCCGGGCGATCACCGCGACCCTCGACGAGCGACGCCTGATCGGCACCCGGCTCGTGGTGGAACCGCCCGTCTACCAGGGCGTCACCGTCGTAGCCCGGCTGGCGGCGGCACCGGGCGACACCGACCGGGTGCGCGACGCGGCGCTCGACGCGCTGTTCCGGCACCTCAACCCGCTGCACGGCGGTCCCGACGGCACCGGCTGGCCGTTCGGGCGGCCGGTCCAGTACGGCGAGGTGTTCGGCGTGATCCAACGCGCCACCGGCAACGCGCTGGTGGAGGAGATCCGCCTCTTCCCCGCCGACCCGATCATCGGCCGCCGGGGCGCCCCGACGGACCGCATCGACCTGGCCGCGGGCGCGCTGGTCTTCTCGTACCAGCACCAGGTCGTCGTCACGGCGGTCGAGCCGGAGGCGCGGGGAGGGGTGCGCGGATGAGCCGCGCCGCCGTACCCGGTCTGCCGAGCCGCTACCCGATCGGCGAACAGCTCCCGGCCCTCTACGCCGACGACGACTTCGCGCAACGTTTCACCGCCGGTCTCGACACCGTCCTCGCCCCGGTGTTCGCGACCCTCGACAACCTGCCCGCCTACCTCGACCCCCGGGTGACGCCGACCGACTTCCTGGCCTGGCTGGCGTCGTGGGTGGGCGTCGCCGACGACCCGCACTGGCCGGTGGAGCTGCGCCGCGAGGCGGTCGTCCGCGCGGTCGAGCTGCACCGGTGGCGCGGCACCAGGCGCGGCCTGGTCGAGGCGCTGCGCCTCGCGCTCGGCGTGCACGCCGAGGTGACCGGGGACGGCGGCGCGGTGTGGTCGAGCACCGCCGGATCCGACCTGCCGCCGCAGCCCGCCGCCGAGACGCTGGTCCGGGTGTGGCCGGGCCGCGAGCAGCGGGTGGACCCGGACCGGGTCCGCGAGATCGTCCGGGCCATGTGCCCGGTGCACACCGTCTGCCGGGTGGAGCTCCTGCCCGGCCCGCCCGCCGACGAAGGGAGGTGACGCCATGCGCGCGTGTCCCGCGTGCGGGGCGTCCAACGACTCCGGGGACGACTTCTGCGGCAACTGCGGCTCGTACCTGGGCTGGTCCGACCCAACACCGACACCGAACCCCACCACGGAGCCCCCGAACCCACCGGCTCCGAGCACGCCCTTGGGGTCCCGGGGTCCGTCGGCGGCGGGTGGGGCGTCGGGGTCCGGGGGTTCGTCGGCTTCGGGTGTGGGGTCGGGGTCTGGGGGTTCGTCGGCTTCGGGTGTGGGGTCGGGGTCTGGGGGTTCGTCGGCTTCGGGTGTGGGGTCGGGGTCTGGGGGTTCGTCGGCTTCGGGTGTGGGGTCGGGGTCTGGGGGTTCGTCGGCTTCGGGTGTGGGGTCGGGGTCTGGGGGTTCGTCGGCTTCGGGTATGGGGTCGGGGTCCGGGGGTCCGTCGGCTTCGGGCATGGGGTCGGGGTCTCGGGGTTCGTCGGCTTCGGGCATGGGGTCGGGGTCTCGGGGTTCGTCGGCTCCGAGTGCGGCGTCGGTGTCCCGGGATCCGTACGTCCCGAGCACGCCCTCGGAGAGTCGGCAGTCGTCCGCCCGGGGCACATCGTCGGCGCCCTCGGCCGCCCGGGACACGACGGCGCCGGGCGGGTCTCCGGCGCCCGCGTCAAGCCCGGCTGGCGAGTCGGGGTCGAGTTCGGGCGGCGGGTTGGTGTCGCGTTCGGGGGGCGCGTCGGGGTCGAGTTCGGCGGATGAGCCGGCGTCGCGTTCGGGGGGCGAGCCGGCGTCGCGGTCGGGCGGCGGGTTGGCGTCGCGTTCGGGGGGCGCGTCGGGGTCGAGTTCGGCGGATGAGCCGGCGTCGCGTTCGGGGGGCGAGCCGGCGGCGTCGGGCGGCGGGTTGGCGTCGCGTTCGGCGGGCGAGTCGGGGTCGAGTTCGGCGGATGAGCCGGTGTCGCGTTCGGGCGGCGGGTCGGCGTCGCGTTCGGGGGCCGCGTCGGCGTCCGCCGCGCCCGGCCGCGGCCTGTCGCTGCGGAACCGGCTGACGAGCCTTGGCCGCGCGGTCAGGGGGACGAGCACTCCGAACGCCGCGGACTCGCGCACCGGTGACGAGGCCCCCGGCCAGCAGGACGCGTCGACCCCTCCACCCCAGGCCGGCCCCGACGACGTACGCACCGAGCCCCCTGCGCCTGCACACCCTCCGACCACCCGCGACGACGAAGACGACGCACACGACGAAACCCCCGACGGACCTTCGCACTCCGCACCCGCCGCTCCGGGTACGACGGCACAGCCACCGCAGACCCCGCCCGCCGCACCGTCGGCCCCGATTACCCCAGGGACGCCGTCGGCACCGTCGGCCCCGATCACCCCAGGGACGCCATCCGCACCGTCCGCCCCCACCACCCCCCGGACGCCGACCACCCGGAACACCCCCGGCCCCCGCCCTCCAGCCACCCCGACCCCGACCCCCGACCCACCGACGCCGGACCCCGTCCCCGTACACCCCGCGAAGCCCGTGGCCCCCCGGCCTGTCGTACGGCCCGTGGCGGTGCCCGACGACGTCGCGGGCAGGCCCTGCCCCGCCTGCGGCACGCCCAACCAACCGGGCCGCCGGTTCTGCCGGCGCTGCGCGGCCGAGCTGAAGCCCGTCGCCAAGCCCGACCCGCTGCCGTGGTGGCGGACCGTGTGGCCGTTCCGGCGCCGGGTGCGGGCGAGTTCCGGCCGGGCGGTGCGGCTGCTGGTGATCCTGGCCGTGGTGCTGGCGCTCTGCGCGGCCGGTTTCCTGCTGCTCCCGGCCGGACGCGCCCTGTTCGAGGACACCCGGGACAAACTCGGCAAGGCCAAGCCCGTGACCCCCGCGGACACCGAGGCGAGCGCCGAGATCCCCCGGCACCCGGCGACGAACACCACGGACGGCCTGAGCAACCGCTACTGGGGCGCGCCCGCGCCGGACGCGTCGGTGACGTACACCTTCGGCAAGCCGTTCCGGCTGGTCGACCTGATCGTCACCAACGGCGCGTCCGCGAAGCCGGAGGACTACCGCCGCCAGGCACGAGCGCTCCAGCTCGACATGGACGTGACCACGCAGAACGGCGAGCGGCACCACAAGGAGCTCACCCTCAGCGACAAACCGGGCCCGCAGACGATCCCCACCGGGATCAGCGACGTCAAGACGGTCCGCCTGACCCTGCGCTCACCCGTCGGTCTGTCCCCGGGCCGTCATCTGGCCCTGGCCGAGGTCGAGTTCTTCCAGCGCGGCTGACCAGTGGGTCACGCCGCCGCCGAGAGGGGCTCCTCGGCCCAGATCGTCTTGCCGCGGTCCTCGTAACGGGTTCCCCACCGCTGCGCGAACTGCGAGACCAGCAGCAGACCACGGCCGCCCTCGTCGGTGGTGCGGGCGTGCCGCAGGTACGGAGCGGCGCTGCTGCCGTCGGTCACCTCCACGCTCAGCGTCCGGTCGCGGATCAGGCGCAGCCGCACCGGCGGCTCGGCGTACCGGATGGCGTTCGTGACGAGCTCGCTCACGATGAGCTCGGTGGAGAACATCTCGTCGTCCATGGCCCAGGCGCTCAGCTGGCGGGCGGTCAGGGAGCGGGCGGTGGCGACGGCCGCCGGGTCGGCGGGCAGCACCCAGGTGGCGACGCGGGCGGGATCGAGAGGCCGGGTGCGGGCCACGAGGACCGCCGCGTCGTTCGGGGGATCGGTGGGCACCAGTGCCTCGGTGAGCCTCAGGCACAGGTCCTGCGGGGACTCGCGGGCCGCCAACAGCAGGCGCTCCAGCTCGCGCTGCCCGGCGTCGCCGGTGAAGGCCTGCAGCAGCCCCGGGGTGAAAAGGACCAGCCGGCTTCCCTCGGGCACCACGGCCGTGGCCTTCGCGAACGGGGGCCCGGGGCGGCCGAGGGGCGGCCCGGCCGGGATGTCCGGGTAGCTCACGGTGCCGTCCGCGCCCACCATCGCCAGCCCGGCCGGGCCGGCCGTGGCCGCGGTGCACCGGCAGGAGACGGGGTCGTAGACCAGATAGAGGCAGGTGGCGCCGACCGCACTGTGGGCCGTCGGGCCGGCGGCCTCGCCGTCCGTCTGACGGACCAGGTCCTCCAGGCGGGCCATCACCTCGTCGGGGGCCAGATCGAGAGCGGCCAGGGTCTGCACGGCCGTCCGCAGCCGCCCCATCGTGGCCGCGGTCCGCACTCCGTGCCCGGGGGTGCTGCCCGCCACAAGAGCCACGCGGGCCCCGGGAAGGGCGATGACATCGGTCCAGTCGCCGCCCCCACCGCAGTGCACCCGGTGGCGTGCCGCCTGCACCGCTTCGGCGGCGGGCAGGTTCGGGGGCAGCAGACCGCGCTGCAGCGACAGCACGGCGTTGCGTTCGCGCACATAGCGGCGCGCGTTGTCCAGGGCGAGGGCGGCGCGGCCGGCGAGGTCCTGGGCCAGCGTGAGGTCGTCGTCCCCGAACGCGCCGCGGTCGGTCCACCGGTACAGGGCCACGAGGCCCAGCGCACGGTCGCGGACCAGCAGTGGCACCACCATCAGCGAGTGGACCCGCTCCTGCCGCATCCGCCGGGCACGGGCCTCGTCGCCACGCATCCACGCGCTGTCCGCGTCGACCACGGGCACCAGTCGCGGCCTGTGGTCGGTGAGGACCTCGGCGGCGGGTGCGGTGGCGGGGTAGCTGCTGACCTCACCGACGTCGTACGCGCCCGGGGCGATGTCGGTACGGATGGACCGCGAGGCCGCGCGCCGAAGGTCCCAGCCGGCCCGGCCCGGCCCTTCCGGTACGTCCTCCCCGGCCAGCACCGGCTCCAGCAGGTCCACCGCCACGCTGTCGGCCAGCCCGGGCACCACCAGGTCGGCCAGTTCACCCGCGGTGTGCAGCACGTCCAGGGTGGTCCCGATCCGGGATCCGGCCTCGGCGGCCAGCGCGAGCCGCTCCCGGGCACGGTGCTGTTCGGTGACGTCGACCACCACGTCGGCCACGCCGAGTATCCGGCCGTCGTCGTCCTGAAGCCGGAACACGGAAGCCGAGTAGACGTGCTCACGGTCGGGGTCACCGGGCGGACGGCCCCGCTTTTCGAAGGAGAGCACCGGCTCTCCGGTCCGCAGTACCTCGCTCATCACCTGTTCGGCGAGCTCGCCGCCGAAGTCGGGCCAGGCCTCGGTGGGCCGCAGCCCCAGTCCCTCGGTCACCCGGATGCCCTGCATGCCTTCCGCCGCGGTGTTGTACCGCGTCAGGCGCAGCTGCGGGTCCAGGACGAACAGGCCGAGCGGGGAGCGCGTGAACAACGCCTCCACCAGCGCCCGGTCGACGGCCGCGGCGGTCTCGTCCTCGCCGGGCACCACCTCGATTCTCCAGCGCAGCACCGCCTCCGCGTCGTGCTCGGCACGCACGTGCACCCGGCAGGCGACGTGGCGCCCGTCCCGGTGCCGGAGGACCATGCCGGACGTCTCCCGGTCCGCCGCGGCGTCCGCGATCACCAGGTGCTTCGCCGCCCGGCCGAGGACCAGGTGCGCGGGGTACCCCAGCAGGCTCTCGGCGGCCGGGCTCCACGCCACCACGACACCCTCGTCGTCGACCACGAAGGAAGCCCGGTCCGCCTCGCCACGCACGGAGCTCGCCTCCCGGTGGCCGCTGTCTGTCGACCCAGTCATGATCACCGACCGTTCTCCCGCCCGCTGCGGTCGTATGTCCCAGTCTGACCAAGGCGGCCCCGGTCGGCACCCCACGGCCACAGAAATCGCCTGTGGCCCGCCCCGGACCTTCCTGTTGCGCCGGGCACCGGGCTCCGGCGCAGAATCGAAGAGAGAACAGGGCCTGACTCCCTGACGTCCTTCCCCACCACCGAGGACCAGCGAGCAAGGAGTACTCCCATGACCACCGCAGTCCCCAACACACTGCGAGGCAAGCCCGTCTTCGTGGGCGGTGCCTCCCGCAACCTGGGCGCGCTGATCAGCCGTACCCTCGCCGACGCGGGTGCCAGGATCGCCGTGCACTACAACAGCGAGTCCTCGGCCGCCAAGGCACAGTCCGTGGTCGACGAGATCACCTCGGCGGGCGGTGAGGCGTTCTCCCTGCAGGGCGACCTCACGCGGCCCGACCAGGTCGAGCGGGTCTTCGACGAGGTCGTCGACCGCTTCGGCGCGCTGCACGCGAGCGTGAACACGGCCGGCATGGTCATCAAGAAGCCCCTCGTCGAGGTGACCCCCGACGAGTACGACCGGATGTTCGCGGTGAACGCCAAGGCCGCCTTCTTCGTCATGAAGGAAGCCGCGAAGCGGATCGAGGACGGCGGCAAGATCCTGACCATCATCACCTCCCTGCTGGCCGGCTACACCGGCGAGTACTCGGTCTACGCCGGCAGCAAGGCCCCGGTCGAGGACTTCACGCGGGCCCTGTCCAAGGAGCTGTTCGGCCGCAACATCTCCGTCAACTCGATCGCGCCGGGCCCCATGGACACCGGCTTCTTCTACCCGGCCGAGACCGACGAGTCCGTGGCCTACCTCAAGGCCCAGGCGATGAACGGCGACCTCACGAAGATCGAGTACATCGTCCCCTGGGTGAAGTTCCTGCTCACCGACGGCTGGTGGGCCAACGGCCAGGTGTTCTTCGTCAACGGTGGCTTCACCACACGCTGAGTGGAAGGGCCACCACCCGCCCCTCGGTCCAACTGCTGGATGGCCGCTCCCCGCCTGCTGGGTCGGATACGGCCGCTCTTCCGCGCACGCGGTGCGGCTCGGCGTCAGCGGTGCTCCGGGTTCTCGTAGTCGCGGCGGCAGCCGGCGTCCCAGGCGGTGCGCTGGTTGCCGTAGGCGGGGATGCCTCCGGCGTCCTTCAGCAGGCGCGCCAGGTGCAGCAGGTTCCAGGTCATGAACGTGGTGTTGCGGTTGGTGAAGTCGTTCTCCGGGCCACCCGAGCCGGGGTCCAGGTACGAGGGCCCGGGTCCGGCCTCGCCGATCCAGCCGGCGTCGGCCTGCGGGGGGACGGTGTAGCCGAGGTGCTGGAGGCTGTAGAGGACGTTCATGGCGCAGTGTTTGACGCCGTCCTCGTTCCCGGTGATCAGGCAGCCGCCGACCCGGCCGTAGTAGGCGTACTGCCCCGAGTCGTTGAGGAGGCTGGAGCAGGCGTAGAGGCGTTCGATCACCTGCTTGGTGACCGAGCTGTTGTCGCCGAGCCAGATCGGCCCGGCCAGCACCAGGATGTCCGCCGCCAGGACCTTCTCGTACAGCTGCGGCCAGGCATCGCTCGGCCGGCCGTGTTCGGTCATGTCGGGCCACACGCCGGTGGCGATGTCGTGGTCGACGGCGCGTACGACGTCGACCTGGACGCCCTGCGCCGCCATGATGCGCACGCTGCGGTCGATGAGCCCCTGAGTGTTGCTGCGCTCCGGTGACCGCTTGAGCGTGCAGTTGAAGACGAGGGCGCGCAGGTCGTCGTAGCGCGCGGGCGGTGCGTCGGCGGGCGGTGCCTGGTCGGTCACGGGCTCTCCGGGGGTACGTGCCACCGTGCCCTCCCGGTGGCTCAACGCCTCCATCGTGCTGGCCCGGCGGCCGCCACGAGGGCCGCGCCACCACCGCTCCCCGCCAACCACCCCGACAGCCGAACGGCCGCGACGAGCCGGAGCCCGCCGCGGCCGTTCAACCTCCTCCGCCGGGTCTATTCGCCCTTCGGCGCCGCCTGCTGGACCACCTCGAAGGACCACAGGGTCGAGCCCGAGGCGGCGGGCTTGGGGCGCTCTCCGCCCTCCCCGCCCTCTCCCGCACCGGCACCCTGGTGGGCCGCCTTCATCGGGCCCTCCATCCAGGCCTGGAAGGACTCCTCGTCGCGCCAGCGGGTGTAGACCAGGTAGTTGTCGGTCCCGTCGACCGGACGCAGGAGCTCGAACCACTCGAAGCCGTCGGAGCTCTCGACCGCGTGGGCGCGGGAGGCGAACCGCTTCTCCAGGACTTCCCGCTGCTCGGCGGGGACGGTCAGCACATTGATCTTGACTACGCTCATGGCTCCATCCTGCCCGGTTTCCGTGCGTACGACGTCCCGGACCCCCCGACCCGTAAGGGCGCGGCAACGGATGTGCCGTAAGCCCCGTAAGGGATCCGTGGCGGATCTCCGTAAGGGATGTCACAGCTCGGCAGCAAAGCCGGGCCCGGAACCCCGGGCCCGGCCCACCGCTCTCCGAGACCAGGTACGTTCGATGACGTGGCTGGATTCAGGATCGGACGCGGCGGCCGGAACGACCGCGCCCCGCACACGCGACCGCAACACCCCCCGCACGGACAGCAGGCGCCGCAGGGGCCGTCGTACGGCTATCCCCAGGCCCCGCAGCCGCACCCGCACCCCGGGCAGCAGAGCTACGGGAACACCCCCTGGCCGCAGACCAACGGCGGTTACGGCGGTCCGGGCGGCGGCGAGCCGGAGTACTTCGGCGACGACGGCGCGTACCAGCGGGGCGGGCACGACCCGTACGCCGCGAACAACCCGGGCCACACGCAGGCCTTCGCGGTCGGCGAGGACCCGTACAACCAGGGCGACACCTACCGCGCCGGCGCGGCCCCGGCCGCCCCGGCCGGGCCGCGGCTGCACTGGAAGGAACTGCTGAGGGGCATCGTCCTGGCCCCCAACCAGACGTTCCTCCAGATGCGCGACTACACGATGTGGGGCCCCGCCCTCATCGTGACCTTCCTCTACGGCCTCATCGCGGTCTTCGGCTTCGACGGCGCCCGCGAGGACGCGATCAACGCCACCCTCTCCAACGCCATCCCGATCGTCCTGACGACGGCCGTCGCGATGGTGCTCAGCGCGTTCATCCTGGGCGTGGTGACCCACACGCTGGCCCGCCAGCTCGGCGGCGACGGGGCGTGGCAGCCGACGGTCGGCCTCTCCATGCTGATCATGTCCATCACGGACGCACCCCGCCTGGTCGTCGCGATGTTCCTGGGCGGCGACGCCCCCTTCGTCCAGATCCTCGGCTGGGCCACGTGGGTCGCGGGCGGCGCTCTGCTGACGCTGATGGTGTCCAAGTCGCACGATCTGCCGTGGCCGAAGGCGCTGGGCGCGTCGGCGATCCAGCTGATCGCGTTGCTGTCGATCGTGAAGCTGGGCACGGTGTAGTCCGCTTTTCTTGCCGCCCATGGGAAGGGCCCCCGGCGATACCGCCGGGGGCCCTCTCGTCGTTGACGCGGCGCCTCAGGCGTCGAGCACCTGCCCGGCGCGCCGCACGACGGGCGGCTGCACGGACCACGGGAAGTTGATCCACTCGTCGGTGCGCTTCCAGACGTACTCGCACTGCACGAGGGAGTGGGACTTCTCATAGATCACGGCGGAGCGCACCTCGGCGACGGCGTCGAGGCAGAAGTCGCGCACGAGCTTGAGCGTCCTGCCGGTGTCGGCGACGTCGTCGGCGATCAGGACCTTCTTGTCCGAGAAGTCGACGACGTTGGGGACGGGGGCGAGCATCACGGGCATCTCGAGGGTGGTCCCCACGCCCGTGTAGAACTCCACGTTCACCAGATGAATGTTCTTGCAGTCGAGGGCGTAGGCGAGCCCGCCGGCCACGAACACACCGCCGCGGGCGATGCTGAGCACTACGTCGGGCTCGTACCCGTCGTCGGCGACGGCCTGCGCGAGCTCCCGGACGGCGACGCCGAACTGCTCGTAGGTCAGGTTCTCTCGTACGTCACTCATGTCACTCACGTCAGTCGGGGGCTCAGACCTGCGTCCGGTGGAAATTGAGGAAGGACCGGGAGGCGGTGGGCCCGCGCTGTCCCTGGTACCGCGACCCGTACCGCTCGCTCCCGTACGGGAACTCGGCGGGGGAGCTGAGCCGGAACATGCACAGCTGGCCGATCTTCATCCCCGGCCAGAGCTTGATCGGCAGCGTGGCGAGATTGGACAGCTCCAGCGTCACGTGCCCGGAGAACCCGGGGTCGATGAACCCGGCGGTGGAGTGGGTGACCAGCCCGAGCCGCCCGAGCGAGCTCTTGCCCTCCAGGCGGGAGGCGAGATCGTCGGGCAGCGTGATGACCTCGTACGTCGAGGCGAGCACGAACTCACCGGGGTGCAGGATGAACGGCTCGTCGCCCTCGGGCTCGACCAGCCGCGTCAGGTCGGCCTGCTCGATGGAGGGGTCGATGTGCGGGTACCGGTGGTTCTCGAACACCCGGAAATAACGATCCAGCCGCACGTCGATGCTCGACGGCTGCACCATGGATTCGTCGTAGGGATCGATCCGTACCCGCCCGGCATCGATCTCGGCCCGGATGTCCTTGTCTGAGAGAAGCACGCCCCGAGGATACGCAAGGCGCGCGGAGCCACCACAATCGCGACGACTCCACGCGCCCACGGCAAGATCCGTACTCTCTGCCTGTCCTGCTCTACCGCTTCTCGAGCCCCACCGGCACGACGCTGCGCAAGCGCGCGCAGCGCGGACAGCGGAGGAGCCGACCGGGGCCGAGGCGCTCGGCCTTCTGCATCGGGAACGAAGCGGTGGTGAACACGTGCCCATCGGCACAACGGACGACGGTGCGCTCCATCAAGTCCTGAAGTCCCTTCCCCAAAGAGCCGCGTCTGGCTGCTGATGCCCTGACGAGGAAGGCCACATTACGGGATGAATGGGACGCCCCTCCAGGCGGCACTCCGACCCCATCCGGCCCCTCTCCCACCTCTCCACGGTACGCCCCAACTCCCGTGCCCCGCAGCCGCATCCCACCCCCCGAACGACCGCAGGCCCCACGGCGTGAACACCGGGAGCCTGCGATGAGGTACAGTAAGCGAGCGTTCCGCCACCGATCTCGGTCGGCGTCTTACGCGGGTGTAGTTTAATGGTAGAACATCAGCTTCCCAAGCTGAGAGCGCGAGTTCGATTCTCGTCACCCGCTCCATGAAGAAGGCCCAGGTCAGCGACCTGGGCCTTGTTGTTGCGCATAGTGATCACTCGTCGCGTGCCAGATTCGTGCCAGAAGGCTCGTCGGGCTTCTTCTGCGCGGCAGCGGCGCGAGCCTTCCGGACCATGGCGTCGAGGCTCGCGGCGACCTCCTCTTGCCGCTCGTCGTCGGAGTGCTGGTAGATCAGCGCCGCCTTCTCCGAGGACTGGCCGGCGCGGACCATCGTGTCCTTGAGCGTGGCGCCTGAGCGGGTGGACAGAGTGTGTCCGGTGTGCCGGAGATCGTAGAACCGGAAGCCCTCGGGCATGCCGACGATCTCACGTGCCTTCCGCCACTTCCGCCCGAAGCTGCTGCGCCGGAAGGGAGCGCCTTTCTCGCCGACGAAGACCAGCCCGTCAGGTCCCGGCTCGGCGTAGCTCTCCAGGTGCCACCGGAGCTCCCGGCGGAGGAACGCGGGAAGAATCACAGTCCTGGTTCCGGCCTCGGACTTGGTGTCGCCCTGGACGCGTCGCCCGTTCATCCGCTCAGGCTCGGCGAGGCGGACGCGAACGCGCAGGTTGTCGACGTCGACGTCCCGGCGGCGGAGGCCGGCCAGCTCTTCCGGCCGCATAGGACCGTAGGCGCCGAGGTAGACCATCAGGCGCCACCGCATCCCAACAGCGTTGGCGAGCACGTCCACTTGGGCGACGGTGGCGATGCGCCGTTCAGCCGCCTTCTCCTTACCAGCGCCCTTAATTCGGCACGGATTGCGAGTGATCAGCTCGTCGTCCACGGCCGTCTCCATGATGGCCTTGAGGAGCCGATACGCCTTCGCCGTCATCGTCTTGGCACTCGTGGTCCGCAGCCGATCCGCCCGCCACTCACGGACGCGCGGCGCGGTGATCTCGTCCAGGTCCGCCTCGGCGAAGGCGAAGAGGTGCTTGTCCAGGAGGTACCGGTAGAGATCCCGAGTCAGCGGCGCGAGCTCCCGTTCCTCCACCCACTTGTCCGCGTAGGCCTGGAAGCCGACCGCCCCGGCCTCGGGGTCGCGCCACTCTCCACGGCGGATCTCGGTCTGCTTTTCAGCGAGCCAGTCATCCGCGTCCGCAGTCGTCTCGAAGGTGAACGGCGCCGGGCGCATCACGCCGTCAGGCCCCGGATAGCGAGCCTGGTACCGGCCGGAGGGGAGCTTTCTGATCGCGCCGAACCGGCGCCGCCTGCCCTTACTGTTGGCCATCAGGCAGCCCTCCTGTATCGGGCACGAGGGCGCCTCAGCGGCTCGACCGTGCGAGCAGCGATGTACTCCGCAACCGCGCTCTCCGGGATACGGACGTACCGGCCGACCTTCACGTACCGAATACGCCGCTCCTCGATGAGCCGCCGGGGGAAACGGGAGGTCGTGCCGAGCAGCTCGGCGACCTGGTCCACGGACAGGTAGCGATCGGTCATGTGGTCGGTTCTCCTTCCGTTCCGGGGGCGGGTTCGAGGGATGCGGCGAGCCAGGCTTCGCCGGTGCTGAGGCCGGTTCCGGCGAAGACCCAGTGGGCAAGGACGAGCGTGGTTTCGCCGTCCTGCGGAGCGGGTGGGATGGCTTGGGCGCGGCGCCATTCGGCGCGGGCGTTGCGGAGGGCGCCGAGGGTGGTGGAGTAGCGGCGGGACTTGGTGGAGAAGTGGCCGCGGAAGCCGAGCATGTGGGCCCAGGCCCGCAGGCGGAGGTCTGCCAGCTCGGGGCGCGCTCCGAGGGTCCAGGCGGTGCGGATCAGGCGGCGGGCGTGGTCGGAGATGCGGGTCTGGGCCAGCTCGGCGAGGAAGCGGATCGGGCGGTCCAGGGTTCCGGTCGCCACTTCGGCGCCTTTGGTGGCGTACTTGGCGATGTACGCCGCTACGGCCTTCTCCGTCAGCTCCTGGCCGCCGTCGAAGTCGGCGGAGCGGATCGGGCGGACGTCGAGCTGACGGCCGAAGGCGAAGGTGTGCGCCCGCCCGTCGACCACCGGTCCGTGGACGCGGGCGGCAGTGGCGGCGGCACGGATGGCATCGCTGAGCAGTTCCGCTGTTGCCCAGGTCGGGGGCGCGGTGTCGCCGCCTTCCGGGCCGTCCAGGCGAATGACCGCGTGAAAGTGGACCGCGCCGCGCTTCTGGTACTCGGCCACCTTGGCGAAGGAGATGCGCGCATGGTCGCGGAAGGCACGTTGAGTGAGACCGGCGCGCTTGGCGACTTCCCGGCGCAGGTAGATGGAGAGGCGCCGCCACAGGGCCCCGGCGTGCGCGTTCCAGAGCACGGCCGCTTCGTAGTCGTAGGTGTCCGGGTCGAGGGGCGTGCCGAGGTCCTGGTCTGTGTCGTCGTGCCGGGCACCACAGCGGCAGGGCCGTCCACTGGAAGGGCGGTTGTGGACCGGGCCGAAGCTCGGGGCGGTGAACGTGGCGAACACGCGAGGGTGGACGGCGACCTGTTCGGGCGTGCCCTTGCCGCCGCGCAGTCCGGCGGTGATCAGGTGGTAGGTGTCGCGGCGGTAGGTCTCGGCACATGCCGCGCAGCGCGTGGCTCGGCGGTTATTGCAGCGGACGAGGAGCTGACCGGCGGGGAGGGCGGCGGAGTCGAGGTGGTGCAGGACGCCGCCGATCTCACCGGTCGTGGTGTCGACCGCGTACTCGGTGCGGTGGCCGTCGAGGCGAACGGGGCGGGTGCAGCCGCCCAGGGTGGAGAGTTGGCGGGCCAGCTCGGGCATGGTGCCGAGGGAGGCCAGCATGGAGAGTTCCGCCAGCGGGGGCGGAGTCTGCCGGGTGATGATGGGTCTTCCTTTCGGCTGATTCGGCGGTCGGGAGGGACGGCCCCGGGGCGGCGGGATGCTTGGCGGCGTGTTGCCGCCCCGGCGGCCGGTCAGCGCTTGTTCGAGCCGTTGACGAGGGAGCGCAGGACGACGGCGGCGATGGCCACGGACACGGCCGAGACGGCGACGGCCGCCAGGAGCGCCGTGAGGACGACGCCGACGGCGACCACGGCGGTGACCGCGCCGACGCCGACCCCGACGAACGGGGCGATCGGGCGGCCGGCGGAGGGGGCCGGGGCGTGGTCCTGCGGGATGTGGGTGGTGATGCTCGGGACGTGCGGGGTGTCGGGCAGCTTGGGGTGGAACATGGCTGGACTCCTTGTCGGTCGGGGTGTCATTCGCGGGTGCCGTTGACGACGTCGATTCCGGAGCGGGTGCCGGACTCGATGGCCGGGGCGAGGAAGGTGTGCGAGAGCCAGAAGCCGAACAGGGCGATCACGACGGCGACCCAGAGGCGGATGCCGAGGAACTTGATCGCGGCCCAGGCGATGACGCCCAGGACGAAGACGAGCGGCAGAGAGACAGTCACAGGGGTCTCCTCAGCGGACGCGGCAGCGGTGGGTGCGCGCGGCCAGCTCGGCGGCGGCACGGGTGTCGTAGTCGGTAGAGAAGCCGCAGCGCGGAGCCGTGCAGGCGGCGGTGTGCTTCTCGCGCCCTCGGCCGTCGTAGTAGGTGGCGACCTGCACGGGGCCAATGCGGACGACGCGGCGGAAGCGGCGGTTGGCGGGCATCAGGGGGTCTCCCTTTCGGTTTCGCCGGTGAAGTCGGTGACGTGGTCGGCGAGCCAGCGCAAGATCTCGTCGCCTTCGTAGCTGTCGGCGGCGAGGATCACCGGCTCGGCGATCAGCACGGCTTCGGTGAGGCGGTTCTGTCGGGTCAGCTCGGCAGCGCGCTTGAGCGCGCGGAGCGTGGACGGGCGCAAGGTGGAAGGTCCTCCGGAATCAGGTGAGTTGGGCGGCGATCGCTTCGGCGAGCGGCATCGGGACGCCGAGCCGGGCGCGAAGGGTCGAGGTGTCGATGGGTGTTCCGGTCCGGGCGCGGTGTTCGTCGGCGACCCTCCGGGCCATGGCGACGAGGGCGGGCGGCACCGGGGAGGGTGAGGACGGAGCCGACGCGGGGGAGGCGGCAGGGAGTTCGGTTGCTGTGGAGGACGGTTCGACTTCTGCGGCGGTAGGTTCCGGCACTGCGGCCGTCGAGGGCGGTTCGGATGCCGTTGCCGGAGCCTTGGTCGGGTTCGGTGCTCCGTGGGCGAGCAGGGTGCCGCCGAGGAAGGCAACCGCGGGCCAGCCCGCGACGAGGATCCGCAGCCAGGCCGGTACGTCGTCCAGGTCGAGCAGTCCGGCGGTGGCGACGTTGGCGCCGAGGGACGCGGCCAGTGCGACGAGGAACCAGCACCACCCGGCCGCCTTCGCCTCGCCGGAGCGGAGCCGACGCCAGGCCGCGACCATCAGCAGGTCGACGGAGACCGGATAGGCCCACGCCTTCCAGCCGTCCTGTCCGGCGGCCAGCGCCAGGTCATGCAGGTGAGCGAAGGACAGCGCGGCGGCGATCAGCGCTTGGACGAGTACGGCGTCCACGCGGATGGGCAGGGCGCGCACGGCCACTCCTTCCAGTTCCAGGCATGGGTGGGGTAGGGACGTGGCGCGGGACGGCCGCGCCGACCGTTGGAGCGGGGTGGGCTACTCGGTGACCGGCTGAGGAGCGGCCGCAGGACCGGACTCCTTCACCGGCACCGGCGGGACGTACGGCCGGAACGGCGCGAGCGCTGGAACGTCCGGAGCGAGGTGCGCCGTGTCGCGGCAGGTGGCCGCAGCGTCGGCGAGGGACAGGTGCGGAGTACGGATGCGGGACCAGCCGCCGGAGGTGTCACCGACGACGGCGAGGCCGGGCAGTTCGGCGGCGATGGCGCAGGCGGCCGTAACCGCCTCAGGGGCGATGTCGCCGAGCGCCATCTTGGCGGAGGCCTCGTCGTTCACGCGGTGGCAGACGCGGCCGGTCAGCTGGGCCCGGAGCATGGTGGCGCCCTTGCCCAGCTCGGCGCCGAACCTCTGCCCGCAGACCTCCTGGTAGATGCCGGCCGCACGGCCGAGCTGGGCGAGCCGGATGAGCTGGGTAACCATCTCGTCCCGCCGCTCTTCCTCCTTCTTCGTGGCGACGAGGAAGAGTTCGGCCACTTCGTCGATGAACAGCACGATGGGTGCCGGGCGTTCGTCGTCCGGCAGTCCCCAGACATCGGAAGTAATCTCCTCTGCCGGAGTACCGGGCGCGATGCCCTGCCGGGCCTTGATCAGGTCGTATCGGTCCTCCATTTCCTTCACGAGCACGGGCAGCAGCTCGGCCGCCTGCTCCGGGTCGGTGGCCAGGGCGGAGAGCCGGGGAGCGAACGGCGCCAGTTCCACACCGCGCTTGCAGTCGATTCCCACGAGCACGACCGGCTGAGCGGCCAGTCCTGCGAGCAGGTTCCGCAGGTACATGGACTTGCCGGACAGCGTGGCGCCGAGCACGAGTTCGTGCGGTACGGCCTGGTAGTCCCGGACGAAGGCGGTCGCGTCCTCCCGCAGAGCGACCGGCACGCGCAGAGGACCGGCTTCGGTCCGGCGGGGCATCCGTACCTTGCGCAGGACGTCGTAGCCGACGAGCCGCAGTTCCACGACTCCGGGCTTGACGTCCCGGACGTACACGGCGTGAACCCCCCAGGCGTGCCGCAGCCGTTCGGCCGAGGCCGCCACGTCCGCCGGTTCCTGCCCCGGAGCCAGGCGCAGCCGGAGCCTCAGGCCGGTCGAGGTCGGCCGGATCATGCCCCGACGCGGAGGCACCGGCCGGACCTCACGGCGAGCAGTCGCCTTCACGGCCAGGGCCCGTAACCGGGACGGCTCCACCGCCAGACCGCACGCGTCCATGGTCGAGGAGTACGTGACCAACAACTGGGCTACCGACACGGGCAGCCCGACCGTCGACCAGTACGCCGCCGGGTGAGCGTGCCGGGCGTAGGCCGCGCCGCCTATCGCAACGAGCGACCCGCCCAGCTCGGCCCACGTCACCAGGTCCGCCACGACGATCAGCCCGCCTGGTCCATCGAGAAGGCGCCGGGAGCAACGGCGGTGGCCCGATAGGCGATGCCGTGCCGCTGCTGGCCGTTGAACACACTCTGCCAGGGCCGGGCGACGAGACCGGGCAGCGAGACCGGGGCGCCGACGGTCAGGCCGTCCGTCACACCGCTCTCGGGGATGGTGACCTGGATCAGCGACGACTCGCCCTCGTCGATGTAGACGACGCCGACGGTCATCAGTGCCTCACCGCTCACGGCGTCCTTGGCGATCTCGCCGGTCTGCCGGTCGCGCACCTTCGGCGCCGGGGCTTCGGTGAGCAGGATCGTTGCGGGCGAGGCGTCAACGCGGATCACACGCACGGATTTCTCCTTCTGAGTCGATCAACTTGCTACCTGACAAGTTGACTTAGCAAGTTCGAAGCTAGGGATGCCAGGTTGACTTGTCAAGTGTGGACCGGGTGGTAGGCCGAGAGGAACTGGCCGCGGATCAGGGTCAGTTCAGGCGGTAGGTGTCTTCGAGTTCCTGCCGGTCGGCGGGCAGCAGCAGGTCAGAGACTTGCAGCGCCTGCCCGGAAGCGTCGCATGCCACGACCAGGACACTGAGGACGGGAACGCCGTCCGGAAGGTCCAGAAGCTCGGCTTCTGCACGCTCGGGCAGCCGGGCCGAGACCCGTTCCGTCACGTGGTCGAAGCGGACCTTCTTCCGTGCTTCCAGATGCGCGCGAGTGCTGCCGCTCAGCACTTCGGCACTCTCCAGCTCGGTCCCTTCGGCCAGGCCGTCGGGGAAGTACGACGAGACCAGCTCAACCGGTTCGCCGTCGTCGACGACCAGGAAGCGACGCACGAGGATCTTGACCCGCTTGGGCAGCCCGAGCACCGAGGCGACTCGCGCCGGAACAGGGACGTAGCCCACCTCGACCAACCGCCCTGGAGCCTGCGACTCGTCACGCGCGAGCGCTTCACTCCCCCTGCGGTCCTTCTGCTCGACGACGGCCGGGCGGCCCCGCACGATGGTTCCGTACCCCTGCCGGGACTCAAGCCAGCCGTCGCGCTTCAGCAACTCCAGGGCCCGGACGACGGTGGGACGGGACATCCCGAAGGCTTGCACGAGTTGGTTCTCGCTGGGCACTCGGGTGCCGGGCGGATATGTGCCGTCCTCGATGCGGCGCTGAATGGTCTGAGCGAGGCGAACGTACTTCGGTGCCTCCACGTCATACGCCATGTGTGCCGCCGCCTGTCGAGATTGGCCAAGTCAACTGGTCAACCAGACTAGCGACGATTCCGCCGGCGCAGTACCAGCGGAGCGTATTGCGCTCATGACGGCCAGGCATCGGCCATCTCGAAGGAGACCACTGTTCCGCCGAAGCGACTGGGCCCGTGATGCCAGGAGTCGGCGATGGAGTCGACCAGAAGCAGCCCGCGCCCGTGCGCGTCATTGGCGTCGGGACGCCGCAGCCGCACGCTCGCTGGAAATCCCGGGTTGTGCACCTCGACCCGGAGTGCAGCACCCTCCCGGAACCACTCCACCCGGACGACCCAGGGGTCGTCGGCGCGACCGTAGGAGATGGCGTTGGTGACGAGCTCCGAGATCATCAGCACGCAGTCGTCGACCGAGCAGGCCGGGTTGTACGGAGCGATGAACTTCCGGAACCAGCGCCGGGCCCGAGGCACGGACTCCGCGACGGGATGCAAGGTCATCGCGCCGAGCCGCGGTGCGTCGTCAGAGGGATAGCGGTCGATCGCGTAGTAGGCCATCGTGCTCACTCCTTGCCGCTGCCGTCGCAGTCGAGGCAGCGCCGCTTCGATGTGGCACGGGTGCGGTCGGCGGCGGTGGCAAGCGCCAGGGTCGTACGCGAGCCGACGCGCTTCCATCCGCGCCCTCGGCAACCCCGACAAGGTAAGTGCGTGCCCTGATCCGGCCGCTGACTCGTCACACCGTGCCCCCTTCCGATGAAGTGGCCTTAGCCACTTTCTGGATAGTGGCATTAGCCACTTCGCGACGCAAGCGGTTCGCCTCAACTGGCTGGCTGTCCGTCAGGAGAGCGGGTAGCCCTGCTCGAACGCCCAACGCAGCGGCGGGTAAGTGGCTTCGGCGAACTCCAACGGCCGATCCTGGAGGTCGTAGACGACGTGATGCACGACCAAAACGGCAGACCCGGCGTCGAGTTGCAGGTCAGCCGCCTCCTCGTCCGTCGCCGTCCGGGCACACATGCGATCCTCGGCGTAACTGCCCTGCCGTCCAGTCATGTTCTCGACGTACATCAGGGTGCCCTCCTGGATCCTCTCGGGTTCCAGCAGCTTGGGCGCGCGCTGACCGACATCCGGCGAGAACCACGAGGTGGACAACGTGATGGGCCCATCCTGGTTGTTGGTCACCCGCCGACGGTGAACAGCCCGGCGGTCCTTCACCAGGCCCAGCGCCTCAGCCACGTAATCCGGCGCCTCCAGCCAGCCGGCCGACGTGATGACCGCGTACTCGCCGGGCGTGTAGATCTTCCCTGTCTGCCGAGCGCGGCCGTACAACTCACGCGCACGCCGATTCACTTCGAGGCTCCGCACGTACGTGCCCGAACCCTGCCGCTTCTCGACAAGCCCCTGATGACTCAGCGCCTCCAGCGAACGAGCTGCCGTCGGCCTGGACACTCCCCAATCCGACGCCAGTTGGCGCTCCGAGGGAACCTCATCTCCCGGCCGCAGGTCGCCCCGAAGGATCTGATCGCGGATGTAGTGCGCGATCTGCAGATACTTCGGCTGAGCCTCCTCGATCTTGGGCATGCGCCCTCCTCGTCCAGCGCCGCACCGGCGGCAAAGTGGCTATGGCCTCTAGCCACTATAGGGTGAGTGGTCAATACCGGACCCCGTACGCTTGGCCCCATGATGCGGTTGATCGTCGCAGCAGGAGGAGGTGGCGACGCAGTCGCCGCCGCAATGCTTGACGCCGCCCTCTACGGCGACGACAACGGCCGGGCGGTGATCCTCACGTACGCGTGGGACCGCTTGCTGATCGACCCGGTACCGGGCCCCCGAGGACCCGAGAACTTCACCGGCCTTGAGCCCATCACTCCAGCCGTATGGAAGGTGCCGGCGCAGGCCCGCCCGATCGCCCCGGCAGGCTCCACTCTCCCCCGGCTCGCGGCAGAGCTCCCGCACACGTTCGCACTGATCGACCCAGGGCACGGCGCGGAAGGTGTCACACGCCAACTCGAAGAGCTGATCAGCCACTTGCAGCCCGAGTCGATCGACCTCCTAGACGTGGGCGGCGATGTCTTGGCGCAGGGCGACGAGCCGACCCTGAAGAGCCCACTCGCTGACGCCGTCACACTGGCGGCATGCGCCCAGGTGAACGCGCCTATCCGGCTGCTGATCGCAGGCCCTGGACTGGACGGGGAACTCCCACTCGACGACATGCGCGGCCTGCTCGGCCCGGTTGTACACACCCTCACAGCCAGCGATGTGGAGCCGGTCAGCTCGGTCCTGGAGTGGCACCCTTCCGAGGCGACCGGGATGCTCGCGGCGACAGCCCGAGGAGTACGGGGCACATGCGAGGTCCGGGATGCGGGACTTCCCATCCCTCTGACCGACGAGGGCCCGACCGTCCACGAGGTCGACTTGGACGAGGCCCTGAGCCGCAACCAGTTGGCCCGCACGATCATGACGACGGCCGCCTTGGACGAAGTCGAGGCACTCAGCCGCGAGGTGTGCGGCTTCTCGGAGATCGACTACGAGCGCAACAAGGCCCTTTGGCTGAAGGATCAACGGCCGACGCAGCTGGACGCCGAATCGGTGTTGCCCCAACTCGACCAGTTCGAGGCGGAGGCACGAAGCCGTGGAGTCACACACACGACGTTCCGCCGACTCACCGAGGCGCTGAACCTCGACGGCACTCAGCGCGAGGCCCTACGCCAGCTGCTCATCAACAGCCGACCTGAGCAGTACACCGCCCCACTGTGGCGCATCACAGAGGGCTTGTCGGGTCTCAGGTGACGCTTGACAGGTTGGCGTCGGGTGATGCTTGACGTCTGTCCTAGACGATCTTTCGTCTGTTGTACTCCCCGGACTTGCGGACGACCACCCCCTTGGCGGTGGTGCGGGGAACGGTGGTGATCAGGTCGTCCCCGTGGAAGACGCGGATGACGCTGTCGTCCAGGTGGGCGGTGACGACCTGGTGGGCATAGGCCCGACCGATCTGGATGCGCTGGCCTGCGACGACGAAGCCGCCGACGCTGCTGACGGTCCGCTCGGCGATCTGCTCGGCGGGTGGTGGGATGGTTGGGGGCGGGCCGGCCGGTCTGGCTCCGCGCAGACGGCCACAGGCCGTGGCTGACAGCGGGCAGGGCAGCGCGGCCAGCAGGATCCGCTGTTCGTCGAGGACCTGCATCACAGTGCCGTCCAGCCTGAGGGTGACCCGTTGCCCGGCGAAGGCCCAGCCGATGTTGCATCGGTCGCCGCCCAGGCCGATGTAGCCGACCGGGTTGACGGTGCGGTCCACCTCCACCGCCGTGGTGTCGGCCGGGCCCGGCTCGTCGGCCCATGGCCCGGCGGGGCGGGCGTCCCCGCATGCCAGCAATGCGCGCAGGTCCCGGCCGGACAGCTTCGAGGGCAGTGTCTTGTGCCGGGCACCGCCAATGAGCACGTGCAGCCGGTTCACGTCGATCCGCAAGGTCACCGTGGTGCCGGCCAGCGCGGGACCGAACCAGATCTGCTGTCCGCTCAACGACAGGTTTCCGCTCGGTGGCACGGTCCGCTCCACCTCGATCGTGCCGACCTCCTCGCCGGTCAGGGGCCAGGAACGGGCCGTCGTCTGTTCCTGTGCTGGCTGCCGACGCGCAGCGGGCACCACGACGGGTGCCTCGGCGCCGGCGATCGTTTGAAGACTCGGCGGCAGTTTCACCGGCAGCACCGCGGCTTCGGCCTGGGCCGCCTTCGTGCTGAACCGGACGGCCGGGGCCTGCATGCCCAGCGCCTGATGCGGACGTGCCTGGTTGTAGTCCACCAGCCACTCGTCCACTATCTGCTGCGCGGCGGTCACGTCCGCGAACGGGCCGTGCTCATCCAGCAGTTCACGCCGCAGCGTCTGATGGAACCGTTCGATCTTCCCCGTGGTCGTGGGCGACTTCGGCTTGGTGAGCCGGTGGATGATGCCGTTCTCCCGGCAGATCCGGTCGAACATCGTCTCTCCCGGCCTGCCAGAGCCGAACCGGGCAGTGAACTGCTTGCCATTGTCCGTCAGCACCTCCCCCGGCACCCCGAACCGCAGCAGGGCCTCACCGAAGGCCAGACACACTGCCCGTCCGGTCGCCCGTCGCACTACCTTCGCGATCACCACGAACCGGGAGTGGTCGTCGATGCCGGTGACCACCTTGCACTCGGCCCCGTCGGCCAGCAGGAGCCCGCCAACGATGTCCATCTGCCACAGCTCCATCGCCGCTTCCCGCTCCCACCTGCGGTAATCCGACCGGCGCCGCTTGTGCAGCCCCGGCTGCACCAGACCGTTACGCACCAGCACCCGATAGACCGTGGCCCGTGAGGGCACCGGCACCACGCCCTGACGCGTCAGCTCGTGCACCAACCGGCGCGGCCCCCAACCCGGATGCCCACGCCGCAGCTCACACACCGCCGCCTCCACGTCCGCCGCGATCCTGTGTGGACACCAGGCCGGGCGATGCGACCGGTCCGCCAGCCCCGGCAGACCCGACCGCTCGTACTTGCGCACCCACGCATGGACCGACTGCCTGGAGACCCCATAACGGGCTGCGACTTGGGTGACGGGAACCCCCGCGGCCACCTCCATGACCGCGTGATACCGCTGCTCGACCACGCTCAACTCCACCAGCACGGCCTCAGCCCTCCCTGCACGCGCCGATCAGACGCGCACAGCCAAGCCGAGGCAAGCGGTGTCAAGCATCAGGTGAAGCCGCAGTGTCAACCATCAACCGAGACAGGACACGCATCACAGAGGGCTCCTGAGTAACAACCTTCTTCACGGGTTCAAGGCCCGCGCACGGCGCGGGCGCACGCCGCCTCTGCGGCGCGGCCTGCCTCCTGTCTTCGCCCCGGCTGGCCGCGCCAGGCGGCGCGCTGCGTGCATGCGGGCGAGGAGGGAAACCCGCTGTGGCTGGGGCCGGTCGGCTCCACGGCTTTAGCCACCTCCCCGGTCCGGGTCCCGCGTCGAGCAAGACCAGGGGGCCACTCGTGCACATTGCGGGCAGGTCCAAAGCCTGCCCGAGTTGCCAACCAGCGTACGGCCCCCTGGTCATGCTCGACCCCAGACCGGGCAGGCCACCGGCCAAACCCGTTCCGCCGACCTCCGAGTATCGGAGGCGAACAGCTCATCGCGCCGGTAATCTAGCCCTCTCTTGGGGAGGCACACGTGAGTTCCGAAAAAAGCAACGCAAATAACCCCATCGATCTTGCACGGCAGCGCCTGCTACCCGACGACCCTCGGGTTTTGCTAGCGGATGACGCCGCCAAGTCCGGCATTCCGCATGATTGGTTCCTCCTTAAGGAAGAAGATCTGTACCTCACCCTAGAAATGCCCAACGGGAGGGAAAAAAGACGGAGGGTCCTAGACAAGAACAGTTGCCAAAGATTTCTAAATCACTCTTACGCCTCGGTTAAATACCTGGCTTCATGGGATGCTTGTTATTTCGACGATGAAAACAGGGTCGAGGCAGGGATCGTTGCCCTTTCCACCGAAGCAGGGCTACGGCGAGTGCAACAGCTCCCTGGAGTAAGGCTCGCATCCAGTGCCACCTTGGACATCAACGAGGAGGAGCTAGACGAAGTCGCCCTATTCCAAGTAGAGCGGAGCACGAGAAACGAAAATGCCTGGTTTCTAAGATTCCCGGACGATCTCTCGAATGGCTGCTCAATCGAGATCGGAACCGCTAGCGACCGGTTCGGCATCTTCTGCCGTAGCCCGCGAGGAGTCGGATCCATCACCCTGAACATTGCGAATGTTTCGATCAACCGACACGACGACCTTGTCCGTCTGCTTCAGAAGGTATCCGATTCAGTCTTCTTTGAACTGGACACGAGGTATGACATTGGCCTGCGTATCGCCGATTATGGACGCGGAATCAATCGCCGCCGCTTTCTCAACACCCGCTCAGCATCCCAGAGCCAACCAGCCGTTCGCACACCGAAGGCTCAGTACGACGAAAAGGCGATGAGCCTCTACTGGTACGGCAGATCATCCGCAAGACTCCCGCTTCTTGAGTATCTGGCCTATTATCAAGTGTTGGAGTTTTATTTTCCTGCATATAGCCGCCGAGACGCGCTGGACAGGCTTCGGCAAGAGCTAAGGGATCCACGTTTTGAGCCGGATGACGATGTCCAACTTGCCAGGATTCTTGCACTCGCCAGTCGATCCGGAAAGGGGTTCGGGACTGAGCGCGAGCAACTGAAAGCAGCGCTCCGTGCATGCGTGCCTGAGGACCACCTACGAGAATTCATTGAGTCTAACGAAAAACTTCATGCGCACGTGACAGATAAGAAGGCAATTCGAGATGTCGCATGCGTCCACCTAACGGACAAGAATAGTGACCTGATAAGCCAGGTGGCTAACCGGGTTTATGACATCCGATGCCGCATCGTTCACACGAAGGAGGAGATCGGCGAGACTACAAAGGACCTCTTGATGCCCTTCTCCAAGGAGGCCGAGCAACTCGTGTGGGACATTGAGCTCGTGAAGTACCTGGCACAGAAACTACTTGTTGCTGGCGCAACCAAAATGACTTGGTAGCTCACGATCGGGCTTCACGGCGGCCGAGGCGCCTAACTACTCCGACGCGGAGGCTAGTAGCCGTGCCGCGCGCGGGACCAGGGCCAAGTTAGTGGGTCCGTGTGACGCCGCTTAGGACACCCGCTGATCGAACTCCTAACGCGGATGTCGGCGCACTATGGACTATCTGTGGACAGGACCAACCCTGCCCCGCTCCCATAGGGCCCTGATCAGCTTCTTCACCTCGTACCGAAGCGCCCTCCGGAGCCGTTGTCTGCACGGCAGCGAGGAAGCCGGTGCCTACGACCAACGACGACCACCAGGCGCACCGCCCCTGGACAGGTGACGCGCAGGTCACCGAGATCCCCGGTAAACCCAAGGGCAAAAAGAAGCCGAGGCCAGAACAGTAATCAGGTGGCCAGGATGGCTCGTTGCTCTCACGATGGGCGTATGGACCGGTTGCAGCACAGCGCTTGGCGGTATGTGGCGGAGGTACTCCCACCCGAGGAGCTCCCGATGCTCGCTGCTCATGCGCTCGTCGACGGGCGTGATTCCCCCGCCCTGCGCGAACTGGCCGGCCTGCCACGCAGGAGCGACGAGACCGAGATCCGTGAACTGTACGTCCAAGCCCTGAACGAACTCGGCATACCCCTTCCCGACGAGGAGACAGCCGGCCGCTGGCTCCTCGTGAACCTCGCGTTCGGTCTCGCGAAAAGCGAGCTGGGCCCCATGGACGTAGCCAACCGGCTGTCGATGACGGTCGCAGCCCTCACACCGGAGGAGACACAGTTCCTCTCCGTCGCAGCGGACTACAGCGAATGGATGGAACCGGACGAACTCCCGGGATGGGAGAACGACCTCAGGGCCGCGGCCCACTCGTTGACCGCCTCCACCGATCTCGGATCCGTTATCGGCGTGCCGGGTTCGCGGCGCGACTGACCAACCCGCCTGAACGCGCCCCGTGCCAGACCCGTGCCAGATACTGCAGGGAACCACGGGGAACAGCGGTCACCACCCAGAGGCGCCCTCAGGTCATGACGCGGCTCGACAGCAGGTCAGCGGGGCTATCGAGCCCGTAGAACCCAAGCTTCCCAAGCTGAGAGCGCGAGTTCGATTCTCGTCACCCGCTCCATGATGAAACCCCAGGTCAGTGGCCTGGGGTTTGTTTTCCTGGGCCTGCCGACCCGGGATGCGCCACGGCAAAACCGAGCTCATCCGCCTTCCCGATATCCGCGTACGGCACGAGTGCCTGGTCACTATCAAGTAAGCGGACGGAACATCGTCATCACCTGGCGGTGATCGCGCCATCACCCGCCCCTCTGCGGAACCCCGTCTGAAAGAAGGGGCGTAACCGACTCCGGCTGCCGAGGTGCGGCGGCACGGGCTCAGGGGGCCATACCTCCGCCGCGCCCTACGTCCTTCCCCGCACTTGCGTGCCGCCTTCACCGGCGCACCGGCGCGCAGGCAGCCGACTGCAATCTTCCTGCGGTGAGTCGGGAACCTCCGGGCGCCCGACGGCGTTCGTGTCACTGATGGCCGGACGAGCCGAGCGTCGGCTCGCAGTGCCCAACTGCTGATTTGGTACGACGACTTGACCGGGGGCAAGAGGCGTGCAGCAGCACCGCGCACACCCCACGCGTCCGGCCACCGTCGTGCTCTCCGCGCTGCTCGCGGTCCTGACCTTCCTCCTGCCGGTGTCGGCCAAGTCGTCGTCCCGCCTGTCCTCGACGGGCACGGCCGCGACGGCGACCGCGCAGGCGTCCGCGACCGCCGACGTGCAGCGACCCGTCACCGTGGCGCACCCCGCGCCCGCCCACGCCCCCGCCGTGCCGTACCCGATCCACGGCTTCCTGGGCCCTGGCGCCGGGGAGGCAGCCCCGCACCGCGCTGTCGGCGGTCCTGCCGTGGCCGTGGTGGTCTCGGCCGCGGGAGCGGGCCGGGGCGGGCACGTGTGTCGGCCGCGCGGGCCGCCGTCGCGGTGGAGCACTGAAGTCCGTATCGACGCCTGACCGTTCGCCTCCGCGCCCGGCGCAGACGTCGGTTCCGTCTGCCTGCCCATCGTGGAGAACTCATGTCTCGCGCGCCCATGTGGCGGGCGATCGTCGCCCTAGGTGTGATCGCCGCCGCGCTCTTCTTCGCTCTCACTCAGTCCGCCCGCCTCGGCCTCGACCTGCGCGGCGGCACCCAGATCGTCCTGGAGACCAAGGACTCACCCATCGTCGAGGCCGATCCCGAATCGACCCAGCGGGCCCTGGAGGTGCTCCGCCAGCGGATCGACGCGCTCGGTGTGTCCGAGCCGAGCCTGTACCGGTCGGGACAGCAGCGGATCTTCGTCGAGCTGCCCGGCGTTCAGGACCCGCGCGAGGCCGCCGAAGTCATCGGCCGTACCGCGCAGTTGACCGTCCACCCGGTGCAGGGCGTGACGGACAAGCAGGACGAGAACAAGGGGAAGCCGGCCGGGGACGGCTCGCGCACCCTGGCCGACCCCGACCAGAAGGGGGCGTTCCTCAAGCTCGGGCCCACCGCCCTCACCGGCGAGGGCGTCAAGGACGCCGAGGCGGTGCTCGACCAGCAGACGATGTCGGGCTGGATGGTCAACCTCGCCTTCCACGGGCAGGCAGGCAAGGACTGGGCACGGATCACCGGGGCGGCTGCCTGTGCCCCGCAGGGCGCCCCCGAGCGGCGCGTCGCCATCGTCCTGGACGGCAAGGTCCTTTCGGCGCCCGGCGTCAACGCGGACGTTGCGTGCAAGGTCGGCATCTCCGGCGGCTCCACGCAGATCACCGGCGGCTTCGGCCGGGAAGAGGCTCGCGAGCTGGCAGCGCTCGTCAAGGGCGGTGCGCTGCCGGTGCCCGTAGAGGTCGTGGAGCAGCGCACCGTCGGCCCCACGCTCGGTGCCGACGCCATCGCCGCCAGCACCCAGGCCGCGATCATCGGGCTCGCCCTGACGGGGCTGTTCATCCTCGTCGTCTACCGGTTGCTCGGCGCCATGGCCACCATCGCGCTCGCGCTGTACTCGCTGATCTCCTACGCCGCACTGGTCGCCCTGGGCGCGACCCTGACACTGCCCGGACTCGCCGGTTTCGTCCTGGCGATCGGCATGGCAGTGGACGCGAACGTGCTGGTCTTCGAGCGTGCCCGCGAGGAGTATCTGGGAGTCCGCGCTCTGAAGTCGGCCTCGGCGCATCTGGACAAGTCGCTGCGCACCGGCTTCGGAAAGACCTGGAGCGCGGTCGTCGACTCGAATGTGACCACGCTGCTCGCGTCCGGGCTGCTCTTCTTCTTCGCGACCGGACCCGTCAAGGGTTTCGGCGTCACGCTCTCCATCGGTGTCCTGGTCTCGATGATCTCGGCCCTGGTGATCACCCGGGTCATCGCCGACTTCGCGATCCGGCGCCGCTTCGTGCGTAACCGGCCCGGTCTGACCGGGATCACCTCCACCGGCCGGGTGCGTGCCTGGCTCGCGCACCGCAAACCCCGCCTGGTGCACCACCGGCGCCGCTGGCTCGGCCTCAGCGCGCTGCTGATCGTGGTCGCCGTCGCCGGAATCGGCCTGCGCGGCCTGGACTTCGGGGTGGAGTTCACCGGCGGGCGCCTGGTGGAGTACAGCACCAGCAGGCCCGTCGACGTGGACACGGCACGGGCGGCGGTCACGGACGCCGGGTTCCCCCGCGCAGTGGTGCAGGAGTCGGGGAACGGGGACATCTCGGTACGCACCGGTGAGCTGAGCAACGACCAGCAGCACACGATCAGAACGGCGCTGGCGAATGAGGGCGGGGAGGTGACCGTCGAGCGGGACGAGCTGATCGGCCCGAGCCTCGGCGACGAACTGCGCCGGCACGCGCTCATCGCGCTCGGCATCGCCGTCGCGGCCCAGCTGATCTACCTCAGCGTGCGGTTCCGGTGGACGTTCGCCGCCGCGGCGGTCTCGGCCATGGTGCACGACGTGCTGCTTGTGGTGGGCCTGTTCGCCTGGCTCGGCAAGCCCGTCGACAGCGTCTTCCTGGCGGCCCTGCTCACGGTCATCGGGTACTCCGTCAATGACACCGTCGTCGTCTTCGACCGAGTGCGCGAGGCGCGCCACCGCGAACCGGCGGCGGACCTGGAAGCCACCGCGAACAAGGCCGTCATCCAGACTCTGCCGCGCACGGTGAACACCGGTATGGGCGCGCTGTTCATCCTGGCAGCCCTGGCCGTGCTCGGCGGTGACTCGCTCGCGGACTTCTCAGTGGCGCTGATCGCCGGCGTGGTGATCGGTATGGCGTCGACGGTCTTCACTGCCGTGCCGATCGCCGTGCAGCTCGAAGGCAGCCACCCGGCGCCGCCGGCGCGCCCCGGGCGCAGCGAGGACAACGGGGCGCGCAGTCCGCTGGAGCGACGCGGGCGGGCGCGGGATTCAGGCGCTGTGGTGTGAGGACGCGCGGAGGCTCGTGGGGATGACGCGGATGGCCGAGCGCATCCCCACCGGCCGCCTGGGCAACCCCCGCAGAGGCCGGATCAGGGAAGACGGTACTGGTGGAGCGCCTCCTGGTGGGTGACGCCTCGCGGAAGAGCCGGACCTGCGGGGTGGCTGGGAGACGGACGGCCGCGTGGGCACCGGGCAGATATCCTGCTGCGCTTCTGACTCCCGCAGGTCGGCCATGGCCCGCGTGGACCGCCCTTCTCCAGGAGTGCGAGGCTGCGCGACGGCGCGTGAAGGAATGGAAAGACCTCGGCGAAGCCGCGATCCGGTACCGCGCGGGGACGACCCGGGCTTGCCCTCAGCCCGGAGCACGTACTGCCGTGGATCCGTTTCCGACCGACCACCGACTCCGCGAGGAAGTACCGGCTCGCGGAACGGCTGAGCAGTGGGACCACCCGTCTCGCCGACGTCGGGCAGGCAATCACCGTCAGCCCGCCCGAAGTGCGTACCGCACACAGCGGCCGAGGCGACGACGCTCGATATAATCGGTAGCATCAATGATATCCATGGAGGTGCATTCATGAGTCGAACTGTGATCGACCTCGACGACCAGCTGGTCGCGGACGTGGCCAAGGCCCTCGGCACCAGCACCAAGAAGGAGACGGTGAACACCGCCCTGCGCGAGGTGCTGGAGAACCGGCGGCGAGCCCTGGCACTCACCCGCCTGCGGGCGTCGGCGGAAGAAGGCGCCTTCGACCTCGATCTCTTCGAGGACAAAGGAAACTACCGCCGGTGAACGCCGCGCAATACCTGATCGACACCAGCGCGCTCGCCCGTATGCTGCGCGGCGACGCCGAGCAGTTCGGATGGGACCAGGCGGCCGCTGCCGGGCTCATCGCCACCTGCCCCGTCACCGAGTTGGAATTCTTCTACAGCGCGCGTTCCGCCGCCGACCGGGCACAAGGCATCGAGGACATGCGCCTGCTCTTCGGGTGGGTGCCGGTCGACGACCGTGCCTACGACCGCGCCTGGCGGGTCCAGGAGGTCCTCACCCAGCGCGGACAGCACCGCAGTGCCGGAGCCGTCGATCTCGTGGTGGCCGCCACGGCCGAGTTGCAGGGACTGACGCTGCTGCACCGCGACCGGGACTTCGAGTGCATCGCCGCCGTCACCGGTCAGGCGCTCCAGTGGTACGGCCCCGAAGCCGGGAAATGAACCAACGGCCGGCGTCGACCGTTTCCGAGGAAGCGGTGACCGTCGGCCTTGCAACGTAAAACGGGCTTCACCCATCCCTGTGCACGTGCGAAGGCGTTATCCAACTGGACGTCCGACCGAGCCCCGTCCAACACAGCACCCCTCCGTGCACGCGCCCTGCCCACCGGTCTTCACGCCACGTGCCCATAGCGTGCCCGTAAGAGCGGACAACCACGGTCAATAGCGGTGTGATCAGGCCGCACGCAATGGTGCCAGCACGACGAATCAGCGCAGGTCAGCGGCCATCCGGCCGTGCAAGCGCCGTCGCTTCCCAAGCTGAGAGCGCGGGGTCTAGTCCAATTTGAGGGCTTCGCGTCCTCTGCGTGCCCTAAGTTGCGCGAAGGCACCCACGGGAGGGGCTCAGGAGGCCACTCCCTGGCGAGGTATCAGCCGATCGTCTCGAATAGTGAGACGCATTTCATGTGACCTGCGCCATCTCCTGTCCTGCCCGGCGCGAACTTCCCCGTCGACTGGCGGCTGTTCCTTCCCCCGGAGTGGACCGACGACCCCGAACTGCGCCGACGCGCCCGCATACCTCAGACGGAGAGCTTCCAGCCGCAGTGGAAGCACATGCTCGACCTGATGGACAGTATGGCCAGACGTACGTCCTCACCGGCCGTGCCCGTCGTGGCCGACATGAGCGACGCGACCGACTTCAGCGAGCTGACATCCCAATCGGGCAGCGTCCGGAGGGACTTCGTTGTCGCCGTCCACCCCCAACAGCTGTTTTCCGGCGCCGGGCGCGTACGGGAGCGGACATTCCCCGCCGGTGCTCGGATCGGGCAACGGGTGGGTGTCGGCGTCGCGACCGCCGGGTCTCCGGGCGCGCCCGGTACGCAGCCGAGGTGGAGCCGGCACACAGCCGCTGTGACGGGGGCCGACGGGAGGTTCCGGCAGGCGCAGACCCTGTCCACCCTCATGTGGCAGCAGACCGGTGGTGAGCAGCGGGCATACCGGCTGTTCACCGAGCTCGGCCCAGGGGGGCAGCCCAGCTCCCAGCTCTGGCTCACCAACCTCGTGCACCACCGGCTGGACGAACTTCTCGAGCTGACCCGCCTCCATATCAGCTCCACCGTCACCGCGGACTGCATGGACGGCAGCTACGGGCTGCTGGACTTCGCCGGGCGCTCCTTCCCCGCCTGGCACCACCACATGACCATGGCCTCGGCGGCGTACACCCACATGCGCCTCGCCCACGCCTGGCATCCGATGGCGCCTCTGCTCGCCGGACAGCGCAGCGCCTGAGCGGTGCCGCCACCGCCGAACCGCCGACACGGCAGTGGTTCAGCGCCGTACCGCTGTCGTGTCCTGCGCCACCGGAGCCGTCGCGATGCCCAGCAGCCGCAGTGCCGCTTCCGACGGCGAACCGGGCTCGGCGGTGTAGGCGATCAGACGTTGGCCCGAGGTGCCGGGGATGACGAGATTCTCGAAGCTGAGGTCCATCGCACCGACCAGCGGATGATGCAGGTGCTTCACTCCGGAGGTGCAGGTGCGCACCGGGTGCCGGGCCCAGCGGGAGGCGAACTCGCCACAGTTCATGGTCAGTTGACCGACGAGCTCGGCCAGGGAGCGGTCGTCGGGGTGGCGCCCGGCGACCAGGCGCAGGGAGGCTACGGCGAGTTGGGCCTCCTCGTTCCAGTTCGTGTACAACTCCCGGTACTGCTCGTCCAGGAAGAGCATCCGGGTCAGGTTGGGACGGGTGGCGGGTGTGTCGGGGCTCTCGGGCGCCAGATGTCCGGCGAGCAGCGCGTGGCCCAGTTGGTTCCATGCGAGGACGTCGTTGCGTCGGTCCAGGACGAGGGCCGGTACGTCGGTCATGGCCGCCAGCAGCTGCCGGGCCGAGGCGCTGGCGTGCTCCACCCGGGGCGGTGCGGGACGGGACGACGCGGTGGCGGGGCGGGCGAGATCTTTCAGGTGGGCCGTCTCGTCGTCGGTGAGGCGCAGGGTGCGCGCGATCGCCTCGAGCACGCCGTCGGAGGCGCTGGTGGCGCGGCCCTGTTCCAGGCGGGTGTAGTGGGTGATGCTGACGCCGGCGAGCATCGCCAACTCCTCGCGGCGCAGCCCGGTGACGCGGCGGCGGGTCGGGTGCGGCGTGATGCCGACGTCCTCGGGGCGCAGCGCGGCGCGGCGGGACTTGAGGAAGTCTCCCAACTCGGACGGGGCGTCCATCGATGCCTCCAGGTCGGCGGATTGCGACAGGCTGTGGCCACTGACTTCCCATGATGCCTGCCGGTCCCGGTGGCCGGGGGCCGTAAGGGTGGTCCTGTGATGACTACCCTCGCAGTGGCTGTGCGAGGCAGGGGTCTGGCTGGGAATCCGGGCGCCGACGAGCCTTTTCTCCGTACCGCGCGTGACGCGACCGAGCGCGCCGCGTGTCAGGAACCGTGAGGAAAAGGACTCGACGTATGTCTGTCACTGATTCAGAGGCGGCCGGTACCGCGTCCGGCACCGCCGTCGGCACGGCCCCGGCCGCGCTCACCCCCCGGCTCCGGCTGGTGCTGGTGCTGCTGCTCGCTGCGCAGTTCATGCTGGCCGTGGACTTCTCCATCCTGAACGTGGCGCTGCCGGTGATCGGTGAGGGCCTGGGCTTCTCGCTGGCCCACCTGCAGTGGATCGCCACCGCGTTCGCGCTGTGCGCGGCGGGGTTCACCCTGCTCTTCGGCCGCGTCGCGGACCTGTTCGGCCGGCGCAGGCTGTTCCTGGGCGGCCTCGTCGTGCTGGGTGTGTCCTCGCTGGTCGGCGGCTTGGCGCAGAACCCGGAGGTGCTGATTGCGGCCCGTGTCTTCCAGGGCCTGGCCACCGCCGCCGTGACCCCTGCCGGACTGTCGCTGCTGACGACGTCGTTCCCGGAGGGGCCACTGCGCGCGAAGGCGCTCGGCCTGAACGGGGCGCTGATGTCGGCCGGGTTCACCACCGGCGCCATCCTTGGCGGCCTGCTGACCGACCTGCTGTCGTGGCGCTGGGCGTTCTTCATCAATGTGCCCGTCGCCCTGGCTGTGCTGCTCATCGCCCCGACGGTCATCAAGGAGTCCCGGCCCGACGAACGCCCCAAGCTGGATGTGCCCGGCGCCGTCAGCGTCACGCTCGGCCTGCTGGCCATCGTCTTCGGGCTCACCCAGGCGGGAGAGAAGGGCTGGGGCTCCGCGCACGCCCTGTTGTCGCCGGCGGCGGGCGTGGTACTGCTGCTGGTGTTCTACGCCGTCGAGCGGAAGGTGTCCGCGCCGCTCGTGCCGATCGGCGTGCTCGGCAAGCGATCGGTGGCCTGGGGCAATGTCGCCGGCCTGATCGCGTTCCTCACCGAGACCTCCCTGGTCTTCCTGCTGACCCTCTACCTCCAGGAAGTGCTCGGCTTCTCCCCGCTCGCCGCCGGCCTGTCCTTCGGGGTGCTCGGCATCGGTACGGTCGTAGGTGGCTCCACTGCCCCGAAGGTCATCGGGAAGATCGGCAGCAAGCAGACCCTGATCGTCGGCGGCATCCTCCAGACCGTGTTCACCGCGGCCCTGCTCGGCCTCGGCGACGACCGCTCGTGGATGTGGCTGCTGCTGGTCGCCACCTTCGCCGGCGGCGTGGGCAACATGCTCGTCATCGTGGGCTTCATGGTCACCGCCACCTCGGGGCTCGCCGACCACGAACAGGGCCTGGCCACCGGCCTCGCCACCATGACCCAGCAGATCGGCATCACCATGGGAACGCCGATCATGAGCGCCATCGCCACCGCCGCCATGACCGGCACCGGAGCCTCGGCCATCCTCGGCGGTCTGAAGGTCGCGATCGCGGTGAACGCCGCGATCGTGCTCCTCGGCACCCTCACCAGCGCCCTGTTCCTGCGCGGTGCCCGGTCGAGTGCGCAGTAACGGCGGGCGGCATGAGCTGCCGGGCGCCGGTCGGCGGCCCTCAACCGCCAGGCGCTTCGACGACCGGCAGCGCGAGGAGGCCGGCTGGGAGCCCCGGCTGCTCGACGCCGGGACGCATCACATCCCCGTACGCATCTACCGGCCCGGCTCGGACCCGTACGGCTGGCTGGTGCGGGCCCACGGCGGCAGTTGGCAGGCGGGGTCCGTGGAGTACTGGCACGGGCCGGTCATGGACCCCGCCCGGGTGTCGGGCTGCACCGTGGTCAGCACCGGGTACCGCCTGGCACCCCGCCACCAGCACCCGGCGCAGCTCGACGACGTGCTGACCGTGCTGGGCCGAAGCCCAGGAGGCACTGCGAAGCCCTGCCATCCCGGTGCCCACACTGCGAAAGGTGCTGGATGTACTCGCCACCGGCTGACCCCATGGACCAGCAGCGTATGCGCCGCGCCTTCACGCAGTCCGCGCGAGAACTGGGCACCACGATCGCAGGCCCGGAAGTCTGGGGTTGGCACGGTCGGACCCTCAGCAGCCGAGTCCACCACCCGGACCGGGGATCCTGCCGGCTACGGCTGCTCTCCGCGCCGCAGGACAAGGCTTTCGGCAAGATCTGGGAAGGCAACCGCCAGGCAGCAGTGCTATTTGACGGACGCGTCCGCAAGCCGCTGCTCTACGACACCACGGAGTCCGTCGGCGACGGCTGTGCGTACCAGGCCGAGCTGCACCAGTACGTTGCCGAACCGGTCTGCTCCTCCAGTCCGGTCCTGAGCGACGAACTGGATCTACCGGCGCAGTGGTGGGAATCGCTTCGCGCGGACGTGGAAAGTGTGAGCAGCACGGCCACGGACCGTGTGGCCGCGCGGCAGGAGTGGGTGAACCGCACCGTCCCATCCTTCCTCGACATGCCCGGCCCCCGGATCACCGACTGGGCGACCGCCCACGGAGACCTGCACCCCGCCAACCTCACCATCCGAACCCCCTATGTCCTCGACTGGGAGGGATTCGGGATGGCACCGGCCGGTTACGACGCCGCCATGTTGCTCGCGTACTCCCTGTACGCCACCGGATTCGCCGACCGCGTCCGTGACACCTTTCCCGTCCTCGAGACGGAGCCCGGACGCGTCGCCCAGATCATCGTCATGACCGAACTGCTGCAGTCGGCTTCGCGCGGAGACCACCCGGAATTCGTTCCCGCGCTGCACGCCCTCGCCGCCGAGATGAGGAGTGCCTGACGCCTGGGGGGACGGCCTACGGGCGGGCGGCCGTCCACGAGCGGGGTTGTCATCAGGCCGCTTGCGGCTGCAGGAAGCGGGCCAGCAGGTCGTCCAGGCTCACCATGCCGGTGAGCCGGCCCGACGCGTCACGGACCACTGCGAGCGAGGCCCGGCGTCGGCGCAGCAGTTCGATCGCGTCGGCGACCGTGGCGTCCTCCGTCAGCTCAGGTACCGGGCGGGCCAGCGCGCGGGCGTCGGCGGGGCGTCCCTGGACGCGGGCGACCATGGCGTCGCGGGCGTGTACCGAGCCGACGACGGTGCCGTGATCGCGAACCAGGAGCCGCGTGCGGTCGCTGTCGGCGGCCAACCGCAGGATCTCGTCGGCGTCGGCGTCCGCGTCGACCGAGGAGATGTCGGCGTCCGGCACCTGGAGGTCGCGGACCGGAGTCTCGGGCTCGGTCAGTGAGCGGGTCAGCAGCTCCGAGTCCGTCTCGCTGATCAGGCCGAGCCGCTCGGACTCCTCGACCAGGTGGGCGAGCTGCTCGCGGTTGTGGACCGAGGCCAGCTCGTCGCGCGGGGTGACCCGGCACAGCCGTACCAGACCGTTGCTCAGCTTGTTGAGCACCCAGATCAGCGGACGCACCGCCTTCACCACGCCCCGGAAGGCCGGCGCGAGCAGCATCGCGGAACGCTCGGGATGGGCGATGGCCCAGGACTTGGGTGCCATCTCGCCGAGCACCATGTGCAGGAACACGACCACGATCATGGCGACGGCGAACGCGACGCCGTAGCTGAGGGCGCTGGGCAGGCCCAGGTCGTGCAGCAGCGGGTCGAGTTCGTGCGAGATCGCGGGCTTGGACACCGAGCCCAGGCCCAGGGTGCACACGGTGATACCGAGCTGGGCGCCGGCCAGCATCAGCGACAGCTCGCGCATGCCGGCCACGGCCGCCTTGGCGCCGCGCTGCCCCTCGGCGGCAGCCTTCTCCATGCGGTGTCGCTTCGCCGCGACCAGCGCGAACTCGGCGGCCACGAAGAACCCACTGCCGATCAGCAGCAGCACGGTGACGAAGAGCGCCATCGGGAAACTCATGCCTGCTCCTCCGTCTTACCGGCCACCAGCCGCTGGATCCGGACCCGCTCCGGCACGTGCCGGTCGAGGGTGCGTACGTCGATCACCGCGCTGTCGGCGTCGGACAGCGCGACCGTCAGCCGGTCGCCGATGGCCGGGAAGCGGCCGAGCCGGTCCACGATCAGGCCGGCCACGGTGTCGTAGTCCTCCTCCTCGGGCAGATCGATGCCGGTGGCCTCGGCCACCTCGTCGAGGCGGCGTCCGGCGTCCACCAGCCAGCCCTCGCCGTCCGCGACCGCGATCTCCGTGACGGTGTCGGACTCGTCGGCGATGTCACCGACGAGTTCCTCGGCGATGTCCTCGTAGGTGACGATGCCCGCCACACCGCCGTGCTCGTCCAGGACCACGGCGAACTCGTCGTCCCGCTCGCGCATCTGCTCCACAGCATCCGGCAGCGCCAGCGTGTCGGGCAGCAGCAGCGGGCGGCGGGCGGCCGAACCGGCCGTGGTGGCCGTCAGCAGGTCGGCGGAGAGGCCCATCAGCTCCCGAACGCCGAGCACACCCGCGATGTCGTCCGGGTGATCGCCGAGAACCGGGTAGTTGGAGTGCCCGTGCTTGGCGATCAGGTCGACCGCCTCGGCGGCCGTGGCGTCCTTGCGGACGAAGACCGCGTCGACGCGCGGCACCATCACCTCGTCCAGCGTGCGGTCGGAGAACTCCAGGGCATGGTCGAGCAGCTCGGCGGTCTCACGCGGCAGCCGCCCCTGTTCGTGGGACTCACCGATCAGATGGCCCAGCTCCTCCAGGGTCGCGCCGTGGTGCAGCTCCTCCACCGGCTCGATGCCGACTCGGCGCAGCAGCTTGTTCGCGGCGCCGTCGAAGATCCGCACCACCGGTCCGACGACCTTCAGGTACGCCAGCGTGGACGCGGCCAGCGACTTCGCCAGCCGCTCCGGCACGGCGATGGCGAGGTTCTTCGGCGCCAGCTCACCCAGCACCATCTGCACGACCGTGGCCAGCACGAAAGCGAGCACGACGGAGATGCCGGAGACCGCAGCGTCGGGGATGCCGAAGCCCGACAGGGCGGGCCTGAGCAGCGCCGACACCGACGGCTCGGCGATGAAGCCGACGACCAGACCGGTCACGGTGATGCCGAGCTGGGCGCCCGAGAGCATGAAGGACAGTCGCTCCAGCACCTTCAGGGCGCGAGCGGCCCTCTTGTCACCGGCCTCGGCCTCACGGGCCAGGGCGAGCCGGTCCGCAGAGACGTACGCGAATTCCTGGGCGACGAAATAGCCGGTGCCGGCGGTCAGGACGAAGACGGCCAGCAGGCCGAGTACGGCACTCACCGAACACCACCCCGCCGCGTGCCGTGCTCAGGAATGACCTGGCGGGATGGTCGGGGACTGTGCCCCGAGGGGTCCGTCGATCTGGCGGACACGTAGTGGCTCCTTGTCTTGCTGTTCTCCCGGTCAACGATTCTGGCCGAAGCAGTGTTCCCGGTCGCGTTCATGCGGTGGGGCAGCCGGGTCACGCGGCGGCCGGAGCCGGTCCCACCAGCTCCGAGAGGACGTCCTCCATCGTCACGAAGCCGATGACCTTGCCGCCCTCGCCGAGGACGCCCGCCAGATGGCTGCCCTCGGCCCGCAGGGCGGTGAGGGTGTCGTCGAGCGGGGTGTCGATGCGGACCCGGGTGACCGGATGCAGGGCAGTGGCCGGGAAGGGCCGGTCGCGGTCGGCGACGCCGAGGGTGTCCTTGATGTGCAGGTAGCCGAGGAGCGTGTCGTCGGGGCCGGTGACCGGGAAGCGGGAGTAGCCCGCGTCGGCGGCGACGCGTTCCAGCCGGGCCGGGGTGATGGTGTGGTCGACGGTGCGCATGCGCTGCGCCGGGACGAGGATCTCGCCCACCGGACGGGTGCCCAGCTCCAGCGCGTCCCGCAGCCGCTCGCCGTCGGCGGGGGTGAGCAGCCCGGCCTCGCCGGCCTCGACGACCATGCGGGCGAGCTGGTCATCGGTGAAGACGGCCTCGACCTCGTCCTTGGGCTCGACGCGGAGCAGCCTCAGTAGGGCGTTGGCGAAGGCATTGATCCCGAACACGAACGGCCGCAGGGCCCGGGTGAGGGCCACCAGGGGCGGGCCGAGCAGCAGGGCACTGGGGACCGGGGCGGCGAGCGCGATGTTCTTCGGCACCATCTCGCCGATCAGCATGTGCAGATACGTCGCCACGGTCAGCGCGATCACGAATGCGACCGGGTGGACCAGGGCGTGCGGCAGACGGGCCGCCTCGAAGCCGGGCTCCAGCAGGTGCGCGATGGCCGGTTCGGCGACCGCGCCGAGGACCAGCGAGGAGACGGTGATGCCGAGCTGGGCGGTGGCCATCATCGCGGAGAGGTGTTCCAGGGCCCACAGGGTCATCTTCGCCCGCTTGTGGCCCGCCTGGGCGCGGGGTTCGATCTGGCTGCGGCGCACGGAGACGAGGGCGAACTCGGCGCCGACGAAGAAGGCGTTGGTCAGCAGCGTCAGGGCGCCGATGGCGAGCTGCAGCGCGGTCATCGGGCGTCCTCCGCGAGCTGGGCCGGACGGGCGGTGGCCGGTTCGGTGATGCGGACCCGGTCGGCACGGTGGTGGTCGACCTCCAGGACCTCCAGCTGCCAGCCGTCGAGGTCGACGGTGTCGCCCTTGGACGGGATGCGGGCAAGCTCGGTGGCGATGAGGCCGGCCACGGTCTCGTACGGCCCCTCGGGTGCGGTGAGCCCCAGCTCGGCGGCGAGCTGGTCGAGGCGCACGCCGCCGTCCGCCTCCCAGACACCACGGCCGTCCCCGGTACGGGGAGCGGGCAGCAGGTCGGGGACCTCGACGGGGTCGTGCTCGTCGCGGACCTCGCCGACGACCTCCTCGACGATGTCCTCCATCGTCGCCACGCCCGCCGTGCCGCCGTACTCGTCGATGACGACGGCCATGGTGCGATGGGCCCGCAGGCGCTCCAGCAGCCGGTCGGCGGTGAGGCTGTCGGGGACCAGCAGGGGCTCGGTTGCCAGGTCGGTGACCGGGGTGACGAGCCGCTTCTCCGGTTCCAGGGCGAGGACGTCGCGGATGTGGACGGTGCCGATGACCTGGTCGAGGCTGTCGCGGTAGACCGGGAAGCGGGACAGACCGGTGGCGTGCGTGAGATTGGCCGCGTCGGCGGCCGTCGCGTGCGCTTCGAGTGCCTTGACGTCGACCCGCGGGGTCATCACGTTCTCCGCGGTCAGCTCGCTCAGATGCAGGGTACGCACGAACAGCTCGGCGGAGTCGGGCTCCAGGGCGCCCCGGGCCGCCGAGTGCCGGGCGAGCGCGACGAGCTCCTCGGGGCTGCGGACGGAGGCCAGCTCCTCGGCGGGCTCCAGGCCGAAGCGGCGTACGAAACGGTTCGCGGTGTCGTTGAGATGCCGAATGAACGGGCCGAAGGCGGCCGTGAAGCCGCGCTGCGGGCCGGCGACCACCTTCGCGACGGCCAGCGCCCGGGAGATCGCCCAGTTCTTCGGCACCAGCTCACCGACCACCATCAGTACGACGGTGGAGACGACCACGCCCAGCACGGTCGCCACGGGCGAGGCGGCACCGCCCAGGCCGACCGCCTGAAGCGGGCCCCGCAGCAGCGCGGCAAGCGACGGCTCGGCGAGCATGCCGATCACCAGGGAGGTGACGGTGATGCCGAGCTGGGCGCCGGAGAGCTGGAGGGTCAGCCGGCGTACGGCCTTCAGCGCGCCCTCGGCGCCGCGCTCGCCGGACTCGGCGGCGCGCTCCAGTTCACCGCGCTCGACGGTGGTCAGCGAGAACTCGGCCGCGACGAACACCGCGCAGGCCAGGGTGAGGAGGAGGGCCAGCAGGAGCAGCAGGACCTCGGTCACCGTGCCACCCCCGTTCCCTCATGCGCGTGGGACGACGTGCGGGGCATGGCACGGCTGGTACTGGGAGGCTCACCCATCGCGGGCTCGTGTCTCCTTCTCGCGTCGGTGGGTTTCGAGGGCGTCGGCACCCTCACCTCATGGTAAAGGGCAAGCAAAGCATCCCGGTCAAGTCCTCTGCAGCGGTCAAGTCGCGACCGTTTTCGGACTTTCCCGCACCGAGGGCCGCGACACCGGCTACGGCGGATCCAACCACCCTATGCTTCTACTCGCTTGTAGAGAACGACCCGGCACCCCCGGTTGTTCCCACGGATACGCACGTACGCACGTGAAGGAGTGAACGCCACGATGGTGTTCAAACGACTGCTCGGTTCGCTCGGCGTGGGCGGCCCCACGGTGGACACGGTCCTCGACCCGGGCCCGGTCCGTCCCGGCGGCGCACTCACCGGCCAGGTGCACCTCAAGGGCGGCACCGCCGACTTCGACATCGAGCACATCACTCTGGAGCTGGTGGCCCGGGTCGAGGCCGAGCACGACGAGGGTGAGAGCGAGGGCGCCGTCGCCTTCGACCGGTTCACCGTCGGCGGCGGCTTCCGGCTCACCGAGGGCGAGGAGCGCTCGGTGCCGTTCAGCGTGACACTGCCCTGGGAGACACCGATCACGGAGTTGTACGGCCAGCCGCTGGGCGTCGTCCTCGGTGTGCGCACCGAGTTGTCAGTGGCGGGCGCGAAGGACAAGGGCGACCTCGACCCGCTGACCGTTGGACCGCTGCCCGCCCAGGAGGCGGTCCTGGAGGCGTTCGGCCGGCTCGGCTTCGGTTTCCGGTCCGCCGACCTGGAGTACGGCCGCATTGGCGGCACCGGGCAGCAGCTGCCCTTTTACCAGGAGATCGAGATCACCCCGTCGCCGCAGTACGCGCACCAGGTGAACGAGATCGAGGTGAGCTTCCTCGCCGGCCCGGCCGGCATGGAGGTGGTCCTGGAGGCCGACAAGCGCGGCGGCCTCTTCTCCTCCGGCCACGACGCGCTCACCCGGTTCACCGTGGGCCACCACGACTCCCGCGACTGGAACGCCGAAGTCGAGGGCTGGATCCGGCAGTTGCTGGAGCACCGGGCGTCGCACGGCTCACACGCCCCGTACGGCCGCGAGGACCACCACGGGCACGGACACGGGCACGGGCACGACAAGCACCACCACGACGGACACCACTCCGGCCCGGGCATGGGCACGGCCGTCGCCGCGGGCGCGGCCGGGCTCGCGGTCGGTGTCGTCGGCGGCATGGTCGCGGCCGAAGTCGTGGACGAGATCGGTGACTTCTTCGAGGGCGAGGAGGAGGAAGAGGAGGGTTGACCTCACCCCTGGTAACTTCTACAGCACTGTAGAAGTAAGCAACGACCGTACTGGAGTCCTCATGGCCCTGTGGGACCGCCTCAAGGAGTCCGCATCGACGATGCAGACCCAGCTGATGGCGAAGAAGAACGACCTCAAGAGCGGCGCCTTCCGCGACGCGAGCATGGCGATGTGCGCGCTCGTCGCCGCTGCCGACGGCACCGTCGACCCCTCCGAGCGGCAGCGGGTGGCCCAACTGATCGCCACGAACGAGGTGTTGCAGAACTTCCCCGCCGACGACCTGCGCCGACGCTTCGAGGACAACCTGAACCGCCTCACCACCGACTTCGACTTCGGCAAGGTGAGCGTGATGCAGGAGATCGCAAAGGCGAAGAAGAAGCCGGCCGAGGCACGGGCAGTCATTCAGATCGGCATCGTCATCGGCGGCGCCGACGGCGACTTCGACAAGGATGAGCAGGCCGTGGTGCGGGAGGCGTGCTACGCGCTCGACCTGCCGCCGCACGAGTTCGACCTCTGACCGACGGCAGTCCGGTGCCGGGGTGGACGCGAGCAGCGTCCGCCCTGGCACAACTGCTCGGAGACGCTCTACGTTCAGAGAGGTGTCGCCGCGTGCAGGATGAGGACCATCGTCACCGCCGCGTTCGCGGACGACATGGCCGAGACGGCCGTCCCGGCGGCCGCACACCACGCCGCCAGGCCCACCGACGTGAACAGCGACGGCCAGCGGCGCACCATCGGAGCCGGCCCGAGCAGCGCGGCCACCCGGCGCGGCACCGGCCCCGGTGCGGCAAAGCCGGCCAGCGTCGCGACCGGAGTGCCTCGGGACACCAGAGCCGCCTTGCCGATCGCATGCGCCACCGTCCGACGGCTGCCGACCACTTGTGCCGCTTCCTCGTCGGCCCAGCGTTCCGCCGTGTACGAGACCGCTGTACGCAGCGGGCGCAGGAACGGGTTGGCGCGCGCGGCCAGTTGGACGGCGAGCAGGAAACGGTGGTGCCCGGCGGCGAGATGGGCGCGCTCGTGGGCGAACAGGGCCCGGCGTTCGGCGGGTTCGAGGTGGTCCAGGAGGCCGGTGGTGACGACCACGCGGTCGCGTCGGCCGCCGGGCAGCGCGTACGCGTACGGCAACGTGTCGGGGAGTACGGCGACGTCTGTCCCCGGCAGCCCGGCCAGCGCCCGGTGAGCGTGGCGGCGTACCCGACCGTGCCGCCACAGGGTGCGGGCGCAGGCCACGACCACCGCGCACAGCGCCGGGATCGCCGCCTTGCCGACGACCTCGTCGTACGGCACCGCCGCCCGCACTTCCGGGTCCGACCAGCCGTCGGGCAGCGGGTTGCCGGGGAGTTGGGCTGTGCCGACCACCATCACCAGGCCCAGGCACACCGTGCTGCACATCGCCATCACCGCCGTGACTCCGGTCAGCAGCCTCGTCGCGGTGCGGGGATGCAGGTGCTGCTCGGCCAGGCGCGCGATCGGCCATGCCGTGAGGGGCAGGACCAGCGGCAGAAAGACGAAGACGCCCATGAGGTGTCAGTCTTCCCCTTTCCGGGACTGACCCAGCAGCTCGCGCAGAAGCCGCTCGTCGTCGGGCCCGAGGCTCGTGACGAAGCTGGCGAGCACGGCCTCCCGGTCACTCTCGGCGTCCAGCACCTTGCGCATCCGGTGCGCGGCGAGGCCCGCCTCGTCCGACGCGGGCGTCCACGCGAAGGAACGGCCCGCGCGTTCCCGAGTCACGACCCCCTTGGCCAACAGCCGGGTCAGGATCGTGATCACCGTCGTATATGCGAGGTCCCCGCCGACCCGCTCCTGCACCCAGCCGGCCGTCGCCGGACCGTCCGCCTCCCGCAGCGCCGACAGGACCAGCGCCTCCAGCTCGCCCTGTCCCCGGCGCCGGGAACGCTGCCGGTCATCCGCCATGCCCTGTCTCCCTTCCGCTGGCCTGCACGTAATGTGCGATACATCGAGCGGTACATCGTAAGGAAAAGGAAAGCAGAGGCAACCTTTCCTCACTTCTACAGTGCTGTAGTTTTAAGGGCTCCCGCAACATGCGTGAACATGCCACCCACCTCTCCAGAAGGACAGGACCCTGATGTTCGGACTGAGCGAGCTCGCGATCATCCTCATCGTCGTCATAGCCGTCCTGTGCGCGAAGAAGCTTCCCGAACTGGCCCGCTCGGCGGGCAAGTCGGCCCGCATTCTCAAGGCGGAGGCCAGGGCGATGAAGGACGAGGACGATCCGTCGGTGCCCCGGGTGATCCAGGGGGAGACCGCCCCGGACGACTCAAAGCCCCAGGGAACGCAGCAGCATCGGCAGTGACCGGCACACTCCGGGGCCCAGTAGAGGTGAGCTGTGGCGCACGGCATCCCCCGCGTTCGCCCTACGAGTCGAGGCCGCGGGCCGGTCGCTGGTGTAACTCCGGGGACACGGCCCCCTGCCCTGGCCTGACGAATCTGGCCGAGGGGTGCGATGTCCTGCTCTGCGCGGCCGAGAGCGCCGAGGCCGCGAGTGCGGGGGAGCATGGATACCCCGTCATACACACGCTTCGGCGTGGCAGTGCACAAGCCCCTTGCGGGAGCGGGTACTTGACCGCCGAGGGTCCTGCGTCAGAGCGGGAGATCGTCGGGGAGTACCCGGAACGCCTTGTAGCGGCCCAACGGGCGTACGGCCCGGAAGTCCCGTCGGTCGAGGGTGAGAATCGCGTCCGTGTCGTACTCGGCGGCAAGCGCCACGTTCACCGCGTCGGCTAGGCCGAGGTCCAGCGCGCGGTAGCGGACACGGACAGACTGGGCGGCGCCCAGGTGGTCCTCCGTGATCTCCGGCATGACGACACGACCCCGGCTCATCCAGCGCCGCAGGTCGTCGACCGCACTGAGGGCAGCCTCCCTGCCGAGCTCACGCGTCGCCACATGATCCAGTTCGGCCAGCAGGAGCGGGGACATGACCAGCAGGCCCGCCGCCATGATCGCCTCGCTCGCCGCCGCGTGCTCCGGATGAGCCGAGTCCAGGGCCGCCAGGAGGCCGGACGTATCGGTGATGACAATGATCATGCGGTGGATCCGGAACCCGAGCCGGTCTCGCGCCGGACGGCCTCGGCGACCGTGTCCCGAACCTCCGACTTGGGCAGCGAGCGCCCCGGCCCCTCGAAGGTGCGTGAGAACAGCGGCTCGTCCCAGACCCGGTTCGCCATGGCTGCAAGGTGGATGCCCTGGCGGATGATCTCGGCCTCGCTTATACCTCGGCGCTTGGCGGCCTCTTTGATGATGGCCAGGTCCTCGGGGTCGGCGTAGACATTGGTGCGCTTCATGGACATGTACCAAGAGTAGTCCATGTGCCGGATTGATGTATCCGGCGCAGTTCCCCATGCCCCGTTGCCGAGGAGACGGAGGCGTTCGACGCGGTTGCCTAGGGGGCTCGCGCCGGGACGTACCCGTGCAGGCCGAAGCGAGCGCGAGCGGCGCGGACCAGGTCCTCGGCGGCCTCGCCTCCAGGGGCGTCGGTCTGTCGGAGGGCTGGGACAGGGCCGCCGTCGGCGTGACATCGAGGCTCGGCTCGGCGTAGCTCTTCAGACGCCGGCGGAGCTCCCGGTGGAGGAACGCGGGAAGAATCACAGTCCGGGTTCCGGCCTCGGACTTGGTGTCGTCCTGTAGGCGCCGCCCGTTCATCCGCTCCGGCTCGGCGAGGCGGACCCGGATGCGCAGGTTGTCGACGTCGACGTCCCGGCGGCGGAGGCCGGCCAGCTCCGGTGCTGGGTGATGCGTTCGGACAGGTCCTGGCCGACGGTGGGCCAGGCGACGTGGGACCAGGAGTCCGCTGGTTCGATCGGGCCGGCGGTGCCCGAGCGGTGAGCCCGGAGAGATACACGGTGTCGCCGGCCCGCAGACAGTTCGACCAGAGCTGCGGCCGGTCCGCCCCTGAGCTCGAAGCGGTGGCCCTCCAGGGCGAGTTCGGTGCCCGACCTCTGGCTCACCATTGGCCCTACGACGGCTCCGCCTTTGGTTCTTCGCGCGCTCGGCACGCGCCATCTCGTCGAGCCCGGCGGCCATCTCGTGCTGCCGCTCCTCAAACCCCTGACGTTCGCCACCGTGCCCCGGTCCGCACGCAGGCGGACGCATGTCCCGCGAATGAGAAACATGAGAACCGCACATTCATGACTTCCCCCTGACTTCCGCTGAGGTTCGTCCCGGCTGCCCAGCATGGCGAGCGTCGGCCTCCACCGGTCGGCCGAAGTCCGCTCACCACTCCGCTCGGGAGACGAGATGCCGCTGAACCGCAGGGAAATGCTGAGCCGATCGGCGCTGGCCGGCGCCGGGGTCATGCTCATCGGCAGTGTGGAGGCGCTGCTCACGGCGCCCGGCGCCGTGGCCGACACGGCCGCGACCGGTGGCGCTGTCGGCTACGGCCCGCTGGTCCCGGACCCCAAGGGCATCCTCGCCCTGCCCGAGGGCTTCTCCTACCGGATCCTGACCCGCACCGGTGTCACCACCCTGGAGTCCGGCCAGACCACCCCGAGCAACCACGACGGCACGGGCGCGTTCTCCGCCGGCGGAGACGACGATGACGACGACGCCGTGACCCTGCTGGTGAACAACCACGAGATCGACGACCCACTGAGCGAGGCCGACGACCCGGTGCCGCACCTGGACGGTCTGGTCTACGACCCGGCTGCGGCCGGCGGCTGCACGGTCGTCGAGGTGGCCGATGATTCCGTGCGCGAGTGGGTCGGCATCGCCGGCACCTCCACCAACTGCGCGGGCGGCGTCACCCCCTGGGGCACCTGGCTCACCTGCGAGGAGACCGAGGACAAGGCCGGCGAGGCCGGCATGACCAAGGACCACGGCTACGTCTTCGAGGTCGACCCCGAGCACGGTAGCGCAGCCAACCTCGACCCCAAGCCGATCAAGTGCCTCGGCCGCTACGCCCACGAGGCGGTCGTCGTCGACAAGAACCGCGGCCACCTCTACCTCACCGAGGACGCCTCCAAGCCCAACGGCCTCCTCTACCGCTGGACCCCGCCGGTCCGCTTCACCCACGGCCCCGGCAAGCTGCGCGCCCTGGCCGACAACGCGGGCGTGCTGGAGGCGTTCAAGTGCTTCGACGCCGGCGGCCAGTACGTCGACGACCTCTCGCGCGCCACGAAGGTCGGCACCGTCTACCGCGTGGACTGGGTCAAGGTGCCCGACCGTGACGCCGTCACCACTTCCGTGCGCAAGCAGTTCCTGGCCGGTGAGATCACCCGCTCCCGCAAGCTCGAGGGCATGTGGTGGGGCGACGGCGGCGCCTACTTCGTCTCCAGCTACGCGCGCACCGAGAGCCCCGGCGCCCCGCACGACGGCCAGGTGTGGTTCTACGACCCGCGCACCAGCACCATCACCCTCAAGGTCCTGCTGGCCGTCAACACCGACCCGTCGCAGGACGGCGCCTACGACGGCCCCGACAACATCACCGTCTCTCCTTTCGGCGGCCTGGTGATCGCCGAGGACGGCGAGGGCGTGTCCCACCTTTTCGGTGCCACCGCCGACGGCCGGACCTACCCCATCGCCCGCAACGAGCTGAACGTCGGCACCGCCGAGGCCCCGGAGTACAGCGAGTTCGCCGGCGTCACCTTCTCCGCCGACGGCAGGACGCTGTTCGCCAACATCCAGGACCCCGGCATCCTCCTCGCCATCACCGGCCCGTGGACGGGCGACGACGACGGCGACGACGACTAGTTCCGCCGGTTCCACTTCCCCTTGATTCCGCCCCCCACGGTTCCACCAGTTCGACGGCGGTGGCTCAACGGCGAGCCATTGCCGGTCCCTTGCCAGTGACACCTCTCCTCACGAGGAAACTGACATGCAAACCCTCATCGCACACGCACGCACCTTCGCCCACTCCCAGGGCGCCGAACTGGGCGAACTGGCCGCAGGGCAGTCGCCGTACGCACTCTTCATCACCTGCTCCGACTCCCGTGTCATCCCCTCACTCATCACCGGTGCCCGCCCCGGTGAGCTCTTCGAGCTGCGTACGGCGGGGAACATCGTCCCGCCGTACGACGTGGGTCCCACCTCCGAGGCCGCGACGATCGAGTACGCCGTCAAGGTGCTCGGTGTCACCGACATCGTGGTCTGCGGGCACTCGCACTGCGGCGCGGTCGGCGCGCTGGTGCGCGGCGACGATCTCTCGGCCGTTCCGGCGGTGCGCGAGTGGCTCGGTCACGCCGCCGCACTGCCGTCCGGCGCACCGGACGACCCACTGGTCGCCGAGGCGGTCCAGCACCACGTCTTGGGGCAGGTGGTCCGGCTGATGTCGTACCCGTGCGTCGAGACGCGCCTGAGGGACGAGCGGCTGCGGGTCCACGCCTGGTTCTACGAGGTCCACACCGGCGCCGTGCTGGCGTACCAGAACGAATCCGACTCCTTCCAGGCGCTGTGAGGCATCCGATGAACACCGCTTACTTCAAGCAGGACTTCGCTGCCTCCGTCGTCGTGTTCCTGGTCGCCCTGCCGCTGTGCGTGGGCGTGGCTGTCGCCTCGGGTGTGCCGGCCGAACTCGGCATCGTCACCGGTATCGTCGGCGGTCTCGTCACGGGCATGCTGCCGGGCAGCAGCCTTCAGGTGTCGGGCCCGGCCGCCGGAATGACCGTGCTGGTCTTCGAGGCCGTGCACACGCACGGGCTCGGCGCGCTCGGCGTGATCGTGCTGGCCACGGGGCTGCTGCAACTCGGCATGGGCGCGCTGCGCTGGGGCCGCTGGTTCCGGGCCATCTCCGTCGCCGTGGTCGAGGGCATGCTCGCCGGAATCGGCCTGGTGCTGATCGCCGGCCAGCTGTACGCGATGACGCAGAGCAAGGCACCGGCCTCCGGGATCGACAAGATCGCCGGACTGCCGGGCATGTTCGCCGACTCGCTGGGCTCCGCCCCGGCCGTGACCTCGCTGCTGCTGGGCGTGGGCACCATCGCCGTACTCGTGCTGTGGCCGAAGCTGCCGAAGAAGGTACGGGTCGTGCCGGGCCCGCTGGCGGCTGTCGCGCTCGCGACCGTCGCCTCGCTGGCGTTCAGCCTGCCCGTGACCAAGGTGACGGTCGAGGGGCTGGTGTCGGTGATCCAGCCGCCCGCGCCCTCCGCCTTCGCCGATCTGGTGGATGTCGGGGTGCTGAGCACAGTCCTGGCGTTCACGCTCATCGCCTCGGCGGAAAGCCTGTTCAGCGCGGCCGCTGTGGACCGGCTGCACGACGGTCCGCGCACCCACTACGACAAGGAGCTGATGGCCCAGGGCGTCGGCAACACGGTCTGCGGCCTGCTCGGCGCGCTGCCGATGACCGCGGTGATCGTGCGCAGCGCGGCCAACGTCCAGGCGGGGGCGCGGACCAAGGCGTCCCGGGTCATGCACGGAGCCTGGCTGCTGCTGTTCGCCGCCCTGCTCCCGGCCGCGCTGGGCGTCATCCCCATCCCGGCACTCGCGGCCGTCCTGGTGTACTCCGGCTTCAAGCTGATCCCGGTGAAGGGGCTCGCCATCCTGTGGCGTGGCCACCGCGGCGAGGCCGTGATCCTCGTCGTCACCGCGGTGTCGATCGTCGCGATCAGCATGTTCGAGGGCGTTCTGATCGGTCTCGCGCTCGCCGTGGTCAAGACGGCCTGGGAGGCGTCCCACGTCAAGCTGGAGATCGTCGACAAGGGGGCGGGTCCCGTGCAGGCCCACCTGAGCGGCAACGCGACCTTCCTGCGGCTGCCGAAGATCCTCGACGCCCTGGAGGCCATCCCGCAGGACCGCACCGTCGAGCTGAACCTCACCCGGGTGCACCACCTCGACCATGCCTGCCGTACCGCCCTGGAGAACTGGGCCGACCGGCACGGAGTGGCCGACTCCGCGTCGGCCAAGGTCATCACTGCCGTCTGAACGGAACGCGGGGGCGGCACCCCGTACGGACATCAACAGCGTCCGTGCGGGGTGCCGCCCCCGCACACAGTCCGCGCATCGCCCACACACAAAGTTCAAGAGCAGGCAATGCGTCCAGCAGGCCGCTGCCGGACCTCGCTGGTACCTCTTCGGGCTGGGTCCGATGACGCACCCCGCCCCAGCACCCCGAGGAGGTCGTACCCCCGTGACCCGCAGCCAGCGTCTCGCCGCTCTCGCGGTCGGCGCGCTTCTGCTCGTCGGAATCCCCGTCGCCGGTGCCCAGCAGGCACCGCCTCCGGATCTCGGTGAGCCCGTCGTCGTCGGCCGCACCGGCCCCGGTGCCACGAGTAGTTCCGTACCGGCCCCGGAGAGCCGGGCGTCGGAAGGGACCCGAACCCGGTCGCCGTCACCCGGCGCGACGACATGGACCCCCGACGAGTACGGCGACGAGGACACCGTCGCCCCCGCCACCACCGAGGCGGAGCAGCCTGAGGACACGGACCCCGACCGGACCCGTACGGCGCAGCCCGTGGCGCCGAAGCCCCCTGTGCCCGCAGGGAGGTCGGCCGATGACGATACGACGGCGTCGGCTCCGGCCACCTCGGCCACCCCGAGTCCGTCCGAGTCCGACGACGGAGACGATGACGGGGACGACTCCGGTGAGGACGGCTGAGCCCGAACCGCCGAAGCGGCCCGTCGGCACGGCCGGGCGCCACCCGCTCCGGTCGATCCGAGTGCGTCTGCTGGGGCGGATGCTGGTGCTCGTGGGGCTGACGCTGGCGAGCCTCACCGGCGCGGAATCGTTCATCCTCACGGCTCGCCTGAACGAACGCGTCGACCGCGAACTCGCCCACGACGTCGAGGCGTTCCGTTCCTTCGCGACCGCGACCGCGACCGCGACGTCGGGCGGTGCGGGGTCGGCTAACGGCGGCATCCGCGCACTCTTCGTCTCCTACCTGGAGGGCTACATACCGGAGCACGGCCAGACCCTGATCACCCTGGTCGACTCAGAGCCGTACCGCCGCTCCGCCGAGAAGCCACTGGCTCGCCTGGACACCGACCGCGCGCTCATGGCCAGGGCCGCCACGGTCCGCTCACCCTCCTACGGGGACGCGACGAGCGCTGCGGGCTCCGTGCGGTTCGTGGCCGTGCCCGTCACCGTGGTGGGCGACCCGGCGCGAGGCGTGCTCGTCATCGCCGTCTTCACCCATCAGGAACGCGACCACATCCGCGAGTCGATCCGCATCCAGATCTCTCTCGGTCTCGGCGCGATGCTGCTGTCCGCCTGCGTCGGCTGGATCTTCGCCAGCCGTATCGTCGCGCCGTTGCGGCTCCTGCGGGACACCGCCCGGTCGATCCACGAGTCGGACATCACCCGCCGTATCCCCGTCCAGGACCGGGACGAGATCGGCCAACTGGCAGGCACCTTCAACGACATGCTCGACCGCCTGGACGACGCGTTCACCACGAAACGGCAGTTCATGAACGACGTGGGCCACGAACTGCGCACCCCCATCACCATCGTGCTCAGCCGACTGGAGACACTCCCCGACGACGCGGCGGACCGCGCCCGGACGGTGGCGGTGGTCACCGACGAACTGCACCGCATGCACCGCATGGCGGAGGAACTCCTCATGCTGGCCAAGGCCCGCCGCCCGGACGCCCTGCGCCCCGAGGACCTCAGCCTCTCCGAACTGATCGAAGAGGTGTACGTCAAGGCCGCCGCGCTGGCCGAACGCCGCTGGCTCCTCGACTTCGCGGAGAACCCGAACCGCGACACCCTCCACGCCGACCGCCAGCTCCTCACCCAGGCCATGATCCAACTCGCCCAGAACGCCGCTCAGCACACCGAGCAGCACGGCCGTATCTGGATCGGCGGCCGGGCCGGAGCCGACCGGGTCGAACTGTGGGTCAAGGACAGCGGCCCCGGCATCCGGCAGGGCGACCAGCAACGCATCTTCGAGCGGTTCACGAGGGCGCAGGAGAGCCGGGGCAGAACCGGGGCCGGGCTCGGACTCGCCATCGTCAAGGCCATAGCCGAGGCGCACCACGGCGAGGTCCAGGTGGACAGCGCTCCGGGCCGCGGAGCGACCTTCACCCTGGGCATCCCCTACGTCACCCACGCCCTGAACGGCGGCACCCACGAACCATGAGCCATACCGGACGGCCCCGCCACCACCTCCTCATCGCCGAGGACGAGACCCACATAGCCTCCTACCTCTCGGAACGCTTCACCGCTCAGGGTTTTCGCACCACCGTCGTCACCGACGGCGAGGCAGCCCGGCGCGCGGCCATGTCGGGCACCTTCGACCTGATGGTCCTGGACATCGGCCTGCCCGGCGAGAACGGCTTCACCGTCATCGCCCGCCTGCGCACGGCGCACAGTGCCCTCCCGGTCATCATCCTCACCGCCCGGGACACCGTCGCCGACACGGTGCACGGCCTGGAGGGCGGAGCCGACGACTACATGACCAAACCCTTCAGCTTCGAGGAACTCCTCGCCAGGGTCCGCCTGCGCCTGCGGCTGCGCGAGAGCGACAGCTCCGTCCTGCGCCGCGCCGGAATCGCCCTGGAGACCCGAACCCGCCAGGCGTACGTCGACGGCCGGATCATCCCGCTCAGCGCCCGAGAGGCAGCCCTGCTGCAACACCTCATGCGCAACGCCGGCGAGGTGCTCAGCCGGGAGGACCTGCTCTCCGACGTCTGGGGGTACGAGGCGTCGGAAGGCTCCAACGTCGTCGATGTGTACGTCCGATACCTCCGCCGCAAGGTGGGGGCGTCCAGAATCACCACGGTGCGCGGACAGGGCTACCGTCTGGAGGGGGACGAACTCGCGTAACGCCCGCCGATCTTCACTACGACGTCCGGTCGAGGGCCCCGGAACCGTGACGCCGGACCTGCCGATCCCCCTCAGCCAATCTCACGCACACCTTCAACAACGGTGACCCGGAGGTCACGGTCCCCGCGGGCACCGACCACACCGCCGGCATCGACTGGCTGACGCATGAGCCCTGGGTAAACTCCAGGCAGATCCGATGGGCCGATGTGCCGATGGGGCGCCGACGTTGGGGGCCTGGTGAACCCGATAGCGTTGTATTACCCGCACATTCATGTGCGGGATGACACCTGGCTGAAGTACGCCGCGCTGTACTGGCCCAAGATGGGCAGGCTTTGCCCGCCGGACTACCCCCTCCTGGATTCCGTGGTGTCCACGCGGTTGCACGAGGAGCGGTGGCTGGTGGACATCGAGCCGCCGAAGTGGGCATGGGCCGAGGTGGGGCAGCCGTTCCTGACGTTGATCAACGATCACGCCCAGGCGCTGCGTGATCGCTTCGGGGTCCACCGGATCGACACCTGGGGCATTCCCGCCGACGAGGCCGGATTCGGGTACGCCGGAGACCTGCGTTCGACGGGGAGGACCGACGATCCGGCGGCGCGCGACGCGGTGACGTGGCTCAATCCCCGGTTCGGATTCGTGCACGCCAGCAAGATCGGACCCGAGGTCGTGGCCGCCTCTGTGGAGGCCGGGCTTGCGATCACCGGGCCGGGCAGAGGCGGGACCTGGGTGGGGATGCATCCGGAACTCGCGTCCGTCTACACCTGCGCGTTGACCGAACGCGTCGCCCTCGACAACCAGCTGCAGCCGGTCACCGATCAGGAGCTGTCCCACACCGCGTTGTCCGGTTGGACCCTCGACCGCCTGGTGCGCCTGCTGGTCGACCCTCCCGCGCCTCATGACGACCGGTCCCAGCCCGGTCCGGACCTGGTGGACGCGTTCGTGTTCCTGGCATTCGCGACCGTGGTGCCGGCGAACCTGGACGCCGTACCGGTCGAGAAGATCATCGAGGTCCGGTCGAAGTTCGGCGCCGAGTTGGACGCCTTCCGGACGTACGTCACCGAGCAGGTGCAAAGCTTTGCCGCACTGGAGCACGTACGCGACCTGGCCGTCTTTCAGGAGTACCTGCACAGCGAAGTCCAGCGGACCGTGTCCGCGCAGCTGGGCGAGTTGCGGGAGCGGCTGCGGAGTGTGGGCCTTGAGTCGGTTTGGGCCCTGGCCAACGTCAAGTCGGTGGCGTTGCCGCCGCTGGCCGCGCTGGCGGCCCAGACGGCCGGGGTACCCGCGGCGTTCACTGTGCCCGCCGCGGTGGCCGCCTGCGTGGTCAGCGCGCCCGTCCAGTGGCGCCGACAGCGCCGGGCGGCTCTCGAGGAGTCGCCCGTCAGCTACCTGTTCCAGCTCGAGCAGGAAATCAGTCCCCCCACCCTGATCGACCGGCTGCGAAGGGTCTGGCCGGCGTGACACCCGAAGGAGGCCCGCGTGGCGCGGGAACGGACGACACGTTCGCGGTCGTGCTGCGCGAAGTGTTCCAAGGGCTCGCTCAGCAGCACGCGTCGAACGTCGACCTGGCCCTGCTGATGGATCCGGCGCCGGATCCGGAAACGCAGGCGCGGGTGCACGCGCTCGAGGATCGCATCGTCCATGAACTCGCCGTCGACGCGCCGAAGGGCTGGCTGCGGCTCGACGCTGTGTTCGCGCTGACCGGACAGACCGAAAGAGCACGCCTGGTCTACGACATCGACGCCCGGTCACTGGACATCGGGCCCAGTGCCTCGGTGATGGACCTGGTACGCGCACACCGGGAACTGGCCGCGCTGATGCCCACCGGACCGTGGTGGCGCTTGGAGATCCGGTTGACGGCCGACGGCGTCCCCGAAGTCGACTACGACCACGGCGAAGCGCCGTTCCCGGACGAGTACCTGCTTCCGCCGGACGCGTACCGCGCCGACCTGGCACGCTTCGGGTTTCCGCACGAGAAGCTGCCTACCTGGCTCGCGGCCTACGTAGGCCATGAGGACCGGCAGTCGCGCAGCCCGCGGGTGGCCGCGGCACGGGCACGGGCCGACGCGGAGGCCGAGGTACGGGGGGTGGCGCTGGGCGACGCGATGCCCGAACTCCCGGTGGTGTGGGCGTGGTGGGCGACGCTGTCGGCCGCGTTCGTCGCGGCGGGATCCCTGAGGGGTCCCCGAGTGCGGCCCTCGCACGCCTGGTTCGAGAACTCCTCCCGAGGAGGTTCGACACTCCGGCTGCTCCCCGGGGAGCGCGCGGTGCTGTCGGGGGGCGTGCGGGATGCGCCCGAACTGGCTGCCGCATACCGGGGGGACGCGCCGTTCCCCGACCTGTTCGCCGGAGCGCCGGACTGGGTGACGGACGACGTCCTCGACGCACGCGGATCGAACGGCCTGATGTCCTTCTGTTACTGGTACGAGGGGCAACGCTGGTGCCGTGGCGAGTCGCAGGAGCCCGAGGACGTCGCCGTGGCCCTGCCGGGCATCCGGACGGCGGCCACCGTGAGCGACACCGTCGCGCGTCTGACCGGGCGGGGCGGGGAGCCGGCCGTGCGGAGGGCGGCGGCGCGGCTGGTGGCCGCGGCCGAGGCAGGAGCGGTCACCCGCGACATGGTGGTCCACCTGTTCGGTGGCGGGGACGCCGACATCGACGGTGCGTTCCAGCAACTGTGGATGGCCGACGTGGTGAGACGCACGGATTTGCCGCCGATCCCCGAAGACCGGGCGATCGCCATCGTGCGCGAGTACATGCTCGCCAACGGTCTGGAGGGCCCGGACTATTCGGTCCGTGATCTCACGGCGTCGCGGCTCGGCGTCGGCTGGATGGTCTACGTTCCCGTGCCCCGGGGAGAGACGAGGATCTGGCGGGCGATCTTCTACGTGGCCGATGACGGCGTGCTGGAACGGTCGTCGTCGGCCGAGGCACCCTCCCGCTACGAGGCCGGATTCGAGCAGCGGTTTCACGAGCGTCGCCGAAGCCGGTGAGCCGATCCCGCCTCACCCCACGTCCAGCTCCCAGTCGAGTGCCCACAGCCGGACGACGCCGTCGCTTCCCCCGGACACGACGAAGTGTCCGTCGCCCGTCAGCGCGACGGACTCGACGCCACCGGGGTGCGCCTCGACCGCGCGTACGCATCGGCCCGATGCGATGTCCCAGATCCGCAGTGTCGTGTCCTCGGCGCCGGAGACCACGTAGCGTCCGTCCGGGGTGAAGCGGATCCCCTTCGCGTTGCCGAGGTGTTCGTCGAGTACGGCGACGCAGTCGCCGGTGGCGACGTCCCAGACCCGGATGGTCCGGTCCTCGTAGCCGCCGGCGGACACGGCGAGACGACCGTCGCCGCTCAGTGCCGTCGCCATCGTCCAATGGGTGTGTCCGAGGAGGACGCGCGTGCAATGACCGGTGAAGAGGTCCCACAGCCGTACGGCCGCGTCCGCTCCCGCGGTGGCGGCCAGTCGTCCGTCGCTGCCGATCCACGCGGATTGCACGGGGCCCCGGTGCCCGGTCAGCGTCCGCAGGCAGGTTCCGCGTTCCAGGTCCCAGAGCCGAAACGATCGGTCGGCACCGCCGATCAGTGCGCGCCGTCCATCGGCACTGAACCGGGCCGATCTCGCCCCCCGGCTCATCGGTCCGATCATGCGCATCAGGGGATCACTGGTGTCGACCGCGATCAGGCGCTCCCCGTCCACGGAGTACAGCAGTTGTCCCGTGTCGACGGACCAGGCGTGCGCCGAACCGTCTCGGCCGGACGCCATGACGCGCGTTCCGTCCGCGCTCAGTTGCACCACGTCGACCGCGCGATGGGCGCCGGTCCGCTTCGGGTTGGCGATGGTCCGCAGGCAACGGCCGCTCTCCACGTCCCACAGACGCAGCGTCCCGTCGATCCCGCCCGAGACCGCGATCCGTCCGTCGGCGGTCACGTCGACCGACATGATCGCGGATTCGTGTCCTGCCAGGCTCCGTACGGTCCACACGGCACGCAGGCCGATGCGGGCGGCGGACCGGCTCAGTGAGCGCCAGGCCGCCATCACCTTCGGCGCCCGCTCATGGCCGGGGACCTTCCGGGCCTCACGGAGCCGCACGAGCGCGGTGGTGCGGTCCCCGGCCGCCGCCAGCCGCGCCGCCTCGTCGACCAGTGCCTCGACCTTCTCGTCCCGCTCGCTCAGCTCCCGGTGCTCACGGGGCCGGCTCAGCTGGGGCGGCGCGGTGTGGGCGCTGGGCGTCCGCCACAGCCGGATCGCGTTGTCCTGCCCGGCGGACAGGGCGTACTGGTCGTTCAGTCCCCATTGCACGTGGCATACGTCGCCGTCGTGGCCACGGAACGTTCGCAGGCACTGGCCGGTGTCCACGTCCCACAACCGCACGGTGCCGTCCACCGCTCCGGAAAGGAGCCGTTTGCCGTCCGAGGCCAGGGCCAGCGACTTGACGATGCGGGTGTGCCCGGTCAGCGTCCGGGTCTGGCGGCCGGTCGGCAGATGCCAGATGTCGATGGTCGAGTCCCAGTTCCCGATGGCCGCGACTCCCGCGTCGAGGTCGAAGCCGAGCGCCGACTGGTTGACACCATCGCTGCCGAAGACATGTCGGGACCGCCCGGTCCGCAGATCCCACACGCGAGCGACGCAGTCCTTGTATCCGGCGACGAGCACCCAGCGGCCGTCAGGACTGAGTTCGGCCCTGACGAACTGCTCGACCTCCTGGTCGAGCCGCCACCGCACCTGTCTGCTGCGCAGGTCCCAGACGACGAGAGCGGCACCCGGCCTCCCGTCGTGCCTCGTGTACTCCAGGCCGACCGCGACCCCCGTGCGGGCACTCAGCGCGGCCCACGCCAAGCTGCCCGCCGTCCGGATGGCGCGCAGGCACGTGCCGTCGGACAGGTCCCACAACCGCGCCGTGTTGTCGCCGCCGGTGGACGCCGCGTACCGACCGTCGGGGGTGATCCGGACGGAGTGGATTCCTTTGGAATGGCCTCCCAGGGTGTGCAGGCACCGCCCGGTGAGCACATCCCACACCCGGACCTCGTCGTCGACGCCACCGGTCACCGCGCGCCGCCCGTCGGCGGAGACATCGACTTTGAGCATCGGGTCGGCCCACCCGGGGCGAGTCCACACCCAGCGGATCTCCCGCATAGCAAGGCACTGGGCATCGACGACACCGGAATCAAGGGATTCCAGCGCCGCACGGACATCGGGTCGGCCGGACACCTCGGGGTCCGCGCGTTCGAGGAGCGGACGGGCGGCCCTGAGGTCACCGCGTTCCAGGTGGGCGAGGCCCAGCACATGCCGGGCCGACCAGGAGTCCTCGGTGTCGCGGCGGACGGCCTGAAGGTCGGTGATGACGTCCTCGTCGGTGATCTCGCCACGGCGCCAGCGCATCAGCCCGACGTTGTACGTGGCCTCCGCGTGCTGCGGATCGGCGGACAGCGCTGACGCGAACGCGGCCTCGGCGTCGTCCGGCCGAGCGAGGTCGAGGAACGACAGAGCCCGGTTGTTGAGTTCGTCGCCCCGCAGATCCGCTTCCTGCGGCTCCAGACGTGGATAGGTCCGGCCGGTCACCGACCGGTAGATGCCGGCGATCTCGGCGGCGACATCGGTCATCGACCCGGGCCGGGCCGAAGCGTCGATCGTTAAGCAGCGTTCCAGGAGATCCGCCAGGCGGGGCGGAATCGGGGGGAGGGTGGCGTCCGCGAAGGCGCCGGCCCGGTACCTCGCGAGGAACGAGCCCGCTTCGGGGCCGAGCCCCCAGCGCACCCCGCCGGCAAACATCTCCAGCACCGATGCCGCGAAGCTGAAGATGTCGGTGCGCCGGTCGAGGTGACGACGCGCCATCTGCTCGGGGGAGGCGTACGCCTTCGTCATCCCGCCGAACGACACCGTGTTGCTCGTCTCGGGCGACGCGTCCCCGGTCGCGGTACTCGGGTCGGCGACTCGACGGGCACGGGCCAGGCCGAAATCGGTGACCTTGGCGGTGACCATGCTGTCGTCGTGGTCGCCGAGCAGGACGTTCTCGGGCTTCACGTCCTGGTGGACCAGGTTCCTGCTGTGGGCATGGCCGAGCCCCCAGGCGATCTGGACGGCCACGTCGAGGACGCGTGCGACGGCCACATCCCGGTCATCCGCGTACAGGCGCCGATCGGCGATCCAGTCGTGCAGGCTGCCGCCGCTCACGTACTCCGCGAACACGCGCGGGACATCGTCGAACGAGCGCACATAGTGGCAGCCGCAGATGTTCGGGTGCAGCCCCAGCGAAACCCATGCCTCGGCCTCCGCGACGAACAGGGCTTTCTGAGCGTCGGTTTCGAACCAGTCGGCGTTCGGGCATTTCACCGCCAGGTCGATCTCCCACTGCTTGTGCCAGACCCGCAGCACCTGGCCCATCGTGCCCTTCCCGGCGACCTCCCGCACGTGATAGCGGCCGTCCACCGTCCGGCCGACCGTCCACTGCGTCGGAGCGCCCGCCGCGCTCTCGGCCCCACTCATCCGGTGCCCGCTTCTCGTCCGCGCCGCCCCGGGAAACGCGCTGCGCCTGAGATCATGCCTACGAACCGCGGTACGGCACCCACCCGACTCGGCCAGTCTCTACGAAGGATCCACACACCCGAGATGCGCGGCGCCACCGCACCGTTGCTCAACCGCCGGACGTGTGCTCCCGGCGCGGCATCTGGGGCGACTTCGCAGCCGCGGCCTCGGCCTCGGCCTTGGCGTCGCTCACCGCGGCGGCGGCCTGCTTCTCGGCCTCGTCGGCGGCCGCGGCCGCGTCGAGCGAGGCCGACCAGCCCGCATCGAGCTCCGGAGTCCGGCCTTCGTCCGACGTGTCGTCGGCGCCGGCGGTGGCCGCTTCCTCGGGTGGCGCGGTTTTGTGCGGACCCGGCGTCGACTGATCACCGAACGCACGGGTGACGGTCCGAACTGCCTCGGTCAGCTCCCCCGGGATCACCCAGAACGTGTTGTTGTCGCTGCTCGCCAGGTGCGGCAGCGTCTCGAGGTACTTGTAGGCCAGGATCTTCGGGTCGGCATTGTTGCGATGGACGGCCTGGAAGACGAGTTCCACCGCCTTCGCCTCGCCGTCCGCCCGCAGGATCATGGCCTGCTGCGTGCCCTGCGCCTCCAGGATGTCCTTCTGCTTCGTGCCTTCCGCGGTGAGGATCTTGGCCTGGCGCTCCCCTTCGGCGTGCAGGATGGCCGCGCGCTTGTCACGCTCGGCCCGCATCTGCTTCTCCATCGCTTCCTTGATGGTGTGCGGTGGATCGATGGCCTTGATCTCGACACGGTTGACCCGGATGCCCCACTTGCCGGTGGCGTCGTCGAGGACGGCGCGCAGCCGGGAGTTGATCTCCTCACGCGAGGTGAGCGTCTCCTCCAGGTCCATGCTGCCGATGACGTTCCGCAGCGTGGTCACGGTGAGCTGATCGATCGCCTGTAGGTAGTCGGCGACCTCGTAGGCCGCCGCCCGCGGGTCGGTGATCTGGTAGTAGAGCACGGTGTCGATGTTCACCACGAGGTTGTCCTCGGTGATCACCGGCCTGGGGTCGGACGAGTAGACCTGCTCGCGCACGTCGAGTTTGGTGTTGATGCGGTCCGCCACCGGCACGACCAGGTTCAGGCCGGGTTGCAGCGTCCGGTGGTATCGGCCGAACCGCTCGATGTTGTAGCGGCGCGCCTGCGGGACGATCCGCACAGTGGAGGCCACGAGGAAGACGACGACAATGGCCGCCACAAGAGTGAGGATGACAACCGGATCCACAGTGCCTCCGTTGCTGTGTGTTCAGCCGTTCAGCCGTTCAGCTGTGTGTTCAGCCGTTCATGGGAGGAGTTCGCGGGGGTAGACGATGGCCGTGGCGCCTTCGATCTCCATGACGTCCACCAGCGCTCCCACCGGGATCACCAGGCTCTCGTCGAAGGCGCGGGCGGACCACTCCTCGCCGGACAGTTTGATCAGGCCGCGGGTAGCGGTGACCTCCTGCACGACCTCGGCCCGCTTGCCGATCAGCGCATCACTGCCCTCCCGTGTGAGGGGTCGCTGTGCCATGTTCCGCAGCGCGATGGGACGGACGATGAAGAGGCCCGCTGCCGCTGCTGCCCCCAGGGCCAGGAGCTGGCCGAGAAGGCCGACACCCAGACCGGCGACTACGGCGGCAACCAACGCGGCGCCCGCCAGCAACCCGAAGACCAGCGTCAGGGTGAAGAACTCCGCAGCACCCAATGCCGCGGCGGCGAGCAGCCATACGAACCACGGCATCGAATCGCCCTCCTTCAGGGGCCTTGTCCACCAAGCTACCTCCCGGACCGCCGGGTAGAAACAGACACGGCAGCTGTGGTTCTTTGAGACGTCCACATGTGCCTGTACTTCGCGCTCACCCGACTTGCCGAGGCTGCGCCCCGGACGGGTCCGTCCACGGCTCGGTCCGCCGTCCGAACCAGTCGGAGAGAGCCGCGCCGCCCTGCAGCCCCAGGCTCAGGAACACCAGGTGGGGTGTGGTCGCGGACTGCAGGATGTCGGCGGCTTCGCTGGGCATGCCCGCCAAGTCGGCCACCGCCGGCACCAGGCCCCCCACGTACAGCACGAGTGCGGCGACCCCCTGCACCCGGATCCGCGCCCGGGACCACCGTGCGCGGGCCCTCTTCGGTGCCCAGCCGCGGAGCATGGCGATGCCGAGAGGCAGTAGTACCGCAGTGAACAGGCCGATCCAGCACCACAGGAAAACCGCCACGTCCCACTCCCTTTCCGTGCTTCCTCGGCGCGAAGTCTGCCCGCACGCACGGTCCGCCGTCACTGCCGGAATCCGGAACTCTCCAGGCGGCCGGATTGCGCGGGTACCGCAGCTCGGGGAGGTCTCGCGATGCGGTTCGATCGGTGCAGGGGGCGTGCGCACCCAGGGCCCGGCTGCCGGCGGCAGCCGGGCCCACAGCGTGCCCGTGAGACCGGACAAGCGCGGTCAAAGGCGGTGCCGGTTCAGCTCCCGTTGACCGCCGAGGCCCAGTCGAGGTTCACGCCCATGTCGGAGTACATCTTCGTGTAACCGACGAAACAGTCGAACTTCTCGACCTTGCCGTTGCGCAGGTACCAGAAGTCGGCGGTCGGGACGTCGATCTTCGAGCCGTTCGGCTTGAGGGTGCCCGCGGGCGTCTCCAGCGGCCCCTCGAACGTGCCCTGGATCGCCAGCTCGATGCTGACCACATCGCCGTTCACGGTGATGCGCTGAAGATCGCGGTGGACGTCCGGGAAGAGGCCGGCCATGTAGTTCGGAACGTCAACGAGCCCCTTGCCCGTGTAGCTGGCGCCGGCGACCTTGTCGTTGAAGACGCCGTCCTTGGTGAAGCTCTTGGCGAAGGCGTCGGCGTCCAGGGTCTTGCCCTCCGCCACGTAGTACGCCTTCAGGACGACCGCGAGGTTGGCTATCTCGTGCCTGGTCAGGTGGCGGTCCGTGAGGGGCAGTGCCGCCAGCTGGCGAGGCGTCAGGGCCGGGCGGGCCTCCGAGCTGCCGGCCGGCTGGACGTGAGCGGTGCCGGCGGCGGGGCTCGCGGCCTGCGTCGGCCCAGCCGCGATGGCGAGGCCGGCCAGGCTCGCTGCCGCGGCCGTGGCAGTGATCGTCTTCCATCCGAGCGACTTCATGTTCGTGTTCCTCCACGTTGGGGTTCCGGTGCGGCACGTTCAAATCAAACGATCGCTTGACTGTATGGAGAGCGGCTCGAACCTGTCAAGCGAATGATTGATTTAACTACCCGAGGGCGTCGCGCCTCGTCGGCTTGACAGCGAAATCAAGCAGCTGTTTGAGTTCTGTTCATGGCGACAGAACGGGCAGATCAGCGCCGCGAGGCCGGCCGGCGGACGCGGGACGGCCTGCTGGCCGCCGCGCAGGAGTTGCTCGCGCAACGCGGCCAGGAGGGTGTGACCCTCCGTGAGATCACAGGTCACGCCGGAGCCAACGTCTCCGCGGTGAGCTACCACTTCGGGTCGCTGAAGGCGCTGTGCGATTCAGCGATCGAGCAGGCGCTGGAGCGGTATCTGGACGCACAGATCGACGCGGTCGCCTCGCTCGACGCCACGTCCGGCGTCGAGGACCTGGCCGCGGCGTTCGCCCGGCCGATGATGCGCGCACTGGCCGCCGGCGGACCGGATCTGGCGGTCATGCGGACGGTGGCACGAGTCGGGATCGACCCCCCTGACGGCTGGGGCCGACTGACCCCGAAGTTCCAGCAGTCCCGGCAGGACATCGTCCGGGCGCTCTCGGCGAGCCTTCCCGGAGTCGACGAGCAGGAGTTGGACTTCCGCATACGCTGCGCGGCCGGCCTGCTGAACTGGCTCGCGTTGGCACCCATAGGCACCGAACTGGCCGGCAAACCCTCTGAGCAGATCGAGCGGTGGCTGGTCCCCGTGTTGGCCGGGGCGTTCCGCGGCTCCCCGAACGTCCGCTGAACCGGGCAGAGCGGACTCAAGGACTCGATCCCAGCCGCAGTCGGCGTTCTGCTGGCTAATCTTCGGGGGTGACCACCGAGTTGGCCCTGCTGTCCCGAGTCGCCTGTCGTGGGCGGGAGATCACCGCGCCCCGCTTGCGCGGGCTGTTGGCGTTGCTTGCCGAGGATCTGCGCACCGGCTGCAGCACCGGTCGGCTGGTGGAGGGGCTGTGGCGGGAGGAGTTGCCGGAGCGGCCGGCCAAGGCGGTGCAGATCCTGGTGTCGCGGCTCAGGTCCCAGCTGGGCGCCGATCTGATCGTGAGCACACCGACGGGCTATCGCATCGCGCTCGACGACGTGCAGGTCGACAGTTCCGCGGTGCTGATGTATGAGGCCGCGAGCGCCGAGCGTGCCAGGGCGGGGGATCACAAGGGCGCCTTGGAGCAGGCCGAGGCGGGCCTGGCTCTGTGGGACGGGAGCGTGGGCGCCGGCGCGGGCGAGGACCTGCATGATCCGGTGGTCGCACTGCGCGTCGATCGTGTCCGGGCGTTCCGTTCGCTGGTCCGGTCGCGGGCACTCGCGCTCGCCCGGCTGGGACGACGGGAGGAGGCCGCGGCGCCGCTGGCCGAGCTGGCCCGCGAACTGCCGCGCGACGAGGAGGTGCTGGCTCAGCTGCTGCGCTGCGAGGCCGCGGCGGCGGGGCGGGCCGCGGCGCTGACCCGGTACGACGCCTATCGCCGTCGACTGCGGGACGAGCTGGGCACCGACCCCGGTCCTGAACTGCGGTCCGTGTACCAGCAGTTGCTGAGCGCCGACGTGGCGCCGGTCCGGCACGGTGTGCCGCACGAGCCGAACCCGTTGCTGGGCCGGGACGCCGACGTCGCCGCCGTGGTGGGGCTGCTGCGCGACGTCCGCGTCGTCACCGTCGTGGGGCCCGGCGGGCTGGGCAAGACCCGCCTCGCTCATGCGGTGAGCCGTGCGGCCGAGCAACCGGTGGTCCATTTCGTCACCCTGGCCGGTGTCATCGCCGACGACGACGTGGCCGGTGAGGTGGCCTCGGCCGTCGGCGCGGGGGAAGGGCGGCAGTTCGCCGGCGGCGCGGATGCGGTGTCCGGCATCGTCGCAGCGCTGGGTTCGGGGCCCGTGCTGCTCGTGCTGGACAACTGCGAGCAGGTGATCCGGGGCGCGGCCGATCTCGTACAGGCGCTGGTGTCGCGGTCGAAGGGGCTGCGGATCCTGGCCACCAGCCGGGCCCCGCTGGGGCTGACCTCGGAGTCCGTGTACGCGCTGCCGGAGCTTTCCCTGGCGACCTCCGTCGAGCTCTTCGAGCAGCGGGCGCGGGCGGCGAGGCCCGGTGTGGAACTGCCCGCCGACCGGGTGGCCGAGATCTGCCGGCACCTGGACGGGCTGCCGCTGGCCGTGGAACTCGCCGCGGCCCGGGTGCGGGTGCTGTCCGTGGCCGACATCTCGCGTCGGCTCAAGAACCGCTTCACGCTGCTGCGGGGCGGCGCCCGCGACGCTCCCGAGCGGCATCGCACGCTGCGGGCGGTCGTCGAGTGGAGCTGGAATCTGCTGGAGCCCGACGGCAGGGCGGCCATGCGGGCGTTGTCGGTGTTCCCGGGCGGCTTCACCGAGGAGTCGGCACAGTACGTGCTCGGCGAGACCGGGGACGCGCTGACCCTGCTGGAGCAGCTGGCCGACCAGTCCCTGATCAAGGTGGACGACAGTCCGTCCGGGGTGCGCTTCCGCATGCTGGAGACGCTGCGGGAGTTCAGCGCCGATCAGCGGGCGGAGGCGGGCGAGGAGGAGGCGGTGACCGACCGTTTCCTCGCCTGGGCCCGCGATTTCGGCCGCGCCCACCACGATGTGCTGTTCAGCGGCGACCCGTTGTCCGCCTGGCGCCGGATGCGGGCCGAGCAGGACAACCTCGTCCTGGCGCTGCGGCACGCGCTGAACCGTGGCGACGCGCCGGCCATCGCCGCCGTCACCGCGGTGCTGTCCTCGCTGTGGGCCACCGACTCCAACTTCGCCCGGCTCGCCGCCCTCGCCGCCGAGACCGCCGGGCCGCTGTCCCATTTCCGCCCCGGACCCGAGAACCCCGAGGACGTGGAGCCGGCCCGCAGCGCGGCGGCCGTGTGCGCGGCCAGCCTGTTCATGGGCTTCGGCCCGCACGCCATACGTCAGCTCGTCACGCTGCGCCGGCTGCCGCCCGCCCGGCCGGACACCCTGTCGCGGGCGATGGCCGTCGTGCTGTGTGCCGTCCCGGACATACGCCCTCCGCAGTACGCGCGACTGCAGGAGCTCTGCGACGCCGACGAGCCCATGCTGGCGGGCGTCGCGGCCGGCGTCGCCAGCTACGTATGGGAGTCCGAGCACCAGCCGGAGCGTGCGCTGGAGTGCGCCCGGCGGATGGTCGACGCGCTGGAGCCGCTCGGCAATCCGGCCATGCGGCTGCTCGGTCACGGACGGGTCAGCGAGTTGTGCCTGCAGTCCGGGCGGGGCGCGGAGGCGTACGACCATCTGCGGGCCGCGCGGGACGAGCTCAGCGAGTTCGGCGACTGGTTCGACCTGGTCGGCGTCGGCTGGGGGCTGGTACTGGCCTGTCTGCACCGGGGGGAGATCGACGAGGCGGAGTACTGGCTGGGGCTCACGACCCTGGACCAGCAGCCGGAGGCCGCCCAGATCTACACGCCCGATCATCCGGCCCGGGCGGAGATCGCGCTGGCCCGGGGGCTGACCGAGGTCGGGCTCGGGCTGTGGCGGCAGGCCGTGGAGGGGATGCGGGAGGCCAGCCTGCTCTACGCCGACGATCCGTTCATGGAGCCGTGGTTGCTTCAGATGCAGTCGGCCGCGGTGGCGGCGCACGCCCAGCACGGCCGGCTGGAGCCGGTGGCGGGGCTGGCCGGGGAACTGCGGGAGCGGCTGCTTCAGATGCTGTCCGGCCCGTCGGGCTCCTCCGGTGACCGGGCTCCGGTGGAACTGCCGGTGTACGGCACGGTCCTGCTCGCCCTCGGTTTCGCCGGGCTCGCCCGGGGCGAGGCGTCGGCCGTGCGGCTGGTGGCGCTGGCGGAACGGATGCCGGTGGTACGGGAGTTCCCCACCCTCTCCCTGGCCCGGTCCCGGCAGGCGGCCGAGAAGGCCGACAGGGCGGCGTACGCCGACGCGGAGTCGGAGTACGCCGCCCTGGGACGGGACGAGCTGCGGGCAGCGGCGCTGCGCGAACTCAATTCCGCGGCTCGCGGTTGAACAGGGACCTGGACCACCAGTGGCCCAGCAGGCTCAGACCCAGGCACCAGGCCACGGTGAGGACGGCGTTGGTGGTGCCGATCCCGGTGCCCATGAGGAGGCCGCGCAGGGTCTCGATCGCGGGCGAGAAGGGCTGGTACTCGGCGAACCAGCGCAACCAGCCCGGCATGGCGTCCACCGGCACGAACGCGCTGCCCAGCAGCGGCAGGATCATCAGGGGCTGGGCGAGGTTGCTGGCGCCCTCGGCGTTGGGGGACGCCAGGCCCATGCCGACCGCGAGCCAGATCAGCGACACGCTGACCAGTGCCAGCAGCCCCGCCGCCGCGAGCCACTCCAGCGGTGTCGCGTTGGGCCGGAAGCCGATGGCCACACCGACGCCCAGCACCACGGCCAGGGCCATCAGTGACTGGATCACACTGCCGGCCACATGGCCGATCAGCACGGAGGTGCGGGAGATGGCCATGGTGCGGAACCGGGCGATGATGCCCTCGGTCATGTCCATGGCCACGGACACCGCGGTGCCGATCGCGATCCCGCCGATGGTCATCATCAGGATGCCGGGGACCAGGTAGGCGATGTACTCGGAGCGGTCCGCGGTGCCGCCGTTGAGGCCGGCGCTCATCACGTTGCCGAAGACGTACACGAACAGCAGCAGCAGGATGACCGGGGTGAGGAGGAGGTTGAGGGTGAGGGAGGGATAGCGGCGGGCGTGCAGGAGGTTGCGCCGCAGCATGGTGAGGTTGTCGCGGACGGCGTGGGTGGCGGCGCTCATCGGACGGTCTCCTTGGCGGTGGTCTGCGTGGACTGGGCGGGTACGGGGCTGCCGGTCAGGGCGAAGAACACGTCGTCGAGGTCGGGGGTGTGCACGGACAGCTCGTCGGCCTCGATGCCGGCGGCGTCGAGCCAGTCGAGGATGGCGCGCAGCTCGCGCTGACTTCCGCCGCTGGGGATCTGCAGGGTGAGCGTCTCGTCGTGGCGGGTCGTCTCGCGCAGTGCGGTGGTCGCCTGTTCGTACGCCGCCGGGTCGGAGAAGCGCAGCCGCACATGGCCGCCGGGGACGAGCCGCTTGAGCTCCTCGGCGCTGCCCTGCGCGACGAGCCTGCCGCCGTTGAGCACCGCGATGCGGTCGGCGAGCTGGTCGGCCTCCTCCAGGTACTGGGTGGTGAGGAAGACGGTGACGCCGCCCGTGACCAGCTCGCGGATGATCTGCCACATGTTGTGCCGGGAGCGCGGGTCGAGGCCGGTGGTCGGCTCGTCGAGGAAGATGATCCGCGGGTCGCCCACCAGGGTCATGGCGATGTCGAGGCGGCGCTTCATGCCGCCGGAGTAGGTGGACGCGGGCTTCTTCGCGGCCTCGACGAGATCGAAGCGCTCCAGCAGCTCGGCGGTGACCCGCCGTCCCTCGCGCTTGGAGAGATGGTGCAGGTCCGCCATGAGGAGCATGTTCTCCTCGCCGGTGATCAGACCGTCGACGGCGGAGAACTGGCCGGTGACGCCGATGGCGGCGCGTACCGACTGGGCCTCGGCGACGAGGTCGTGCCCGGCGATCCGGGCCTGCCCGCCGTCGGCGGAGATCAGCGTGGACAGGATGTTGACCGCCGTGGTCTTGCCGGCGCCGTTCGGGCCGAGGAGGGAGAAGACCGTGCCGGCGGGCACCTGGATGTCGATGCCGTCGAGGACGGTCTTGTCCCCGTAGGACTTGCGCAACCCGGTGGCCGCGATCGCGAGTTCGTGCTCTGTCGTCGTCATGCCGCAGAGCTTGCGGCCGCGGCGGTTCAGAACGGCCTCAACGCGGTTTCAGCTTCCGGCGAGGACGGAAACCGACGCCGGTCAGACGGTGCCGAGTGCCTTCCGCAGGACGTGAACGGCCTGCTCGACGGCTGCCGTTGATGCCGCGGAGGAGCGGACGGGGTTGAGCATCATGAAGTCGTGGATGATGCCGTTGTAGCGAACGCTCGTGGTCGGGACGCCTGCCTGAGTGAGCTTGGCGGCGTAGGCCTCGCCCTCGTCGCGGAGGACGTCGTTCTCGTCGACGATCACGAAGGCCGGGGGGAGACCCGCGAGGTCCTCAAGGGTGGCGCGGAGCGGCGACGCCGTGATCTCGTCGCGCTTCTCGGGGGCGTTCGGGATGTACGCGTCCCAGAACCAGGCCATGGAACGGGCCAGGAGGAACGGGCCGTCGGCGAACTCCCGATAGCTCTCGGTGTCCTGACCGGCGTCGGTGACCGGGTAGTAGAGCGATTGGTGCACGAAGTGCACGTCCCCGCGCTGTTTGGCCATGATCGCCACCGCCGCGGCCATGTTGCCGCCGACCGAGTCGCCCGCGACGGCCATCCGGCCGGCGTCGAGGCCCTCGCTGCTCCCGTTCTTGGTGACCCACTGAGCGGTCGCGTACGCCTGCTCGATGGCGGTGGGGTACTGCGCCTCCGGTGAGCGGTCGTACTCGACGAAGGCGAGGGCCGCCCGGGTGCCGTCGGCCAGCTCCCGAACGAGCCTGTCGTGCGTGCCGGAGTTGCCCAGGATCCACCCGCCGCCGTGGATGTAGAGGATCACCGGCAGTGGCCCGGTGGCGTCCACCGGCTTGATGAGCCGGACCCGCACGTCTCCGACCTGGGCCGGGACAGTGATCCACTTGTCCTCGCCGACCTCGGCCTTGTCGATGGGGGCTGCCTGGATGTCATCGAGCACCTTGCGGGCGCCCTCCGGACCGAGTTCGTAGAGGAAGGGAGGATTCGCGGTCGCGTCCGCGATTTCCTGCGCCTCCGGCTCGAGGACGTGGTTGACCACGAGTCGGCTCCTTTCGGTGGAGGAAGTCGATGCGAGTTCGGGGGATACCTCAACGCTAAGTCCGGGCGCACCGGTCGGCGACTCGTGGCGATGGAAGAGACCTGACGGCTCCGGTCAGGTGCCCGGACGGGGAGCTCGCAGGTGTTGACGTCGGGCCAGTTCTTCGTCGTCGACCAGGGTGAGCATGGGCTGACCCGGCGCGCACATCATGGTGACGACGAAGCGGCTCCAGGAGTCCGTCCGGTTGTTCCCGTCCTGGTAGTGGATGACGTCGCCGCCCGGTTCCCAGAAGGTCTCCCCGGCTTTGATCACCCGCTCGGGCTCGCCCTCCAGCTCGAAGAGCATCTCCCCCTCCAGCATGTAGCCGAAAGCGGGTCCCGCGTGCCGGTGCGGTGGGGCGCCGGGGTCGCCGGGAGGGTACTGGACGAGGACCGTCATCGCCTCCGCGCCCTCCGGGACGGACGGCGGTTTCACCGACTGCAGCACGGTGAACGCCGTCTTCCATGTTTCCGAGCGCGGTTGGCTCTCGGTGCGGTCCGCTGCCGGCTCGTCGTTCGCCATGGTGAGGCCTCCAGTGGTGGGCCGGCCGGTTCAGGAGAGCCAGTCGGTGTAGCGGGTGGGGGCGATGCGGGCGTCGCCCTTGGCGGTGAGGACGTCGCCCTCGACGACGGCGAACATGCCGGCGGTGTCGTCGGTGACGACGGTGCGGCCGTCGGGACGGGCGTCCAGGGTGATCCGGCCGAGTTCGTCGAGGGGGAAGACGTCGGGCCCGGCGATGTTGAGGGTCCCGTTCAGAGGGGGTCCGGCAGCGACTTCGGCGACGATGTCGGAGATGTCCTGGGCGGCGATCGGCTGGAGCGGGGTGGTGGGCAGGCGGACGGTGTCGCCCTCCGTGGTCCAGGACAGGATCGCGTCGACGAACTCCATGAACTGGGTGGCGCGGACGATCGAGTAGGGGATCGGCCCGGCCTTGAGGATGTCTTCCTGGAGGACCTTGGCCCGGTAGTAGTCGAGCTGGGCCACGTGTTCCACGCCGACGATCGAGAGGATGACGACGTGGCCCACCCCGCCCTCCCGGGCGGCGGCCAGGATGTTGTCCATCGAGGTCTGGAAGAACGCCAAGGACGCGTCGTCGAAGGTCGGGGAATTCGTCAGGTTGACAACCACCTCGGCGCCGGCCACGGCCTCCGCCACGCCCTGGCCCGTGATCACGTCGACACCTGTGGACAGCGAGTGCGGCACGGCCTCGTGCCCGGCCGCTTCCAGCTTCTTCACGACCTGCGACCCGATCAGGCCGGTACCGCCGATGACCGCGATATTCATAGGGCACCTTTCGTCGCGCATCGATGGGTCATACGTCCAGATTGCGACGGCCCGGTGCGCGGCGCACCCGGTCGCTGCTCACCCGGCGTCGGCCGTCACCGAGAGGGTGTCGCCGAGGTCGATCCGGGTGTAGAACCACTGGGCGTCCTTGGCGCCGAGGCCGATCCAGTCGCCTCTGACCCTGAAGTCGCTCAGGCCCTTGAGCCGAGGGGCGAAGAGGCCGACGTAGTGCGGTCCGCCCTCCTCGTCGCGCAGCTCGACCACATACGGGAAGCTCACCACGGCGGAGGCCTTGGAGGGCACGTCGATGGTCAGGTCCGTCGGGTTCTGTTTCGCGACCACCGTCAGCGAGCTCGTGGACCCGAGTGAGGCGTCGGATGCCGAGACGATCGGCAACGCGCGGCCGTCGAGCGTGAGGGTGCGTCCGGGCAGGTCGAGCGTGCCGGAGACGGGCACCGGGCTGGTCACGGACGGTGTGGCGTCATCGGGAGACGCCAAGGCCGGGGACCGGTGGCCGGGCGGCTGGTCCGGGTTCCCGGCCGGGAGCAGCGTCAGCGCGAGGCCCAGCAGCGCCAGCGCCGCGGTCCCCGCGCCGAGGGTGTACGCGGTACGGCGGCGGCGTCTGCGGCGCATCGCCCGGGCACGGATCCCGGGGCCGGGGACGACCGGTGGGGTCGCCCGGGTGGCGGCCAACTCATGGAGCGCGGCGGAGAGTTCATCGGGCATGGCCGCTCCCCTCCCGGACCGGCCAGTCGGCCTCGTCCTCCGCAAGACGCCGCGCCAGCGCCGCCCGCCCCCGCGACAGCCTCGCCTTGACCGTGCCCACGGGCGCACCGGTCTCGGAGGCTACCTGCTCGACGCTCAGGTCGCACAAATGGTGCAGGACGATCGCCATCCGCTGAGCCTCGGGCAGTTCGCGCAGGGCGGCCACGAGCGCGGTGTGCTCGGGGCCCGGCCCCGGGGTGGATTCCGGCGGCGGAGTGCGCCGCACCAGTTCCAGCCAGCGCTTCGCCCGCCGCCAGCGGCTCACCGCCAGCCGCATGGCCACCGTGCGGATCCACGCCTCGGGCGCGCTGTCCGCGAGGAACCGCTGTCGCCGGTCCCAGGCCCGTACGAACGCTTCCTGGACGACGTCCTGGGCCTCGCCGTGGTCTCCGGTGAAGGCGTAGAGCTGTCCGGTCAGCCGGGGGAACGCGGTCGCGTAGAAGGCGTCGAACTCGTCCTCGGTCATGCCTCCACCGGAATCCGTGCCCTTTCCTTGCAACCCGGCCACCTCCGCCGTGCGTACAGGTCCCGTGGGTCGCGCAGATCGCATCCAGCGACGCGCGACCCCACCGGGAAGACGGCGCACACGGGTTTTGGGCTCCCTCTTTCCTCAACGGTGTTGGCTCGTCGGCCGTTCAGCCTGTCTGCGCGCGGAATGAGCCCACCGACCGGGCCGGACGCCCACTTGTCCGGCCACGACCGAGTTCCCGAACCGAAGGACCGCCCCACGTGCCCCCCACCCACGAACCGCCCCCCGCCGGCCACGACTTCGCCACCTACGCCCGGACGCACTGGTCCCGGCTGGTCGTGACCGCGCGGCTGCTCACCGACGACCCCGGGGCGGCGGAGGAACTGGTGCGGAGAACGCTGGTGCGGATGTGCGCGCGGTGGCGCCGCGTTCCGCGCAACGACGTGGATTTCCACGTGCGGCGCTGTCTGGTGCGGGTCCACTTGCGCCGGCCGCGTGGACGGCGGGCCGCGCGGCGGCGGACCGTGCTGGTGCTGCGGGTCTGGGAGGGGTTGGCGGACGCGGAGATCGCCCAGTTGCTGGGCTGTTCGGTGGGCGCGGTACGTGCCCACGCCCGGCACGCACTGCGGGCGTCCGGCGCCGACACCGGGCGACTGCGCGAGGCGTACGCCCGTACCGTCGAGGACCTCACCCCGTCCGAGGTGCCACTGGCCGACCTCCAGGCCCGGGGCGGCGTACGGCGGCGGCGCCGTGTCGCCGTGGCCTCGGCCGTCTGCGCGGCGCTGCTCACGCCTGTCGCCCTGCTCGCCGCCGACCAACTCGGGGGCGGCGGGGAGCGGGACGGGACGTCGGGGGCCGGGGCGGAGGGCGGCGCCTGTTCGACGACGAGCCCGATCCGGGTCGTCGCTCCGGGCGAGCGGGTGACCGCCGGGCCGGGAGTGCGGGTGTGGCTCACGGCCGACGGAGGGCACTGGTCGGTGCCCGTGGCCGTCCCGAGGGACGACAGCCACCTCCCGCTCGACGAACCGGGCGTCTCCGTGCGGGCGGACACCGTGGAGGGCGGGTTCTTCCTGTCCGGCCTCTTCCGCGGCCTGCGCGGCGATCCGTGCCGCGTCGAGGTCGGAACCGGCGACGGCAGGGTCACCGCGAGGGTCCTCGTCCTGGCGGGCAGCCCGGGCTGGGGCCTCTGGTACGCGAGCGCGCCGCTGCCCAAGGAGGACGTGCGGACGCTCCTCTTCGGGGGCGGGGACGAGCGGATCGTCACCGTGTACGACGCGTCGGGCAAGGTCGCCGCACAGTCGGCCCGGGAGTGGTGGCGGATATGAACTGGCACAGGACGTACGGGCGGCTCCTCGCGCGCGCCACACGCCGGCTCAGGAAGCGGATCCCGGCGGCGGCGCCCCGGCACCGCGACCGCGCGCCGCTGCGGATCCGGTTCCGACGCACCCGGGCCCGGCGACTTCGCCGACTGCTCTACGCCTTCCTCACCCTGATCGCGATGCTGTGCGCGACGGCCGTCATGGCCTACCACTTGACGGCCATTCCGAAGCCGCACCCCGAGACCGTCACCCAGAGCACCGTGTTCCTCGACTCGGGCGGCGCCTATCTGGGCCGGCGCGGACCGGTCGACCGGCAGGACGTCCCGTTGTCCGCCGTTCCCCGGCATGTGCAGGACGCGGTGATCGCCGCGGAGAACCGCTCCTTCCGCACGGACAGCGGGATCTCGCCCCGGGCCATCGCGCGGGCCACGCTGGCGACGCTGACCGGCGGCGACCCGCAGGGCGGCTCCACCATCACCCAGCAGTACGTGAAGAACGCGCTGCTGACCCCGGAACGGTCGCTGTCCCGCAAGGCGCGCGAGGCACTCGTCGCGATCAAGCTCGACCGCACCCGCGGCAAGGACGAGATCCTTGAGGGCTATCTCAACACCGTGTACTTCGGCCGGGGCGCCGCCGGGATCCAGTCCGCCGCGCGCAACTACTTCGGCGTCGACGTGAAGAGCCTGACGGTCGCGCAGGGCGCCGCGCTGGCGTCCGTCATCAACATCCCCTCGTACTACGAGAAGGCGGGCTCCGATCCGAAGGTGACCGCGACCCTGGAGAACCGCTGGGAGTGGGTGCTCGACGCGATGGCGGCGAGCGGGAGCATCACGGCGCGGCAGCGGGCGGCGGCGCGTTTCCCGGCGTTCCGGTTCTATCCGCCGGGCGAGACCGAGGGGCAGCGGCAGTACCTGATCGACGTCGCCGCGAAGGAGGCCGCCGACCGGCTCGGCATCACCGAGGACCAGCTCGCGAGCGGCGGCTACACCGTGACGACCACCTTCGACCTGGCGCTGCAGGACAGGGCAACGCAACTGGTCCAGGGCCATCCCGGGGGTGCGGGCGTCCGGGTGCACACCGCTGTGGTGGGGATGGTGCCCGGCGACGGAGCGGTGCGGGTGCTGTACGGCGGGTCGGACTACGCGCGGCAGCCGTTCAACGACGCGGTGAGCGGGGCGGTGGAGGGGGGAACCGCCCTGGAGCCGTTCACCAAAGTGAGGGCGGACGAGCCGCTGCGCGGACTGCTGAGGACGGCGGCGCCGACCCCGCTGAACCTGGTGTCGGCGTACGCGACGGTGGCGGCACACGGCAGGTACGCCGCCCCGTACACCGTCGCCCGCATCGCACGAGAGGGCCGCACCGTCCACCAGGCGCGTCCCGACGTGCGGCGCGTGCTGGACGAGAAGGAGGCGTTCCTGGCGGGCGCGGGCGCGGGCGCGGGCGCGGGGACGGGGGCCGGGCCGGTGCCCGTCGGCGGCGGCTCGGCGGGGGCGAAGGTGTTCGCCACCGGCGGGGCGGGTGGCGGGACCACCCGGCGGACCGTGTGGACCACCGGGTACGACGACCGACTCGCCCTGACGGTCGCGCTGTTCGCCGACCGGCCGGGCGCCAAGAAGGGCACCACGGCGCCCGCACAGCTGCCGAACGAGCCGTCGCCGACCGAGTTCGCACAGAACGTGGCGGCGGGGATCTGGGAGGCGGCGACGAAGGGCGAGCCGGGAGATGCCGCGGAGGGCGGCGCCGAGTAAACGGCCGTGCCCATGAGTTCATGCCGTACGACGACCGGCCTCCGCCGAGCCCGGGGCCGCGTCGAACACCCTCAGCGTGCCCTCCGTCGGTTCCAGCACGTTCGCGGCGACACCCAGAGGGGGTGAGGGATCTTGTCAACGCGCCTCGGCTCAGGCCGTCGCCCCCGCCCGCGCCGGCTCGCGCAGCACGCGGCGGCGTCGGGTCGGCAGCCCGAGGGTCGGGTTGGCGACGCCCCAGGCCGCGCCCTTGCAGATCAGTTCCTTGTAGACGGCGGCGAGTCGGCCGGTCAGGGCCGCGTCGACAGCGCGGTCGTCGGCGGTGACGTACTGGATCAGGCCTTCCCTGCGGCCCAGCGAGATGCACTGGTTGAAGTAGCGCAGCGGCACGTTCGGGAGTTTGCCGCCGGTCAGGCGCGCCGCGATGGCGTCGGCGGCCTGCCACGCGGTGGGGGTGCCCGAGGCGCACGACATCCGCAGCGGCTTGTCGCCGGGGCCCCTCACCATGGCCGCGTCGCCGACGGCGTACACGTCCGGGTGGGAGAGCGAGCGCATCGTCCCGTCGACCACGATCTGGCCGGTGTCGGTGACCTCCAGGGTGGTGGCCCTCGCGATCGGGTGGACGGCGAAGCCGGTGGTCCACACGGTGACCGCGGCGGGGATCGTCCTGCCGTCGGCGGTGGTGACACGGTCGGCCTCGACCGCGGTGACGGCGGTGTGCTCGTGCACGGTGACGCCGAGCCTGCCGAGGACCTGCCGGAGATGGCGGCGGCCCTTGGGGGAGAGCCAGTCGCCGAGTCCGGCGCGGGCCGCGAGGGTGACGTCGAGGTCCGGGCGGGCCTCGGCGATCTCGGTCACGGCCTCCAGGCCGGTGAGGCCGCCGCCGACCACGACCACGGGCCGTCCCGCGTCCAGGCCGGCCAGGCGCTCGCGCAGCCGCAGCGCGCCGGGGCGACTGGCGATCTCGTGGGCGTGCTCGGCGGTGCCGGGGACGCCCTGGTCGTTCCAGCCGCTGCCGAGGGCGTAGACGAGGGTGTCGTACGCCACCCGCTCCTCGGTGCCGTTCGCGTCGACGACGCCCACGGTGCCGCGGTCGACGTCGACGCCGGTGACCTCCGCGAGCCTCAGCTCGACGCCGCTGCCCGCGAACATCTCGTGCAAGGGCCTGGGCCTGAGGTCCTGGCCGGTCGCGAGCTGGTGCATCCGGACGCGCTCGACGAAGTCGGGCTCGGCGTTCACAAGGGTGATGGCGGCGTCTTCGCGGCGCAGCCGCCTGGCGAGGCGTCCGGCGGCGGCGGCTCCGGTGTATCCGGCTCCGAGGACGACGATGCGGTGCTGCATGTCCGTACTCCTGTCCTGAGCGGGGCTTGCGGGTTCGCCCCTTGAACCGGGCGCCCCGCCGATTCCTGACAGGTGTGCGGTGTGAAGCAGCTCACATCATGATCAGAAGGCGATGAGCAGGGGTTCTCCGTGGTCGGCGGCCGCCCACCGCCGGGTCGCGCGTTCGAGCTTGTCGGGGTTGGCCTGGCTGCGGAACGCGGCGATGCCCCCGGCGGTGACCTCCAGGCACATGACGCCGACGACCCGGCCGTCGACGACCGCCACGACGGCGGGGTCGCCGTTGGCGGTCGTGGCGTAGATCTCGGCGGAGCCGCCGATCAGGTCGCGCTTGGCCTTGCCGGGCTTGAACAGGCCCCGCATGAACTTCGCGACCGCGAGGGCGCCCTCGAACGCCTTGGCGCGGGCCGGGACCTTCCCGCCGCCGTCGCCGATCGCGACGGCGTCCTGGGTGAGCAGCCGTACGAGCGGCTCGGTCCGGCCACTGGTGGCGGCCGCGAGGAACTCCTCGACGACCCGCCGGGCGGCGGCCTCGTCGATCTCGGTGCGGGCCTTGCCGGCCGCGACGCGCTTCTTGGCGCGGTGGAAGATCTGCTGGCTGGCGGCCTCGGTGAGGTCGAGGATCTCGGCGATCTCCCGGTGCGGGTAGGCGAAGGCCTCCCGCAGCACGTACACCGCCCGCTCGCCCGGGGACAGCCGCTCCAGTACGGCGAGGACCGCGTACGAGACCGACTCGCGCTGCTCGGCGGTGTCGGCCGGGCCGAGCATCGGGTCCCCGGCGAGCAGCGGCTCGGGGAGCCACTGGCCCACATAGGTCTCGCGCCGGGCGCGGGCCGAGGTGAGCTGGTTGAGGCACAGGTTGGTGAGAACCTTCGTCAGCCAGGCCTCGGGCACCTCGATGCGGTCGACGTCGGCGGCCTGCCAGCGCAGGAACGTCTCCTGCACGGCGTCCTCGGCCTCGCTCGTCGAGCCGAGGAGGCGGTAGGCGATGGCCTCCAGACGGGGCCTGGAGGCTTCGAACCGGTCCACGTCCTGCGCGGTGAGGGCCATGGCCCGGATCCTAGCCCGCGCGGCATGCGACACGGCTGTGGAATGCCACCCCCTCAATGCGGGCGTATCGTCCGTTTAAGGGTGCCTGGGACTTACGCAGGGCGCCCGGGTGCGTGCCCGTGGACCGGCAGGGGGTGAGGGTGTGCGTGACGTCGCCCGCGCCGCGGCCGGGACGGGCTTCGGTTCGGACCTGCTGGCGGCCGCCCTGGTGCAGGGCATGCGGGACACCGGTGCCTGCGTGGGCGCCGTGTATCTGCCGGAACCGGGCGAGCAGGTGCTGCGGATGGCGGTGGTGAGCGGAGTCCCCCGGGAGATCTCCGCGCCCTGGGAGCGGGCCGCTCTCGGCGCTCCGACCCCGGTGGCCGACGCCGTCCGGGGACAGCGCCTGGTGTGGGTCGGCGGTCAGGAGGAGCTGGCGCGTCGTTACCCCCAGCTGGCCATGGTGTTGCCGTATCCCTTCGCGCTGGCCGCCGCCCCGATCACCACTGACGACGCCGAGTGGGGCGGACTTGTGCTCCAGTGGCCCGGCTCGCACTCCGCACAGCTGTGTCCGCGGGAACGCGATGCGATCGGCGACCTCTGCGACCGCCTGGGCCTGCTGCTGCGGGCGGCCGCCGACAGTGGCCACTCCGTGGTGCACGGCACCGAACCGCGCCTCGTGCCCGGGCCGGGAACCGGCACGTCCGGGCCGCCCGAGGCCCAGTCCGCGGTGGCCTTCGCCGAGCGCCTTCCCGGTGGGTCCTGCGCACTGGACATGGACGGCCGGATCGCCTTCGTCACCACCACCGCCCTCGACCTCCTCGGCGCCTGCCTGCCCGATCTGCTGGGGGCCCGGCCGTGGGAGGCACTGCCGTGGCTGAACGACCCCGTCGCCCAGGACCGCTACCGGGCCGCGGTGCTCAGCCGCCGGCCGACGGCCTTCACCGCCCTGCGCCCACCGGACCGTTGGCTGTCCTTCCGCCTCTACCCGGACGCTTCGGGCATCAGCGTGCGCATCACCCCCGCCTCGGCGGCGCGAGCCCCGGACCGTCCGCCCGCGCTCCACGCCCTGCCTTCCTCCGCCACGGGCCGGACCGCCGCGCTGTACCACCTGATGCATCTGGCGGCGACCCTCACGCAGGCCGCGGGAGTGCAGGACGTGGTCGACCGGGTCGCCGACCTGGTGCTGCCCGCCACCAAAGCCCGGGCCCTCGCCCTGATGACCGCGGAAGAGGGCAGGCTGCGGATCATCGGCTACCGCGGCTACACCGCCGAACTGATGAGCCGTTTCGACGCCGCGCCCCTGACCTCCGACACCCCCGCCGTGCGCTGCCTGACCACCGGCGTCCCCAGCTTCTTCAGCACCTTCTCCGACCTGAAACGCGCCTATCCGCCGGCGGTCCTCCAGGACGACATGGCCGCCTGGGCCTTCCTGCCCCTGATCACCTCCGGGCGCCCGGTGGGCTCACTGGTCCTCGCCTACGACCGGCCCCACCCCTTCGTCCCCGAGGAGCGGGCCGTCCTCACCTCCCTCGCCGGGCTGATCGCGCAGGCCCTGGACCGCGCGCGCCTCTACGACGCCAAGCGCCGGCTCGCCCACAGCCTGCAGGCCGCCCTGCTGCCCCACGCCCTGCCGCGCGTGCCCGGGCTCGACGTCGCCGCCCGCTACCTCCCCGCCGCCCACGGCATGGGCATCGGCGGCGACTTCTACGACCTCATCCGCCTCGACGACACGACCGCCGCCGCGGCCATCGGCGACGTTCAGGGCCACAACGTCCAGGCCGCCGCTCTGATGGGCCAGGTCCGCACCGCGGTCCACGCCACGGCCGGCTCAAGCCCCGGCGAGGTCCTCGCGCGTACCAACCGCCTGCTCACCGACCTGGACCCCGGCCTGTTCACCAGCTGCCTCTACGCCCATCTCGACCTCGCCCGCCACCGCGCGTGCCTGGCCACCGCCGGTCACCCGCCGCCCGTCCTGCGCCACCCCGACGGACGTACCGAGGTCCTGCGCCTGTCGGCCGGCCTCCTGCTGGGCATCGACGCGACCGCCACCTACCCGGCCACCGAGATCGCCCTGCCGCCGGGCTCCGTGCTCGTGCTGTACACCGACGGCCTGGTCGAAGTCCCCGGCGTCGATCTCGACGAGGTCACCGACGCCTTCGCCGACCGGCTCGCCCGGGCCGGCGATCCGACGGTGGAAGCCCTCGCCGACACCCTCGTCCATGACGCCCAGGAGTGCGCGCATCGCAGCGATGACGTCGCCCTGCTCCTGGTCCGGCCGCGACAGCTCACCCGCCCCCCTCCCGCGAGGCCGGCCTGATGTTCTGGTTGGCGTGGAAGACGTTGTCCGGGTCGTAGGTCCGCTTGACCTGCGCGAGACGGTCGTAGTGGTCGCGGTACGTGGCCCGGACCCGCCCCGGGGCCTCGTCCTGGCCGAGGAAGTTCACATAGGAGCCGCCCATGGAGTACGGGTGCATCTCCTCGTGGTAGTCGACACACCACCGCCTGATGGTCCCGGCCTGCGCGGGATCGGGGTCGACCCCGGCGAAGACGCCGGACCAGACGGCGTCCCGGTACCCCCAGGCGGTGTCCTCGGGAGCCACCCGGTGGGCGGCGGCGTCCACCGGATACAGGTGCATCAGCGACAGCGGGGTCGGCAGGTTCTCGCCGTACTTGAGATGCACGTCGACGGCGGCGTCCGGGATGCTGTCGAAGAAGTCGCCGCGCCAGTACCACTGGTACCCGGTGGGGATCAGTTCGTCGAAGGCGCCCTGCACCATCGGATACGGCATCGGTGACGTGAAGTGGAAGACGGGCGGGCCCGGCTCCCGCACGGCCTCGAAGTCCCGCTCGAAGCCGTCTAGGTCACCGGTGTGACACCACACGACGCCGCACACCTTCCGGCCGTGGATCTCCTCCGGGAACGGCGGGCCCGGCGGGATGGTGAACAGGGTGAAGAAGCCGTAGACCTCCTCCGGCGCCCGCGGAAGGAAGTCCCGGTACCACGTCAGCACCTCGCGGGTACGGTCGACCGGCCACACCGTGACCCCGAACCCGACCGTGTCCACCGGGTGGAGGCGATAGGTGAACGAGGTCACGACCCCGAAGTTGCCGCCGCCACCGCGCAGGGCCCAGAACAGGTCCGGGTGTTCGTTCTCGTTCGCGGTGACGAAGCTGCCGTCGGCCAGCACGACGTCCGCCGCGAGCAGGTTGTCCACCGTCAGGCCGTACTTGCGCGTGAGGTAGCCGTGGCCGCCGCCCAGCGTCAGGCCCCCGACGCCGGTCATCGAGATGATGCCCGAGGGCGTCGCGAGTCCGAAGGCGTGGGTGGCGTGATCGAGGTCGCCGAGCTGGCTGCCACCGCCGACCTGGGCGGTCCCGGCGGCGGGGTCGACCCGCACCCACCGCATCGGGGACAGGTCGACGGTGACCCCACCGTCCACCAGACACAGACCGGGGCCGCTGTGCCCCCCGCCCCGCACGGCCAGGTCCAGCCCCTGCTCGCGGACGAGGCGGATGGCGGCCATGACGTCCCCGGCGTCGACACAGCGGGCGATGGCGGCGGGACGCTTGTCGATCATCGCGTTGTAGATCTTGCGGGCCTGGTCGTAATCGGGGTCCTGGGGCCCGGTGACCGGCCCGCGCAGGGTGGTCCTCATCGCTTCCAAGGTCGAAGTCCGCATGAGAACCTCCCGAAGGATGACGCAGTCGCCCCTGACTCAACCAGCGTCTCGCCGGGGCAAGGGACCCGCAAAACGATCTCGACCCCGGCGGTGATCGGAAAACGCCGACGCCCCCCGTCCACCAAGGACAGGGGGCGCCCGAAGCCTCGCAGGCGGTTACTTCACCGGCTCACTTCACCGGCTCCGGCTCCGCCTCGCTCTCCGCGTCCGCCGAACCCTCCGGCGTCACCGGCGTCTTGACGGAGTCGAGCAGCAGCTGGGCCACGTCGACGACCTGGATGGACTCCTTGGCCGTCCCCTCGTTCTTCCGCCCGTTGACCGAGTCGGTCAGCATCACCAGGCAGAACGGGCAGGCGGTGGAGACGATGTCGGGGTTCAACGACAGGGCTTCGTCGACACGCTCGTTGTTGATGCGCTTGCCGATCCGCTCCTCCATCCACATCCGCGCACCACCGGCGCCACAGCAGAAGCCGCGCTCCTTGTGGCGGTGCATCTCCTCGTTGCGGATGCCCGGGACGCTGGCGATGATCTCGCGCGGCGGCGTGTAGATCTTGTTGTGGCGGCCCAGGTAGCAGGGGTCGTGGTACGTGATGATGCCCTCGACCGGCGTCACCGGGACCAACTTGCCCTCGTCGACCAGGTGCTGGAGCAGCTGGGTGTGGTGGATGACCTCGTAGTCGCCGCCGAGCTGCGGGTACTCGTTGCCGAGGGTGTTGAGGCAGTGCGGGCAGGTGGCGACGATCTTCTTGGCCGACTTGGGCTTGCGGGACTCCTCCGTCACCTTGCCCTCGTCGTCCGTCTCCTCGCCGAACGCCATGTTCAGTGCCATGACGTTCTCCATGCCGAGTTCCTGGAACAGCGGCTCGTTGCCGAGGCGCCGCGCCGAGTCACCCGTGCACTTCTCGTCGCCGCCCATGATCGCGAACTTGACGCCCGCCATGTGCAGGAGCTCCGCGAAGGCCTTGGTGGTCTTCTTCGCGCGGTCCTCCAGGGCGCCGGCGCAGCCGACCCAGTACAGGTACTCGACCTCGGTGAGGTCCTCGATGTCCTTGCCGACGACCGGGACCTCGAAGTCGACCTCCTTGAGCCACTCCAGGCGCTGCTTCTTCGCCAGGCCCCAGGGGTTGCCCTTCTTCTCCAGGTTCTTGAGCATCGTGCCCGCCTCGGACGGGAAGGCGCTCTCGATCATGACCTGGTAGCGGCGCATGTCGACGATGTGGTCGACGTGCTCGATGTCCACCGGGCACTGCTCGACGCAGGCACCGCAGGTGGTGCAGGACCACAGGACGTCCGGGTCGATGACGCCGTTCTCCTCGACGGTGCCGATCAGCGGACGCTCGGCCTCCGCCAGGGCGTCGGCGGGCACCGAGGCGAGCTGCTCCTCGGAGGCCTTCTCCTCGCCCTCCATCGTCTTGCCGCCGCCGGCCAGCAGGTACGGCGCCTTGGCGTGGGCGTGGTCCCGCAGCGACATGATCAGCAGCTTGGGGGAGAGCGGCTTGCCGGTGTTCCAGGCGGGGCACTGCGACTGGCAGCGGCCGCACTCGGTGCAGGTGGAGAAGTCGAGCAGGCCCTTCCAGGAGAAGTGCTCGACCTGGGAGACGCCGAAGACGTCGTCGTCGCCGGGGTCGGTGAAGTCGATCGGCTTGCCGCCGGACGTCATGGGCTGGAGTGCGCCGAGGGCGGTCTCACCGGTGGCGTTGCGCTTGAACCAGATGTTCGGGAAGGCGAGGAAGCGGTGCCAGGCGACACCCATGTTGGTGTTGAGCGAGACCACGATCATCCAGATGAACGAGGTGCTGATCTTCACCATCGCGGTGAAGTAGACCAGGTTCTGCAGCGCGGTGACGCTCAGGCCCTTGAAGGCCAGGACCAGCGGGTACGAGGCGAAGTACGCGGCCTCGTAGTGCTCCACGTGGTGGATCGCGCCCTCCAGGCCGCGCAGCACGTAGATCGCGAGGCCGATGGTGAGGATGACGTACTCGACGAAGTACGCCTGGCCCGACTTGGAGCCCGCGAAGCGGGACTTGCGCCCTGCCCGGGACGGCAGGCTCAGCAGGCGGATGACCATCAGGACGGCGATGCCCAGGATCGTCATCACACCGATGAACTCGATGTACAGCTCGAACGGCAGGAACCCGCCGATGACCGGCAGTGTCCAGTCGGCCTGGAAGAGCTGGCCGAACGCCTGCGCCAGGGTCGGCGGCAGCGTCAGAAAGCCGACGGCCACGAACCAGTGGGCGACGCCGACGATGCCCCAGCGGTTCATCCGCGTGTGACCGAGGAACTCCCTGACCAGTGTCACACTGCGCTGGTAGGGGTTGTCGGTCCGGCTGCCGGCGGGCACGGGCTGCCCGAGCCTGAAGTGCCTGACGAACTGGCCGACGGCGCGTGCGAGCAGCGCGACACCGACCACGGTCAGGACCAGCGACACGATGATCGCGGCGAGTTGCATTTGGGGGCTCCTCGGGCCTGCGAGGGAGATTACTAAGCGGTAACTTACCCAGTCCGTCTGAGACTACCCGCATCCCTCGTCGCACTGTAGCCAGGCATGGGGTGATCTGGGTCGCTGAGGGTCGCCTCACGAACCGGACGCTTTACCTGACGAACTGAACGTGTTATTCGTACCAAATTGATAGATTCGCACCTAATTTAAGAGCGTGCTCTACGGCATCGCCGCCGCCGTCGCGGCCCTCTTCTTCGCCTCGCTGCTCACGGCCCTGCTCCGCGGCCCCGCGCTGCGCCTCGGCCTGATCGACCGGCGGCGCCGCAACCGTCCCGTCCCGCTGCTCGGCGGGGTGGCCGTGGTGCTCACCACCCTCGCCGTCGCGGGCGCCGGCGAGTGGACCGGCGTCGCCCCGCTCGGTTCCGGCGTGCGCAGGCTGCTGATCACGGCCGCCGCCGTCGCCGTCCTGGGGCTGGTGGCGGACGTGTGGCGGCTGCGGGCCCGGGTGCTGCTGTGCGGTACGGCCGTGGCGGCGGCCTGTGTCGTGCCGTACGAGGAGGTCGGCGTGGCCGGTGGGGTGGTGGCCGTCGGGTGGATCGCCGCCGTCGCCGTGGCCTTCCGGGCGCTGGACCACGCGGACGCGCTGGTGGGGACCGTCGGGGTGGTGACCGCCTTCGGAGTCGGGGTGTGCGCGGCGGTCGCGGTGATGGACGGGCTCGCGGTGCTGCTGAGCGTGCTGGCGGCCGCGCTGACCGGGTTCCTGATGCACAACTGGCATCCGGCGCGGATCGCGCTCGGCGCGTGCGGGTCGCTGTTCACCGGGTTCGTGCTCGCCGCCGCGGTTGTGCTGACCCGTGCGGGGTACGCGCCCGGGGATTCCGTGGGCGTGCTGTTCGCGTTCACCGCCGTGGTGAGCGCCGACGTCCTGCTCGTGGTGCTGGTGCGGCGGTTCACCGGGCGGCCCGGGCCCGATCATCTCGCGCACCGGCTGCGCCGACTGGGGCTCACCCCGCAGGGCGTGACCGTCGTCCTCGGCGCCCTCGCCTTCGGTGGGGTGCTCGTCGGCGTCCTGGTGCACGCCGGGTGGGCCGACGGCGGTGCCGTGCTCGGGGTGGCGGGCGCCGCGCTGATCCTCGTAGGAGCACTGCTACGGGTGAAAAAGCGCGGCCCGCTGACGGCAACCTCCACGCACGCTCCTGCGTCTTTGCAGGTCACAGGGCACTTGCGTGTAAGGAACGGATAAGAGTTGAGTCTCACCGACTCAGGTCTGTTGACCCCGCCCCGGCCGTCGTGCACACTTGAGCCTGTTCCACTCAAGTCAGCTGGAGGAATCAACCATGGCACGTGCGGTCGGCATCGACCTGGGCACGACTAACTCCGTCGTCAGCGTTCTGGAGGGCGGCGAGCCCACCGTCATCACCAACGCCGAGGGCGCCAGGACCACGCCGTCCGTCGTCGCCTTCGCCAAGAACGGCGAGGTGCTGGTCGGCGAGGTGGCCAAGCGTCAGGCCGTGACCAACGTCGACAGGACCATCCGGTCGGTCAAGCGCCACATGGGCACCGACTGGAAGATCGAGCTCGACGGCAAGCCCTTCAACCCGCAGCAGATCAGCGCCTTCGTGCTGCAGAAGCTGAAGCGGGACGCCGAGGCCTACCTGGGCGAGAAGGTCACCGACGCGGTCATCACGGTCCCGGCGTACTTCAACGACGCCGAGCGTCAGGCCACCAAGGAGGCCGGCGAGATCGCCGGTCTGAACGTGCTCCGCATCGTCAACGAGCCGACCGCCGCCGCCCTGGCGTACGGCCTCGACAAGGACGACCAGACCATCCTGGTCTTCGACCTCGGTGGCGGTACGTTCGACGTCTCGCTGCTGGAGATCGGCGACGGCGTCGTCGAGGTGAAGGCCACCAACGGTGACAACCACCTCGGTGGTGACGACTGGGACCAGCGCGTCGTCGACTACCTGGTCAAGCAGTTCCAGTCCGGCCACGGCGTGGACCTGAGCAAGGACAAGATGGCGCTGCAGCGCCTGCGCGAGGCCGCCGAGAAGGCGAAGATCGAGCTGTCCTCGTCCACCGAGACCTCGATCAACCTGCCGTACATCACGGCGTCCGCCGAGGGCCCCCTGCACCTCGACGAGAAGCTCACCCGCGCCCAGTTCCAGCAGCTCACCGCTGACCTGCTGGAGCGCTGCAAGACCCCGTTCTTCAACGTCATGAAGGACGCCGGCGTCTCCATCAACGAGATCGACCACGTCGTCCTCGTCGGTGGCTCCACCCGTATGCCCGCCGTCGCCGAGCTCGTCAAGGAGCTGACCGGCGGCAAGGAGGCCAACAAGGGTGTGAACCCGGACGAGGTCGTCGCCATCGGCGCCTCGCTCCAGGCCGGTGTCCTCAAGGGCGAGGTCAAGGACGTCCTGCTGCTCGACGTCACCCCGCTGTCCCTCGGTATCGAGACCAAGGGCGGCATCATGACCAAGCTGATCGAGCGCAATACCACGATCCCGACGAAGCGTTCGGAGATCTTCACCACGGCCGAGGACAACCAGCCGTCGGTGCAGATCCAGGTCTACCAGGGCGAGCGCGAGATCGCGGCCTACAACAAGAAGCTCGGCATGTTCGAGCTGACCGGTCTGCCCCCGGCGCCGCGCGGCGTCCCGCAGATCGAGGTCTCCTTCGACATCGACGCCAACGGCATCATGCACGTCACGGCGAAGGACCTCGGCACGGGCAAGGAGCAGAAGATGACCGTCACCGGCGGCTCCTCGCTGCCGAAGGACGAGGTCGACCGGATGCGCCAGGAGGCCGAGCAGTACGCGGAGGAGGACCACCGCCGCCGCGAGGCCGCCGAGACCCGCAACCAGGGCGAGCAGCTCGTCTACCAGACGGAGAAGTTCCTCAAGGACAACGAGGACAAGGTCCCCGGCGAGATCAAGACCGAGGTCGAGGCCGCGGTCGAGGAGCTCAAGGAGAAGCTCAAGGGCGAGGACACCGCCGAGATCCGCACGGCCACCGAGAAGGTCGCGGCCGTGTCCCAGAAGCTCGGCCAGGCCATGTACGCCGACGCCCAGGCGTCCCAGGCGGCCGCGGGCGGCGCCTCCGAGCAGCCCAAGGCCGACGACGACGTGGTCGACGCCGAGATCGTGGACGACGAGCGCAAGGACGGTGCCGCGTGACGGAGGAGACCCCGGGCTTCGAGGAGAAGCCCGACGTCCCCTCCGGCGCCACTCCTGACGACGCCGAGCCGCAGGCCGCCCCGGAGGAGGGGGCGGCCACGGCAGGGGACGTGAACCAGAACGCCGGCCTGGTGGCAGAGCTGGACCAGGTGCGTACGGCGCTCGGTGAGCGCACGGCGGACCTCCAGCGGCTGCAGGCCGAGTTCCAGAACTACCGCCGCCGCGTCGAGCGGGACCGCATCACGGTCAAGGAGATCGCCGTCGCGAACCTCCTGACCGAGCTGCTGCCGGTGCTCGACGACATCGGGCGGGCCCGGGAGCACGGCGAGCTGGTCGGCGGCTTCAAGTCCGTCGGCGAGTCGCTGGAGACCGTGGCGGCCAAGATGGGCCTGCAGCAGTTCGGCAAGGAGGGCGAGCCCTTCGACCCGACGATCCACGAGGCCCTGATGCACTCGTACGCGCCGGACGTCACGGAGACGACCTGCGTCGCGATCCTCCAGCCGGGGTATCGCATCGGCGAGCGCACCATCCGCCCCGCGCGGGTGGCCGTCGCCGAGCCCCAGCCGGGCGCGCAGACCGTGAAGCCCGCCGAGGAGAGCGAGACGAAGGCCGACGACAAGGAGAACGGTGGCCCGGACGAGGGCTGACGTTGAACGGATGAGGAAGGAGGGACGTCGAGGATGAGCACCAAGGACTTCATCGAGAAGGACTTCTACAAGGTCCTCGGCGTCCCCAAGGACGCCACCGAGGCCGAGATCAAGAAGGCGTACCGCAAGCTCGCCCGCGAGTACCACCCGGACGCCAACAAGGGCAACGTCAAGGCCGAGGAACGCTTCAAGGAGATCTCCGAGGCGAACGACGTCCTCGGCGACCCCAAGAAGCGCAAGGAGTACGACGAGGCCCGCGCCCTGTTCGGCAACGGCGGCTTCCGTCCGGGCCCCGGCGCCGGCGGCGGCTCGTTCAACTTCGACCTGGGCGACCTCTTCGGAGGCGGCACCCAGGGCCAGGGGGCCGGCGGCTTCGGCGGCGGACTCGGTGACGTCTTCGGGGGCCTGTTCAACCGGGGCGGCGCGACCGGCACCCGGACCCAGCCGCGGCGCGGCCAGGACATCGAGTCCGAGGTCACCCTCAGCTTCACCGAGGCGATCGAGGGCGCGACCGTCCCGCTCAGGATGTCCTCGCAGGCGCCGTGCAAGGCCTGCTCCGGCACCGGCGACGCCAACGGCACACCGCGCGTGTGCCCGACGTGCGTCGGCACCGGGCAGGTGGCGCGCGGCTCCGGCGGCGGCTTCTCCCTCACTGACCCGTGCCCGGACTGCAAGGGCCGCGGCCTGATCGCGGAGAACCCCTGCGAGGTCTGCAAGGGCAGCGGACGCGCCAAATCGTCCCGCACCATGCAGGTGCGCATCCCGGCCGGGGTGTCGGACGGGCAGCGCATCCGCCTGCGCGGCAAGGGCGCGCCCGGTGAGCGGGGCGGCCCGGCGGGCGACCTGTACGTGGTCGTGCACGTCAAGGAGCACCCGGTCTTCGGCCGCAAGGGCGACAACCTCACCGTCACCGTCCCGGTGACGTTCACCGAGGCGGCCCTCGGCGGCGAGGTCAAGGTGCCGACCCTCGGTGGTCCCTCGGTCACGCTGAAGCTGCCGCCGGGCACGCCGAACGGCCGTACGATGCGAGCGCGGGGCAAGGGCGCGGTCCGCAAGGACGGCACCCGCGGCGATCTGCTGGTCACCGTCGAGGTGAGTGTCCCGAAGGACCTGACGGGGAAGGCTCGTGACGCGCTGGAGGCGTATCGCGAGGCGACCGCGGGCGAGGATCCGCGGGCGGAGCTGTTCCAGGCCGCGAAGGGAGCATGAGTCAAGCCATGGACACCAACGGCCGTCGACGCAACCCGTATGAACTGACCGAGGAGACCCCGGTCTACGTCATCTCGGTGGCGGCCCAGCTGTCCGGCCTGCACCCGCAGACACTGCGCCAGTACGACCGCCTGGGCCTGGTGTCTCCGGACCGCACGGCCGGCCGCGGCCGCCGCTACTCGGCCCGTGACATCGAGCTGCTCCGCCAGGTGCAGCAGCTGTCGCAGGACGAGGGCATCAACCTGGCCGGCATCAAACGCATCATCGAACTGGAGAACCAGGTCGCGGCCCTGCAGTCCCGCGTCGCGGAGCTCCAGGCCGCGCTGGACGGCGCGGCGGCGGCGATGCAGCAGCGCGAGGCCGCCGTGCACGCCTCCTACCGACGCGACCTGGTGCCGTACCAGGAGGTGCAGCAGACGAGCGCGCTGGTGGTGTGGCGGCCGAAGAAGGCAAAGGACTCCTAGTCAGGCGCACATGTGAAGGGGCCCGGAGGTTCACCCGAACCTCCGGGCCCCTGCCATGTCGGGTCAGAGCCAGCTCTCCCAGATGCCGTACGCCCGCTCCCACATGACCTTCTCGTTGCCGGCGGGGCCGTCGCTGTACACGGCCCGGTAGTAGTACAGGCCGAGCACGTCGTCGTGCACCGTGTTGTCCATGTAGGACTCCGGGGCGTCGACCTTGCCCGTGGCGAGTGTGGTCCACGAGGCGGTGGCCGGGTCCCACCGCTCGTAGCGGTAGTCGGTCCAGTTCTCGCACGGCGGGTCGAAGAGGATGTCGCCGCAGCGGACGGAGAGCTCCGGGTACTGGTCCGTGTGCACCTCGGTGCCGGTCCAGCCCGGCGGGCGGGTGTCGGGGAGGGCGACCGAGATCTCGGCCGTATGGAAGAACTCGGGCCCCTCGTGCGAGTACTCGCGGTCGGTGGCGGCCACCCGGTAGACGTGCTCGCGTCCGTCCGGCAGCGTCGGGCAGAGGATCTCGGTCCCGGCCGGCGAGTCGCTCGTCACGCAGTTCTTCTTCCACACCGTCTCGCCCGTGTCCGGGTCGGTGGTGCCCTGCCAGACGTAGTAGCCCATGACGTCGTCGTCGGCCGGGGGGTTCCAGGTGAGGCGGACGCCCATCGGAACGACCTCGGCCGCCAGGTCGGTGACCGGGGCGGGGCGCCGGGTGTCGTCGGTGGTGGCGGTGACCGGCTCGCTCGGCCGGGAGCGGTGCCCGTAGCGGTCGACCACGACGATCCGGTACTCGTACGTGGTCTCGGAGGCACCGGTGCCTTCCAGACAGTGCGAGTGGATGACCTCGGTGGCCCCCGCGTAGGAGGGGTCGTGCGCGTCCGCCGAGCCGTACGTGTAGCTGTTGGGCGGTTCCGGCGGACCCTCGCCGGTGATCGGCGGGGAGCACTGCTCCACGGTCGTGCTCTGCCCGGTCACGGGGTCCGTACGGACGATCTGATACGTCGGCAGGTGCCGCTCGTCGGCGGCCCAGGGGTCGGCGCTGCGCCAGGCCAGGTCCACGCCCTTCTGCCACACCAAACGGGTGTAGAGCCGGTACGGGGCGATCGCCTCGGGCCGGTCCGCCATCCTCAGCGTCACCTCGGCGGGCCCGGAGGCGTTGCCCTTGGCGTCCGTCGCGCGGACCGCGTACCGGTACTCGTCCGCCAGGGCCACCTTCTGCCGCGGCACGACATCGGTCGCGGTGGTGGTGGCGGTGTCGAGGGCGTTCACATAGGCGCCGGTGGCCGGGTCGTACTGAAGCACCTCGTACGTCGCCGCGTCCGCGACCGGCGTCCACACCAGGTGCGGTACGCCCGCCTCGTACGCGATGCGAAGGTTCGCGGGGGCCTTCGGCGGAACCGTGTCCCAGAGGGTGAGCGTCGTGGCGGCGGAGTACGCGGACCAGTTGCCGGCCGCGTCCCGGGCCCGACCGCGGTACGTGACCTTGCTGCCGTCGGCCGGCTGCCCGGCGTCGCAGACGAAGCCCTTCGGGCCCTCGTGGACGGTGATCCACGCACCGGTGGCGGCGTCCTTGCGCTGCGCCTGGTACCAGGCGATGTCGGCCTGGTTCGCGGCCGTCGTGACGAGCTCCGGGCCCGCCAGCTTGTCGTCGACCGCGCAGACGTCCTGCTCGACGAACGGCGCGGCGGGCGGCGTCCTGTCGACGGTGGTGACGGACCGTTCGGCGCTGCCGCTCGACTCGTTGCCCGCCTTGTCGTGGGCGCGCACCTGGTAGGCGAAGGCCTGCCCGGTGGCGGGCGGGGCGTCGGTGTACGAGGTGGCCGTGGTACCGGCCAGCCGCGTCCAGCTGCCCCCGGTCTTCAGCCGGCGGTAGACGCGGTAACCGGCGAGGTCCATCTCCTTGTTCCGCGCCCAGGTGACCTTGGCCTTGCGGGTCGTGGTGTCGTACGAGACGGCCGCGCCGGTCGGCGTCAGCGGCCTGACCTTGTCGACGCTCGGTGATGTCCGGGGCGTGTAGGCGAACTTCACGTTCGCGGCGCCCGTCCAGTTGACGTAGTCGACGCGCAGGCTGTGTGAGCCCTTGGAGATGGTGAGGTTGACCGTCTTCGTGACGGTCCTCGACACGTTCTTCCACAGGTTCACCTTGAGCTCGCCGTCGAGATACACCCGTATCCCGTCCTGGGCGGACGCCGTGAAGGTGAACGGGCCGCCGGAGCCGAAGTCCCGGGTGACCGACCAGCGGACTGCGAACCCGTCCTTCGGCAGGCCCGAAGCGGGCGCCTTGGTACCCCAGTTCTCGCTGACCACGCTGTCGCAGTCGGTCCGCTTCGGGGTGCCGGAGAACTTGGTGTTCGCCCAGAACTGCCGTTTGAGGACAGGGGAGGTGCAGGATGCCGCGGCGGAGGCGGGGGCCGCGACGCCGGTGAGCAGGCCGCCCGCCGTGGCGAGCACGACGGCCGTGGCGGCTGCCGCCGTCGTGCGTCTGGCTGGGTTCATTCGGTCCTCTGTCGGAATCGGAACGAGCGCGCAGCACGCTCGTGATCACGACTCGTGGCGAAAGGGATTGGTTGTGCGGCCCCGCGTGTGCGACCCAACTCCCCGTCCGTGGAAGGCTTGTAAGGGCTCTCGGGAGGGTGTTTCGCCCCGTGTTCACGACCTAAGCGGAACGTGATGTTGCCATCTCGTTAAGTAGTTTCCCTTGACGCTGAGGGGCGCCGACGCGTTGGCTTTTCAGTCATCCGGGCCGCAGCGTCGCGGCCACCTGACGGAAAGCAGCAGAAGTGGGCTCCTCCATGCGTCGTCGTATCGCCATATCCGTGGTCGCCTCGTCGTTGACCTTGTCGCTGGCAGGCTGTGGCGTGCTGGAGGCGACGGGCGACAGCAGCGACGCGAGCCCCACCAAGGGCAACGACATCACCGTCGGCCTGCTGCTTCCGGAGACGGCGAACACGCGGTACGAGAAGTTCGACTACCCGATCATCAAGGAGCGGGTGGCCTCGCTCACCAAGAACCAGGGCAAGGTCGAGTACGCCAACGCCGACGCGGATGCCAACAAGCAGGCCAGTCAGTTGCAGCAGATGATCGACGAGCAGGTCGACGTCATCCTGCTGGACGCCGTCGACGCGCACGCCATCGCCGGCGGGGTGAAGAAGGCCAAGGACGCGGGCATCCCGGTCATCGCCTACGACCGGCTCGCCGAGGGCCCCATCGACGCGTACATCTCCTTCGACAACGAACTCGTCGGCGAGGTGCAGGGCCGCTCCCTCCTGGAGGCGCTGGGCGGCGACATCGACAGCTCCGACAAGATCGTCATGATGAACGGCTCGCCCACCGACCCGAACGCCAAGCAGTTCAAGCAGGGCGCGCTGTCCGAGCTGAACGGCAAGGTGACGATCGCCCAGTCCTTCGACACCAAGGACTGGAAGCCGGAGAACGCCGAGGCCAACATGGCCCAGGCGATCCAGGCGATCGGCAAGGACAACATCGCCGCCGTCTACTCCGCCAACGACGGCATGGCCGGCGGCGTCGTCAAGGCCCTGGAGGCGGCCGGCGTGACCAAGCTGCCGCCGATCACCGGGCAGGACGCCGAACTCGCGGCGGTGCAGCGGATCGTCGCCGGTGAGCAGTACATGAGCGTCTACAAGTCCTACCCGCAGGAGGCCGAGGCCGCCGCCGAGATGGCCGTGGCCAAGGTGCAGGGCAAGGACATCCAGTTCGACGCCCTCGCCCGCGACCGGGTCGACAGCCCGACCGACAAGGGCATCCCGGCCCAGCTGGTGTCGGTGGTGGCGCTGACCCAGGAGAACATCAAGGACACGGTGGTCGCGGACGGCATCTACAAGGTGTCGGAGATCTGCACCGCCGAGTACAAGGACGCCTGCGCGACGCTCGGCCTCAAGTAGTCCTGCACAGTCGTGCACTGGAGGCTCGCGTTCCGGCGCGAGCCTCCTTCGTGGGCTCCACGCCCGTCGCTTTCACGCTACCTGCGTGGGCTCCGCCGACACCGCCGGCGGCCCACCCGCCCCCGGGACACCCGCTTGTACGGGGTGATGTCGTCTTACAGCCGGCCTCGACCGAACACGATGTGCGACGCGTCGACCCGGGTGCGCTTGATGGGGTCGTAGCCGCACGACTCGCCCGCCCAGTACTCGTTCCAGGCGTGGCTCTGGCCCTCCACCGGGCGGTGCAGGTCCGCCTCCCGCACGGTGCAGGTATTTGGAGACACAGCCTGCGTCCAGGCAGCATGGCGAGGGTGAGGTGCGAGATGTCCTGGCAGAGGCCCACGCCCCGCTCCCCACGGCCCGGCGAGGGCCGCCCGGAATGTCGTACGGGAGGTCGGGTGCACAAACTCCAACAGGCGGGGCCTTCGCTCGTTCGGCGATACGGAGGCGACGTCTCAGGCCTATCCCTGGGCCCACTCGATGGCCCCTGGTACGGGGAGAACCGTTCCGCGTCCGCGGAGCACGCTTGCTGCAAAGCCTGCAGCAGTACCGGGAGGTGGTCTTCGAGACCCCGGGACTCCAGCGGGTAGGAATACGACAGTGTCGTCAGGCTCACCACCCGATGCGCCAATGGCTGTCGCAATGCCGCCAACCAGCGTCCGAACACGTTGCATCACCACGGCGCGGCTGTCGATGCCTCAACCCCGCTCAGAATCGATGAGCCAGCAAAGCCCCGGCCCATCTGCCGAAGGGGGAGTGGCAGACGGGCCGGGGCGGACAACGGTCGGCGTCAGGGGTCAGCCCGTGCGCTCTTTTCCCTGTCCGGCCGAAGCTCGTGGCCTCAAGTTGATCACCGTCTGCCCGACCAGGACGACGAAGACGGTCACCGCTACAAGACGGGTGACGCTCCATGTCGCGCCAGCGACTGCCCCTTGCAGTGAAGCTTCGACGCGTAGCCGCTCTGACGTTTCGATGAAAGCGATCAGTGGAACCAGCGTGCGAAACGGGAGGCCTTGAATTCCCCGATTTCGCGCCAGGTTCCCGGCCAACCCCAAAAGGGCCCCTAGGGTGGCAGCGGCTGCACACCAGAACACTGTCTTGGACGAGAAGCCGTCCCAATAAAGCTGTGCTCCCTGGGAAGGATTACTAAGGTCCGCTGCCAGAAATTTGCCGCGCTCCAGCTTTGTCGCATAGTAAGTGATAACGGCGGCGATCAGGGACGCAGGGGCCAGGACCGCGGACTCAATCCGCGACTTTCGGGCGAGGCCGACACAAAAAGCCAAGGCTGCCCAAGACCATCCGGCAGCCAAGACAAGATGTGCCATGTGGCCTGCTGGCGCGTCGCTCATCTCAAGAAGGGGGGCAAGGACCCCGAGCGCCGCACCAGCCGTCAGCGCGGCGGCAGGCGCCAAGATGAAGGAGCGGGAAGAGAACACGAGGTTCGAGAGTCCTTTTTCGGTACCAGAGGCCTGAGGCCCTGCCTCGGCGCAAGTCGAGTGTTTCGTCCTCACGGCTTCACGACCCGTTACTCGCACAACCCGCCGATGAGGTCGTTGGAATGTGGGTGTTCATCGTGGCGCAGGCGCTCGCGGCGCCGGGCGTGCCGTAGCGGACCTCCCTGACTGTCGGCGCTTCCCAGGGGCGACGAGGCTGTGACGGTCGGAAGGCTGAAGGGCTCTTTATTCGAGATTTGCCCAGTACGCGTAGCACGTGTAGGCGGCGCCTGCCGTTCGGGTGGCCCTAGCCGTATGCCCAGGTGACTCCGCCGCCCTGCTTGTGCCACCGGCTATTGTCACGGACGCTCTGTGAAGCTTCGAGCCGTGGAAGTAGTACGAGTAGCAGCGCTTTCCATCGGCCGTTATTTCAGTGCCGTAGGTCCATGTACCACCGCCGACATTCTTAGTGGTCATAGGGGTCACCGACCGCGAGGACGGATCAACCTTGATGGCAACCATCCCCCAGTCCTTGGGCTGGGGTGTTGCCGCGCTGGCCGACGTGGCAGGAGCGAGTACTCCAGTGGTCAAGGCCGCAGCAGCGGCGGCCATAGTGAGAGATTTACCGGGGACCTTCGCGGTGTTGAATTCTCCTCTTGGTGTCGTTGCTGCAGAAGTGTGCGGCATACTCGCGAAAAATTGCGTTCGTTGCCGCTTGATCAACCATGCATGGCATGAGCATGTGCAGGTAGCCTCATGATGCTGAACATGCCTGAAGCGGAGGGGTTAAAAGGTGCATAACCTGGCATCTGGGCGAAGGTGGAGCCAGGGCCGGGTTGCGGTGGCAAGCCCCTCTGCGCATAGTTGCGCTGCGGAAGTTGGGCTGTTGCTCGTAATGCTGTGAGCGTGCTGCGCAGGCGTGTCGGTCGTGTGCGGCAAGGAACGGTAGCCGGGGGAGGAAGATGGCCGAGCGCGGAAGGGGCGAGCATCCACACGGTGCCGACCGACTGTGCGAGGCCGGGGATCGCGTGTATTCCCGGGCCGTACGCCGGGGCCGAGTGTCACGCCGGGATGCTGATGCAGTGCCCTGCCTACTGGAGTTGGCGCTGCTGCACCCGGACCCGGATGACATGGACTGGCTGGTGCCGACGTCCCCGCAGGAGGTCATGACGCGGCTGCTACGTGGGGTGTACGACGAAGTAAGTGCGAGTCAACGGCGGATGGGCTCGGCGGTGACGGCCTTCGAGTGGTACGCCGGCCTTCGCCCGCAGCCGCCGTCGTCCGCGGGGGAGGGCACGGCGATCCGGGTTCTCGACGGCTCCTCCCGCATCCAAGCGGCCCTGGACGAGGCGACCGAGGCGTGCACGACCGAGGTGCTGACCGTGCAGCCGGGCGGCATCCGCCGCGAGCACGAACTGACGGAAGGCCTGCACCGGGCCCTGGCGCTACGCAGCCGGGGTGTGCGAATGCGGGACCTGTACACGCATGTGGCCCGGCATGGCCAAGGCCTGCTCAACTACCTTGATCTAATGGGTGATTCGGTCGAGACCCGCACTCTGGACGAGGTGACCGACCGACTCATCCTCTTCGACCGCACCGTCGCATTCATCCCTGCGAACGCAGACCGCACCCTCGCACTGGAACTCCGCCACCCGGCTCTGGTCCACTACTTCGTCACGGTCTTCGAGCGTCTGTGGCGCCTGGCGATCCCCCTCGCGGCCCCCCTCCCCGACACCGGCATCGAGGGTATCTCCCACCGTGAGCAGTCCATCGCTGCACTGCTGGCTGAGGGCCACCAGGATGCGGTGATCGCGGAGCGTCTTGGCATAAGCGTCCGTACCTGTCGGGCACACATCGCCCGGCTCTCGGAGACGCTGGGAGCTGCCAGTCGCACCCAACTCGGTGTCCGCATCGCCCAGGTGGGCCTGGATGGGCCCCCTCGGCCCGCGGAAGGCAGGTCCTCAGCGCCGCTCAGCCTTCCTGATCAAGGATCCCCGACTGCCCTATGAGGTAGCCGAGTTGTGCTCGGCCAGCAGGCTCGCGATGGCTCGCCGGCAGGGGGTGATGCCCTGATGGGTGGGCGCTGGACGACTGCCTCCAAATACATGAACGTTGCCATGAACCAAGGCGGTCGAAGGTGATGGTGAAGTAGCCGATCTGGGTCGAGTGGCAGGTTTCGAGGGCGAGTGTGCGGTCCTTGTTGGCGTGGATGAAGGCGACGGTGCGGTCGACGACGAGGAGGCGGTCGGTGACCTGGTTGAGCGTGCGTGCCTCGGCGTCGCCGTTCAGCTGCTCGTAGTGAGCGACTACAGCGGGGATGTGGCGCTGTGTGTGCTGATAGGTGGTGCCTATAGGGTCGCCTCGGTCGAATAAGGCCTGGTCACGGTCCAAAGCCTTTGCCAGACGGGCGGCGGCCGGCGGCTGGCCGTTGTAGGGCTGCATAGCGAGGAGTTCGCTAGAGGCGGAGGTCATGGCCTCGGCGATGGCGTGTTTGATGGAGCCCAAGCCTTTCAGAAGAATGAGCTCCGATGGTTCCGCTGGTGAGAGGCGCTCTGAGCCGAAGACCAGGAGCGGCCCGAACGCTTCGGCCAGACGTGTCTCGGCCTGGCGGCGCTTGGCGATGTCCTCGGCGGCATTTCGCAGCAGCAGCGAGAGAGCCGCTGCAGGGTTGAGTGGTCGCAGCCGGCGCATGTCGTCCATGTCCGGGCGGAGCAGTCCGGGGTGCAGCAGGCAGGTCACCATAGTGGCGTCCTCCTCTGACGCGGAACCCTCGCCCAAGGCGCGGGCGTCTAGTGCCAGGTCTGTCGCACACACCTCCTCGCTGGATCAGTATGCGTATCTATGGTCACGCCAGGCTCTCCCCTCCCGACGGTCGGTGATCGCCAGTCAGGATGCCCGACTGGGCTATCAGGTAGCCGAGTTGGGCCCGGCTGCCGCTGCCCAGGGCCGAGGCCAGCTTGGCTATGTGGGCTCGACAGGTGCGTACGTTCATGCCGAGGCGGCGGGCGATTGCCTCGTCGACGTGGCCCTCCACGAGGAGTTTGGCGATGGAGTGCTGGATGTCGGTGATGCCGTTGGGGGCGGTCTCGTAGGGCGCGTGTTCGGTCAGCGGTACCGCGCGGCTCCACATGAACTCGAAGACCTTGATCAGGTAGCGGATGAGTCCGGGGTGGCGCAGCTCCAAGGCGACCTGCTGGTCGTCGCGAGTAGGGATGAAGGCGACCGACTCGTCGCAGATAATGAGGCGCTCGACCAACTCGTCGATGGTGCGGTACTCCACCTTTCCGTCGGAGAGCCGGGCCACATAGGCGAGCTTCCCAGGGTTGTACCGCACTGTGTGCTGGTAGAGGGTCCGTATCCGCACGCCGCGTTCGATCAGCGGCCGGTCCCGCTCCAGGCCCTGCAGAAGGCTGGCCTCCGAGATGCGGTTGCTCGGCTGGACCGTGAGCATTTCGACCTGGCACTGGGCGGTGGCCAGATTGAGGGCGGCGTTGATCCGCTCACCGCCCTCCAGCACAGTGACGGAGTGCGTGCTCCCCGTCACCTGAGTACTGAGGTCCATGAACGGCTGGAGGGTATCGGCAAGCTCGACGGACAACCGCCTGCGCTCGGCGATCTCCCGTTCGATGGGATTGAGTCGCTGTGCCAGGGCAACGGACGCGGGAATGGGGATCAGCCAGTTCGCGTCGTCAGGATCTGGGTAGAGCAGAGCGAACTCCATCAGGCAGGGTGCGGGCTCCACGTCGATGCGTGCGATACGCCCTGTGCGCAGCGCGTTTGCATAGAGACGGCCGCCTTCCGCACACATCTCAGTCATCGCATGGTGATGTGTCGCTTTAGTCTGGTTCGCTGCCAAATCTCCACCCCCCAGGGTCCTGAACATGCAGGAACATGATGCACCGATCGTGTGGCCATGAAGTGCCCGAATGAGCCATCGTCTTACTCGACGGGGGAAGAGGGGACCTTCAAGTGAGGACGAAGCCGATTATGCGGAACAGAATGCTTCGCTCGTTTCTTGTCGCCGCCTTCTCCACCGTTGTGGCCTTCGGAGTCCTGAGTGGCCTCTCGGAGGCGAAGGGCGACTCGCGAGCGGACAGCAGCTGGCCCAGCAAGGGGCAGGCTGTCACGATCGCCAAGGACAGTTCCTGGCCGAGCAGCATCGTCGAGGAGAGCAGCGGCGGGCAGGGGTCGGCATGACCACCCCACCCGACGACCGCTCCTTCCGTCGAGAAATGGCCACTGCCTACCGCTCCGGCTGGCACTTCATCGACCTGGCCACCGCCATCCCCCACAGCGGTGACTCGTTGATGGTGACCGTGTTCGGTGAGCCCGTCGTCGTGACCCGGGACGACGACGGAGACGTGCGGGCGTACCGGTGTCTGCGGCGGCCTCGGGGGGCGCCGCAGCCCGTGCGGTGCGCCATCCGGTACGGAATGATCTTTGTGAACCTGGACCAGCGCGACCATCGGCTGGCGGAGCCGGAGACCTCCGACCCCATGACCATCTCGGCCACCCCCCGCAGTGCCTGACGCGATTCCCCCGTCGTAACAGATCGCTCAGGTGCTTCCCCCCGCAGCGGCGTCACCGTGACCTGAACACGGTGACGCCGCTGCAGTTTTTGCGGGATATTTCCCGCTATCACGGCCTATCGGGCGGGCGTTCGAGTGTGGCTGAAAAGTGCCGCTCGCCGTCGTTGGCGCGTTCAAGACTTCCTCCGGGTACTCCATAAAGACCCTGGGTCGCCCCCACCCTCACCCTTGAGTGGAATAGACTCAACTTTATGCACGTTGCCTGAGTCAGAGGCTCACGCAAGGAGGAGAACGGACACGTGGACGCCGAGCTGACCAACCGGAGCCGGGACGCGATCAACGCCGCCGGCAACCGGGCCGTGACCGAGGGGCACCCCGACCTCACCCCCGCGCACCTGCTGCTTGCTCTGCTCCAGGGGCAGGACAACGAGAACATCACCGACCTGCTGGCCGCCGTCGACGCCGATCAGGCCGCCGTACGCGCCGGCGCGGAGAAGGTCCTCGCCCAGCTGCCCAGCGTGACCGGCTCCACCGTCGCGCCCCCGCAGCCGAACCGCGAGCTGCTCGCCGTGATCGCCGATGCCCAGGCCAGGGCGCAGGACCTCGGCGACGAGTACGTCTCCACCGAGCACCTTCTCATCGGCATCGCCGCGAAGGGCGGCGCGGCCGGCGAGGTGCTGACCCGGCAGGGCGCCGACGCGAAGAAGCTGCTGGAGGCCTTCCGCAAGGCGCGCGGTGGACGCCGGGTGACCACGGCCGACCCCGAGGGGTCGTACAAGGCCCTGGAGAAGTTCGGGACCGACTTCACCGCCGCCGCCCGCGACGGCAAGCTCGACCCGGTCATCGGGCGGGACCAGGAGATCCGGCGGGTGGTGCAGGTGCTCAGCCGCCGTACCAAGAACAACCCCGTGCTGATCGGTGAGCCCGGCGTCGGCAAGACCGCCGTCGTCGAGGGGCTCGCCCAGCGGATCGTCAAGGGCGACGTGCCCGAGTCCCTGCGCAACAAGCGGCTCGTCGCGCTCGACCTCGGCGCCATGGTCGCCGGGGCGAAGTACCGCGGGGAGTTCGAGGAGCGGCTGAAGACCGTCCTCGCCGAGATCAAGGACTCCGACGGGCAGATCATCACCTTCATCGACGAACTGCACACCGTCGTGGGCGCCGGCGCCGGCGGCGACTCGGCCATGGACGCGGGCAACATGCTCAAGCCCATGCTCGCCCGCGGTGAGCTGCGCATGGTCGGCGCCACCACCCTCGACGAGTACCGCGAGCGGATCGAGAAGGACCCCGCCCTTGAGCGGCGTTTCCAGCAGGTGCTGGTCGCCGAGCCGACCGTCGAGGACACCATCGCCATCCTGCGCGGACTCAAGGGCCGCTACGAGGCCCACCACAAGGTGCAGATCGCGGACAGCGCGCTGGTCGCGGCCGCGACCCTGTCCGACCGGTACATCACCTCCCGCTTCCTCCCCGACAAGGCCATCGACCTCGTCGACGAGGCGGCCTCCCGCCTCCGTATGGAGATCGACTCGTCCCCCGTCGAGATCGACGAACTCCAGCGTGCCGTCGACCGGTTGAAGATGGAGGAGATGGCCCTCAGCAAGGAGACCGACGCGGCCTCCCGCGAGCGCCTGGACAAGCTGCGCCGCGACCTCGCCGACAAGGAGGAGGAGCTGCGCGGCCTCAACGCCCGCTGGGAGAAGGAGAAGCAGTCCCTCAACCGGGTCGGCGAGCTGAAGGAGAAGCTCGACGAACTTCGCGGGCAGGCCGAACGCGCCCAGCGCGACGGCGACTTCGACACCGCCTCCAAGCTGCTGTACGGCGAGATCCCGGCCGTGGAGCGGGACCTTCAGGCCGCCTCCGCCGCCGAGGAGGAGGTCGCCAAGGACACCATGGTCAAGGAGGAGGTCGGCTCCGACGACATCGCGGACGTCGTCGCCTCCTGGACCGGCATCCCGGCAGGGCGGCTCCTGGAGGGCGAGACGCAGAAGCTGCTGCGGATGGAGGACGAGATCGGCAAGCGGCTCATCGGGCAGACCGAGGCCGTCCGTGCCGTGTCCGACGCCGTACGACGGTCCCGCGCCGGTATCGCCGACCCGGACCGGCCCACCGGCTCCTTCCTCTTCCTCGGCCCGACCGGCGTCGGCAAGACCGAACTCGCCAAGGCGCTCGCCGACTTCCTCTTCGACGACGAGCGGGCCATGGTCCGCATCGACATGAGCGAGTACAGCGAGAAGCACAGTGTCGCCCGGCTCGTGGGCGCCCCGCCCGGGTACGTCGGCTACGAGGAGGGCGGCCAGCTGACGGAGACGGTCCGGCGCCGGCCGTACAGCGTCGTCCTGCTCGACGAGGTCGAGAAGGCGCACCCGGAGGTCTTCGACATCCTGCTCCAGGTGCTGGACGACGGACGGCTGACGGACGGTCAGGGGCGGACGGTCGACTTCCGCAACACCATCCTGGTGCTGACCTCCAACCTGGGCAGCCAGTTCCTGGTGGACCCGATGTCCAGCGAGGAGGAGAAGAAGGAGCAGGTGCTGGAGGTGGTCCGGGCGTCCTTCAAGCCGGAGTTCCTCAACCGGCTCGACGACCTGGTCGTCTTCTCCGCGCTGAACAAGGACGAGCTGAGCCGGATCGCCCGGCTCCAGATCGACCGGCTGGCCCGGCGGCTCGCCGAACGCCGACTCGGCCTGGAGGTCACCGACGAGGCCCTGGCCTGGCTCGCCGACGAGGGCATGGACCCGGCGTACGGCGCGCGCCCGCTGCGCCGCCTCGTCCAGACCGCCATCGGGGACCGGCTCGCCAAGGAGATCCTCTCCGGCGAGATCAAGGACGGGGACACGGTCCGGGTGGACACGTTCGGAGAGGGCCTGATCGTGGGCCCGGCGACCGGGAAGACGCTGTAGCTGCCGTCCGTGCGCTTCTCGGTGTCACGTCGTGAACGCCGCGTCACGTCGTGAACGCCGAGAAACGCACCTGGGCGGTCTCGGTGCCCTCGTGGTCCACGTCCATGTGCACGCCGTGCGCCTCGACGCCCTTGGGCAGGCCCCCCGTGTAGACGCCGAGGTCGACACACAGCTCCGCGTCGGCGTCCGCGCACTCGGTCCGCGGCGCCGGGGCGTCCGGGTAGGTGTCGGCGAGCCAGGCGCGGAAGTCCGCCCGGGGCATCCGGAAGACCGCCGTGTAGGCCGTGTCGATGCCGTGCGCCACCGTGCACGACTCGGCCTCGACGCCCGCGGGCAGCGCGGCCCCGCCGAAGCCCAGCGCCTCGGCGCAGTCGGCGTTCTCGGCGGCGTACCGGCCGATCTCCTCGTCGTCGGTCAGGACGAAGGCCAGCATGGCGCCGACGAGCAGGACCACGATCAGTCCCGGCAGGGCCGCGACGGCCGCGAAGATCCCCCACCGGGTACGGCCCCGGGGCGCCCCTTGGACAGCCGTCGCGACGTCCCGTTTCTCCGCCATGAGCCCCCGCCCCGCCTCGCACCGGCCGTCCGGCCGGATCACGTCCGCCGACGGCTGACAGACTACGTCGGGGCTTGCCACCCCCCTCCCCGCATGGGGGAGGATGGCGGAATCCGTACGAAGGGAAATTCACGGTGACCATCGACCCGTCCTCGATTCCGAACTTCGGGGGCAAGCCCCAGCCCGAGCCCCAAGGACCGGCGGGCCCCGTCGTCCCGGATCAGGACCTTGTGAAGCAGCTCCTCGACCAGATGGAGCTGAAGTACGTCGTCGACGAAGAGGGTGACCTCGCGGCGCCGTGGGAGCAGTTCCGTACGTACTTCATGTTCCGCGGCGAGGGTGACCAGCAGGTCTTCTCGGTGCGGACCTTCTACGACCGCCCCCACCCGATCGACGAGAAGCCGCAGCTTCTGGAGTCCATCGACGACTGGAACCGGCGGACCCTGTGGCCGAAGGTCTACAGCCACACCCATGACGACGGCACCGTCCGCCTCATCGGCGAGGCCCAGATGCTGATCGGCACCGGCGTCAACCTGGAGTTCTTCGTCTCCTCGACGGTCAGCTGGGTGCGCGCGGCCATCGAGTTCGACCGCTGGCTGGTCGAGCAGCTCGGCCTGGAGAAGGAGATCAACGACGCGGACAAGCCCGAGGACGAGGAGTAGTCGGGCGTCACGGGAGCCCGGCCAGGGCACCGACCGGCAAGGTCGGGTGCCCGGGCCGGGCTCTTGCCGTGTCCGGAGCCCGCCGCCTCACCCGGCCGGCGTCTTCAGCCGCTTCACCGCCTCCTCCAGTACCGCCCGCTGCTTGCAGAAGGCGAAGCGCACCTGCCTGCGGCCGGCGTCGGGGTCGTCGTAGAAGACGGAGTTAGGGATGGCGACGACGCCGCAGCGTTCGGGGAGCGCACGGCAGAAGGCGTAGGCGTCCTTCTCACCGAAGGGCGTGATGTCGGTGGTGATGAAGTACGTGCCCTGGGGCTGGTAGACCTCGAACCCGGCCGCGCGCAGGCCGTCGCCCAGCAGGTCGCGCTTGCGTCGTAGGTCGGCGCGGAAGTTGTCGAAGTACGCGTCCGGCAGGCGCAACGCTTCGGCGATCGCGTATTGGAAGGGGCCGGAGCTGACGTAGGTCAGGTACTGCTTGGCCGTCCGGACGGCGGCGACGAGCGGGCCGTCCGCGGTGATCCACCCGACCTTCCAACCGGTGAACGAAAACGTCTTGCCGCTCGACCCGATCGTCACCGTGCGCTCGCGCATCCCCGGGAAGGTGGCCAGGGGCACATGCTCGGCGTCGTCGAAGACCAGGTGCTCGTACACCTCGTCGGTCACCACCAGCAGATCCCGCTCGACGGCCAGCTCGGCGATCGCGGTCAGCTCCGCGCGCGTGAGCACCATGCCGGTGGGGTTGTGCGGGGTGTTGATCAGCAGCAGCCGGGTGCGGTCGGTGACGGCGGCGCGCAGTTCGTCGAGGTCCAGGCGGAACGAACCCTCGTCGGGGCGCAGGGTGACCGGCACCCGGGTGCCGCCCGCCATCGCGATGCACGCCGCGTACGAGTCGTAGTACGGCTCGAAGGCGATCACCTCGTCACCGGGCTCGACCAGCGCCAGCAGCGCGGCGGCGATCGCCTCGGTGGCGCCCGCGGTGACCAGGACCTCGGCGGCGGGGTCGTACGACAGCCCGTAGCGGCGCTGCTGGTGCGCGGCGACGGCGGCGCGCAGCTCGGGGATGCCCGGGCCGGGCGGGTACTGGTTGCCCCGGCCCTCGCGCAGCGCCCGTACGGCCGCCTCCCGGACCTCCTCGGGGCCGTCGGTGTCGGGGAAGCCCTGGCCCAGATTGATCGAGCCCGTGCTCAGGGCCAGCGCGGACATCTCCGCGAAGATCGTCGTTCCGAACTCTGCGAGGCGGCGGTTGAGGAAGGGGCGCTCGGTGGAGGTCATGGCGGCCATCCTGCGCTCAAGCTCTGGACTTCCTCAACTCTGCTTTGGGCCGCGCGGCGGCCGGGCATCCCCTCGGCACGCAAGCGAACGAGGCGCCCACGGGGGGCCGCTTCGGGGGAAACGGAAGGAGGGTGACGCCATGGTCATCGGCATCATCCTGGCGCTCTTCATGATCTGCGTGCTCGTCGGGGGCATCGCGACCTCGGTCCGTAGCGGCCGGAGCAGGGTGGGCGCGCGGTCCCGCCGGCGCAGCCGCTCGTACGGGGACGGCGGCAGCAGCGGCGGGTGGTTCGGCGGGGGAGACAGCGGCTCGGGCGACTCCGGGGGCGGGCACTCCTGCGGGGGCGGCTCGTCCTGCGGAGGTGGCGGCGGTGGATGCGGGGGAGGCAGCTGACACGGGGCAGCCGAGCTCCGGAAGGGGGAACCGCATCCCCGCCGCGCGGCGCCCGCCGGGACCGTCGGTCCGGGCGGGCGCCGTGGTGTGCGCCGGGCAGTCGCCTTTCGCGCTCACTCCGGCGTACGCCAACCTCGCTCAGGCGTACGCCGTGGTTGAACAGTTGAGCTGATAAGCCCTCTGAGGGATGGAAACCCCACGAAGTTGGGTAAAAACGCTGTGGCGTCGCCACAGTTCATGATTCCCTCTTAACCACCAACGCGGCCCTCGGACGTCCTGCGGACCCCGCCACCGACCGGGCTCCTGACGGGCCGCCGGGCCGATCTCCCGGTGTCGACCGGGGCGCGCCGGACCCACACCGCCTTTCTTTGCGTGCTAGCGGAGCCGATCCATGCTCACGACCCTGAACACCTCCTACACCGACACGCGCGCGGCCGACCTCGCCTGGGCGCTGGGCCGTGAACCACTGCCCGCCCTCGCCACCCTGGACCTCGAACTGGCCGGTGCCAAGCTCCAGTTGCGCCTGCTCGGCGCGTCCCACCAGGTGCTCCTGGAGGAGAAGCGGAGCAGTTGCTCGGAGACGGTGGCGTGCATTCCCGGCAGCAGTACGCCCCTGCCGCTCGGCGTCGCCAAGCGGGTGGGGGACTGGGAGTACGAGTTCGCCGCGCGCGTCGAGGCCCTGTCACCGGGCTCCTTCGCGGGCCGCGCCCAGGAGTTGCTGGCCCTCGTCTCCGACCACCCCAACGGCCTTGTCGGCGTCTTCCCCGGCAGCCCGCACGCCTTCACGGCCCTGCTCGCCCAGCGCCACGAGGGCCAGGTGCACTGGCGCACCTGGCACGCGTACCCACAGGACGGCCAGTTGGTCGCGACGCGGACGAGAGTGGGGGTGAGACGAGCGGTGAACCCGCAACGCCGTGAGCTCATAAGCCCGTCCGGCGACTGAGGGCGGGCTCAAACGCCCCGAGCCTCGACAACACGCGGTTCCACACGTGTGGGTGACGAAGCGCACCGCACCCGTGACGTAACGTCGCAGTCGTGATCGACCCGCACGCGCCAGCCCCACCCGGCACCCCGCCCCCTGGCGCGCCCCCGCGCGGATCCCAGTGCGGCAGGCAACCGGACGGTTCCTGGTCCTCGCGGGCGTCTTCGTCTGCGCGGCCTGCGGACTGGTGTACGAACTCGAACTGGTCGCCCTGGCCGCGTACTTGATCGGCGACTCGGTCACCCAGGCCTCCGTCGTGCTGTCCGTCATGGTCTTCGCGATGGGCATCGGCTCGCTCGCCGCCAAGCGGCTGCGCCGCCACGCCGCCGCCGGCTTCGGCGCGGTCGAGGCGGCCCTCGCCCTGGTCGGCGGGTGCAGCGCGATGGCCCTGTACGCCGTCTTCGCCTGGACCGGGGACTGGGGCGGCCTGTGGGTCAACGGCCCGCGCTGGCTGCTGGTCGCCTTCTCCCTCGTCATCGGACTGCTGATCGGCGCGGAGATCCCGCTGCTGATGGAGCTGATCCAGCGCATCCGCCGCCAGGACGCGGGCGGCGCGGTGGCCGACCTGTTCGCGGCGGACTACGTCGGCGCCCTGGTCGGCGGCCTCGCCTTCCCCTTCCTTCTGCTGCCGTTCCTCGGCCAGTTGACCGGCGCCCTGCTGACCGGCGCCGTCAACGTCGTCGCCGGTGGCTGCCTGGTCCTGGGCCTGTTCCGGCGCGACCTGACGTGCCGTGCCCGTTGGCTGCTGCTCGTCGCCAACGTCGCCGTCCTCGCGATCCTCGCCTCGGCCGCCGTCCTCGTCGACGACTTCGAACGCGCCGCCCGCACCGCCGTCTACGGCCGGGACGTACGCGTCGCCCTGCAGACGGACGTCCAGGAGGTCGTCCTCACCGGCGGCAGGGACGGCCGCCCTCTCGACCTCTTCATCGACGGCCGGCTCCGCGTCAGCGGCCGCGACGAACGCCGGTACCACGAAGCGCTGGTGCACCCCGCGATGAACGGCACGCACGCGCGCGTACTCATCCTCGGCGGCGGGGACGGCCTCGCCGCGCGCGAGGTGCTGCGGCACCAGGGCGTACGGCACGTCGACATCGTCGAAATCGACGCGGCGGTCGTGGAGTTGGCGGGCGAGGACCCCGCGCTGGCCGACCTCAACGACCACGCCTACGACGACCCCCGCGTCCACGTCACCACGGCGGACGCCTTCCGCTGGCTGCGGGGCGCGCCGGCGGCGGCGTACGACGTGGTGATCGCGGACCTGCCCGACCCGGGCATCACGGACAGCACCAAGCTGTACTCCCAGGAGTTCTACGGCCTCGCCCGGCGCACCCTGGCGGACGACGGCCGCCTGTCCGTGCACGCGGGACCGTTCCGCTCCCACCCGCGGGTCTTCTGGACGGTCGAGGCGACGATCCGCGCGGCGGGCCTGCACACGGCCCCGTACCGGGTGTCGGGCCACGACTCCGCCTTCACCGCCGACCGCACCCCCGGCCCGGCCCACACCCCCCACGACTGGGGCTTCGTCCTGGCCGCCGCGCAGGCGACGCCACCGCTGGACGCGGCCGGGCAGGCCTTGACGCCACGGATGACGGGGCTGCCGGCGTCGACGTTGGTGCACCCGCGGTACTGAGGGCATGGGGGAGTTGCCGGGCGAGTTGCTGTCGAGGGGAGCGTACTTTCGCCCACCCCCGGGTAGGCTCGATCGCCATGGAGCATGAGGTGTTCGTTCCGGTTCCCTCCGACCGGTTGGCCGCGGCGCTGGCCGACCCCGCGCGGGTCGCCCGGGCGGTTCCCGGGCTCCAGCAGGAGGCGGGGGCCGAGCCCGTCGCCGGGCGGCTCAAGATGCGGATCGGCAGTCACTCCATCACCTACCGCGGCACCCTGCGCATCGCCGCGCAGGACGACGGTTCGTACGCCGTCGAGGGCGACGCCGCCGAGACCCGGGGCACCGGCTCGGTCAAGCTCGCGCTCACCGTCCGCCTCCGCGACACCGACGGCGGCACCACACTCACCGTCCAGGGCACCGCGTCGGCCGACGGCCGCATCACCGAGTTGCCCGAGGAAACGGTCCACTCCGCCGTGACCCGCCTGCTGGGCCGCACGGCGGAGAACCTGGCTGCGGACGCCGGCCGCGAGCCGCAGGAGACGGCGCCGGCGGCATCCCCCTCCGTGTTCGACACCGAGGTCCCGCCCCCCTCCCTCGACCCCACCACTGACGAACCCGACCTCATCGACGACCGCCCCGAAGAGCCCCCCGCCGCCCAGGACGCGACGGAACCCCCTGCTGCCCAGGACGCGACGGAACCCCCCGTCGCCCAGGGCGCGCAGCAATCCCCCGTCGCCCGGGACTTCGCCGAGTCCGCCGAGCCGCCCGCCGAAGCCGCGCACGCGCGCCGCACGATGATCGGCCGCAGCGCGGAGGAGGTCGACCACGCCCCGCCCCGAGGCCGCTACGCCCCCGTCCCGGCCCCGCAGACCGTCGCGCAGAACCCCACCCTGCGCTGGGCCCCGGCGGCCGCGCTGGTGGTGGCGACCGCCATCGTCGTCGGCCGCGCCCTGCGCCGCCGCCACTGAGACCTCGCCGGCCGGAGAGGCCGCCGGCGGGCGCCATTGGTGGTCGGGCCGGGTGCCGTCGCGGCTGGGTTCCCGCCGCGCGACAGGTCGCGACTGCCGTCGTTCGTGGGTCGCGGGTCGTGTGCTGTCGTCGCTGTCTTCCCACGGGCCGCGACGGCAACTGTTCGTGGGCCGCGCGCCCTGCGCCGCCGCCACTGAGCGGCCGCGGCCGGACAGGCGCTGTCGATCTCCCCGTAGGGTCGTCCCGTGAGTACGGGCCGCGACGGCAACTGTTCGTGGGCCGCGCGCCCTGCGCCGCCGCCACTGAGCGGCTGAAGCCGGACAGGCCCTCTTGATCTCCCCAGTAGGGTCGTCCCGTGAGTAACGAACCCATCACGCTGACCGCGGGCGACGCGGAAGTGACCGTGCGGCCCGACAACGGCGGCCGTGTCGCGGGACTCCGCGTCGGCGGCACCGAACTCCTCCGCCAGGGCGACCGTTTCGGCTGTTTCCCGATGGTCCCCTGGTGCGGCCGGATGCGCGACGGCCGGTTCCGCACCGGCGCCACCCTGCACCAGCTGCCGCTCAACGCCCCGCCGCACGCCATCCACGGCACCGCCCGCGACGGCGCCTGGCACCCCGCGCGCGTCACGGCCGACGAGGCGGTCCTGACGTACGACCTGGTGGAGCCCTGGCCCTACTCCGGCCGCGTCACCCACGCGATCGGCCTCACACCGGACGCCCTGACGCTGACCATGGCCGTCGAGACGTATGACGACTCCTTCCCGGCGCAGATCGGCTGGCACCCGTGGTTCAGCCGGAACCTCGGCGGGGCCGACGTACAGATCGACTTCAGCCCCGCCTGGCAGGAGGAGCGCGGCGACGACCACCTCCCCACCGGCAATCGCCTCGACGTCAAGCCCGGCCCCTGGGACGACTGCTTCGGCATGCCCGGCGGGGTCGACGTCACCCTCACCTGGCCGGAACAGCTGGAGCTGAAGGTCACCAGCCCCGAGGAGTGGGTCGTGGTGTACGACGAGCAGGAGGCCGCCGTCTGCGTGGAGCCGCAGACCGGGCCGCCCGACGGGCTGAACACCCTCCCGCGCCTGGTCACGCCACTGGAGCCGCTGGAGGCCACGACCACCTGGCGCTGGAGGCGGCTCTAAGCTGGTCGGCATGACGGACGTACGTGGCGCGCTGCTGCAGCAGATCAAGGACAAGGCCGTGGTGCACGGCAAGGTGACCCTCTCCTCGGGTCTGGAGGCGGACTACTACGTCGACCTGCGCCGCATCACCCTCGACGGCGAGGCCGCCCCGCTGGTCGGCCAGGTGCTGCTGGACCTGACCGCCGACCTGGACTTCGACGCCGTCGGCGGGCTCACCATGGGCGCCGACCCGGTCGCCGCCGCGATGCTGCACGCCGCCGCCGCGCGGGGCCGCAGGCTGGACGCGTTCGTCGTACGCAAGGCCGCGAAGGCGCACGGCCTGCAGCGGCGGGTCGAGGGCCCGGACATCGCCGGCCGCCGCGTGCTGGTCGTCGAGGACACCTCCACCACCGGCGGCTCCCCGCTCACCGCCGTCGAGGCGGTGCGCGAGGCCGGCGCCGAGGTCGTGGCCGTCGCGACGATCGTCGACCGGGCGACCGGCGCGGCCGAGAAGATCCAGGAGGGCGCGGGGGTGCCGTACCTGTACGCGTACTCGAAGGACGAGCTCGGTCTGGACTGAGCGCCTCTTAGAGCATCCCGGTTCGTCTGGAAAGATGGGGCCGACGATGACGTCGCACCCCAAGGTCTAGGTCAGGGCCGTAAGCACGCAGAACGCCAACCCGCACATACAAGGAGCGGACAGATGCCCATCGCAACCCCCGAGGTCTACAACGAGATGCTCGACCGGGCGAAGGCAGGCAAGTTCGCCTACCCGGCCATCAACGTCACCTCGTCCCAGACCCTGCACGCGGCTCTGCGCGGCTTCGCCGAGGCCGAGAGCGACGGCATCATCCAGATCTCGACCGGCGGCGCCGAGTTCCTCGGCGGTCAGCACAGCAAGGACATGGTCACGGGCGCGGTCGCCCTGGCCGAGTTCGCGCACATCGTCGCCAAGAAGTACGACGTGACGGTCGCCCTGCACACCGACCACTGCCCGAAGGACAAGCTCGACGGGTACGTCCGTCCGCTGCTCGCGGTCTCCGAGGAGCGCGTCGCCCGCGGCGAGAACCCGCTCTTCCAGTCCCACATGTGGGACGGCTCCGCCGAGACCCTCGCCGACAACCTGGCCATCGGCCAGGAACTGCTCGCCCGCGCCGCCGCCGCGAAGATCATCCTCGAGGTGGAGATCACGCCGACCGGTGGCGAGGAGGACGGCGTCACCCACGAGATCAACGACAAGCTGTACACCACGGTCGACGACGCGATCCGCACCGCCGAGGCGCTGGGCCTGGGCGAGAAGGGCCGCTACCTGCTGGCCGCGTCCTTCGGCAATGTGCACGGCGTGTACAAGCCGGGCAACGTCGTGCTCCGGCCCGAGCTGCTGAAGGAGCTCAACGAGGGCGTCGCCGCCAAGTACGGCCGTCCCGCCGACGCCAAGGTCTTCGACTTCGTCTTCCACGGCGGCTCCGGCTCCACCGAGCAGGAGATCCAGACCGCGCTGGAGAACGGCGTCGTCAAGATGAACATCGACACCGACACGCAGTACGCCTTCACGCGCCCGGTCGCCGACCACATGTTCAAGAACTACGACGGCGTCCTGAAGGTCGACGGCGAGGTCGGCTCGAAGAAGACCTACGACCCGCGCACCTGGGGCAAGCTGGCCGAGGCGGGCATGGCCAAGCGGGTCGTCGAGGCCTGCCAGAACCTGCGCTCGGCCGGTACGAAGCTGAAGTAGTACCCGGACTTCCCCGACGAGCCCGGCGCAACAGCGCCGGGCTCGCTGTATACCTGGGGGCATGCCCGATGTCCGGCTGGCCTCGTCCCAGGGCAAGTGGATCCTGTTCACCACCGTGCTCGGCTCCAGCATGGCCCTGCTGGACTCGACCGTCGTCAATGTCGCCCTGCCCCGCATCGGCCGCGACCTGGACGCCGACCTGGCGGCACTCCAGTGGACGGTCAACGCCTACATGCTCACGCTCGCCGGGCTGATCCTGCTGGGCGGCTCGCTGGGCGACACTTACGGCCGACGGAAGATCTTCGTCATGGGCGTGGTGTGGTTCGCCGTCGCCTCGCTGCTGTGCGGGCTCGCGCCGAACGCGGAGGTGCTGATCGCGGCCCGGGCGCTGCAGGGGGTCGGCGGCGCCCTGCTCACGCCGGGGTCGCTGGCGTTGATCCAGGCCTCCTTCCATGCCGACGACCGGGGGCGGGCGGTCGGCCTGTGGTCCGGCTTCGGCGGCATCGGCGCGGCCGTCGGCCCCTTCGTCGGCGGTTGGCTGGTGGACGGCCCCGGCTGGCGCTTTATCTTCCTGCTCAACGTCCCGCTCGCTCTGGTGTGCGTCCCCGTGGCCCTGCGGCACGTCCCCGAGTCCGCCGACGGCCGCAAACACGGCCGCTTCGACGTGCTCGGCGCGACACTGGGCGCACTGTCGCTCGCCCTGGTCACCTACGCCCTGATCGAGGCCACGGAGGGGTCCCTCGTCGTCGCCGTGACGGCGGTCGCGGGCGTGGCTGCGGGCGTCGCCTTCGTCTACGTCGAGAAGCGCCGCCCGGACCCGATGATGCCGCTGGACATCTTCAGATCGCGCCAGTTCACGGCGGTCAATCTGGTCACCCTGTGTGTGTACGCGGCCTTCGGCGGTTTCTTCTTCCTCGCCGTGATCCAGCTCCAGGTGGTCTCCGGCTACTCGGCCCTGGCCGCCGGTACGGCGCTGCTGCCGGCCACCGTCCTGATGCTGCTGTTCTCCGCCCGCTCCGGCGAGCTGGGCGAACGCATCGGCCCGCGCATCCCGCTCACCGTCGGCCCGCTGCTGTGCGCGGCGGGCATGCTGCTGATGCTGCGGGTGGGGCAGGACGCCTCGTACCTGGCGGACGTGCTCCCGGCCCTGCTGGTGCTGGGCCTGGGCATGGTCACCCTGGTGGCGCCGCTCACGGCCACGGTCCTGGCCTCCGTGGACACGGCCCGGGCCGGTCTGGCGAGCGGCATCAACAACGCGGCGGCGCGGGCGGCGGGCCTGGTGGCGGTCGCCGCGCTGCCCCTGCTGGCTGGGATGGGCCCGGAGGCGTACCGCGCGCCGGCCGCCTTCGACGAGGCGTTCGGCCGGGCGATGGTGGTGTGCGCGGCCGTGCTGGTGGTCGGGGCGGCGCTGGCCTTCACGTTCGTACGCCGTCTGCCGCCGGGCTGTGAGCGGCCCGAGTGCCGCAGGCACGGAAACGTGACCTCGCCACCGCTGGAGCGGCCGGGGCGCGGATAGGCGGGGGTCGGGAGCGCGGCGGGTGCGGGTTGGCGGGGTTGTGGAGCGTGGCGGGTGCGGGTTGGCGGGGTTGTGGAGCGTGGCGGGTGCGGGTCGGCGGCATGCGGGCGACCGCCACTGCCCTCGTTCCGCCGCGATGCACCAGACTGGGACCCATGACGATTCACGAGAACCTCCTCGGGGGACCGCCCCCGACCCACCTCCCCGACGACCCGGAGCCGCGTGAGCTGCTCGCGGGCGGGACCGCGCCCGCCGACGTCGCGGCGAAGTACCCGACGTCCTCGCTGGCCTGGGCCCAGCTGGCCGACGAGGCGTTCGAACGGGGCAGCGTCGTGGAGTCGTACGCCTATGCCCGTACGGGCTACCACCGCGGTCTGGACGCCCTGCGCCGCAACGGCTGGAAGGGCCACGGGCCCGTGCCCTGGGAGCACGAGCCGAACCGCGGCTTCCTGCGCGCCCTGCACGCCCTCGCCCGTGCGGCGGGTGCGATCGGCGAGCAGGAGGAGTACGAGCGCTGCTCGCAGTTCCTGAAGGACTCCTCGCCGACGGCGGCGCAGACGCTGGGTTAGCAGACGCTGGATCAGTCGCCTTTGTTGCGGGCCCGCCCGGTGTGACCTGGGCGGGCCTTGCGATGTTCCGGGGCATCCCTGAGGATGCGGGTGGGGACCGGGGCCCCCGTGTCGGTAACGGCAGGGGCGGACCGCTACCCGGAGTTACAACAGGAGACAGCGATGTCCCAAGAGGCTCACGAAACGAACGAGCCCGAGACCCCGCATCTCGACTTCGATGGCACAACGCCGTACGAGGACTACGTCAGGGCGGACGTGCTCACCCACCTCCAGCACACCCTCTCCGACGATCCCGGAGAGATGGTCTTCCTGGTCACGACCCAGGTGATGGAGCTGTGGTTCACCGTCGTCGTCCATGAGTGGGAGACCGCCGCGAAGGCGCTCCGCGAGGACGACGTGCCGGTGGCGGTGGCGGCGCTGAAGCGTTCCGTCCGCGAGCTGGAGGCGCTGAACGCCTCCTGGAAGCCGCTCGGCCAGCTGACCCCGGCCCAGTTCAACTCGTATCGCTCCGCCCTCGGCGAGGGCTCCGGATTCCAGTCGGCGATGTACCGGCGGATGGAGTTCCTGCTCGGCGAGAAGTCCGCGTCGATGCTGGTCCCGCACCGGGGCGCGCCCCGAGTGCACGCCGAGCTGGAGAAGGCGCTGCACGAGCCGAGCCTGTACGACGAGGTGCTGCGCTTCCTCGCCCGGCGCGGCCACGCGATCCCCGAGGCCGTGCTGAAGCGCGACGTCTCCGAGCGGTACGAGCCGTCGGAAGCGGTCGAGGCGGCCTGGACCGCGATCTACGCGGGCGACCAGAACTCCGAACTCGCCCGCTTGGGCGAGGCGCTGACCGACGTCGCCGAACTGGTGTGGCGCTGGCGCAACGACCACCTGGTCGCCACCCGGCGCGCCATGGGCGCGAAGCCCGGCACGGGCGGCTCGGCCGGGGTGGCCTGGCTGGAGAAGCGGGCGCGCAAGAACGTGTTCCCGGAGCTGTGGACGGCGAGGTCCCATGTCTGAACTGCTCCTGCGGGCTGAGAAGTGGGACGGCGAGGACCCGCTGGCCGGGAAGCGGTCGGCGTTCGTCCTCGACGACGTGGTGTACCTGGACGGCAACTCGCTGGGCGCGCTGCCGGCCGGCGTGCCGGGCCGGGTCGAGGATGTCGTCCGCCGTCAGTGGGGTGAGCTGCGGATCCGTTCGTGGGAGGAGAGCGGCTGGTGGACCGCGCCCGAGCGGATCGGCGACCGGATCGCCCCGCTGGTGGGCGCGGCGGCGGGCCAGATCGTGGTCGGCGACTCGACGAGCGTCAATGTCTTCAAGGCGCTGGTGGCCGCTGTGCGGATGGCGCAGTCCGCCGGTTCCGGCCGGGACGAGATCCTGGTCGACGCGACGACCTTCCCCACGGACGGGTACATCGCCGAGTCGGCGGCGCGGATGACCGGGTGCTCGCTGCGGGCGGTGGTGCCGGGTGAGGTGCCGGCCGCCCTGTCCGGGCGCACGGCCGCGGTGCTGCTGAACCACGTCGACTACCGGACGGGCCGGCTGCACGACCTGCCCGCACTGACGGCCGCGGTGCACGCGGCGGGCGCGGTGGCGGTGTGGGACCTGTGCCACAGCGCGGGCGCGCTGCCGGTGGGGCTGGACGAGCACGGGGTGGACCTGGCGGTCGGGTGCACGTACAAGTACCTGAACGGTGGGCCCGGTTCACCGGCGTACCTGTATGTGCGGGCCGAGCTGCAGGACCGGTTCGACTCGCCGCTGCCGGGGTGGAACTCGCATGTGGAGCCCTTCGGCATGCGGGCTTCCTTCGAACCGGCGCCGGGTGCGGTGCGCGGGCGGGTCGGTACGCCGGACATCCTCTCGATGCTGGCGCTGGAGGCCGCGCTGGAGGTCTGGGACGGTGTCTCGATCGAGGCGGTGCGGGCCAAGTCGCTCGCGCTGACGGACTTCTTCTTGGAGTGTGTCGGGGCGTATGTGCCCGAGGGCCGCGTGGAGTCGGTGACTCCGGCCGCTCATGAGGAGCGCGGCAGCCAGGTGGCGCTGCGGTGCGCGGATGCCGGGGACGTGATGAAACGGCTCATCGAGGGAGGGGTCGTGGGCGACTTCCGGCAGCCCGATGTGCTGCGGTTCGGCTTCACCCCGCTGTATGTCGGGTTCGCGGATGTGGAACGGGCGGCGCGGGTGCTGGCGGAGGTGCTGCGCTGACCCCGGTCACGTCCTGGTGACGTACACCCCCGCCACGGCAGCCGCGTGCGCCGCCCGCGCGGCGCGCTCCGCGGCGGGGGTGGCGGGGGCCCCGGTCGTCAGCAACTGGTAGTAGAGGGGGCGCAGACACCGCCCGTACGACCGCCTCCGCGTCCGTCCCGACGGGCAACTCGCCCCGGGCGACGCCCTGTTCCACGCACGGCGCCCACTCCGCCACCCGCACCTCGCGGCGGCGATGACGGCGCGGAACAGTGCCCCCTGCCGGGGATCCGCCAACGTCCTGCGCACCAGCCGCGCGTTGGCCCGCGTTCTTTGGGGTTCCTGGGGACTCCTGGGGACTCCTGGGGACTCCTGGGGACTCCTGGGGGCGAGTGTCCTGCCGTCACTCACCAGCGGAAACGAAACGGTGGAACCGTCACCCTGCCCCTCACCGAGCGTGACATCCCCATGCAGCCGCACGTCACCGGCCTGATACCGTCCCCGCCAACGGCCGATTCCCCTGGTCCGCCAAACCCGTTACACCGCTGAGAGGTTGGAGCATGCCGGACGACGCCGCAGCAGCCCGGGCCGCCGCCGAGGAGGAGTCCGCCTTCGCGCATCCGGCCGTCGACCCCGACGCCACGGCCGCGTACGGCGACCACCCCGACCAGGTGATCGACTTCTACGCCCCGCGCGGCACCGAGCCCACGGGGCCCACCTCCCTCGCCCCGCTCGTCGTGGTGCTGCACGGGGGTGCGTGGCGGGCGCCGTACGACCGCCGGCACATCAGCCCGTTCGCGGACTTCCTGGCCCGCCGGGGGTTCGCCGTGGCGAGCGTCGAGTACCGGCGGGGCGCCGAGAGTCCGGACGGGGACACCGGGCCGGGCACCGGACCGGTCGCCGGTCGCTGGCCGGAGACCTTCGACGACGTCGCCGCCGCGCTGGACGCGCTCCCCGCGCTCGTACGGGAGGCCCTTCCGCAGGCCGACTTCCGCCGTACGGTGATCACCGGCCACTCGGCGGGCGCGCATCTGGCGCTGTGGGCGGCCGCCCGGCACGTCCTCCCGGCGGACGCGCCCTGGCGCACGGACCGGCCCGCGCAGCTGCGGGGCGTGGTGGCGCTGGCCCCGATCGCGGACTTCGCGGTGGCCGACAAGCTGGATGTGTGCGGGGGAGCGGTACGTCAACTCCTGGGTGGCGAGGCGCACTTCGCGGAGCGGCAGCCGTATGCCGACCCGGCGCTGCTGCTGCCGACCGGCATCGCGACGACGCTCGTCCAGGGGCGCGCGGACGTGGATGTTCCGCAGGCCGTCGCCGAGTCGTACGCGGAGGCGGCGGCGAAGGCGGGGGAGGTGGTGGGGCTGACGCTGCTGGAGGACGTCGGTCACTTTCCGCTGATCGATCCGGTGGCGGATGCGTGTGCGGTGGTGGTCGAGGAGATTGGGCAGTTGGCTTGGTGAGGCCGTCTCATGCCCGTAACAGGTGAGGCCCTCTCATGTGCGTGATAGGTGAGTCGCTCTCATGCCCGTCCTAGGTGAGCCCCTCTCATACCCGTAGTACCTGAGAGCTACCTGCCGGAAGAGCTCCCTGGCGGGACGCGGACGACGAGCCCTGATCCGTAATTTCCCAACCAGACAGGCCCGATGGGCGGGCGGACTGGGAGGGAAGACGGCATGGGCCTGGGGTTCGGGGTTGATACGACGACGGCTGGGCCGGAGGGGCCGCGGGGCTGGAGGGCGCCCCTCCGCACCGCCCGGCGACTACGCCGCTCCCTGCTCGCCCTCCTCGTCACCGCCGCCGTCGTAGTCCCCCTCTCCGCCGCGGCCCACCCCCGCATCCCGGCCCCCACCCCCGCCGTACTCGCTCCGCTCACGGCATCCACCCTGGACGACGCCTACGCCGCCAACCGCGCCAACGCCGCGGAAGCGTCCCGTATGGCCGAGGCGCACGGCGACCGCGGCCGCGCCGCCGCCGACCGCTCCCTGGCCGACCCGTCCCGTACGCTTCTCGCCTTCGACGGCCGTGGCTCCGGCCGGGCCACCGAGGTGTTCGGCGACCTGGCCCACGCCGACCGCATAGCGGTCCTCGTCCCGGGCTCGGACACCACCCTCGACACATACGCCCGCTTCCGCGCGACGGCCACGGCCCTGTACGGCCGGCTGACCCGGCACGCCCCTCAGGGCACCCGCCCGGCGGTCGTCGCCTGGCTCGGCTACGAGACCCCGGACACGATCAGCACCACCGTCCTCACCACCACCCGCGCCGACCAAGCCGCCCCGAAGCTGCGCGAGTTCATACGACAGCTGCGCGGCATCACCGGCCGCCGGGCCCACGTCACGTTGGTCTGCCACTCCTACGGCACCGTCGTCTGCGCCCGCGCCGCCTCCGCCGGCACCGGCATCGACGACATCGCGCTCATCGGCAGCCCCGGCACGGGCGCGGACTCGGCGGCGGCGCTGCACACGTCCGCCCGTGTCTGGGCGGCCCGCGGCGGCGACGACTGGATCGCGGAGGCACCGCACATCAGGGCCGACCTCTTCGGCGTCACGGTCGGCTTCGGCACCGACCCCGTGTCACCGGTCTTCGGCGCCCGCGTCTTCGCGGCCGGCGACGGCGGCCACAGCGACTACTTCACGCCGGGCTCGGTCTCCCTGGCCAACCTCGCCCGGATCGTCCTCGGCGACACCTCGGAGGTGACCCGTGCGTGACATACGCGACCGGACTGTCCGGTACATCCGGGGCGTTCGGAAATCCGCCACCCGCATCGACGCGGCGACACCCCGGGAACGGGATCGCGCGGTCGACGCCCTGCGCGCCCTCGCGATCCTCGGCGTGGTGCTGGGCCACTGGCTGGTGACCGCCCTGGTGGCGGACGGCGGCACCCTGCGCGCGTCCAGCCCGCTCCAGCACATGCCCTGGCTGGCGCCGATCTCCTGGATCTTCCAGACGCTCGCCGTGTTCTTCCTGGTCGGCGGCCATGTGGCGACCCGGAGCCTCGCCTCGGCGCAGGCGCGCGGCACGACGTACGGGCGCTGGCTGATCACCCGTCTGGCCCGGCTCTTCGCGCCGGTGGCGGCCGTACTGGCGCTGTGGACGGTGGCCTCGGCGGCGCTGCTGCTGACGGGCGTGGAGTTCACGACGGTCCGGACGCTGGTCAAGCTCGCCCTGTCGCCCCTGTGGTTCCTGCTGGTCTTCGCCGCGCTGACCGCGGCGACCCCGTTGCTGACGCGGGTCAACCCGCTGTGGCCGCTGGCCGTCGTCCTCCATGTGGACCTCGTGCGCTTCGGCCTCGGCGGCCCGTCCTGGCTCGGCTGGGTGAACGTGGCCGCGGGCTGGCTGGTGCCGTACACGCTGGGCGCGGCGTGGACCCGGGGCGAGTTGGAGCGCCGCCGCGCAGGGTGGCTGCTGCTCACGGGCGGGGCGGCGGCGACGGCGGGACTGGTGGGCTGGGCCGGTTATCCGGCGTCGATGGTCGGCGTGCCCGGCGCCGGGGTCTCCAACCTCGACCCGCCGACCCTGGCCGCCGTCACCTTCGGCCTCGCCCAGTGCGGGCTCGCCCTGCTGCTGCGCGGTCCCCTGCGCCGGGCGATGCGCCGGTCCCCGGCCTGGGCGGCGGTCGCCCTGCTCAACCTCTCCGCGATGACGATCTTCCTGTGGCACCAGACGGCCCTGATGGCCACTACGGCCACCGGCCTGCTCGCCGGCCACCTCCCCGGCCTGCACACCCGCCCCGACGACCTGGTCTGGATACCGGCCAGGCTCATCTGGCTACCGGTCTTCGTTGCCGCACTGGCGGTCTGCTGGGGTGCGTTCCGCGCCTTCGAACACGGCGGACAGGCGGGCCGCCGGGGCGGTCGGGGCGGCGGATCCACAGTGGTGCACGTGCACCACAACTCCGGTCCGACGGAATCGAAGGCGGCCCACCGTGCCTAGGGTTGACCCTGTGAACGGGGCGGGGAACGCGGAGAACGGGCCACCGGCCGACGGACGACGTGCCTCAGCGTCACCACCACGCACATCCGCACCACCGCCGTCCCGTGCGACGGCGCGCACATCCGCACCACCGCCGTCCCGTGCGGCGGCGCCTTCACCCGCGTACCGCTGGCTGCGTGAGCTGCGCGACGAGATGTGGACCACGACAGCCAACCCGCTGCCGCCCTCGGTGTGGCTGCGCTGGCTGCCGCACGGGCTGGTCGTCCTGCTCGCGGTCGGCATCCTGTTCGCCTACGCGCAACGGATGACCGACGGCTACGGCCAGGGGCCGAACTACAGTCTGCTGTGCTCGGCGGCGCAGGCCGCGGCGGTGGCTCTGGCCGTGTGGCGGCCGGTTCCGGCGTGGTGGCTGTCGACGGTGGTCACGACCGTGGTGGCCATGGGCGCCCGCTCCCAACTCCTGTCCGGCCAGGCCCAGCCCGACGTTTCCTGGCCGTGGACCTGGGAGGCGATGATCGCGCACAGCACGGTGTTGTTCCTGCTCGCCCTGCGCGTACCCGCCCGCGCGTCGGCGACGGCGCTGGCCCTGACCGCGCTGGTCACCGGTGTCGTCCAAGGGCTGATCGGCGCGTCGAACTACTCGTCGACCGGTGCGTTCGCGGTGACCCTGTTCATCGGAGTCGTCCTCCTGGGCGCCGCCCTCAGAGGGCGCCGAGATGCCCGCACCCGACTCGTACAGCAGGAGACGATCACCGCCGAGGAACGCGCCCGGCGCACCCTGCTGGAGGAGCGCAACCGGATCGCGCGCGAGCTGCACGACGTCGTCGCGCACCACATGTCGGTGATCTCCATCCAGGCTCAGGTCGCCCCGCACCTGGTGGAGAACCCGTCCGAGGAACTCAAGGAGAACCTCCACGGCATCCGCAACAACGCCCTGGAGGCCCTCACCGAACTGCGCCGCGTCCTCGGCGTCCTGCGCTCCGAGCACCCCGAGGACCCCGAGGACCCGTACGGCCTGGGCGAGGCCGTGACCGGCACCGCCCCGGACTCCCCGCAGCCCACGCTCGACCGTCTCGACGCCCTGATCGACAACACCCGGGCCGCCGGACTCCACGTCGGCATCGACATCCGGGGCGAGCCGAGCCGGCCCTACTCGCCGGGCGTGGAGCTGTCGGCGTACCGGATCGTCCAGGAGGGGCTGAGCAACGCCCTGCGGCACGCGCCCGGCTCCACTGTCCGGGTCGAGCTCACGCACTTCCCCGAAGGCCTCTACCTGAGCGTCATCAACTCCCGACCGGAACGCCCGGTCCAGCCCTCCCCGGGCGCGGGCCACGGCCTGCTCGGCATGCGCGAACGCGCGACAATGCTCGGCGGCCACCTCTCGGCGACCAGAACTCTGCACGGCGGCTTCGCCGTCTCGGCGTTCCTCCCCAGGGACGGCCGCCCGCACCCCGACGGCCCCCGCAGGCCGGCCACCGACCCCCGGCTCCCGGCCCCGGAGCTGCACTTCCCCCGACCCGACACGGCAGACGACGTAACCCTGCGACCCCCGGACACCCTGCAACCTCCCAACCCGGCAGGAGAAGAAACCCCATGACGAGCGGCACCATCCGTGTACTCATCGCCGACGACCAGCAGATGGTCCGGCAGGGCTTCACCGTGCTGCTCAACACCCAGCCGGACATCGACGTGATCGGCCAGGCGGTCGACGGACTGGACGCGGTGGCCAAGGTCGCCGAGCTGGCCCCGGACGTCGTCCTCATGGACATCCGCATGCCCGAACTCGGCGGCATCGAGGCCACCCGCCGCATCACCGCTGCCACCCCGCAGATCAAGGTGCTGGTCCTGACCACCTTCGATCTCGACGAGTACGTCTACGAGGCCCTGCGTGCCGGCGCGTCCGGGTTCCTGCTGAAGGACGCCTCCGCGGACCAGCTGGCCGAGGCGGTCCGGGTGGTGGCGGCCGGCGACGCGCTCCTCGCGCCGGGCATCACGCGGCGGCTGATCGCCGAGTTCTCCCGGCTGGACGGCACGCCCCGCGCCCCGCTCAAGGAGCGCGTCGGCGATCTGACCGAGCGGGAGACGGAGGTGCTCGCCCTCATCGCCCGGGGCCTGTCGAACGCGGAGATCGCCCAGCACCTGGTGGTGGCCGAGCAGACGGTGAAGACGCACGTGGGCCGCATCCTGGTGAAACTGGGCCTGCGCGACCGCACGCAGGCGGCGGTGTTCGCCTACGAGTCGGGCCTGGTCCGGCCCTCCGGCTACTGAGGGACGTGAGGGAAGGGTGCGGCTCGTTCGTGCCGGAGAGGCGCCAGAGACCGCCCCGGGCGGACCCGTAGCAGCGGACCCGTAGTAGCGGACCCGTAGTACCTGAGAGGGACCCCGAATGACCCCTCTCACTGGTGACGACCTGGACCCCCACCCGGCCGTACGGTTTTGAACGTGACCGAGACGACCCAGACGCACAGGCCCACGGCACCGCCGAGCGGTGCCGCGGCGCGCAGCCCCGAGTTCCGGCTGGCCCTGGACGCCCTGCGGGGGCTGCGCCAGGACCTGTTCCACGACGCCTTCGCCTACCGCCCGCTGCCTCGCGTGAGTGCCGACGGCCCCATAACCCGTCGGCTGAAGGGCCGGCTGGGACAGTACGCGGCGTGGACCCCGCACGCGCTGGTGGTGTCGGCGGGCCTGCTGGCGATGCTCGTCGGGACCGAGTCGAGCCGCGGCGAGGCCCTCAACCTGTTCGTCGGTCTGCTCGCACTGGCCCCGGTCCTGCTGACCCTGGTCCGCCCGGTCGGCGCCTTCTGGGCCTCCCTGGTCGCGGCCCCGCTCTCCGGCATGTTCTACGGCGGGTGGTACGAGCCGTGGCCGTGGCCCCCCGGCAGCTTCGTGACGCACCTGACGGTGCTGACGGTCGTCGCCGTGCGCACCCGGCCTCGTACGGCCGCGTGGATGTGGGCGCTGACCCTGGCCTACGGGCTGCTCGCGGACACCCTCCTCGGCTCGGGCTACTACGACTCCAACACCGGCCCCATGCTGATCCTGTCGGCGATCATCCTGCTGATCGTCGCCGTGCTGCACATCCGCCGCCAGGCCCGGCAGGAGGTGACCGCCCAGCAGACGGTCACCGAGCACGAGCGCTCCCGCCGCACGCTGCTGGAGGAGCGCACGACGATCGCCCGCGAGCTGCACGACGTCGTCGCCCACCACATGTCGGTGGTCGCCATCCAGGCGGAGGCCGCGCCCTACCGGGTGGAGAACCCGCCGCCGGAGCTGGAGCGCGCCTTCGCCACCATCCGGGAGAACGCGGTGGCGGCCCTGACCGAGCTCCGCCGGGTCCTGGGCGTCGTGCGTGCCGAGGACTACGAGGCGCCCGAGGCCCCGCAGCCCACGCTCGCCGACCTGGACGCGCTGCTCGCCAATGTGCGGGACGCGGGCCTGACCGTCGACAAGGTGGTGACGGGAGCGGTGCGTGAACTCCCGCAGGGCGTGGAGCTCTCGGCCTACCGAATAGTCCAGGAAACGCTGAGCAACACCCTGCGGCACGCACCCGGTGCGACCGCCCGGGTCGAGGTCGGCTATGTCCTCGGCGGCCTGGGCCTGCGCATACTCAACGGCCCGCCGCCGCACCCGGCCCTGGTGAAGCCCTCGCCCGGCGCCGGCCATGGCATCACCGGCATGCGGGAGCGGGTCTCCATGCTGAACGGCGAGATGACGGCGGGCCCCACGGACGAGGGTGGCTACGAGGTGGCGGTGTTCCTGCCCGTGGCCACGGTGAGCGAAGGTGAGGCATGACCATCCGTGTCCTGATCGCGGACGACCAGATGATGGTTCGCGAGGGCTTCTCGGTCCTGCTGAACGCGATGCCGGACATCGAGGTCGTCGGCGAGGCGGTCAACGGCCGGGAGGCGGTCGAGAAGGTCCGCGAACTCGCCCCCGACGTCGTGCTGATGGACATCCGCATGCCCGAGCTGAACGGCATAGAGGCAACCCGGGAAATCATCGCGGCGGACGGCACCGCGAAGGTGCTGGTACTGACGACCTTCGACCTCGACGAGTACGTGTACCAGGCGCTGCGGGCGGGAGCCTCCGGCTTCCTCCTCAAGGACGCCTCGGCACGGCAGCTCGCCGACGGGGTCCGGGTGGTGGCGTCCGGCGAGGCCCTGCTGGCCCCCTCCGTCACCAGGCGGCTGATCACGGAGTTCTCGAAGCTGTCCGAGGCCCCGGGCATCCCGGCCACCGCCCAGGCGGCATACGGAGACCTCACCGAACGGGAGACGGAGGTGCTGGTCCTGATAGCCCAGGGCCTGTCGAACTCGGAGATAGCCGGGCGGCTGGTGGTGGCCGAGTCGACGATCAAGACCCACGTCAGCCGGATCCTGGTGAAGCTGGGCCTGAGGGACCGCACGCAGGCGGCGGTGTTCGCGTACGAGGCCCGCCTGGTGACGCCGGGCTGAACGCGCCCCTTGTTCCGCTCACTGCCGCCCCGGACGCCGACGGCCGGCGTGGTGGTTGCGGATCTCCACGTTGCAGTCCGATACACGGGACTGGTCGTTCCGGACCGCCGCTGCGGCACGCTGCCGTGCCAGCGCCTGGCACACTCCGCAGTCCGCCGAGGGCTCCGGCCACTCCAGCGGGAGGCCGAGCCTGGGCGCGTCATCCATGGTGGTCCTCTTCATTCAGAGTGCCTCCGAGGGCTGCAGGTGCCGACCGGGCCCGAACGCCGCGGCGAGTACGGCGGGGCCGGTGAGACTCCCCGATCCGTCGGGACGCCAGAGCCACCAACGCCCCGCCACCTGCCGACCGCTCGGCGGGCAGTCCAGCGCCCAGCCCGCCGGCCGCATGCTGACCTGCCGCACGTCGGCCAGCTCTTCGAGGGCATCAAGCGGCACGAGCCACCACAACTTGTCGAGCCCCGGGTCAGCGAGCACGGGCCCTCGCTGCTCCTCCTGAATACGCACGGCCGCGGCCATACCGGTGACGAGCCGAGACTCGGCGACGAGCCAGTGCTCACCGGACGTCACGGGCGCGAGTTCTTCTGCGTCCCAGGCGCGGCGCACGAGATCCGGCCGCGCGGAACAGCGGACGAGCCATGCGTCCCCGGCCGCGTACAGCGCCGTGAGGCGGATTGATTGAGTCATGCCCAGCACGCTATGCAGGGCGATTGCGTGCGTGTGCGTCGATTGCGCGTGGTTGCATGAGCTCACTCGGTGTTTGCGCCGATTGCTACGTGAGGTCGAGAGACGCCCTTGCCCGGCCGATCAGACGCCGCGCCGGCGCCCCGTACTCGGCAGACCCGGAGAGCCAGTCCCACGCCCGCTCGTACACCGCGATGTCCTCGTCACCGGTGAGCCACAGCTCCTCACTGATGGTCTCGACGATGACCAACCGCCGGTCGTAGATCCAGAACGCATGCGGGGCCGTACGGCGCAGCTGCGCGCCGAAGGGGATGATGCCGAGTTCGATGCGGCGCTGGCCGACTAGGTTGTAGAGACGGTCCAGTTGCTCGGCCATCACGTCCATCGGGCAGGGGCGGTGGTAGAGGGCCGCCTCGCAGAGGACGAAGTGGAACGTCTTGGCCGGGTCGTACAGAGCCTCTTGCCGCCTCATCCGCGCCTCGACTGCCGCTTCGGTCGTAGGCGGGATGCCTCGGAACTCGGCGAGGCCGTCGAAGATGACGCGCGCGTACTCCGGCGTCTGGAACAGGCCAGGGATCCTAGAAACCTCCAGGCCACGGATCCCCTTTGTGGCGTCGGTCAGCTTGACGCCGATCTCCTGGCGACCGCGGTGCCCGCCGGCCAGCTGCCGCCGCCAGGAGCGGTGGCGCTGCTTCATGTCCAGCCCGGCGAGGAGTCCGTGCAGCTCTGCCTCTACGTCTGGGCGCCCGAGGGCGTGCACCCATGCGGTGAGGTCTGCGCGGGTCGGGGTCTGCTTGCCGTTCTGGAGCCGGGAGACCTTCGACGTCTGCCAGCCAAGCTGGGCGGCGAGGTCCTTTCCTTCCAGGCCGGCCTCGGTGCGCAGCTCCCGGAGCCGCGCACCGAGGGCTTCCCGGGCGGTCTGGAAGTCGGTGGTCACACGGTGGAACGTACCCGCTCGGCGAATTCTTGGGTACGGACCGCATGGTGCCAGGCGGCATCGCGGGCCTGGCAGGCGGCGAGCACTTCGGCCGGGTCCTCGGTGACATACACGCCGAGCGTCGTGTCGTCTGCGTCGAATGTGAACCGGGCGAGCACCTTGGAGTCGAACAGCCAGAAGTCGAAGTCCGGCAGGCGCAGTTCCTGGGCGCGGGCGCGGGTGAGGTTGCGGATGTCCTCGCCCGCGGCCACGTTGCCGGGAGCACTGGCGAGGAGGAAGCGCTGGCCCTCGGTGGCCGGTTCGTCGACGATCCGGACGCGCCCGAACCTCTTGCCTGCGGCGGTCTGGGTGGCGACGTTCTCCAGCCAGGTGCTCGGCTCGGCTGCGATGCCCTCTCCGGCGCGCCAGCGCTGCCACTTGGGGCTCTTGCGGTCGGAGGCGTAGCCGCGGCGGGTCTCCAGCCGCCACGCGGTGTGGTGGAACTCATGGAACAGGTGGGAGAGCGACGAGAACGGCTGAAGCTGCGGCGTGTCGGTCCGAGGCGCGTAGCGGGCGAGCAGGCTGCGAGGGACGCGCACGAACGTCTCGGACGGCTTGACGTCCCGCAGCTGGACGAGGTGCTGCGGGTCGGTCTCCCGCTCGCCCTGAACGAGGATCTCGTCAGTGCCCTCGATCTCGTACAGGGTGGGGCAGTCTCCCTCGTCGCTGGTCGTGCCGATGAGCCTGAGCGCCATCTCGACCTCCCTCTGAGCTGGTTGGAGAACCAGGATGCGTTGCGGATGCGGAGGCGCGCCCGTGGATTGCAGCAGATTGCGCGCGACGCACGGTGTCCGTGGATTGCGCGCAACCTGCTGATTGCCGACCATCGCCATTCGATGCAACCCCCCTGTTCAGCGAACGACCCCCCGCGTTAGCGTCCGCTCATGGCAGCCTTCGATCCCTGGGACCCCGCGTTCCTCGCCGACCCGTACCCCGCCTACGCCGAGCTGCGGGCCCAGGGACGTGTCATCCGCTACGAGCCAACCGACCAGTGGCTCGTCCCGCACCACGCGGACGTCTCGGCGCTGCTGCGCGACCGGCGTCTCGGCCGGACCTACCAGCACCGGTTCACGCACGAGGAGTTCGGGCGGACACCGCCCCCGCCGGAGCACGAGCCCTTCCACACGCTGAACGACCACGGGATGCTCGACCTGGAGCCGCCGGACCACACGCGGATCCGGCGCCTGGTGTCGAAGGCGTTCACACCGCGCACCGTGGAGCGGCTCAAGCCGTACGTGGACGGGCTGGCCGGTGAGCTCGTCGCGGCGCTGGTCGAGGCGGGCGGCGGGGATCTGCTGACCGACGTGGCGGAGCCGCTGCCGGTCGCGGTGATCGCCGAGATGCTCGGCATCCCGGAGTCGGACCGCGCCCCGCTGCGGCCCTGGTCGGCGGACATCTGCGGGATGTACGAGCTGAACCCCTCCGAGGAGACGGCGGCCAAGGCGGTGCGGGCGTCGGTCGAGTTCTCCGAGTATTTGAGGGAGTTGATCGCCGAGCGCCGCAAGGAGCCCGGCGACGACCTCATCTCCGGTCTGATCGCCGCGCACGACGAGGGTGACCGGCTGACCGAGCAGGAGATGATCTCGACGTGCGTCCTGCTGCTGAACGCGGGCCACGAGGCCACGGTGAACGCCACCGTCAACGGCTGGTGGGCGCTGTTCCGCAACCCGGACCAGCTGGCGGCCCTGCGCGCCGACCACTCCCTCGTCCCCTCCGCCGTCGAGGAGCTGATGCGCTACGACACCCCGCTCCAGCTCTTCGAACGCTGGGTCCTGGACGAGATCGAGATCGACGGCACGGTGATCCCGAGGGGCGCGGAGATCGCCATGCTCTTCGGCTCCGCCAACCACGATCCCGACGTGTTCCACAACCCCGAGCATCTCGACCTCGCCCGCAAGGACAACCCCCACATCTCCTTCAGCGCCGGCATCCACTACTGCATCGGCGCTCCGCTGGCCCGTATCGAGCTGGCGGCGTCGATGCGGGCGCTGCTGGAGCGGGCCCCGACCCTGCGGCCGACGGCAGAGCCGAAGAGGAAGCCGAACTTCGTGATCCGGGGACTGGAAGGGCTGAGCGTGGAGATCGGCTGATCACCCGTTCGGCTGATCGTGCGGGGAGTCCGAGCGATGATCGGGTCCGACTCGGCAGGCTGGTGCGCCCTCGCGAAGGGAGGCACCCGTGACGGGAACGTCGGATCAGCTGCTGGTGGAGGAATTCGAGCAGATCGCCGCATTTGCCGAGCGGGAGATCGAGACCGTCCGACTTGAGTTCCTCGGCGGTCGGATAGGGCTCAAGAAGGCGACCAACGGAAGCCACGGCAGTGCCGTCATGTGGTTGGTCCACCGGTGGATGCAGGCCAGGCCCAAGCTGGGCCTCCACCCTTCGCGGGGACTGAGGGTGGAGGCGCATGGCCGGGGGCGCGTACTGCCCGACGGGGTGCTGGCACCCGTCGGGCACTTCTCGGGGGACGGGGAGTGGTCCGATCCCGAGGGGTGCTGATGACGGTGGAGATCACGTCGCACGACTCGTACACGCATCACCGTGACCGCGTGGAGAAACCCCGGGCGTACGCGGAGGCCGGAATCCCCGTCTATCTGCTGATCGACCGGGACGACGGCTCGGTCCTCGTGCACAGCGACCCCGCTCCCGAGGGCAGGTACCGGGACATCCATACGGTGACGATCGGCGCCAAGGTCAGCCTCCCGGTACCTGTCACCATCGATCTCGACACCGAGGGACTCAAGAAGTACCTCGACTGACCCCCACCGTCAGCTGCTGATCACGTCCCGCCGGCGCAACCCCACCAGCCCCCCGGCGACCAACACCACCGCCAGCCCGGTCAGGACCGACACCGCCCCCCACTCCATCTCCCCACCCGGCATCTTCGGCAGATGCCCGAACGGTGACACATTCAGCACCGCCTGCGGGACATCCAGCGCGGGACCGATCCAGCCGATCAGCAGCACGGCCCCGGCGACACCCCACGCCGCCGTCGCCACCCGCGGCGACACCCCGTGCAGCAGTACCGCCACCCCGCCGAGCACCCAGATCGCCGGGAGCTGCACCAGGCAGGCCCCCAGGATCGGGCCGGCCGACCTGCCGTAGCCGAGGGCGAGGCCCACCCCCGCCAGCAGCATGAGCAGCACCGAGCCGCCGAAGGCGACGATCAGGTGTCCGGCCGCCCACCGCAGCCGGCCGACCGCGTTCGCCAGTACCGGTTCCGCCCGCCCCGACGTCTCCTCGCCGTGCAGCCGCAGTACCGACGCCACGATGTACAGCGCGGCGACCAGGCCGAGCATCCCCACCATCGCCGCGAGGAACGCGTCCGTCAGGCCGGACTGACCGCCCATCCGCTGGAAGATCTCCCGGGCGTTGTCGTTGTCGCCGACCAGGTCCGCCGCGCCCTCGGTCATCCCGCCGTACACCACCCCGGCGAGCAGGAAGCCGATGCTCCAGCCGAGCACGCTGCCCCGCTGCAACCGCCAGGCCAGCGCCCCGGCCGTGCCCAGCCGCCCCTCGGCCGGTCCCGGGCGGCTGGGCAGGAAGCTCATGCCGACGTCCCGCCGCCCGGCGAGTTCGTACGCCGCCGCCCCCTGCACCACCACCGCCCCGGCGAAGAGCAGCAGCACCCACCACCGTTCGTCCGCGAACGGCCGCAGGTTCTCCAGCCAGCCGATCGGTGACACCCAGGTCAGCACCGACGAGCCGTCGTCGGTCGCCGAGTCGCCCGCCGCGCGCAGTACGAAGGCCGCGCCGAGCAGCCCGGCCGTCAGCCCGCGGGCCAGCCGCGCGCTCTCCGTGAACTGGGCGACGATCGCCGCCATCGTCGCGAAGACCATGCCGACGCCCGCGATCCCCAGCCCGAGGGCGAGCGCGCCGCCCGTGCCCTGACCGGCCAGGCCGACGGCCACCAGCAGCGCCAGCACCCCGTTCGCCACGAGAGCGGTCAGCAGCGCCGCCGTCAGCGGGGCCCGACGGCCCACCATCCCGGCCGAGATCATCTCCTGCCGGCCGCTCTCCTCCTCGTCCCGTGTGTGCCGTACGACGATGAGCAGGCTCATCACCGCGGCGAGCGCACCGGCGTACACACCGGCGCGCCACGCGGTCAGCGCGCCGAGCGAGTCGCCGAAGACCGGGCCGACCATGGCGCGCAGGGAGGCGTTGGTCTCCATCTGGCGGACCAGGTCGGCGCGTTCGGCGGCGGTGCCGTACAGGCCCTCAAGGGTGTTCGGCATGGACAGCACCATCAGGGCGTTCACGCCGACCCAGATCGGGATCATGGCCCGGTCGCGGCGCAGCGCGAAGCGCAACAGCGTGCCGGTACCGGCCAGTTGACGAGGCCCTGTGCCCCGTACCGCGAAGGTCGTGGCGGTCATCGCGCGGCCACCTCTTCGCGCTCGTCGGCGTAGTGCCGCATGAACAGCTCCTCCAGGGTGGGCGGCGTCGAGGTCAGGGACCGTACGCCGGAGTCGCTGAGGGACTTGAGTACGTCGTTCAGCTTGTCGGTGTCGACCTGGAGGCGGACCCTGCGCCCCTGTACGTCGAGGTCGTGCACGCCGGGCAGACGGGACAGCCCGTTGGGCGGACCGGCCAGCTCGGCGGTCACGCTGGTGCGGGTCAGATGGCGCAGGTCGGTGAGCGAACCGGTCTCCACGGTCCGGCCCTTGCGGATGATGCTGACCCGGTCGCACAGCTCCTCGACCTCGCTCAGGATGTGGGAGGAGAGCAGGATCGTCCGGCCGCGTTCGCGCTCCTCGGCCACGCACCGCTGGAAGACCTCCTCCATCAGCGGGTCGAGGCCCGAGGTCGGCTCGTCGAGGATCAGCAGGTCGACGTCCGAGGCGAAGGCGGCGACGAGGGCGACCTTCTGCCGGTTGCCCTTGGAGTACGTGCGGCCCTTCTTGGTCGGGTCCAGCTCGAACCGCTCGACCAGCTCCGCGCGGCGCCGCTTGTCGAGGCCGCCGCGCAGGCGCCCGTACAGGTCGATGACCTCCCCGCCGGAGAGGTTGCGCCACAGGGTCACGTCGCCGGGGACGTACGCGATGCGGCGATGGAGTTCGACCGCGTCCGTCCAGGGGTCGCCGCCCAGCACCTGGGCGGCGCCGGAGTCGGCGCGGAGCAGGCCGAGCAGGACGCGGATGGTGGTCGACTTGCCGGCGCCGTTCGGGCCGAGGAAGCCGTGTACCTCACCGGACTCGACGTCCAGGTCGAGGCCGTCGAGCGCGTGGGTCCGGCCGAACGACTTGTGCAGGCCGGAGACGGTGATTGCCTTGGTCATGCCATGAACGTACGCGGGCTTCAGAAATTTGTGAAGTTAAGGAAACGTATAAATCATCGGTACACTCGAGGGGTGGGCGCTGAGCAGGGGAGATGATGCCGGGATGACGGAACCGAGCGTGAACGGGGCAGACCGGCGGGATCCGGAGGCCGTCGCCCGTTTCGTCGAGCACTTCGCGGCGCAGCTCGTGGAGGCCGGTATGCCGAGGATGCCGTCCCGTGTCTTCGCCGCCCTGCTCGCCTCCGACGCCGGTGCCCTGACCTCCGCAGAACTGGGCGAACAGTTGCAGATCTCGCCCGCCGCCGTCTCCGGCGCGGTGCGTTACCTGGCGCAGGTCCACATGGTGTCGCGCGAGCGGGAGCCCGGTTCGCGCCGGGAGCGGTACCGGGTGCACGGCGACCAGTGGTACGAGGCGCTCACCAACCGCGAGGCCGTGCTCAAGCGCTGGGAGGACGCCTTGCGGGACGGCGTCGACAGCCTGGGCGCCGACACCCCGGCCGGCCGCCGGCTCGCCGAGACGCTCGCCTTCTTCGAGTACCTGGAGGGGGAGCTGGAGGCCCTGATGGAGCGCTGGCGCGCGCACCGGGAGCAGGTCTTCGGCCGCGGCTGACACCCCGCGCCCCGAGGCGGCTCGCGAGCCGCGCGCGAAGGGCGGTGGAGGCGCGGCGGTGGCATCGCGCCGACCGCGCGCTCAGTCGTAGGGGTGTACCTGGCCGTTCTCCATGGCCGTCACCGCCTCACCCCGCCACACTGGAGGCCGATCACCCGGAGTGCCGCTGCGGCGACATGAAGTGACCGATCGCCGGGGTGCCCCGCTGACCCGGCAGACCCCCTGACCGGCCTCGCTCCGCGACCGACACGCCACCCCGCCCGCGGAGCGAGGCCTCCAGCAAGCGCTGTCACACATGCCGGGCAACCCGCCGCTTGCCGAGCCCCTCCGGCAAGCCCCCTCACCCACCCGGCAACGTCAACCCCCACGCCCCCTCCCGCACCCGCCACGTCCGTGTCCGTACCGGACCGCTCACACCCGCGTCCGACCGGTACCGGAAGTCCGCCCCCGACACCGTCACCGTCCGCCCCTCCGCCCGTACCGGCGTGGCCTCCGCGCCCACCGACAGCGGGCGGACCTCGACCTCCGCCGCGCCCGAGCCGTCCGGGGCGACGGACACGGCCTCGACCGGCTGGTCCAGGTCGACCAGCGTCGACCCGTCGACCTCGACCCGCAGCCGCGCGGGCCCGGGCGCGGACACCGACGGCACCCGCGCCGGACGGGCCGCCACCAGGGTGCGTACGAGGGACTGGCAGGTCCGCAGCCAGGGCGCCCGCGTCGAAGCCGCGCCCCCCTCGCCCATCGGCACCGGCGGGATCCGCAGCGCCCCCAGCACCACCCCGTCGCTGTCGTCGACGAGCAGATCCAGCCGCCGCTCGACCCCCTCCAGCACGGCCCGCGCCGCCGACACCGCGCTCGTCGGCACCCCCAGGGCCGCCGTAAGACCGAGGGAGGACCCCACCGGGACGACCGACAGCACACTTCCGGTCAGCTCCCGCTGCCGGTGCAAATGGGACACCGCCCGCACCAAGGCACGGTCGTCGCCGATCACCACCGGCCGCCGCGACCCCCTGCGCTGAAGCGCCCGGGCGAACTCCTCCGGTCCGTCCGGCAGGCACACCTTGGTGGCCGCACCCGCGCTGAGCACGTCTTTCGCGATGCGGACGGACTCCCCGTCCGTCTTCCGAGCGACCGGATCGATGATCACCAGCAGCTGATCGGACATCGCGGAAGTCGCCACCTCGGTCATGCCTCGCTTCCTCGGGTAGCATCTTTGTGCAAGAGCCCCTTGCGCTATTGCGCCAGGGGCTTCGTCTATTCCGGGGCACCCGGTCCGACGGTCGCGGCCAACGACGGCCGCGGGGCACGCGGCGGCACGACCCACCGCGTACGCCCCTGACCTTGGACATGCCCCGCCCGGAAGGGGTGTACGCGCGTGCCCGCACTTGTGCTGCTCGGTGCTCAGTGGGGTGACGAAGGCAAGGGAAAGGCGACGGACCTGCTAGGCGGGTCGGTCGACTACGTAGTGCGCTACCAGGGTGGCAACAACGCCGGCCACACGGTCGTCGTCGGCGACCAGAAGTACGCGCTGCATCTGCTCCCTTCCGGAATCCTGTCCCCCGGCTGCACGCCGGTCATCGGCAACGGCGTCGTCGTCGACCCGTCTGTCCTGCTCTCCGAGCTGAGCGGGCTGAACGAGCGTGGCGTTGATACGTCCAAGCTCCTGATCAGCGGCAACGCGCACATCATCACGTCGTTCAACGTGACGGTCGACAAGGTGACGGAGCGCTTCCTCGGGAAGCGCAAGATCGGCACCACGGGCCGCGGCATCGGCCCGACGTACGCCGACAAGATCAACCGCGTCGGCATCCGCGTCCAGGACCTGTACGACGAGTCGATCCTGACCCAGAAGGTCGAGGCGGCGCTCGACGTCAAGAACCAGATCCTCACCAAGCTCTACAACCGCCGCGCGATCGCCGTCGAGCAGGTCGTCGAGGAGCTGCTGGGCTACGCCGACCAGATCCGCCCGTACGTCGCCGACACGGTGCTGATCCTGAACAAGGCGCTGGAAGAGGACAAGGTCGTGCTCTTCGAGGGCGGCCAGGGCACCCTCCTCGACATCGACCACGGCACGTACCCCTTCGTCACGTCGTCGAATCCGACCGCCGGCGGTGCCTGCACGGGCGCCGGTGTCGGCCCGACGAAGATCAGCCGCGTCATCGGCATCCTCAAGGCCTACACGACCCGCGTCGGCGCGGGCCCGTTCCCGACGGAGCTCTTCGACGAGGACGGCGAGGCGCTGCGCCGCATCGGCGGCGAGCGCGGTGTGACCACTGGCCGTGACCGCCGCTGCGGCTGGTTCGACGCGGTGATCGCCCGCTACGCGACCCGCGTGAACGGCCTGACGGACTTCTTCCTCACCAAGCTCGACGTCCTCACCGGCTGGGAGCAGATCCCGGTCTGCGTGGCGTACGAGATCGACGGCAAGCGCGTCGAGGAGCTGCCGTACTCCCAGACGGACTTCCACCACGCGAAGCCCGTCTACGAGATGCTGCCCGGCTGGTCGGAGGACATCAGCAAGGCGAAGACCTTCGCCGACCTGCCGAAGAACGCGCAGAGCTACGTCAAGGCCCTGGAGGAGATGTCCGGCGCCCCGATCTCCGCGATCGGCGTGGGACCGGGTCGGGACGAGACGATCGAGATCAACTCGTTCCTCTGAGCCCTCCTGGAGTCTCCAGGGGACTCCAGGACCTCACGTCCATCGGACGTTTATGCGTCCTTGCTTCCCTGGTCTCCTACGACTCATCTGTCCAGGGGGAGACCGATGTGGGCCGGGGACGAGACGTATCTGCAGGACGAGACATATCTGGACGAGGGGGCATGGCAGCGAGCGCTGACCGGTCTGTACGGGCCGGTCAGCGCCCGCGCCGATCACGGGGAGCACTTCCGCGCGTCGTTACGGGTGCGGGAGCTGGGTGCCGTGCGGGTGTCCGTGGCGCGCTGCCCGGCCGGGGAGGTGCGGGGCGGGCCGCCGTACGACGGTGGTGCTCGTGACGGGAGCGCCTCCCGCTATCACCTCGTGCTGGTGCTCGGCGGGGCGCTGGCGCTGGACCAGACCGGGCGGACCGCGCGGATCGGGCGGCGGGATCTGGTGCTGCTGGACGCGGGACGCCCGTTCCGGATGCGGTCGGCCGGTGCGTGGAACGAGGTGGTCACCGTGCATCTCGCGGTCACGCAGCCACAGTGGGGTCTGCCGGAGCTGGTGGCGCGGGAGCTACCGGGCCGTGCGGGGGCGGCCCGGCTGGCCACGGAGTTCCTGGCGGGGCTCGGGCGGGACACGACGCCGTACGGGAGGTGCGCCGAACTGCGGCTGGGCACGGTGGTGAACGAGCTGGTGCTGGCCGTGCTCGACCACCGGTTGGGCGACGCGGACCCGGCGGCGCGGGGACCGGAGCTGCTGGCGCGCATCCAGGCGTACGTGCTGCACCACCTCGGGGACGGCGGGCTGAACCCCGACCGGATCGCCGCCGCGCATCACATCTCCACCCGCTATCTGCACCTCCTCTTCCAGCGGCAGGGGCTCACCACCGCCGCGTGGATCAAGGCGCAGCGACTGGACCGGTGCCGGCGCGACCTGGCCGATCCCCGCCTGCGTGGGCTGCCCGTCCACGCCATCGGGGCGCGCTGGGGGTTCGCCAGTCCGGCCGACTTCAGCCGGGCGTTCCGCACCGCGTACGGCACCACACCCACCGGATTCCGCGGGGGCGGGAGCCGTCGGGGCGAGCCCTCAGCGCGGGTGCGCTCCCTGCCAAGGAACAGTGCGCGCAGTGACAACGACAGACCTGCGGCTGCTCAGCAGACTCATGCGTAGGACGAGGCGCGGCAGCCGCCGCTCTCGCACCGGACACATGGGGGACAAGTGACCGAGAGTGAACTGAAGCCGGTGGAACCGCAGGGCGGCGCCGGGCTGTTCGACGTCGACCCGGACCAGGCCGGCGTGAGCCAGGACCCGAACGCCGTCGTCAAGGGCGACGTCGACGTCCTCCCCGAGAACGGGGAGGTGTGACATGGGTTCCGTGGAAGGAATGCTCGCGCAGATGCGCAAGCTGATCGGCACCGGCGAGAACCCGCCCGGCTCGAACCGCAACCACATCACCAAGTGGTACGGCTTCGACGGCCCGTGGTGCGACATGACCGTCAGCTATGCCGCCGCCCACTCCGACAACCTGAGCGCGATCATGGGCAAGTACGCGTACACGGTCGCGCACGCGCAGGCGTTCCAGAACAAGGGCCGCTGGCACTACGGGCTCGGTGGCGTCCGGCCGGGCGACGTCGTGTTCTTCGACTGGAGCGGCACCCGGCGGATCGGCAACATCGACCATGTCGGTGTGGTCGAGGCGGTGCACTCCAACGGCACCATCACCACCATCGAGGGCAACACCAGCGACCAGTGCAAGCGCGTGCGCCGCAACTCCAGCACCATCGTGGGGTACGGCCGCCCCGCCTACGGCAACGCCAAGCCGCTGCCGCCCACCGACGGCATCCTGCGGCGCGGCTCCAAGGGCGCGGCCGTGAAGACCCTCCAGGGGAACCTGAACAAGGTCATGGGGTCGAAGCTGGTCGTCGACGGGGACTTCGGCCCCGCCACCGAGACGGCGGTGAAGGCATTCCAGAAGAAGTACGGCCTCACCGTCGACGGTGAGTACGGGCCCGCGTCGGCGGCGATGATGAAGGCCGCGCTCAAGGGCGGCACAAAGCCCCAAAAGCCGACCCCGCGCCCGCCCGCCGCCGGAAAGCTCGTGGTGGACGGCAAGTTCGGCCCCGCGACCTGCGCCGCGATGCAGCGTGCGCTGAACAAGCACGGGGCGACACTGACCGTCGACGGCGCCTTCGGTCCCCTGACCAAGAAGGCCCTCCAGCGCCACCTGAAGGTGACCGCGGACGGCGTCATCGGCCCGAACACCGTCAAGGCCCTCCAGAAGAAGGTGGGCGCGGGCGTCGACGGCGAGTGGGGCTCCGACACCACCCGACACCTCCAGCAGGCACTGAACGCGGGCAAGTTCTGAGCCGGACGCTCCGCTTCGGCACCGCGACGAAGGCGGCCCATGCTTCACCGGAGACGGTGAGGTGTGGGCCGCCGGGTTTGGGAGGGCGGGTGGAACGTCGTGCCCGGAGTGGTCACTCCACGGCATACGTGAGGAAGTCGGCCCAGGCTTCGGAGGTGAGGGTGAGTATCGGGCCGGTGGGGTTCTTGGAGTCGCGGATGTGGATGGTGGCGTGGGGGTGGCAGGGGGCGACTTCGACGCAGTTTCCGCCGCCGCCGTCGCTGTACGTCGACTTGCGCCAGTCGTAGGCGGCTTCGACGCAGGCGCCGCCGCCGCTGTCGCTGTAGCTGGACTTGAACCACCGAAGGGTTCCGGTGCTGGTCATCGTTCCTCTCCTGCCAACCGCTCGATGAGGCTCAGGGAATCGTCCGGACTCAGGGCCTGTGCGCGGATCTTTGCATAGCGGTGCGTCAGTTGAGACACCTCCGCGGGATTGCTGATCAAGATCCCCTGGTCCTCGACCTCCAGGTACACGACGTGCTGGTGCTCCTTGGTCTCCACGAGGTGCATAGGACCGCGATCGCCAGCGTACGTCCCGCGCAGTCCGCGTTCCAAGGGCAGCACCTGCACACAGACGTTGTCCCGCCCGGCGTCCTCGGCGAGCGATAGCAACTGCCCGCGAAGGATCTCCCAGCTGCCGAACGGCCGCCGCAATACGCTCTCTTCGAGGATCAGCTCGATCAAAGGGGCAGGTTCCCTGTCGAACAGCGCCCTGCGGGCCAGCCGTGCCTCGACAAGCTCCTCACGCTTCTGCTCGGAGACCGGCGGATAGCCACCGCCGATCAGCGCCCGTGCGTACTCCTCGGTCTGGAACAGTCCGTCGACGACCAGCGTCTCGTACGAGCAGATCGTGATCGCCCCGGCCTCCAGCTCCGAGAAGCCCCGGAACCGTGCCGGGTACTTCTCCAGCAGCATCCACTTGCGCGCCTCCTCGAAGACCCCCAACCCGCCCCCGAGCTGCTCCTCCAACTTGACCAGCATCTGGTCACTGGCGGGCTGCGCGCACGTCTCCATGGCGCTGACCGCCGAGGCGGTATAGCCCAACTTCGTCCCCAACTCCTCCTGCGAAAGCTGCTGTTGCTCCCGAAGGGCCTTCGCCAGCGCGGCGACCATGTGCGCCGTTCCGTTCGCCTCTACCTTGTTCTCCGCCCGCGCCATCGCGGTCACCCCCGAACTCAACCGAACTCAACCGAACTCAACTGGTCACCACGACGATTCAACCGTGTTCAACCAGCCACTCAGAGTTATGGACGACGGTAGACCCGACTCCGGAAACTGTCTCCATGAATACGCAATGTGACTGGATTCCTGCCGTCGGAATCCAACTCCGCAAAGCCGGCGTCCAGTTCGACGCGGTCCGTGTGGACGGCGACCGGGGCCGCGCCCTCGCCGACCGCCTGGCCGGCCTGACCGGTGGGGACCCCGGCCCGGTCGTGGAGGAGGCCAACGGGCTGCGGGGCGTCTACTTCCTGGTCCCCGTCGGCAGTACGTCCCACCGGTCGTGGCCAGACGGCGTCACTCGTCTCACCGCAGGTCGGCAGCACATCTCGTACATCCCGGTGCCCGCGCTCCATGGCCCGACCTGGCCGCTCAGCTGGCGCTATCGCCCGACGGCGTACGACCGGCTCGTCCACCCGTTGCTGCTGCGCGCCGCGCTTCACTCCGCCGAGTGAAATGCACGAACTTCCGCCCGGGAAAACCCAGTTCCAGCTTGCGTTCGTCGCTCTGCGTGGCCTTAGAGTCACGCCAACAAGCCAAGCAGGCGGCAAAGGAATGCCCCCGCGGTGCTACCAACACCCGGGGGCTCGGCACCAGGAGCGTCAGCTCCACCAGGAAGGCTGGCGCACCCAATGCGCGTTCATCGTACGGCTCCCATGCGCGCCTTTTCAGCTCTCTCGCACTCTCTTCTCCAGGACCGGAGCATCTCCTGGTGCGCGGTGGGCGTACTGGCGTACCTATTGACCCTCCCGCACGGAACCCACGTCACCGTCCGCGCGCTCGCCAAGCGCGGCAAGGAAGACCGGGGGCGGATCGCTCGCGCCCTGCGTGAGCTGGAGGAATCGCGGTATCTGCGGCGGGTGGTGCGCGGGGGCCGGTGGTGGGGACAACTCCGCGCCGACTACGAGGTGTTCGACACTCCGTACGAAGACGAGCCACCGACGGGTGAACCTGAAAAAGTTCGGAACCCGACCTCCGGTGAGTCCGCTGAGTCCGCTGAGTCCGGCTCGTCGAGTCAGCGCACGCTGATCGCCGCCCGCATGCTCGGCTCGCTCGCCCTCACGCACCCCTGTCTCACCCTTGGCGCCTCCCAGGTGTGGCGGCTCGCGCCGCTGGTCGTGGAGTGGTGGGACGCGGGGGTGAGCAGTGCGCAGCTGCGGGCGGTGCTGACCGACGAGCTGCCGCGGCGCGTGCACTCGCCCGGCGCACTGGTCGAGAGCCGACTGCGCGACCACCACCCGGCCGGGCCGACACCCGCGTAGCCGCCCAGACTCCCGGCCCGCGTCCGCGCGCCGGGCCCTACGAAAGAAACGGAGTGCCGATGACCGTCGCACTCGTACGCCCTGAGGTGGTATACCGCCGGTATACTGTGCTCATGGCTGACACCACGATCAAGGTCGACCCCGCTGTCCGAGACCGCCTCCAGGAGCTGGCCCGGGACCGCGGCATCAGCATGCGGGACCTCGTGGCGGAGCTGGCCGGAGCCACGCCCACCAAGGAAGAGCTGCGCAAGCGGTACGAGGAGACCAAGGCGTACGTGGAGGAGCACTTCCTGGGCAGGCCATACACCGAGGAGGACGAGAAGGCCGGCGAAAAGCTCTGGGCCGACCTTGAGGCCGGGCGCATCGGGGAGGTCCAGTGACCGAGAAGGGCCAGTACCCGTTGCCGCGTGCCGTCATCTTCGACGACTCTGCCGCCCTCGCGCTCGGCGAGGGGAACAGCATGGCCTCCCGGCTCGTCGTCGAGGCCGAGAAGGACCCCGCGCTGCGCGTGTTCATCCCGGCGCTCAGTCTCGCCGCCGCCGAGCGGGAACGGGCGGGCGTGGCCGAGCACCTCGGCGCGCTGCCGTCCGTCAACGTCGAGGGGCTCGACTTCGCCGGTGCGACCGCCGTGGGCAAGCGCCTGCGGACGGCGGCTGCCGGGGACGGCGCCGCGTACGGCAAGGACGAGTCGGACTGGAGCGGCGCCCACGTGCTGCACCTCGCCCTGCCCACCGTCGAGTGGCCGCACGGTCGTCCCGTGCTGACCAGGACGCCGACCCGCTACCGCGGTACAGGCATCCGTACGATCCGCATCGTCGAGCAGAACTGACGGCTGCCCCGGCGGGGAGGGGGCCGGAGCCCCCGGCGCCCTCCTCGCCGGCCGGCCTCAGCTGAAGACGATCATCGACCCCTGCGCCAGACTCCGCGTCGCCGCCGCGTGCAGGCCCAGCCACACGTGGCGTTCGCGGGCGAAGGGGCTCGGGTCGTACGGGGCGGGTACGGCCGGCTCCTCCAACTCCGTGGGCGCCAAGGGAGGTTGAGGGGCCGCCGGAGGGTTGGCCGGGTCGATGCCGATCGACGGGGCCACCAGCTCCAGCTCGCGCAGCAGCGCCTGTGAGGAGCCCAACGGGCCGCCGCCCGCGAGGAGTTCGTCGTCCGACAACGGGTGCGGGAAGTCGACGGGGACGTACGCACCCGCGTGGTCGTAGTGCCAGACCAGGTGCGACTGCTGGGCCGTCGTCTCGAACATCTCCAGGAGCTGCTCGTAGTCGCCGCCCAGTTCGTCGACCGGGGTCACGGGAAGGCCGCACACCTGGAGCAGATACGCGCGGCGCAGGAAGTGCAGCGCGTCGTAGTCGAAGCCCGCGACCGGGGCGACGTCGCCGGACAGGCCCGGCATGTACTGGTACACCGGCACCGGCGGCAGCCCGGCCTCGGCGAGCACCTTGTTGTATTGCGCGAGTTCTTCGGCGAACGGGTTGTCGGGGGTGTGGCACAACACGTCGACGAGCGGTACCAGCCACAGGTCACAGGCCAAAAGAGGGCTCCTCAACAACGCAGGCAGCGCACAGCACAGTGGTCAGAGAAGGGTAATCCGTGTGGTGCGGGGCGGGCCCCCGCGTGCAGATCCCATACCCACTCAGCCGGTGGCCAGCCGCTCGATCAGAGCCAGCGCGTGCGCGTTGTGCGCGGCGACGATGGAGCGCGCGGCATCGGTGTCGCGCTGGGACAGCGCGTCGATCAGTTCGGTGTGGCCGGCCCACAGCTGACCGCGCAGATCGGTGATCCGGCGCAGATGCTGTACCGCGCACACCCAGGACTGCACGCGCAGCCGGTGCAGGAAGTCCACCAGGTAGGGGTTGCCGAACAGGCTGCTCAGCTCACGCCAGAAGCGCAGGTCGTAGCCGATCAGCACGGTGAGGTCACCGGCGCAGGCGGCGCGCTGCGCCTCCTCGCCGCGCCGGCGCACGCCCGCGAGCGCGGCGGCCGTGTACGGGTCGTCGGGGTCCTGGAACCGCGGGGGCCCGCCCCGGCCGCGGTCCAGGGCGTGGAACATGCCGTCGATGACCAGGCTGCGCGCCTCGACCAGCCCGCGGAAGTCGGCGACGGAGTACTCACGCACCCGGAAGCCCCGGTGCTGGAGCGCCTCCAGCAGGCCCTGCGCGGACAGGTCGACCAGCGCCTCACGCACCGGCGTCGCGGAGACCCCGTACTGGTCGGCGATCTCCTTGACCGTGAACTCCTGCCCCGGCTGCAGCCGCCCGGCCAGCACCTCGTCGCGTAGCGCGTCCGCGATCTGCTGCCGCAGGGTGCTGCGGGTCACGGCGCCGTTGCCGCTGGTGCCGGGCATGGTCGGGGGTCTCCTCGTCGCGTCCGGTGGCGTGCTCGTGATCGTGGTTCCCGTCGTGGAGGGCCACGAGCACGCCACCTTACGCGCTCGGATGCCGGGCCGTGATTACTCGGTGTGCTCGTCGGCCACCGACAGGGCCGCGTCCAGCGCCGCCAGCCCCTCCTTCAGCTCGGCCTCGGTCACATTGCACGGCGGCACGATGTGCGTCCGGTTCATGTTCACGAACGGCCACACCCCGCCCGCCTTGGCCGCCGCCGCGAACGCGGCCATCGGGGCGTTGGCCTCGCCCGCCGCGTTGTACGGCACCAGCGGCTCGCGCGTCTCCTTGTTCTTCACCAGGTCCAGCGCCCAGAACATGCCGACGCCGCGCACCTCGCCCACCGACGGGTGCCGCTCGGCCAGCTCCCGCAGCGCCGGCTCGACGACCTCGGCGCCCAGCCGGGCCGCGTTCTCGACGACGCCCTCCTCGGCCATCACGTTGATCGTCGCGACGGCGGCGGCACAGGCGAGGGGATGGCCGGAGTACGTCAGTCCGCCCGGGTACGGCCGCTTGCCGAAGGTCGACGCGATCTCACCGGAGATGGCGACGCCGCCGAGCGGCACATACCCGGAGTTCACGCCCTTGGCGAAGGTCATCAGGTCCGGTACGACGTCGAACAGGTCCGCCGCGAACCACTCACCGGTCCGCCCGAACCCCGCCATCACCTCGTCGAGAATGAAGACGATCCCGTACTTGTCGCAGATCTCACGGACGCCCGCCAGGTATCCCGGCGGCGGCACCATGATCCCGGCCGTTCCGGGGATCGTCTCCAGGATGATCGCGGCTATGGTCGCCGGGCCCTCGAAGGCGATCGTCGTCTCCAGGTGCTCCAGCGCCCGGGCGCACTCCTGCTCCTCGGTCTCGGCGTAGAAGCGCGAGCGGTACAGGAAGGGCGCCCAGAAGCGCACGACCCCGGACGTGCCGCTGTCGTTGGCCCAGCGGCGCGGGTCGCCGGTGATGTTCACGGCCTGCTGGGTGCCGCCGTGGTACGAGCGGTACGCCGAGAGCACCTTCGGGCGGCCCGTGTGCAGCCGGGCCATGCGCACCGCGTGCTCCACGGCGTCGGCGCCGCCGTTGGTGAAGAAGATCTTGTCCAGGTCGCCGGGCGTGCGCTCGGCGATCAGCCGCGCCGCCTCGGAGCGGGCCTCGACGGCGAAGGCGGGCGCGAACGTGGACAGGGTTGCGGCCTGTTCCTGGATCGCGGCGACGATCTTCGGGTGCTGGTAGCCGATGTTGGTGTAGACGAGGCCGCTGGTGAAGTCGAGGTAGCGGTTGCCGTCGTAGTCCCAGAAGTACGACCCCTCCGCACCGGCGACGGCGAGCGGGTCGATGAGTTCCTGCGCGGACCAGGAGTGGAACACGTGCGCACGGTCCGCGGCCTTCACGGCTGCACCGGCGGCGGGATTGGGCTGAGGGGTCATGCGGCCGAGGGTAAATGTCCGGGATGCGGACGCGACATCGGCGTCCTGTATGGGGTCTCGCACATTCCGCGACAGATTGTCGACGAGGGATTGTCGACGAGGCGTGCGAGGAGCGGCATTGACAGGATGCTGTCGATGATGACAGTATCCTGTCATAAGGTCATCGCGGCATGACCCGAGGAGGAGTCATGAACAGCAGCCGTAAGCCCGTCCACCTGGCCGTCTACGACACCCTCGCCGACTGGGAGACCGGCCATGCGACGGCGCACCTCGCCCGCGCCGGCCACCGGATCCGCACCGTCGGCCCCACCACCGACCCGGTCACCAGCATCGGCGGCCTGCGCGTCCAGCCCGACCTGGCCCTGGACGACGTACGACCCCAGGACAGCTCGCTGCTGATCCTCCCGGGCGCCGACCTCTGGGACGCGGGTGACGACCTCGCACCCTTCGCCCGCAAGGCGCGCGAGTTCCTGGCCGCCGGGGTGCCCGTCGCCGCGATCTGCGGGGCCACCGCCGGGCTCGCCCGAGAGGGACTGCTCGACGACCGGGACCACACCAGCGCGGTCTCCTTCTACCTCGCCGCCACCGGCTACCAGGGCGGCGCGCGGTACGTCGACGCCGACGCCGTCACCGACGGCAACCTGATCACCGCCGGGCCCACCGAGCCGGTCGCCTTCGCACGGGAGATCCTCCGGCTGCTCGGGGTGTACGAGGGGGCGGTGCTGGACGCCTGGTACCGGCTCTTCCACGACTCCGACGCCGAGGCGTACGCCGTCCTGGAACAGGCGGGTGCGCGGTGAGCCGACGGCGGCAGGATCTGCTGAGCCGCGGCGCGCTCGGCGTCTTCCGGTTGAACGGCCAGTTCCTCGCGGTGGCGGAGGAACTCGCCCGCCCGGCCGGGCTCACGGCTGCCTGGTGGCAGGTCCTCGGCGCGGTGCTGCCGGAGCCGCTGCCCGTCGCCGGGATCGCCCGGGCGATGGGCATCACCCGGCAGAGCGTCCAGCGCGTCGCCGACCTGCTCGTCGAACGGGGCCTGGCCGAATACCGCCCCAACCCCGCCCACCGTCGCGCCAAGCTCCTCGCCCCCACCGAGGCGGGCCTGGCGGCGGTACGCCGCATCGACCCCGGGCACGCCCGGTTCGCCGACCGGCTGGCGGAGGCGCTGGGGGAGGAGGACTTCGAGGAGACGGTACGGGTGCTGGAGCGGCTGTCGCGGGTGCTCGACGAGGTCGGGATGCCGACGGGTGCGGGGGGAACCGTGGAAGCGTCCGTTGCGGAGCCGTCCGTTGCGGAGCCGTCCGTTACGGAACCGTCCGTTACGGAACCGTAGAAAGCGGCCCGGCCGTCTCCCTGTGTCGCCGCATTATTCTTCGGTCAACGCACAGGGGCGGATGGGGGAGGCGGGTTCGCCGTGGACAGACTGGGGCCTGGGGATCCACCGCGGATCGGCGCCTACCGGCTGCTGGCGCGGCTCGGCGCCGGTGGGATGGGGCGTGTGTATCTGGCGCGGTCGGACCGGGGGCGGACCGTCGCGGTCAAGCTGGTGCGCAGGGAACTGGCCGCGCAGGAGGAGTTCCGCGCGCGGTTCCGGCAGGAGGTGCGGGCCGCCCGGCAGGTCGGCGGTCACTGGACCGCGCCCGTGCTCGACGCCGACACCGAGGCCGCCGTGCCGTGGGTGGCCACCGGGTATGTCGCCGGACCGAGCCTCCAGCAGGTCGTCGGGCGGGACCACGGGGCGCTGCCCGAGCGTTCGGTACGGATCCTGGCGGCCGGGCTCGCGCACGCGCTGAAGGACATCCACGCCGCCGGGATCGTGCACCGCGACCTCAAGCCGTCCAACGTGCTCGTCACCATCGACGGGCCCCGCGTCATCGACTTCGGGATCGCGCGAGCGATGGAGACGGTGACCGACGGGGGCCTGACCCGGACCGGCGCGCTCGTCGGCTCGCCCGGTTTCATGGCGCCCGAGCAGGTGCGCGGCGACCGCGTCACGCCCGCCTGCGACGTCTTCTGCCTCGGCTCCGTCCTCGCCTACGCCGCCACCGGCAACCTCCCCTTCGGCGGCGCCGACAGCGGGGTGCACGCCCTGATGTTCCGTATCGCCCAGGAGGAACCCGACCTGGACGGCGTACCCGAGGGCATCGCCGACGTGGTACGCCACTGCCTGCGCAAGGACCCGGCCGCCCGGCCGACGCTGGACGACATCCTTCAGCGCACGGGCGCGGAGGACACCGTCACCGGCGGACGGTCCCGGGACCCCTGGCTGCCGGGCGGCCTGGTGGCCCAACTCGGGCGGCACGCCGTGCAGTTGCTGGAGACGGAGGACCCGGAGGGCGCGGACGCCGACCGGGGGGTCTCGCCCGAGCACGCGTCCGCCGCCGACGAGTCGGCACCGGCCGCCACGGGGCAGCGGCAGCCGGGATCGCAGCCGCCGGACCGGATGCCCACGGTGGCCGCGTCCCAGAGCCCCGCACCACCGGCCCCGCCGCACCCGGCGTACGGCGATCCGCAACCGGGGCAGGGTCATCGCCAGCAGTCCCAGGCCCAGGGCGCCGCGCAGGCTTCGGCGCTGCCACTGGCGTACGGCGATCCGCGACCGGGGCAGGGTCATCCCCAGCAGTCCCAGGGTCAGGGCGCCGCGCAGGCTTCGGCGCTGCCACTGGCGTACGGCGATCCGCGACCGGGGCAGGGTCATCCCCAGCAGTCCCAGGGTCAGGGTGCCGCGCAGGCTTCGGCGCCGGCACCGGCGTACGGCGATCCGCAGCAGGGGCAGGGTCATCGCCAGCAGGCCCAGGCCCAGGGCGCCGCGCAGGGTTCGGCGCTGCCACTGGCGTACGGCGATCCGCGACCGGGGCAGGGTCATCCCCAGCAGTCCCAGGGGCAAGGCGCCGCGCAGGCCCCGGCGCCGGCACCGGCGTACGGCGATCCGCGACCGGGGCAGGGTCATCCCCAGCAGTCCCAGGGGCAAGGCGCCGCGCAGGCCCCGGCGCCGCCGCCGCCGTACGTCCCGGCGTACGGGCCCCCCAATGGTGGCGCGCCGGCCGGTGGCGCGTACCCCAACGGGCCGTATGCCGCCGCCCCGCAGGCCCCCGGCCCCTACGCCAACGGCCCCTACGGCGGTCTCGGCCCCACCCCGCCCTACGGCCCGCCCGCCGTCGTCGCCTCCGAGGAGCCGCCCCGCCGGAGCGGCCGCGCCACCGCCGCGCTCGTCGCCATGGCGGTGGTCGTCGCGCTCGCCGCCGGTGGGACGGTGTACGCGCTGATGGACGGCAACGAGAGCCCGCAGGCCGGCCCGACCGCCTCCGCGCCCGGCGGCTCGACCGCCCCGGCGACCACTCCCGAGGCGTCCACCACGGCGCCGGAACCCTCCCCGTCGGCCTCGTCGACGCCCGCCGAAGGGGTGATACCCGACGGCTACCTCGGCACCTGGACGACCACGATCGACAACGCGAGCGGGCAGCACACCCGGCGGCTGACCCTCCAGCAGGGCGAGGTCGGCGACACCGTCCTGTCCCTCGTCGCGGACGGTCCGGCGGAGGGCGGCGGCAGCTATCACTGCGTGTTCCAGGCGCAGTTGGCCGAGGAGCCGGGTGCGGACGGCCCGGTGCGGGTCGGCCCGTCCACGGTGACGGTCGGCGAACCGGCCACCGCCTGCACACCGGGCGCGGCCACCGAGGTCACCCTGCTGCCGGACGGCGGCCTGCAGCGCGTGAACGGGACGACTGGGGAGAAACTGACGTACCGGCGCCCGTGACGTGTACCGGGCTACGGTTGAAGTCCCGTTCGCTGTGAGCAAGTTGAACGCGCAGCGAACATTCGTGGCAGGCTCCTGACGGGCTGTTCGGACAGACGTACGGTGACCCCACCATCTGAGCTCTGGAGTGGCGGGGGACCACCAGTGTTGGAGTGGCTGAACAACGAGAATTTCATCGCCGTCGGCACGTCCGTCCTCGGCGTCATCGCGGCCCTCGTGATGTTCCTGTACGACCGCTGGGTGCCGCGTCGCAAACTGATCGGCTACCGCGTACAGCTGGACACCCCCATCGGCGACGGGGCGTCGTCCAACCCACGCCTCGGGGACTTCGACGTACCGAACATGGCCCGCGCCTCGCTCGTCCTGCTGCGCATCGAGAACGACGGGGCGCGGAGCGTCTACCAGGGCGACTACACCGCCTCCGAACTCCCCGGCCTGACCGCCGAGTTCACGGGACGCACGGTCCAGGCCGTCGCGGTCACCCAGCCGTCCGGCATCGATCACCTCAACAGCCACTTCACGCGCGAGAACGGGTTCGACCACCGCGACAACAAGGTGACCATCCCCCGTGTCCCGCTCGAACCCGGCGACCACTTCAAGCTGCTCGTGCTGCTCTCCGGCGGTCAGGTGGAGGGCGAGGTCAAGCTGATCGGCGGCCTCCACGAGGGCAGGGTCCACCAGAACAGCTCCCCCACGCCGGACGAGAAGCAGCGCCGGTTCAGCCTCGCGGCCCGGCTGGTCAGCGGCGGGCTCATCCTCGCCATACTGGGCCTCGCCGGCATCATCCTGCTGCGCGACGGCAACCCGATCGAGTGCGAGCGTGGCGAGCTGACCGTGACCGGCTCGACCGCCTTCGAGCCCGTCGTCCGCACGCTCGCCAAGCAGTACGAGAACAAGTGCGAGGGCGCCGACATCTCGGTCGAGGCGCGGGGCAGCGAGGAGGGCGTCGCCGAACTCGCCGAACTCGCCAGGGAGTCGAAGGACGAGGCCAAGTCGGTGATCGCCTTCTCGGACGGGCCGATGGGCGAGCGCTGGAACCTGACGGAGAAGAAGGTCGCGCTCTCCGTCTTCACCCTCGTCGTCCACAAGGACATCGACCTCGGCACGCACGGACTGTCCCTGCGGGAGGTACAGGACATCTACGCGGGCAAGTACCAGCGCTGGGGTCAGGTCGTGCCCGGCGTGGCCAAGATCGCCAATCTGCCGATCGTGCTGGTCAGCCGGGGTGACGAGTCGGGCACGCGGCAGATCTTCCAGGACCGGGTGCTGAAGGGGTGGGAGCAGGCGCCGAGCACGTCACTGGACTGCAAGCCGCCCGCGCGGGCCGGTGACACCGTCACCCGCTGCGAACTCGGCTCGACCAGAGCCGTGCTGAACAAGATCGAGGAACAGCCCGGCGCCATCGGCTACAGCGAACTCACCCTCGCCAAGGAGCGGGGTGACAAGGTGAACAGGGTGCCCCTGGCCGGCGACCAGCCCGACGAGCGGCAGATCGAGCTGGGCGGCACCCGCTACCCGTACAAGGACATCGAGTACGCCTACACCTACGAGCCGCCCCGCCCCGGCTCCCTCGCCGCCGGCTTCCTCGCCTACCTCGACGAGTCCACCAGCCAGAACGTGATCCGCAACAGGGGGCATCTGCCGTGCCTGCGTGATGCGGACCTGTGCGCGTGAGGTGCGCGGGTCCCCTTGTGGGGTGCTTGATGTGTCCACGACGATAGTGGTCGCCATGGACCCAGATGCGGCGTGTCGGCCCAGGAGGACACATGCGTCCCAGCCCCAGCAGGCGAACGGTACTCACCGCGACCGGCGCGACGGCGCTGGGAGCCGCCGCAGCGGGTGAGGCCGCGGCCGCGACGCCGTCGGGCACCCGCCCACCGGCGACCGCCCAGCCCCCCACCCGCGAACTGCGCGCGCTGCTCCGGGAGATCGACCCCGACCGCATCGAGGCGACGGTCCGCAGGCTCGTCTCCTTCGGCACCCGGCACACCCTCTCCAGCCAGGACGACCCCCGGCGCGGCATCGGCGCCGCCCGCGACTGGCTGCTCGCCGAGCTGAGCTCCTGTGCCGCCGCGTCCGGAGGCCGGATGACGGCGGAACTCCAGTCGTACGTCCAGGAACCGGCCCCGCGCATCCCGACCCCGACACGGATCACCAACGTGGTGGCGACGCTGCGGGGCGCGGTGACACCGGAGCGCGTGTACGTCGTCTCCGGCCACTACGACTCCCGCGTCACCGACGTCATGGACGCCACCTCGGACTCGCCGGGCGCGGACGACGACGCGTCCGGGGTGGCGGTGGTGCTGGAACTGGCGCGGGTGATGGCGACGCGGCGCCCGGCGTCGACGATCGTGTTCGCGGCGGTGGCGGGGGAGGAGCAGGGCCTGTACGGCGCCGCGCACATGGCGCAGCAGTTGAAGGCGGCGGGCGCGGACGTGCAGGGCATGTTCACCAACGACATCGTCGGCAGCCCGACGGCGGACGACGGCACGCGTGACCCTTACACGGTCCGCCTCTTCGCCGAGGGCGTGCCCTCCTCGGAGACCCCGGAACAGGCCGCGGTCCGCCGCTCGGTCGGCGGCGAGAACGACTCGACGACACGCCAACTGGCCCGTTTCGTAAGGGACGTGGCGGACAACGACGTGACCGGCATGCACGTGCGCGTGATCTACCGCCGCGACCGCTATCGCCGGGGCGGCGACCACATCCCGTTCCTGGAGCGCGGCTACCCGGCCGCCCGCTTCACCGAGCCTGCCGAGGACTTCGCCCACCAGCACCAGGACGTACGCGTCGACGAGCACGGCACGCAGTACGGCGATCTGCCGGAGTTCTGCGACTTCCGGTACATCGCCCGGGTGGCCCGCGTGAACGCCGCGACCCTGTGGACCCTCGCGCAGGCCCCCGGCACCCCGCGCGAGGCCCGCCTCCTCACCGCCACCCTCACCAACTCCACGCAGCTGGTGTGGAGCCGGGGCACGGAACCCGACCTGGCGGGCTACGAGGTGGTCTGGCGCGAGACGACGTCCCCGGAGTGGACCCACGTCATCCCGGTGGGCGATGTGACGACCCACGAGGTGGACCTGTCCAAGGACAACGTGTTCTTCGGGGTCCGGGCCGTGAACAAGGCGGGGCAGAAGAGCCCGGTGGCGTTCCCGCAACCTGCGTGACGGTCACCGCGGCTCCGGCGGCCGCTGCCGAGGCATGTTCGGCCGGGCGGAGCCCCCCGGCGGCAACGGAAACCTCCCCTGCCCACCCGCACCCTCCGGCCGCCCCCCGGAGACCAGCGCCGACTGGATCCCGAGCGGCGCGGACCCGGTCCGGAACTCCACCATCCAGTCCGCCGTCTCCGTCCGCACCAGCTCCGTCACATCCTCCGAGAACCTCCGCAGCACCCCCAGGCACCGCTCGGCCGCCTCCCCGGCGGTCCCCTCGGTGGGCCCCAGAACCTCCCGCACACTCTCCGACGCCCAGTCGAACTGCAACGCCTGCAACCTGCGCTGCACGGCCTGCGCGGTCGCCACGTCCCTCATCCACCCGGACGTCACCCCGAAATACCGGTCCACGGCCACGCACGACACCCCGAGCAGCAGGGCCAGATACCCCCAGGGCGCCACCCCGCCCACCACACCGGTCAGGTCGAGGAACGGCAGCGCGGCCCCGGTCACCGCCCCCACCGCCGCCCCGCACCGCAGCACCCGGGCCCCGCGCCGCTTCCACACCCGGTCGGCGAGATACCAGGCCGCCGTGTCCAGCGCGCCCCGCTCCACCCACCGGTACAGCTCGTCCAGCCGTACCGCGGGCTCCGCCCAGTCCCCGAGCGGAAACGCCCGCCCGGCCAGATCGCCCGGCCGCAGCTCGGCCGCGCCCTCGCCCCGCCCGTCCTGAGGCGGCCCCTCGGGCTGCATCTCCGGCTGACCCACCCGGCACTCCCTATCGACCACAACTGATCACGGTGCGTGACACGTCGTACCGCGCACGCGTCGTCACGACGTCCCGCCTGATGGTGACGCCGATGCGCCGGACCCTTCCTACCGCCCAATGGGTGGCGAAGGCCCTGCTTTCCCCTGTTTTCCGCCCGGAAGAGGGCCTTGGTCAGGTATAGGACACGGAGTCCTCTCACTCGAAAGAGTGCTGGGGCGACGGCCGCGTGGACCACGTAGGCTCGTGCTGAGCGGGAAAACCCCGTGCCTCATGAGCCCCGGAAGAGGAGCTGATCGTGATCCCCGGTGGTGGCCAGCCCAACATGCAGCAGCTGCTGCAGCAGGCCCAGAAGATGCAGCAGGACCTGGCGAAGGCACAGGAGGAACTGGCGCAGACCGAGGTCGACGGCCAGGCGGGCGGCGGCCTGGTGCAGGCCACGGTCACCGGCGCCGGTGAGCTCCGCGCGCTGCGGATCGACCCGGAGGCGGTGGACCCGGAGGACACCGAGACGCTCGCGGACCTGATCGTGGCGGCCGTGCACGCCGCCAACGAGAACGCCCAGGCCCTCCAGCAGCAGAAGCTGGGCCCTCTCGCCCAGGGCCTCGGCGGCGGCGGTATCCCCGGACTGCCCTTCTAAGTCGGGCCGCGGGAAACTACCGTACGTACTGAACGACACCCAGGAAGGGCGGCAGTCCGTTGTACGAAGGCGTGGTCCAGGACCTCATCGACGAGCTGGGGCGGCTGCCCGGCGTCGGTCCCAAGAGCGCCCAGCGGATCGCCTTCCACGTGCTGCAGGCGGAGCCGACGGACGTCCGCCGGCTCGCGCACGCCCTGATGGAGGTCAAGGCGAAGGTCCGCTTCTGCGCCACCTGCGGCAATGTCGCCCAGGAGGAGCTGTGCGGGATCTGCCGCGACAGCCGCCGCGACCCGGCGGTGATCTGTGTGGTCGAGGAACCCAAGGACGTCGTCGCCATCGAGCGCACGCGTGAGTTCCGCGGCCGCTACCACGTGCTGGGCGGCGCGATCAGCCCGATCGAGGGTGTGGGCCCGGACGACCTGCGTATACGAGAGCTTCTCGCCAGGTTGGCCGACGGGACGGTCACGGAGCTCATCCTGGCCACGGACCCGAATCTGGAGGGCGAGGCCACCGCGACGTACCTCGCCCGCATGATCAAGCCCATGGGCCTGAAGGTCACCCGCCTGGCCAGCGGCCTCCCGGTGGGTGGCGACCTGGAATACGCGGACGAGGTGACCCTCGGCCGCGCCTTCGAGGGGAGACGACTCCTAGATGTCTGACGCCACGCTGCACTCCACGACCCAGGACCCGGACGACTTCGCGGTCCAGATCGCGGACCAGGTAGAGAGCTTCCTGGTGGCCGTCACCGAGGTGGCCAGGGGCGACGAGCCGGAGTCAACGGTGCCCTTCCTCCTGCTGGAGGTCTCCCAACTCCTCCTGGCCGGCGGCCGCCTGGGCGCCCACGAGGACATCGTCCCCGACGAGCGCTACGAACCCGACTCGGGCCCCGAGCCCGACGTCGACGAACTCCGGGAGAACTTCGCCCGGCTGCTGGAGCCGGTCGACGTCTACTCCGAGGTCTTCGACCCCTACGAGCCCCGCAAGGCCCCCGTCCCGGCCCGTATCTCCGACGACCTCGCCGACATCATCACCGACCTCCGCCACGGCATGGCCCACTACCGGGCCGGCCGCACCACGGAGGCGCTGTGGTGGTGGCAGTTCTCCTACTTCTCCAACTGGGGCTCCACGGCGTCCGCCGTCCTGCGCGCCCTGCAGTCGGTGCTCATCCACGTCCGCCTGAACCAGCCCCTGGAGGAACTGGACGGCCTGGACACCGACCAGGGCATGGGCGACGACACCCTCGAAATCGAGGCCGGCAAGGTCATGCAGCAGGAGATCGGGGGGCCGTTGGGGATGCGGGTGAAGTAGCCGCGCCGGCCTCCGGCCCGGGGCTTGAGCCTCGGGCTTCAAGCTCTTCCATTGGTTTCTGGAATTGGGTGAAACCTTCCCAACCAACCAATCCCGTACGTGAGTTGAGACGTCGTACCCCGAAAGGGTGACGTTGCGTGATCGGCTTGCGTCGGAACGTAAAGCCACTCTAGGTTCGCGGCAATAGAACGGCCCCGGTCGGTGCGCCAACACCGGCTCCGGGGCCTCGACCTACGCATCGAATGGACCCTTCGATGGTGGCTTGCGCCTACCCTAGTCCCGCCCTGCCGTCCCCGTCCCACCCGATGGCCAAAACGGGTTACGGCAAACGCCTCGCCGGTGACGAAGACCCGCACGCGGACGCGGACTTCGCACATCTGAGCCCCCGTGACCGCGAGATCGCCGTCTTCGTCGACCACCTCGAAGAGGGCCACGCGATGGGCTACAAGGCGATCGCGGCGGAGCATCCCCGCTACGGCCAGCAGGCCGTGCGCACCTCGTTGGGCCGGATCACGCTCGCCGGCCACCTGCGCTGGATCAAGGAGCACATCACCGTCGAGGACAACTCGATGCGGTGGGTTACGCGGACGTACTGGTCGCGTACCCGCAGGTCGGTGCAGTGGTGGGAGGACTTCGCGCGGGAGCGCCACGGCAGGGACGTGACCGAGCACTACATGCCGGGTCTGGCCCGTACCGAGGAGGCGGAGCAGGCCGAGGTCGAGGAGCCCGAGCAGACGGATGAGCAGCCCAGCGCCGCGTACCAGACCCTCGCCGAAGTCCGCTCGGCCGACGCCCGTATGCCGCTGTCGGACGGCGACTGCCGCTCTCTCGAACCCCTCGCCGCCGAGTGGCTGTCGCGTGGCGCGACGCCCGGTGACATCACCAGGGCCCTGACGGACGGACTGCCGTCGGCCGTCACGAACCCGGGCGGACTCGCCCGCAACCGATTGGAGAACAAAATGCCCCCGAAGAAGGCGAAGGTGCGCCAGAAGGCCGCCCGCCGTGCCCAGGTGACCCGCGTGATCATGGCCTGCGGCCTGTGCGACGCGGACGAGCGGACGACGGAGATCGTGAGCGGGCTGTGCCGTGAGTGCCTGGCGGAGATCGAGGCGGAAGGCCCGGTGTACGGCTACGTACCGGAGACGTTCCTGCCCGGCCCGCGCGACGGCGGTGGCCCGCCCGGCGCGGACGAGGTCATCGACGTCACCGACCGCGTCAACGCCCTGCGCCGCGCTGCGCGGCTGCTGTGAGCGTGCGGGAGGTGCCGGTCGGGGCACCATGGTGTCGAGGAGGCAACGCCATGACCCCCAGGACCGAGTACCGGCCGCAGATGACCGTCGAGGAGTTCGAAGCGCTGGAGCGCCATGCCCCGGAAACCGTGCGGCTGGAGTTCATCAATGGAAAGGTCCAGGTCAAGGCCGTGACCGACGGCAACCACGACCACATCATCGCTTGGTTGCAGAGGCTGTGCATGCAGCATCGTCCCGAGCTCTGGCTCTACGCGGACCGTGGGATGAAGGTCGAGAGCTACCGCAAGGGGCGGGCGCGTCCGGACGGTGTTCTCGCTCCGTTCGGATTCCCCAAGGGCCATGGCGACTGGTCCGACGCGGAAGGCGTGCTCATGGCAGTGGAAGTCACGTCGTACGACTCCGACACCCACCAGCGCGACCGAGTCGAGAAGCCCGATGCCTACGCGGCCGCCGGTATCCCCGTCTACCTCCTCATCGACCGGGACGACTGCTCAGTCACAGTGTTCAATCAGCCGGAGGACGGCCGCTACCGGCATGAGGAGAAGCTCCCCTTCGGGGCCGCCGTCAAGCTTCCGGCCCCCGTGAACGTCACCCTCGACACCGAGCCCCTCAAGGAGTTCGTGGACTGAGACCCTGCGCCACTCGCCTCCCGGGCGCCATCATGGCCGTATGACAGGGCGGTCAAAGGCGTTGCTGTGGACGGGGATCGGGCTGTGCGTCGCTGGGGCAGCGGGGCTGGTTGTGGTGGGCGTGCTGGACGTCGACGCGGCTGATCGGTGGGGGAGCGTGGCCGGGGGAGCAGCGGCGCTGGTCGGACTGGCGCTCACCCTCTACGCCTACCGCGGTCCGTCGTCGGGCGTTACCCGGCCGACCGTGCAGGCCGGTGGTGAGCGCTCGATCGCCGCCGGCGGCAACATCGGCTTCGCTGCCACGGGCGATGGTGCCGCCGCAGAGCCTCCGGCCCAGATGCCCGCATCGTCCTCGCCACTTCCCGGCAGGAGCGTCGCCGCTTCCGGCGACCGTTCCGTGGCGGCCGGGGGTGACATCGGGAGCGTGTCCACGGGGGACCAATGAGCGACGGAGCGTCGGTGGAGGCATCACCATCCTTGCGGCGGAGGCGCTTGCGTTGCGGTCGGCGGACGGGCCCGTGAGGTAGCTGCCCCGGCGTACTTCGCATTTGCTCGGGGCACCGCACCTCGCCCCGCTGACCTTGGACAAACCCTTTCCCCGCCCTACACGCACGCTGGACGCGCCCTAACCAGCGCAAAGCGAGGCTGGAGTCACTTCCACCGCGGCGGACGCGGAGGGAGCAACTCCCCTCACCTGCACTGGAGATGCGATGACTCGTAAGACCCGGATACGCGCAGCCGTCGTCACCGTCACCGCCCTCGCCGCGGCAGCCACGGTCACCGCCGGGGTCGGCAACGCCGGGGCCGAGCGGGCGGCCCAGCCCTCAAAGGCGCGGGTCGCCGGGCTCTTCGACCAGTGGAACGCCGCTCTGCGGACCGGCGACCCGGAGAAGGTCGCCGACCTGTACGCGAAGGACGCGGTGCTGCTGCCCACCGTCTCCAACAAGGTCCGTACCGACCGGGCCGGCATCGTCGACTACTTCGAGCACTTTCTGAAGAACAAGCCGGTCGGGAAGAAGGTCAAGACGATCGTCAACGTGCTCGACCGGAACTCCGCGATCGACACGGGGGTGTACGAGTTCACCCTCACCGACCCGGCCACCGGCACGAAGAGCGTCGTCGAGGCCCGCTACACCTACGCGTACGAGAAGCGCGGCGGCGAGTGGAAGATCGTCAACCACCACTCCTCTGCGATGCCCGAAGGCTGATCACCACCTTCAGACCGCCGCCCGGTGCGTCCGCAAGCGTCACCGTCCCGCCGTCGTCCGTCACCAACTGCTTGACGACTGCGAGGCCGAGGCCGGTGCCGGACTTTCCGGTCAGGCCCTTGCCCCGCCAGAAACGGTCGAAGGCGCGGGACTTGTCGGCGTCCGGCATGCCGGGCCCCTCGTCCAGGACGCAGACCGTCACTTCGTCGCTGCGGTGCTCCACCCGGACGGTGATCGTCCCGCCGTCCGGTGACACCTCCAGGGCGTTCGAGAGCACGTTGTCCAGCACCTGGTCCAGATGACCCGGGCTGGCCAGCACCCGCACCAGCGGCCGGCCGCCGGCATTCCCCTTGAGCGCGATGGTGACTCCGCGCTCGTCGGCGGCCGGTCTCCACACCGCGAGCCGCTCCTGAACGATGTCCATCAGGGGCAGCGACTCGGCGTCCGTCACCTTCGCCTCGGCCCGCGCCAGCACCAGCAGGCCGTTGACCAGGCGGCTCATCCGGACCACCTCGGCCGTCGCCTGCTCCACATCCTCCCGGACGAAGTCGTCGTCCACGCCGTCCGCGATGTTGTCCAGGGACAGCCGCAACGCCGTCAACGGGGTGCGCAGTTGATGCGAGGCGTCGGCCACGAAGATGCGCTGTGACGCGATCAGCGTGTCGAGGCGTTCCGCGCCCTGGTTGAGGGTGCGGGCGAGGGTCTGGGTCTCGGGCGGGCCCGTCACCGGGGAACGGGCGGTCAGGTCGCCGTCGCTGAACCTGCTCGCCATGTCGTTGAGCTGGCGCAGCGGGCGGGTGATACGGCGGGCGACCGCGACGCCGATCAGTGCGGCGACGCCCAGCACCAGCAGCGCGAGGATCGCCCGGAAACCCCAGATCGACCACAGCCGGGAGGTCAGCTCGCCGGTCGCGTACTGGATGCGCACGGCCCCGACGACCGGACCCTCGGGCTGCGGGCGTGCGGGGACCGTGACCACCAGGTGGTCGCCCCAGATGAAGTCCGAGCCCCAGTCGACCGTCGGCTCCCCCTGCCGCAGGGCCTTCTCCAGCGCCGCGTCCCGCTCCGGTCGCGGCAGTCGCGTGGCGCAGTTGTCGGTGGCGGTCACCTGGATCTCGTCGTCGTACGCCCGTGCCATCTCCTCCAGGGCCTCGCAGGAGGCGGCGCTGTCGCCGCCCAGCAGCAGCGCCATCGCGTCGGCCTCGCGCAGCACGGAGTGCCGGGTGTCGTCGCGCAGCTGGTCGGTGAGGGTGAAGGCCACCGGCACGGTGAACAGCGCGATGGCGACGGCGACGAGCAGGACGTAACTGCGGACGAGCTGGCGGATCATGCCGGGGAGTCCACGATCTCCAGCCGGAACCCGACCCCACGCACCGCCTCGATGGTGATCGCCCCCGCCAGCTTCCGCCGCAGCGCCGCCACATGGACGTCCAGGGTCTTCGTTGGCCCGAACCAGTTCGCGTCCCAGACCGCCTCCATGATCTGCTCGCGCGACATCAGCGCCCCCGGCTCCTCGGTGAGGAAGGCCAGCAGGTCGTACTCCTTGGGCGCGAGCGCCACCTCCGCGCCGTCGAGGCGGACGCGGGCCGCCTTGCGGTCGATCGCCAGGTGGGGGCCGTACCGGTCGGGGGCGGCCTCGGCGGGCGTACGGGGCTGCATGCGCCGCAGCACCGCTCGTATCCGTGCGATGACCTCCCGTACCCCGAACGGCTTGGACACATAGTCGTCGGCGCCCAGTTCGAGACCGACCACCCGGTCCGTCTCGTCGCTGCGGGCGCTGATCACGATGATCGGGACGTCACCGCGCTCGCGCAGCGCCTTGCAGACGTCGAGGCCGTCGGTGTCGGGCAGGCCGAGATCGAGGAGTACGACGTCGTAGGGCCCCTGGTGAGCGAGGGCGGCGCCGCCCGTCGTCACCCACGCCACCTCGAAGCCGTACCGGGCCAGCCCCCGCCGCAGTGACTCCGCGACCGGCTCGTCGTCCTCCACCAGAAGTACGCGCACAGGCCGAACCCTAGTGCTTGAAAGTTGAGTTACAGCACCCGGGTGAGTGCTCTTTGTGATGCAGGGCACTTTTCCGAGTGGTCTCGGGCTTGTGCGGGCATGTGCCTTTCCGGAACGGGCGGCGGGACATCTCACCATGCGATATCGCGAAGGTGATTTTCGACCGCTCGTTAGACTGAGCCGACCGCGGTGCATATGCGTATCTGCGGAAAGAGACGGATTGAGCGAGGAGCGCACGTGGGCCTTGTCGTGCAGAAGTACGGAGGCTCCTCCGTAGCCGATGCCGAGGGCATCAAGCGCGTCGCCAAGCGGATCGTGGAAGCCAAGAAGAACGGCCACCAGGTGGTCGCCGTGGTTTCCGCGATGGGCGACACGACGGACGAGCTGATCGATCTCGCCGAGCAGGTTTCCCCGATTCCTGCCGGGCGCGAGCTCGACATGCTGCTGACCGCCGGAGAGCGGATCTCCATGGCCCTGCTGGCGATGGCGATCAAAAACCTGGGCCACTCGGCCCAGTCCTTCACCGGCAGCCAGGCAGGTGTCATCACCGACTCGGTCCACAACAAAGCCCGGATCATCGATGTCACGCCGGGCCGGATCCGGGACTCGCTGAACGAGGGCAACATCGCCATCGTGGCCGGTTTCCAGGGCGTCAGCCAGGACACCAAGGACATCACCACGCTGGGGCGCGGCGGCTCCGACACCACCGCGGTCGCGCTGGCCGCGGCGCTGGACGCCGAGGTCTGCGAGATCTACACCGACGTCGACGGTGTGTTCACCGCCGACCCGCGCGTGGTGAAGAAGGCCCGGAAGATCGACTGGATCTCGTTCGAGGACATGCTCGAGCTGGCCGCGTCCGGGTCGAAGGTGCTGCTCCACCGCTGTGTGGAGTACGCCCGCCGCTACAACATCCCGATCCACGTCCGGTCGTCCTTCAGCGGACTGCAGGGCACCTGGGTCAGCAGCGAGCCGATCGAGCAAGGGGAAAAGCAGGTGGAGCAGGCCATCATCTCCGGTGTCGCGCACGACACCTCCGAGGCCAAGATCACGGTCGTCGGCGTGCCGGACAAGCCGGGCGAGGCCGCCGCGATCTTCCGCACGATCGCCGATGCCGAGATCAACATCGACATGGTCGTGCAGAACGTGTCCGCCGCCTCCACGGGCCTGACGGACATCTCCTTCACACTCCCGAAGACCGAGGGCCGCAAGGCCATCGACGCGCTGGAGAAGAACAAGCCGGGCATCGGCTTCGACTCGCTGCGCTACGACGACCAGATCGGCAAGATCTCGCTCGTGGGCGCCGGGATGAAGACCAACCCGGGCGTCACGGCGGCCTTCTTCGAGGCGCTCAGCGACGCGGGGGTGAACATCGAGCTGATCTCGACCTCCGAGATCCGTATCTCGGTCGTCACCCGCGCCGACGACGTCAACGAGGCCGTGCGCGCCGTGCACACCGCCTTCGGCCTCGACTCCGACAGCGACGAGGCCGTCGTCTATGGAGGCACCGGCCGCTGATGGCCGGTACCGCGATGACCGCACGCCCGACGCTCGCGGTCGTGGGCGCGACCGGAGCCGTCGGCACGGTCATGCTCCAGATCCTGTCCCAGCACGCGGACATCTGGGGCGAGATCCGTCTCGTCGCCTCGCCGCGCTCGGCCGGCCGCAAGCTGGCCGTGCGCGGCGAGGAGGTCGAGGTGGTGGCCCTGTCCGAGGAGGTCTTCGACGGGGTCGACATCGCCATGTTCGACGTGCCCGACGAGGTCGCCGCGCACTGGGCGCCGATCGCCGCGGCCAGGGGCACAGTGGTCGTGGACAACTCCGCCGCCTTCCGGATGGACCCGGACGTGCCGCTGGTCGTGCCGGAGGTCAATCCGCACGCGGCGCGGGTCCGGCCGCGCGGCATCGTCGCCAACCCGAACTGCACCACGCTGTCGATGATCGTGGCCCTGGGCGCGCTGCACGCCGAGTTCGGGCTGCGCGAGCTGGTGGTCTCGTCGTACCAGGCGGTGAGCGGCGCCGGCCGGGCGGGCGTGGAGACGCTGCGGCAGCAGCTGTCCCTGGTGGCAGGTACGGAGCTGGGGACGAATCCCGGTGACGTGCGGCGGGCCGTGGGGGACAACACCGGGCCGTTCCCGGAGCCGGTCGCCCTGAACGTCGTGCCGTGGGCCGGGTCGCTGCGGGAGGACGGCTGGTCGTCGGAGGAGATGAAGGTGCGGGACGAGTCCCGCAAGATCCTCGGCCTGCCGAAGCTGCCGGTCGCCGTGACCTGTGTCCGGGTGCCGGTGGTGACCGCGCACGCGTTGACCGTGCACGCCCGCTTCGAGGACGAGGTCACGGTGGACCGGGCGCGGGAGATTCTCGCCACGGCGCCGGGTGTCGTGCTGTGCGACGATCCGGCGGCCGGGGAGTTCCCGACGCCGGCCGACGTGGTGGGCACCGATCCGACATGGGTCGGGCGGCTGCGGCGGGCGCTGGACGACCCGACGGCGCTCGAACTCTTCGTGTGCGGGGACAATCTGCGTAAAGGTGCCGCGCTGAACACCGCTCAGATCGCGGAGCTGGTGGCGGCCGAGATGACGTGAGGGAAAATTGCCCCTGGCGATGTCCTGATCTATTTGTAGGATCAACGTAAGGATTTTCCTCCCCGTCGTCCGCAACCGTGCGGAGGGCGGGGAGCGTCTATGCGGTCGCCCTTCCGGGGTGTGGGACGCGTTGATCCAAGGCGTGGGGACGCCGATGAACGAGCGTGGGGACGCCCGTTCATGTGGGACATAGGGGAAGAGCGGGACGCATGAGGGCATATGTGGCACCGTCAGTCGTGCTGCCTGACGCGAGAACAAGAGTGATGTCCGGCACGTACAACCCTGACGGGCTCAGACGTGTCCAACTGGCGTGGCAGAGGTACTCGACTTCCCCGCGGTGGCCCGCGGCACGGCCCTACGGCCGCCCCGGCGGCCCGTCCGCACCCGCATGCCCGGCGCGCCCGGCGGCATGCCGGTGATCGCGCCCATGCCCGCAGCGCGGCCCGCCCGCATCCCGAACCAGCGTGACGGTGCCGAGGACGTCGCGGCGGCCGGGACCACCGTCGACCACCTCACCGAGACCTACCGCACGCACTACCGCTCGCTGCTCGGTCTCGCCGCGCTCCTCCTCGACGACACGGCCTCCTGCGAGGACGTCGTCCAGGAGGCCTTCATCCGCGTCCACTCGGCCCGCAAACGCGTCCGCGACCCGGAGAAGACCCTCGCCTATCTGCGCCAGACGGTCGTCAACCTCTCGCGCTCCGCGCTGCGCCGCCGCATACTCGGCCTGAAGCTGCTGTCCAAGCCGATGCCGGACATGGCGAGCGCCGAGGAGGGCGCGTACGACCAGCTGGAGCGTGACTCCCTGATCAAGGCGATGAAGGGCCTGCAGCGCCGGCAGCGCGAGGTCCTGGTACTGCGCTACTTCGCGGACATGACCGAGGCCCAGGTCGCCGAGACGCTCGGCATCTCGCTGGGTTCGGTGAAGGCGTACGGCTCCCGCGGTATCGCCGCACTGCGGATCGCCATGGAGGCGCCGTCATGACGGGGGAGCCTCGGGCGCACGAGCAAGAGCCGAAGCAACCGCACGCTGGGAACGGAACTGTGAACCACGGCCTCGACGACCAGAGCTCCGAGGGGCTCGACTCGGACGAGCTGGCACTGCGCAGGATGCTGCACCAGGCGGTGCAGGACATCGAACCGCGCGACGGCACGTTGGACCACCTGCGGCGGGCGGTGCCCGCGCGCCGGGCGCGCAAGCGGCAGGCCGCCGTCGGCATGGCGGCCGCGGCGCTGTTCGTCTGCACCGCCGTACCCGCCCTGGTGCACGTCTCCAGCTCCACCGGCCCCGACGCCAACCCCTCCATCGCCGGTCATGGCGCGCAGGCGCAGGGCGGCGCGAGCGAGGGCCTGAGCACCGACGGCACGGGCGCCACCTCGGGTGGGTCCGGCGGTCAGGCGGAGGACAAGGGCAAGGGCAGCCCCGCGGAGGCCGAGCAGGGCACCGGCGCCACCCCGAGCAGCGGTGTCGTCGACGACACCACCGACGACGTCTACCCCTCGGCGACCAGTGCGGTCGCCGAGCCGGTGTGCACGGCGGCCCAGCTCGGCTCGGCCACCGCTACCGCCGCCGTCCCCGACGCCGCCGGTGCGGTGTACGGCACGTTCCGGATCACCAACGTCTCCACCGCCAGCTGTACCGTCGGCGGCGCCGGCACGGTGACCCCGCTCGCGCAGGGCGCGGCGGACGCCACCAAGATCAGCGTCGCCGCGCACACCACGGGCGACGCGGCGGCCGGCCTGCCCGACCCGGCCCTGGAAGTCCCGCAGCTGGTGCTGCAGCCGGGCGCGGCGTACGAGGTGCGGTTCGCCTGGGTGCCCTCGGAGACCTGCCCGACGGACGCCGGCGGCGACAGCGGCGGCGAGACCGGCGGCCCGTCGCCCGACCCGTCGCCCACGGAGAACACCGGCACCACGACGGAGGGCAGTTCCACGGGTGGCGACACGGGTACGTCGACGCAGCTGATGACCGAGGAGGGCACGAAGGACGGAAGCGTCGTCGTCTCCTACACGGCGGAGGCGGGCGCGCCCACAGTCTCGGCGACGGTGTCGAACGCGTGCGCGGGGACGGTCTACCGGACGGGCGTGCTGTCGACCTCGTAGGTGGTGGCCTCGGCGGCGTCCGCGGTCAGGAGTCCTATCTCCGCGTCCCGCGCGAACTCCGTCTCACGGCGGAACAACCGGAACCACATGAACACCACGAACCCGGCGAAGACGAACCACTCGCCGGTGTACCCCAGGTTCTGGAAGGCCTTGAGGTCGAGCCCGGTGTCCGGCGCCGCGCTCACCGGCACGGCCTTCATCCCCGAGTCGCCCTTGTTGAGCGTGATCCACGCGTCGTAGACGTCGTACGGCACGAGGTTCACCAGTGAGGCCGCGCTGATCGCCGCCGTCTGGCCCGCGGGCAGTCCGCCGCGCGCGGTGACGCCGTTCTCACCGGGGTTCTCGGAGGCCTGGAGCGCGCCGGTGACGGTCACCTCACCGCGCGGCGGGGCGGGCGCCTTCGCGGCGTCCGGCGCACCGGGCAGCCAGCCCCGTACGACGGGCAGTGCCCTGCCGCCGTCGGTGTGCAGCAGGGTCAGCACGTAATAGCCCCGCCTGCCGTCCAGTTCCCGGTCCGGCACGAGCAACTGCTCCCCGTACCGCCCGCTGACGGTCGTCTGGTCGCCGGAGGTCTCCTTGTCCACGGGCAGCAGTTCAGCCAGTGGCCGGGCGGCCCCCTTGCCGTCCGAGGCCGCCTGCTCCTTGGCGCTCTGGTGATCCTCGATCCGCGCCTCGAACCGGCTCAGCTGCCAGGACCCCATGAAGACGCAGAAGGGGATGGCGAGCAGCACGAAGAGGTTGATCCCCCACCATCGGGGCGTCAGCAGAAACCGGTACACGCCTTCAAAGGTACGGGGGGTGGCAGAAGGTGCGGGGCGCGGGGTCCCGAAGTTATCCACAAGCGGGGGAACCCGACTTGTCCACAGGCTGGGGACCTCGGCAGCACGATGTCGGTGTGGGCGGGCAGTATGGGGTCATGACTGAGAGCAACGGGTCCCCCTCGCCCGAGCGGCGCGAGGACATGCCGGACTGGGAGAAGCGCTTCAGGGCGCCGCGGGTGTCACTGCCCGACTGGGCGGAGGACGCCCCCGACCGCTCCTTGTTCGTGTCGAACGCGACGGGGACGTACGAGCTGTACGCCTGGGATCGCGCGACCGGCGAGCAGCGCCAGGTGACGAACCGGCCGAACGGCACGACGGACGGTGTGCTCTCCCCGGACGGCGAGTGGATCTGGTGGTTCGACGACAAGGACGGCGACGAGTTCGGCGTCTGGCGCCGCCAGCCCTTCGCGGGCGGCGAGGACGAGCTGGCCGTGCCAGGACTGGATCCGTCGTATCCGGCGGGACTCGCGCTCGGGCGGGACGGGCGTGCGGCGGTGGTGGGCCGGTCCACCGACGAGGACGGTACGACGATCCATCTCGCGCGTGTGGGCGAGGCACCGGTGGAGATCTACCGGCACCGCGAGTCGGCGGGCGTCGGCGATCTGTCCCACGACGGCTCGCTGATCGCCGTCGAGCACACCGAGCACGGCGACGCCATGCACTCGGCGCTGCGGGTGCTGCGGCCCGACGGCACGCCGGTCGCCGAGCTCGACGACACCAAGGGCGGCACGGTCGAGCTGGGCCTGGAGGCGCTCGGCTTCGCACCGGTCCTCGGCGATACCCGGCTGCTCATCGGGCACCAGCGTCGCGGCCGCTGGGAGCCGCTGGTGTGGGACGTCGCCACGGGCGTGGAGACGGACCTGGCGCTGGAGCTGCCGGGCGATGTGAGCGCCGAGTGGTATCCGGACGGCTCGGGGCTGCTGATCGGGCACAGCTACGAGGCGCGCGGGGAGCTGTTCCGCTACGACCTGCGCACGCGCGAGCTGGTGAAGGTCCCGACCCCGACCGGCTCGGTGTCGGGGGCGACGGCCCGGCCGGACGGCAGCGTGGAGTACCTGTGGTCGTCGGCGGCGGAGCCGTCGTCCGTGCGCTCGACGGCGGGCCGCGTGGTGCTCGACCCGCCGGGCATGAAGTCGCCGGGTTCGGTGCCGGTCGAGGACGTGTGGGTGGAGGGGCCCGGGGGCCGTATCCACGCGCTGGTGCAGAAGCCGGTAGGGGCCAGTGGTCCGCTGCCGACCGTCTTCGACATCCACGGCGGCCCGACGTGGCACGACAGCGACTCGTTCGCGGCGGGTCCGGCGGCCTGGGTCGACCACGGGTACGCGGTCGTCCGGGTCAACTACCGGGGCTCGACGGGCTACGGACGGGCCTGGACGGACGCCCTGAAGCACCGGGTCGGCCTGATCGAGCTGGAGGACATCGCGGCGGTCCGGGAGTGGGCGATCAGCTCGGGGCTGGCGGACCCGGACCGGCTGATCCTGACCGGCGGTTCCTGGGGCGGCTACCTCACGCTCCTCGGCCTCGGCGTCCAGCCCGACGCGTGGACGCTGGGCATCGCCGCGGTCCCGGTGGCCGACTACGTCACCGCGTACCACGACGAGATGGAAGCCCTGAAGGCCATGGACCGCACGCTGCTCGGCGGCACCCCGGAGGAGGTCCCGGAGCGCTTCGAGGCGTCGTCGCCACTGACGTACGTCGACCAGGTCAAGGCCCCGGTCTACATCTCCGCCGGTGTCAACGACCCGCGCTGCCCCATCCGCCAGATCGAGAACTACGTCAACCGGCTCCAGGCACGCGGCGCGGTCCACGAGGTCTACCGCTACGACGCGGGGCACGGCTCCCTGGTCGTCGACGAGCGGATCAAGCAGGTGCGGCTGGAACTGGACTTCGCGGAGAGACACCTCAAGGGCGCCGATAACTGACGGCTCCTGCCCCGCGTCTCGTCTCTCGGGCCCAACGACCCCTTGGCTCCGCCTTGTTGGGCCCGGAGAGGAGAACGGCACATCGCCGTTGCGCGTGCTCGATCGTCCGGCTGACCGCCGGTCGTGGCTGATCGCGCAGTTCCCCGCGCCCCTGGAGGGGCGACCGCTCAGGGGCGTCCGTTCACCGCCCTCACGCCCCCGCCCGCTCCCGTCGGCGTCGGCCCAGCAGCTCCGCGAGGCCGCGTCGGGTTGCCGCCAGCACCACCCGGTCCTCGGCGCGCAGTACGTATGTGGGCGGCAGGTCCCACACGAGGTCCGACGCCGACGCGGTCGTGCCCCGGCCGTCCGTGTCGGTCGGGCTCGCCGCCAGGTCCGGTCGGCGTTCCCCGGGGGCCGCCGTGTCCAGGGCCAGCACCCGCCAGGAGCCGGCCCGGAAGGCGTCGGCCACCGTCTTCCCCTCCAGCTGCCGGATCCCCCGCACCTCCACGGCCGCGAACAGCAGCACCCGCCGCTCGACCGGGATCGCCCCCAGCACCTGACGCCCCATCATCGCCCCGGCGAACGAGGGCGCCGCGAGATGCGTGACGCTGCGGCTGCGGGTGAGCGCCCGGGGGTGCGCGGCGCGCAGGGTGCGGTAGACGGCGGCGGCGAAGTCGTCGTCGTAGAGGCGGAGCACCACGCGCAGGTCGGGCCGGACCGAGCGGGCGTAGAGGACGGCCTCCAGGTTGGTCGTGTCGACGCTGGTCAGCGCGAGCAGCGTGTGCGCCCGGTGGATCTTGGCGGCCTCCAGGACGCCCTCCTGGGTGACGTCCCCGAGGACCACCGGCACCCGCAGCCGACGGGCCGTCGCCATGCCCCGGGCGTCGGGATCGGCCTCGACGCAGACCACCGGGATGTGCAGTTCGCGCAGCCGGGTCAGCACACGCGTGCCGATCTTGCCGAGGCCGAGCAGGACGACGTGCCCGCTGAGCCCGCGCGGCGGCCTGCGCAGCGCGGACGCGCTCCGGAACGTGCCGAGGGCCTCAAGGACGGCGGCCAGCAGCACCGGCAGCAGCAGTAAACCGACGACGGCGGAGAGGAGTTGGAGGACCTGTCGGCCGACGGACTGGCCGGTGGCCGGGTCGTCGATGCCGAGGATGTCGAGCAGGGTGAGATAGGTCGCCCGCAGCGGGTGGTCGCCGGTGACGACGGTCAGCGCGATCGCCAGCGCCACCACGGCACCCACCAGACCGGCGAGCGACCAGCGCAGCCGCCGGGAGAACAGGGAGGCGATCGGCGGTACGACCCCGACCGCGCGTCCGGCGGACCTGGGCGCACCGGCGTAGGACACCTGTTCCAGTACGACCGTGCCGCGCCCGGTGGCCGCCGCGACCTCGTCCTCGTCCGGCAGCAGCCGAGGCCCGCGCTCCCCGCTGCCCTCCGACCCGTCGGCACCGGCGGGATCGCTGCTCGTCGTCGACAGCAGCGCCAGCGTGCACAGCCCCGGATCGGCGACCTGGCCCGGCGCCGGCGGCGTCCGCTCCACGGCGCGCAGCAGCAGCCCGTCGGTCTGCACGACCTTGCTGGTGCCGACGAGGGCGGTCGCGGCCAGCGCGGGCGCGGCCGTGTCGGCGTCGGACAGCACGGTCGTGGAGGCGTCGAAGCCGGTGCTCGTTCCGTGCGGGTCGCCGGTCGCCAACGCGGCGGCCTGGTCGAGGAGTTCCTCGATGTGCTGGCCGAGCCGCCGGTTGTACAGGCGCAGGACGATGCGCACTCTGGGGTTGAGGCGGCGGGCGGTGAGGGCGGCGCGGATGTTGGTCTCGTCGTCGTCGTACACGAGCGCCAGCGCGGTCGCCCGCTCCACGCCCGCGTCGGCGAGCACGGCCTCGGTCGGCTCGTGGGCCTCCACGAGCCGCACGTTGCCGCCGATCTCGCCGCTCACCACGGAACCGCTGCCGTTGCCCGCCGCCCGGTTGGCCGCGTTCACCATCCGGTCCAGCAGCGCCACCGACGCGGCCCGGGCCCGGCCGACGACCGGCTGGTGCACCCGGCGCTCGGAGGGCGGCACCACCAGGGTCACCTGCTCCTCGTAGACGCCTCTGAGTTCGGCCGCGAGCCGGTGCGCGAGCCCGTCGTCGCCGCACACCACCATGTGCGCGGGCGCGTCGCCCGGCCGGCCCTGATTCGGAACGCTCACCACGAGGGAAAAGACTGCCTCAACGAGAAGGATGGTTCCAGCAACTGATTGAACGTCTGTTCCGCGTCGGCCGTATCGAAGGGGAGCCACCTCGCCCACTGGAGGACCCGTCCGTGGCCGTCACCGTCCCCAAAACACCGCCCCCGACCCCGGAGAAGGACGACGGCTGGCATCTCAGCTCCCCCCTCGTCCTCACCGTCACCCTGCTCCTGCTGCTGCTCGCCCAGGCGCCGATCCGCCGCGCGCTGTCCGCGCCGGTGATGCAGAGCTGGACGACGGTGTTCGTCGCGGTGGTCGTGCAGGCGCTGCCGTTCCTGGTGCTCGGGGTGCTGCTGTCGGCGGCCGTCGCCGTGTTCGTACCGGCGTCCGTCTTCGCCCGCGCGCTCCCGGCCCGGCCGGCCGCGGCGGTACCGGTGGCGGGGCTGGCGGGCGCGGTGGTGCCGGGCTGCGAGTGTGCGTCGGTGCCGGTGGCGGGGGCGCTGATGCGGCGCGGCGTCACACCGGCGGCGGCGCTGGCGTTCCTGCTCGCCGCGCCCGCGATCAACCCGATCGTGCTGACGGCGACGGCGGTCGCCTTCCCCGGCCAACCGGAGATGGTCCTGGCCCGTTTCGTCGCGAGCCTGGCCGTGGCGTGCGCGATGGGCTGGCTGTGGCAGCGGCTCGGACGGGCCGACTGGCTGCGCCCGCCGGCCCGTCCGTCGCACGAGGGGCAGGGCAGGGGAGCGGCGTTCTGGGGGTCGGTGCGGCACGACGTGATGCACGCGGGCGGGTTCCTGGTGATCGGCGCGATGGCGGCGGCGACGCTGAAGGCGGTCGTGCCCGAGCAGTGGCTGCGGGCGGCGGCGGACAACCCGGTCGTGGCGGTGCTCGCCCTCGCCGTACTGGCTGTCCTGCTGTCGATCTGTTCGGAGGCGGACGCGTTCGTGGCGGCCTCGCTGACGCAGTTCTCGCCGACGGCCCGGCTGGCGTTCCTGGTGGTGGGGCCGATGGTCGATCTGAAGCTGTTCGCGATGCAGGCCGGCACGTTCGGCCGCCGCTTCGCCCTGCGTTTCGCCCCGGCGACCTTCGCCGTCGCCGTCGGGGTGTCCGCACTGACCGGGGCGGTGCTGCTGTGAACCGGCAGGCGCAGGCGGCGGTGCTGTTTCTGCTCGGCGCGTCCCTGCTGCACGCGGGGGCCACGGATCTGTCGCTGCGCTACGTCAAGGCCGGGCTGCGGCCGTTGCTGCTGGTGGCGGGGGTGGTGCTGGTCGCGGCGGCGGTGGCGACGGTGTGGTACGCGCGCAAGGGCGCCGACGACGGGTCGGATCACCACGAACCCCGCGTCTCCTGGCTGCTGTTGCTGCCCGTGCTCGCGCTCGTGCTGATCGCCCCGCCGGCCCTCGGCTCGTACAGCGCGATGCGCGCCGGTACGGCCCTTCAGGAGCCCCCGGCCTACCCGCCGCTGCCCGCCGGTGACCCCGTCCGGCTCGGCCTGGCCGACTACGCGGCCCGAGCGGCGTACGACCACGGGCGCACGCTGCGCGGCCGCGAGGTCAGGATCACGGGCTTCGTCGCGCTGGACCGCTCCGGCACCCCGTACCTGGTCCGGATCGCCCTCAACTGCTGCGCCGCCGACGGCCGGCCGGTGAAGATCGGCCTGACCGGCCGGGTCCCGCCGGTGCTGCAACCGGACACCTGGCTGGAGATCACCGGCACCTACACCCCGAAGCGGTCCCGCGATCCGGTCAACGGCGGCCCGATCCCGTTCATCAAGGTGACGGCGGCCAAGCCGGTGCGGACGCCCAGCGACCCGTACGACGAGAGCTGGAACAGCTGAGAAGGGGGTTTCGCCGCCCCGAGCGGTCGTTGTGTCGGCGCACCCGGCGCATATCACGCTGCGCGAGGGAGCAGATACAGCACGATGACCGACGTGCAAGACGATCAGCTCCGACCGGACGGCGCTTCGCGTCCCGGCCGCCGGGCGCTGGCGGAACGAGCCCGTACCGTCACGGAGGCCCGGTGGTTCGCCTTCACCGTCCTCGGCGTGATCCTCGTCAACGCCGCCCTGCTCGGCGCGGAGACCTACCGCGGCCTGGTCGAGCACGGGCACCGGTGGCTCCACCTCGCCGAACACCTCTGCCTGGCCGCGTTCACCGTCGAGATACTCCTGCGCGCCTGCGCCCACGCCGACCGGCCCCGCGACTTCTTCCGCGACCCGTGGAACCTCTTCGACGTGGCGGTGGTGGCCTGCGCGTTCCTGCCGCTGGTCCGCGAGAACACCACGGTCCTACGGCTGCTGCGGCTGGCCCGCGTCCTGCGCAGCGCCCGCTTCCTGCCGCAACTGCGCATCGCCATGGTCGCGGTCGCCCGCAGCGTGCCCGGCACGGTGAGCTTTCTGATGGTGGGCGGCCTGATGCTGTACGTGTACGCCATGGTGGGCTGGATGTTCTTCGGCCGCGAGAACCCCGGACAGTACGGCACGATCGGCCGCGCCGTCCTCACCCTCTTCCTCCTGATGACCCTGGACGGCCTCGGCGACGCCGTCCACGCGGGCCTGGAGATATCCCCGTGGAGCGTCCTCTACTACGCCTCGTACGTCCTGCTGGCCTCCTTCGTCCTGGTCAACGTCCTGATCGGCCTGGTCCTCAGATCCCTCGACGAGGCCCGCGAACTGGAGGAGGAACGCCGCGACCCACACCACCGCACCACGCCCCTGCCCCCCGCTCCGGAACAGCCCGACCTCCACACCAGTCTGGCCCTCGCCAGAAGGGCCCTGGACGAGCTGGAGGCGAGCCTGCACCGCAGGCCGGTTCCGGAGACCCGCGACCGGGGAGAGGAGATGCCGCGCCCCGCGCCGAGACCGTGACCCCGTCAGTCCCGCGGGGTCCGCCGGCGCGGCGGCAGCAACAGGTCGCGCTCGGGATGCCGTTCGCCGGTGACGCTTACGCTGACGCCGAGATCCACCCTGGCCGCCTCGTGGCGGCCCCGACAGGCCTCTGTTCATCTGACGGCACGTCAGTTATCGTCCGACCCGCCGCTTCCGAAAGGGTGATGTCCCGTGCCGTCACATCCGCAGAGCCCGCAGCCGCCCGGCACTCCACGCTGGGTCGCGATGTTCTACCAGCCGTCCTCCGCGTCCTGGCGGGTCGGCGCGCAGTCGCCGTATCGGGCTCCTGTCCTGTACGCCCTCGGTGAGATGACCCAGACCCTGCGGGCCCGGGGCGAGGATCCGGCCGTGGTGCTGTGGGGACCGAAGGACGGCGCGTGGCAGAGGGTCGACGCCCCGGCCGCCGTGGCGGCCTCGTCCGCGCCACTCACCGGCACCCCCACCCAACCCGCCAAGCTCGCCGAACGCATGACCGACCGACGGCATCAGGTGCTCGTCGCCGCCCTGAACCGTGCCGGGCTCTACGACCTCGCCCCGGACGACCGGACGGCCGCCGAGGCGGTAGTGGACCGGCTCGACGAGACCACCGTCCGCCGCGTCGCCCACTGGCTCACTCTCGCCGCCGGGGACGCGCCACCGGTTCGCTGAATCGCCCGCCGGGCAGGGAAGGGACGTAGGTCTCGGTTTCGATCGGCCCGTCGTCCCACGGGCTCAAGGCGACTGGAGTGGACATGTGGCTCTCCGTTGACCCCGAGCGCTGCTACGGCTCCGGCGACTGCGCATACCGGGTTCCGTCCGTCTTCAGGGTGGTGGACGGATTCGGCGCGGTCGTCCCGGGACGCGAGGACGGCGGAGGCGATCCCAAGGTCCGGGAGGCGGTCGAGGGCTGCCCGTCCCAGGCCATCACGGTCACCGAATAGCGCCGGGCGCGCCGACCCGATGAGTGCCCCCATGACAGCGGCCACCGAAGCGCTGGTCACCCTCGGCAGCCGATATGTGCGGTACGCCCCCGGCAACCTCGGCAAGGCGGCCCTCGCCGCGCGCCTGCTCAACGCCCACCTGCGGGATCACCCCCGCCGACGGGTCGTCGAGACCCGGTCGGGAGCCCGTTTCGCGGTCGACACCCAGGACCTGATCCAGCGCTACCTCTACCTCTTCGGCGTCTGGGAACCGCATATGACCAGCTGGCTCGCCGGCCGCCTCAGGCCGGGCGACGGCTTCGTCGACGTCGGCGCCAACATCGGCGTCTTCAGCGTCCTGGCCTCGCGGCTCGTCGGGAACGCGGGCCGGGTCGTGGCCGTCGAGGCGTCCCCCGCCCTCCACCGGCGTCTGGAACAGCACACCCGGCTCAACGGCTGCCGCAACGTCCGAGCCGTCAACGCCGCCGTGTCGGACAGCCGCGGAAAGCTCACGTTCACGCTCGCCAGCTCCCGCAACATGGGCGCCAACAGCATCGTCCCGTACGACGGTCCCGCCGAGGCCGTCTTCGAGGCCGAGGCCGCTCCGCTGCCCGACCTGCTCCAGCCGGGCGAGCTGGAGAACACCCGGGTGATCAAGGTCGACGTCGAGGGGCGGAGGGGAGCGTCGTACGCGGGCTCGCGCCCGTGCTGGACAAGCTGCGGCCCGATGCCGAGATCACGGTGGAGGTGACCCCCGAGCGCATGGCCGGGCTCGGTGACCGCGTCGAGGAGTTGCTGACGACCATGGCCGGTGCCGGGTTTCACGTCTACCGGCTGGCCAACGACTACGCCCCCGCGAGCTATCCACCGGCGCTCAGCGGTCCCCGCCGGGTGCCCCTGCGCTGGCGGGGGCCGGTCACCGAGGAGAGCGACCTGGTCTTTTCGCGCACCGACGCCGAGGCGCTCCCCTGACCTCCGCTGACATCCGACGGGCACTCAGTAAGGTGCGAAAGCGGATGAAAGGGTACCCACCGTGGCCATCAACACCGTCTACGCCGTCATGCCCGTCGCCGACTTCGAAGCGGCGCGCACCTGGTACGAACGCCTCTGGGGCCGGCCGGCCGACCGCGACCCCATGGAGGGCCTGGCGGAATGGGAGGTCATCGCGGGCGGCGCGATCCAGCTGCTGCGCGAACCCGACCGTGCGGGCTCCGCCATGCTGACGCTGGCCGTCGACGACGTCGCCGCCGAGGTCCGGCTGGCCGCCGAACGAGGGCTGGACCTGGGGACCGTCCAGGACACCCCGGGCGGCTTCCGGGTCGCCGCCGTCACCGACCCGGCCGGGAACGTCATCACCTTCGCCCAGGACCTCGGTCAGCCGGCGTGAACGACCCCTACGGCGCCCCGTCCGCCGGATACCGCCAGCCGAACCCCGCCAGCGCCCGCGCCCGCGCCTCCACCACCGCCATGCGTGCCTCCCGCTCGCCCGGATCGACGTGCGAGGCCTGGCCCGTCACCTGGCCCTCCCACTTCCGGTAGAGAAGCCCCACCCGAGCCGAGAACCACCCCCGGCTCACCGAGTTCAGCGCCAGCAGCAGCCCGGTGTCCTCGGACGCGGGCAGCGCCATCCAGCCGCCGAGCGCCACCAGCAGGTCCCGTCGTACGCACAGCGAGGCCGGGTGGACCTGGGCGCGGAAGTCGTTCGCCGTCCAGAAGTCGAGCACCGCGTCCCGCTCGATCGGCCCGTCCTCGGGATCGCCCGGGAAACCGACGGTCGAGCCGTCCGGCAACAGGTCCAGCACCCTCGACGTCACCCATCCGACGCCCGGCTCGGCCTCCAGCACCGCCAGATCGCGGGCCAGCACACCCGGCGCCAACTGGTCGTCGGCGTCCAGGACCTTCACGTACTCGCCCTCCGCGTGCGCCAGCGCGATCGTGCGCGCCACACCGGGCCCCCCGCGCCGCCCCTGACGGAACGTCACCCGCACGTCGTCGGGCACATACGGACGGACGTCCTGCGACTCCCCGTCCTCCTGGATCACCCACCGCCACTCCCAGCCCTCCGGAAGCCGCTGCTCGCACAGCGACTTGTGGGCCTCGGGCAGAAAGCGGGCCGACGGGGGGTGCACAGCGGTGACGATGACGATGTGCCGGGTCACGGCGGCACTCACCACCTTTCCAGGCGAGTGGTGAAGAACAGTTCGGTGCGGTCACCCGGCAGCGTGACGTCGGAGATGTCCACCACGCGGTCGTCGATGTCGTACGACGTCTTGTGCAGCAGGATCACCGACGTCCCCGGTGGCAGCTCCAGGTCCGCGGCCTCCTCCGGGGTCGGGGGGCGGGCGGTGAAGCGTTCCTCGACGCGGTCCACCTCGATGCCGACGGTGTGGAGCTGGTGCTGGGTGCCGCCGGGCCAGGGCTCGTTGGCCTCGTCCAGGAGGGCGGGGTTCGCGGCGATCATGTCGCGGACCAGGTAGGAGGTCACCAGGTTGAAGGGGCCGTCTCGGACGCGCATCGGGTTCGGTACTTGCGCTCCAGCAGCACCGTGCCCTCGGGGACGCCGAACGCCTCCGCCAGCTCCTTGGGCGCCTTGATCTCGCGGTACCTCGCGTGGAAGACCAGGTCCTGGAGTCCGAGGCCGGTGTCGTGTTCCGTCGCCCCGGTCGCGGCCCGCTGGAGCAACGGCTGGCGGGCGCGGTCCTTCTCCCACTGGTGCCGCCTGTTGTCGCGGACCGCGAGCGTGCGGGGGCGGCGGACGAAGTTGCCGAGGCCGTGACGTTTGTCGATGAGGCCTTCCTCGCTGAGCAGCCGCAGCGCGTTCTGGATCGTCGGCACACTGCGCCGGTAGTGCTCGGCCAGCTCCGTCTCGGTCGGCAGCCGGTCACCGGGCCCGCGTTCGCCCTCGCGGATGGACCGGCGGATGTCGTCCGCGATCACTTCGTACGCCTTCGGCATATGAGTCAGCCTACGACTCCTAAAGAGGTCTTGCTGACCGGGTTCGGTTGTACGGGGAAATAAGGCGGGCGACATTGCCTTATTGGGGCGCGACCGCACCCCAATACGCCCATCCGCATCTCCGTAACGAAGAATGTCGTGCAATTTCAAGCAGGGCGCCCGACGAACGAAAACGCCCGATCGCTGGCGACGGGGGATGCACCAGCGATCGGGCTGTGGCCAAGACTAACAAGGCGGATGGCGGCGCGGGACCCGACTGATGAGGTGCGTCGAGGCGCTGTGACGGGGATCACTGCCGACAGGGCGGCTCGTAGGACAACCGTGGCAGATACTCGTGCCATTTCTCCGGCGTCAGCACGCCCCGAGTGGTGGAACAGATGTGCCGGACGGCCTCGTCCACGTTCAGGTCCCACAGCCGTACCGTCCCGGCGCCGCTCGACACCCCGAGCAGGCGGCTGTTGGGGCTGAAGGAGAGGAAGTTGCCGGTCTTGGCGTTGGGGCTGAGCGACTGCCCGATGGACGTGGCGGTGGACGGGCGGCTGACGTTCCACAGGCGCACGGTGTCGTCGTTGCCGCCGCTGGCCAGTGTGTGCCCGTCCCGGCTGAACGTCAGGGACACGACCGCCTCGGTGTGCCCGGTGAGGCTGGAGCCGAGCCGGGTGGCCCGGAGGGGGTCCTCGACGTCCCAGAGCGCGACCGTGTTGTCGTCGCTGCCGCCGGCCAGCGTATGGCCGTCGGGGCTGTAGGCCAGGGCGTTGACGGGGCCGAGGTGGCCCCGGAGCGGGGCGCCGAGCTGGGTGGCGCGGCGGGGGGCGGAGACGTTCCAGAGCCGGATGGTGGTGTCGGCGCTGCCGCTGGCGAGGGTGCGGCCGTCGGGGCTGAAGACGAGGGTGTTGACGTAGCCGGTGTGGCCGGTGAGCGGTGCGCCCAGCCGCCGGGGCTTCGACGGGTCGGAGACGTTCCACAGCTGGATGGTGCGATCGTCGTAGGCGGTGGCGAGGGTGCGGCCGTCCGGGCTGTAGGCCAGCGCGTCGGGGCCCGCGTAGCGGGTGCGCAGCTCCACGGGTGGGCCGTGGGCGACCGGCCCGGCCGGGTTCGTGACGTTCCACAGCTGCACGGCGCGGCTGCCGGTCAGCACGGCGAGGGTGCGCCCGTCGGGGGAGAACACCACCGAGCGGACGTCCCCCTCGGCGGGCAGGAACGGCTCGCTCAGCAGCACCGGCCGCCTGGGCGCCCGTACGTCCCACAGGCGGATCCGCTGGTCGCGGGCGGCCGTGGCGAGCACCCGCCCGTCCGGGCGGAACGCCCCTATCCGGCCCACCATGTCCGACCTCGGTATCGACCACAGGCGGACCTTGTTGTCGCCGGCGCCGGTGGCGAGGCTGCGGCCGTCGGGGCTGAAGCCGAGGGCGTACATCTCGCCGCTGCTGCCCGCGAGCGGCTCGCCGACCTGGGAGGGGAACGCCGGGTTGCTGACGTTCCACAGGCTCGCCGTGCTGTCCGCGCTGGCGACGGCGAGCAGGGAGCCGTCCGGGCTGAAGGCCACCGACCAGACGGGGCCGGTGTGCCCGGTGAGCGGCGCGCCGAGCGGGGCCGCGTCCTGTACGTCCGTCACGTCCCACAGCTGGACGGTGTCGTCGGCGCTGCCGCTGGCGAGGGTCCGGCCGTCGGGGCTGAAGGCGACCGAGTGGACCAGGGCCCGGTGGCCGGTCAGCGGGGCGCCGATGGTCTTGGGGTGCTCCCGGTCGGTCATGTCCCACAGCCGGACCGTGGTGTCGTCGCCGCCCGACGCCAGGATCCGCCCGTCGGGGCTGAAGGCGATCGAGCGGACGGCGGCGGTGTGGCCGGTGAGCGCGCCGAGCCGGCCGGGCCGGGCCGGGTCGGCCACGTTCCACAGCCGTACGACATGGTCCTCGGTCGCGGCGGCGAGCGTACGGCCGTCCGGGCTGAAGTCGAGCAGATAGACCGTGCCGTCGTGGCCGGTCAGCGGCGCGCCGAGCGGGCGCGGGTGACGGGGGTCGCGGACGTCCCACAGCCGGACCGTGCCGTCGTCGGAGGCGCTGGCGAGGAGGTGGCCGTCGGGGCTGAAGACGGAGGTGCTCACCCAGCTGGTGTGCGCGGTCAGGGGCTTGCCGAGGGGCTTGGGGCGCTGCGGGTCCGCCACGTCCCACAGGCGGACCGTGCGGTCGTAGCTGGCGGTGGCCAGGAGCTTGCCGTCCGGACTGAACGTCGTGAGGTAGACGGCGCCGGTGTGGCCGAGCAGTGGGGTGGCCAGCGGCGCGTTCACGATCGACACCAGCCGGTTGTTGGTGCCCTCGTCGTCCGGGCGCAGGCGGTGGGCGACCAGGTCGAGCTGCGCGGACAGCGACGGGTCCGTGTACTGGACGCGGTCGGCCTCGGCGAGGACCTGCTCGAACACCGCGTCGTCCCGCTGCTGCCACGCGACCACCGCCGCCCCGACCGCCAGCACCGCCAGCGCGACCAGTGCCGCCACCGCGCTCCGGCTGATCCACACCGTGCGCCGGCGCAACCGGACGGAGGCGGCCAGGAAGTCGACCGCGCTGCGGGTCAGGAAGGTGTCCCCGGCGGACCCCGCCCAGCTGTGCGCCTGCTCCAGCCGGGAACCCCGGTACAGCAAAGACGTGTCGCGGTTGGTGGCTTCCCAGGCCCGGCTGTCCTCCTCCAGCCGCTGGCGCAGCAGGTTGCCGCCCCGGTCCTCGTCGATCCAGTCGCGCAGCCGGGGCCAGGCGTGCAGCAGCGCCTCGTGGGTGATCTCCACGGTGTCCGCGTCGAGGGTCACCAGCCGGGCGCGCACCAGCTCTTCGAGCGACTCCTCCGTCTTGTTCGGGTCCGTCGACTCCTGCGCCAACTGCCGCCGGGTGCCCCGCCGCCGGGTCGCCTGGGTGTCCTCGCCCAGCCGGACCAGCCTCAGCAGCAGCAGCCGCGCGGCGGTCCGCGCCGCCGGGTCCAGCCGGGACCAGGCCCGCTCGGCGGTCGCCGCCACCGCCCCCTGGATGCCGCCCGCCGCGCGATACCCGGCCAGCGTCAGCCGGCCCGCCTTGCGCCGCTGCCAGGTGGCGAGCAGGGCGTGCGACAGCAGCGGCAGCGCGCCCGCGTCGTGGGCCCCGCGCGGTCCGTCGGAGCTCACCTCCCGCACGATCAGCTCCGCCAACCCCGGCTCCAGCTCAAGACCCACGGCCTTGGCGGGTCCGGTCACCGCCTCGCGCAACTCGGCGGTGGTGAGCGGCCCGAGCACCATGTGCCGGTGCTGGAGGGCGTCGGCCAGCTCCGGATAGCCCAGGCACTGCTCGTAGAAGTCGGCGCGGATGCCCAGGACGACGAGCACGGGGGCCGGTGCGTCGGGGCCGGCGGGGGAGGCCGCGGCGTGCAGAAGCCGGACGAAGGTCCGCCGGTCGGCCTCGTCGGAGCAGAGGGTGAAGGCCTCCTCGAACTGGTCGACGATGACGACCGGCCGGCGCTCGCCCGACGCCCACGCCGTGACGGCCTCCCGTACGGCGTCCGCGAACTCGGGTGTGCCGGGCTCCTGTTCCGTGACGACCGGCGCGAGCCCGGGGATACGGCGGGTCAGCTCCGCGAGCGGATCGGCCCCCGGCACCAGCTGCACCACCTCCCGGCCCTGATCGCCGCGCAGGGCGGGCACCAGACCGGCGTTCAGCAGCGACGACTTCCCCGCCCCGGAGGCCCCGACGAGCATGACCAGCCCGCCCGTCCGCTCGGCCGCGCGCAACTGGGCGACCAGGGCGTCCGTACTGCGCTCCCGCCCGAAGAACCACCGCGCGTCCTCCTGGCGGTAGGAGGCCAGCCCCCGATACGGGCACACCCCGCCCGGAACGGCCGGGTCCTGCTCTGCCGGAGGTCCTTCCTCCTCTTCCGGGTCCGCCGTCCGCTCGCCGATGGGATCCGCGACCGCGCGTTCCCAGAGGCGCTGCCACTGGCCCATGTCGTACAGACCGGCCGACACCGGCACGGGCCGCGCCCGCCGGGCCTGTGGAATCAGTACGTGCAACACGGCCGCGAGCGCCGTGAAATGAGCCGGTACGTTCTTCGCGCGGCGCCAGTCGCTGATCCGCTGCGCGGAGACCCGTACGGGCCGCCCCCGTTCGTCCACCCGCTTCAGTCGTACGACGGCCTCGGACACGGTCTTCAGGGGAGGGTTGCCGGCCTCCTTGTACAGCAGCGCGAGACGTTCCGCGAAGGCTGTGCGTGCCCCTGAGTCCGAACCCAAGGTCTCCACCCCTTACTTCCGCCGCACTTGAACATCCGGACCGGAAAACTCACTTTATACGTCTGACCTGCGGCTTAGCGGTCGTCCGGACACTGGAACCTCCTCGCCCGAAGCCCCGGATGACAGGATCGCGGCACAGCGCGCGCGTCGTTCGGCACCGGTCTCCACGTGGGGAGGGACCGGTGCCGAACGACGTTGCCCAAAGTTGCGCAAGATCATGACCGGGTCATACCCAGGCCGCTCCGGGCGAACGCCTCCGGGGCGGCCTGCGTTGCTGGAATGACACCCTTCATTCACCTGGCGATAACCAGTTTCACCGGAATTTCTTCTGAAACCGGAATGCCTTCCTACGTATTCGGTTTCTTCCCTCCTACTTCCGTCCGGTGCACAACCATTCGGATCCGGGATTCATCTAAGACGGCGGACGAGGACGCGCGCAGGAGCCGCACTCCGGACGAATTGCGGCGCGTTTCCCATTCCTCAGGAGGACTGCCCAGAATGGTCTGCTCGCACAGACGTGGCACGGGTCACGGAAACCGGTGGTGCCGTCCGGACAGGGACAGGGTGTGAAACCGACGCCCCACCGCGAACCGAGGATCGTCGCCGCGCTGCTCGCCGCGGTCCTCACCGTCACCGCGTTCTGCGCCGCCGACGCCATCGCCCGCACCTACCCCTTCGGCCCCGACACCCGGAACGTCAACGACCTGGGCAACCAGTACGTCCCGTTCCACGCCCACCTCTGGGACCTCCTGCACGGCAGGGCCGACGGCGGCTTCCTCTTCAACTGGCAGTCCGGCTACGGCTCCAGCTTCCTGCCCGACCTCGGTACGTACCTCAGCAGCCCGTTCGCCCTGCTGGTCGCGGTGTTCCCACGGGACGAGATCGACCTCGCGGTGTACGTCGTCACGGTGCTCAAGGTGGCGTCGGCCGCCGCCGCGATGGCCTGGCTGCTGCTCACCATGCGCCCCGGCCGCTGGTGGGCGGCGGGTCTGCTCGGCGCGTCGTACGCCCTGTGCGGCTGGACGCTGGCGAGTTCCTCGTACAACACGATGTGGCTGGACGGCCTCGTCGCGCTGCCGCTGCTGTGCCTGGTCGGTGAGTGGACGCTGCGGGACCGGGACCAGGACGGGGTCCGGGGCCGCCGGCTGCGCCAGGTGCTCGGTGTGCTGATCGTGGCGGTCGCCTGGATCGCCAACTTCTACACGGCGTACATGGCCACCCTCGCCGCCGGCCTGGTGCTGCTGCTCCGGCTTGCGCTCGCCTCGGCCCCGCTGCGGCAGAAGCTCGGCGCGGCTGGCCGGGCGGTGCTCACCGTCGGCCTCGGCGTGGGCCTGGCCGCGCCGCTGGTGACGGTCGTGTACTTCGGCACCAAGCACGCCTACCCCGGCCGGGTCCGGGAGTTCGTGCCGGTGCCCACGGAGGACGTGCTGGCCCGGCTGCTGCCCGCGACATACGGCTTCGGCTCGCCGGCCGTGTACGTCGGGACCACCGCGCTGCTGCTGGCCCTCGCCCTGCCCTTCCACCGGGCGGTGCCCCGGCGCGTGCGGTACGGCTGGACGCTGCTGGTGGTCGCCGTCGCGCTGTCGTTGCAGTGGGGCCCGACGCATCTGCTCTGGCACGCCTTCGCGACACCGCAGGGCAGCCCGTACCGGCAGACGTTCGTGCTGTGCGCGCTGCTGGTGATCGCGGCGTGGCACGCGCTGGCGTACGGGATGCCCAGGTGGCGGGAGTTGGGCGCCGCGGGTGGGCTACTGGCGTTGATCGCGGTCGTGGCGAGCGGAAGCTATCTGATACGGCCGTTCGCCTGGCCGGTGTTCTTCGTGGCCGTGCTGGGGGCGGTGGGCGGGCTGGCGCTGCTCGCCGTCCGCCAGGCCCGGGGCGCGCGCCTGGGTGCCAAAAGCCGTGTCGTGCTGCCGGCGCTGGCCGTGACGCTGCTCGTCGGTACGCAACTCGGCGAGGCCACCGCGACCTCCGCCGTGGCCGGCCGGCTGCGCCTGGGGCACATGGACGACTACGCGACCTGGGGAGCCCGGCAGGACCGGCAGGCGGAGGCGATCGCGCAGGCCGACGGATGGCCCCGGTACCGCACCGACCCGGGCCGGGAACAGACCGTGGGCAACGACCCGCTGATGGTCGGCGGGCAGGGCGCCCAGTACTACAGCAGCCTCACCTCCGACGTCCTCAGCCGCACCCTCACCGCCCTCGGGGACGGCTGGACCTCGCGCGGCCGCAATGTGCAGAGCCTCGACAACGCCGTGACGGACGTGATCTTCTCCGTCGGCGCACGGGTGCACTCCCCGCCGGACCCGCACCAGAGGTGGTTCCGGAACGAGGGCGGCACGGTGAGCGTGTCCCGCCAGGAGGTGCCGTCGCTGGTCACGGTGCGGCCGACCGACGCGCGCCGGACGGTCGCCGACTTCGGCCCCTCGCCGTACCGCAACCAGGAACTGCTGCTGGGCGCCCGCGTCTACACCGTCCCCCGCATCACCGTACGCACGGCGGACGGCACCCCGCCGCCGCGCAGCACGGACGACCGCCCGGGCGTACGCATGGAGGGCGGAGGAGCGAACGGGCGCAGGCCGACGATCACGGCCAACTGCCCCACCGGCGACGAGGTCTACCTGTGGGCGCCGCACTTCTCCGGCACCGCGCGCCTCTCCGGCGCCACGGCCGACGGCCTGACGGGCCGCTTCCGGGCGGACCACCCCGTGACCAAGATCGCCGCCATGCAGCGACTCGGCGCGGTCCCCGCGTCCGGCCGCCTGCGCATCGAACTGTCCCCCGACCGCGAGAGCGTCGTCCCCGAAGACGCGGTCGGCTGCCTGGACACCGCGCGCCTGCGCACGGCGGCCGAACGGCTCACGGCCACCGGCGCCACGAGGACGACGGTCTCCGACAGCGGCGAGATCCGCGCCGAACTCCCGCCCGGCAGCAGGGGAACGGCCGTGATCGCGGCGCCCCGGATCGCGGGCTGGCGCTGCGCGACGGGGGACGATCCGGCCGTACCCGCAGGCCAGTACTACGGCCTGATCGCCGTACCCCTGAACGGCTCCGCCACGATCGTCACCTGCACGTTCCACCCACCAGGCCTGCGGCTGGGCGGCGCGGTCGGCGGGGCGTCACTGCTGACCCTGCTCGCGCTGGCCGCCCTCGCCGCCGTACGCGACCGCCGCCTTCGACGACGTACCACGCCCCACCCCGCCCCGCCCCGACCGACGACTCCACTACCCGAGCGGGCGAGCGCATGACCGGCCACGGCGCCCGCCGAAAACCGAAGACCGAGCACCTGGGGGAACCATGCTGATATCGATCGTCGCGCCCTGTTTCAACGAGGAAGACGTCATCGAACGCTTCCACGAGGCGGTCCAGAAGGTCGCGGAGGAACTCCTGCCACTGGGCCACGACATGGAGTTCGTGTACGTCGACGACGGCAGCCGCGACCGCACGCTGCTGCTGCTGAAGCAGCTGGCCGAGATGGACGCGCGCGTGCGCTACGTCTCCTTCAGCCGCAACTTCGGCAAGGAGGCGGCCCTCCTCGCCGGTCTGCGGCATGCCTCCGGAGACGCCGTGATCATCATGGACGCGGACCTCCAGCACCCGCCCGAACTGATCCACCGCATGGTGGAGCTGCACAGAGAGGGCCACGACCAGGTCATCGCGAAGCGCACCAGGACCGGCGACGGAATGCTCCGCACGGTGACGGCACGCCTCTACTACCGCCTCGTCAACCGGCTGGTGGACGTGGAACTCATGGACGGCGTGGGCGACTTCCGGCTGCTGTCCCGCCGGGTGGTGGACTCGGTCCTGGACCTCACGGAGTACAACCGCTTCTCCAAGGGCCTGTTCGCGTGGGTGGGCTTCCCCAGCACGACCTTCGAGTACGAGAACGCCGTACGCGAGCACGGCCGCAGCTCGTGGACGCTGCGGGGCCTGCTCAACTACGGCATGGACGGCCTGATCTCCTTCAACAACAGACCACTGAGGGCGGCCCTCTACCTCGGCATGGGCCTGCTGCTGTGCACCGGCCTGTACACGGCGTGGATCGTGATCGCCGCACTGGTCAACGGCGTGGACACGCCCGGTTACGTCACGATCATCACCGCCGTCACGGCGGCGGCCGGCATGCAGATGATCATGCTGGGGATCATCGGCGAGTACACGGGCCGGATCTACTACGAGGTGAAGGGCCGCCCGCACTTCCTGGTGAAGGCGACGAATGTGGAAGGAACGCCCGAACGCAGGGCGGGCGGCAGGACGAGGGATCTCATTCCCTGATGAGTGAGCTGAATTCTCTGGCCGGCACCCCAACGGCCACGCACCCTGCCCGGCCGCGCCCGATCACGGGGCAGGTATTGACCTTCGCCGTGATCGGTGTCATCAACACCGGGACGTACTACGGCCTTTATCTCCTGTTCCTGCCCCACATGCCGTACCTGGCCGCACACGTCGTCGCGACGGCCCTGAGCATGACGGGATCGTTCTTCCTCAACACCTATTTCACGTACCGAACCCGCCCCACGTGGCGGAAGTTCCTCCTCTTCCCCTTGACGAACGCCACGAGCTTCGTGGTCACCACGGCGGGCGTGTACGTGATAGTCGACGTCCTGCACGCCGGCAACCGCCTCGCCCCGCTGATCGCCTCGATGGCGGCGATCCCGGTGACGTTCGTGGTCGCCCGCATGATCATGCTGCCGAAGCAGCCGAAGGTGAAGGACGGCGAGTGATCAGCCGGTGGGGCTCGGCGGGCTCTGTCGTGTCCTGATCCGGCGCCGGGGCGCCAGCCACCGCCCCGCGGCGACCCCGGCCACGGGCAACACCACGACGGCGGCGCCGCCGACGATCCACGGCACCCAGTTCGGGGGCGTGTGCCCCGAGACGGCGACGACCTCCCCCTCACCCGGGACGGCGTCGATGCCCTCGGGCGTGAGGATGGTGTCGTCCGAGCGGAAGATCTCGTTGTTCCGCCGGAAGTCGTCGAGACCACCGGTGTAGACGGCGCCGTCGGAGTCGATGAGCGCGGTCTCCTTGCCGCCGGACTGAGCCACGTACAGGGTCACCAACTCCAGGGATCCGTCCTCGTGCTTCACGACCACGGACCGCTGGTACAGCTTGCCGGAGGCCCCGGCGAAGTCCTCCGCCGCGTCGCGGACGTCCGCGTCGGGCGCGCACGGGGGCTCGGTCGCGGCGTCGTCGCAGGGGGTGGCCGCGAGGAGGGCGTACTGCAACTGCTCGGGCGTGTAGCGGGCGGCGAAGTTGGCGAGCCGGTCCTCGCTCGAGTACTCGTCGTCGGTGGGGAACTTGTCGTTCTCGACGTCGGTGGACCTCGTGTACTCCCGGAACAACTCCGGCCCGGAGATCCCGGGTTCGGACTCCCCACAGGCCGACAGGAGGGCGACGCCGCTCAGCGCGGCGAGGGCTGCGCGTACGACGGACTGGGCGCGCGTCATGCGGGCCTCCGGGGTGGGGGTTGGGTGGTGCGGTGGGTCCTCACATCGGTGCCCACTGTTTACCGGGGTGGAGCCGGGAGGGGTCCCGCGAAGGTCCTCACCGACACTCTGCGGCGTCGCTGTACTCAGGCAGAGGTGAGTACTCGCGCTCTGTTCGGGTGCGGGGGTGAGCCGGAACGCTTGGCCCATGCGCCAAGGACTCCCGAAACCCGTTCCCCAGCTGTCGCCGATCCTCGTCCCGGCCGCGGTAGCACTGGCGGCGTGGGCCGCCTGGCTGGGCTGGGACCAGCACCGTGACGTGCAACCCGACGGCACGACGAGCGGCCCGTACGAGGCGTGGCAGGTGATCGGCCTGGTACTGACTCTGCTGGCCCCGGTGTACTGGGCGGCATCCCGGCGCTACGTCGCAGGCGCCGTACTCGGCACCACGGGCGCCCTGACCGCAGCGGCGTACTACGACTGGTCGGACGACTCCAGCGGCCTGTTCGTGATCGGGGTGGGGATGGTGATGCTGGGGAGCCTCGTGGCGACCGCGGCCGTTTCGGCCGTGATCGCCTTTTGGCGGGATCCGGAGCGGCGGTCACGTCGATAGGCCGCCAGAACCTCGCCGCACGTTGTTGTCCGTTGGAAGCGGTCCGGAGGTGGTGCTGCGGCGGCAGCTGTGCTGTGTCGAGCGCACGGCCGAGGACTACCGCGACGAGATCACCCGAGCCGTAGCACCGTCGGCCGGTGCGTCACCGGCCGGGGCAGCGGCTGCCGAGCGGGAGACGGGCGATCCGGGGACGACCGACGAGGGCACCGCCGTACGGGAGGCCGTCCCGCACAGCTCCGGAGCACCGGACGAGGCGGACAACCGGGCCGTTGCGGAGCAGCCCGTGCCGCCCCGGCCTGTTCCCTCGCCGAGCGATGTCGTTCGCAGGCAGCGCAGGAAGCCCCAACCGGTCGACGACTTCCTGCTCCGCCGGAAGGATCAGTGAGATCCGCGGCACCGGACCATGAACACGAAGTCCGCCAGTGCCGGGCTGTACGCGGCGCCGCCCGCGCACGGAAGATGCCGCCGTAACCGGCCGGCGCCGAGACACCCTCAGCGCGCCGCCGAAGATGCGAAGCCCATTGCCCGGTGCCTGCGCAGCTGACTGGTGAGTCATGCCGACCGGTCTCAATCTTCCAGCCGGAGCACGGACTTGTCGAACCTGGCCATGGTTCCGCTGTATCCGCCGGTCAGCGCGGAGAACCAGACGGCGTCACGGGCGCCGATCCGCTCGCGCTCCAGAACGAGCGGTCCCTCGGCGGTGGTGACGCACACGTAGTCGCCGACGGTCTCGGTCGTTGCGGTATCGCTGGTGACCGCGTCCAACAGGGCCCGGAATTCGGGGACGTCGAGGATGTACAGGGTGGCCATCAGTTGGTGTCCCTCTCGTGTCGTGCGGCGATCAGTTCGGCCTTGCGCTGCCAGGTGGCCTTGAGCGACGGATCGCCTTTGCGGACCACGTCGGTCAGCGCGGCCACGGTCAGCTCGGCGTCGCGCGCGTCGATGCCCCCGAACTCCCGCAGCGGACGGGTGATTTCGAGCTGGATGCCGTTCGGGTCGTCGAAGTAGATGGATTCGATCATCTCGTGGGCCAGCGGTGGCGTGACCCGGATTCCGGCGGCCTTGAGCCTGCCGCGCCAGGCAAGGAGCTCTTCCTCGGTGTCGACGTGCAGGGCGATGTGCCGTGACACGTGCATGAGGTCGTCGGGGGCCTGGTCCTGGGGGAGGTCGAAGTAGTAGAAGAAGGCCAGGTGGTTGCCGTTGCCGAGGGCGAAGAAGAAGTGGACGAAGTCCGGGAAGTTCTCCGACAGCCAGCCGGTTCCCGTGACGGCGTGGACGAGCGGCAGGCCGAGAGCGTCGCGGTAGAAGCTCACGGTGGCCTCGGGGTCCCAGGTGACGTGGGCCAGGTGGTCGACTCCCCGGAGCGTGAGCCGGTCGTGCGGAGTGGGGCTGCCGGTGGATTCCATCCTCGTTTCCTTTCCTGGCGTACGGGTGGGCTGCCGTTACGGGCGCGGGAGCGCGGTCACCCGCGCGGGCCGGGCCCGGCCGGGTGTCGGCCGGGTGGGGACGGCTGGTTCGGCCAGCTTCCGCAGGGCTTTCTTGTCGATCTTTCCGACCGGCGTCTGGGGCAGCGCGGGGAGGAACATGAGCAGTTCCGGGGTCTTGAAGGCGGCCACACCGCGCTCGTGGAACAGGCGCTGGATGTCCGCGAGGTCGAGGGTCTGCCCGCCCTTGAGGACGACACAGGCGCACACCGACTCGCCCAGCTCCCGGTGCGGTGCGGGCACCACGGCGACGTCCGCGACCTGAGGCAGGCTGCGCACCAGATCCTCGACCTCGTCGGCGGAGATCTTTTCGCCGCCGCGGTTGATCAGGTCCTTCGTGCGGCCTTCCACGGTGACATTGCCTGCCGCGTCCCGGTGCACGACGTCGCCCGTTCGGTACCAGCCGTCCGCGGTGAAGGCACGCGCGTTGTGCTCGGGCGCGGCGAAGTAGCCCCTGGGCGTGTAGGGGCCGCGGGTCAGGAGGCGGCCCGGCCGCCCCGGGGGTACGGGCACGTCGTCCTCGTCGACGAGGAGGATCTCGTCGTCGGGGCAGATGGGCCGCCCCTGGGTGGTGAGGACCAGGTGGTCGGGGTCGTCGAGCCGCGTGTAGTTGAGAAGACCCTCGGCCATCCCGAAGACCTGCTGGAGCCGCCCGCCGAGACCGCCCAGGAGGCTCTGCGCCTCGGCGGAGGACAGCACGGACCCACCGACCTGGACCACCCTCAGGCTGGACAGGTCGTGGTGGTCCTTCGCCGCGGCCTCCAGCCACCGTCGGGCCACGGCGGGGACGAGCGAGGTGACTGTCGCCCGTTCCCTTTCCACGGCGGCGAAGGCGGCCTCGGGGTTCGGCGACGGCATCAGTACGGCCCGGCCGCCGCTCATCAGCGCCGCGAGCACGCCGGGGCTGGCCAGGGCGAAGTTGTGCGCGACGGGCAGGACGGCGAGATAGACCGTGTCCCGGCCGTAGCCGCAGACCTCGCCGCTGCGGCGGGCGTTGTACTCGTAGTCGTTGTGCGTCCTGGCGATGATCTTCGGCAGGCCCGTGGTTCCGCCCGACAGCAAGAACAGCAGCACCTCGCTCGCGTCGGGGGCCAAGGTGTCCAACCTGTGCCGCCGGGCGGCGGGGTCACCGGTGGCGGCGGTCATCAGCGCCCGCAGGTCGACGTTGCCGGGACGCACGGTGTCCCCGACGATCAGGACCCGGCATCCGTGGCCGCGTGTCCGTGCGACGTGTTCGGCGAGCGACTGGTGGTCGAAGCCGCGCCAGCTGCCGGGCGCCACCACGGCCGAGACCTCGGCGAGTTCGGCCATGTACGTCAGCTCGTGCTCGCGGTGCGGGGGCAGGGCGAGAACCGGCGCCACACCCAGCCGGGCGCAGGCGAGGACGAGGGCGATGAACTCCCAGCAGTTGGGAAGCTGGACGAGGATGTTGTCGCCGCGCTTCAGGCCGGTGCCGGCCATGCCCTCCGCCAGGTTGTCGGCGGTCTCGGCCAGTTCCCGGTAGGTGACGCGCCGGTCGCCGTCGACCAGGGCCACGCGCGGCCCGTACGCGTCCGCCCACTCCCACATCAGCGCACCCAGCGGTCGCTGCCGCCAGTAGCCCTTCGCGACGTACTGCCGGACGAACTCCTCAGGCCAGGGGACGACACCCGCTCGTGTCATGGGTTTCTCCTGTTTCTGCGGTCCTGTACGCACGGATCGGGGGCCGGCGCCGGTGGTGGCGCCGGCCGGTCGCCTGATCAGCCGACGAGGAGTTCGGCGTCGGTCCGTTCGCCGGCGGGCGCGATGTCGGAGGGCGGGTCCGTGTCCGCATCACCCGGCGAGAGTTCGCCGCGCAGGAATCCGGCCACGGCCTCCACCGAGGGCCGCTCCCACAGCAGCGTGGCCGGCAGAGCGAGCCGGAACCGCTTCTCCAGACGCCGGCGCACGACCACGGTCATCACCGAGTCGAGGCCCAACTCCGTCAGTGGGGCCCGCACGTCGAGATCCGCGGGGCTGGTCTTCATGACGTCGGCGACGCTCTGGCGGACGGCGTCGACCAGGTAGCCGTGCAGCTCGTCGGGGGACAGGGACTGCCACTCGGCGTCGCCGGCGTCACCGGACGCGGTGCCCTCGCCGTCGTCGACCGTCATCTCGGAGAGCAGCCGCGGCCGTACGGCACCCGGCGTCGGCGGCAGCATGCGCAGGACGGCGTAGTAGCCGCTGTCGTGCCGGTCGGCCAGTTCCCAGCAGCGGAACGCCTCCGCCACGGTGATGTCGGCGGTGCCGCGTGCCTCCAGTTCGGCGTCGATCACCTCGGAGGAGGTCGACATGCCGAGCCCTCGCCACGAGGTCCAGCCGAAGCTGACCGTGGCATGGTCACCGGCGGCCCGCCGGTGACCGGCCAGGGCGTCGAGGAAGGCGTTGGCGGAGGCGTAGCTGGCCTGTCCGGGCAGCCCGAGGAGCAGACCGCAGGACGAGAACAGGGCGAAGAAGTCGACGCTGCCGGGCGGGAAGATCTCGTGCAGGACCAGGGCGCCGTCCACCTTGGGCCGCATCACCGTGCGCAGCGAGTCCTCGGTCAGGTCCGCGAGCATGCGGTTGTCGAGGACACCCGCGGCGTGCACCACGCCCTTGACCGGCGGCAGTTGCAGTTCGGACGGGGACAGCAGCTTGGCCGCCTGGTCGCGGTCGGTGATGTCCAGGGCGAGGGCCCGTACGGTCACGCCGAGCGCTTCGAGGGAGCGTACGGCCTCGATCTGCCGCTGGACACGCGGGTCCTCGACCGAGTCCCAGGTCTCGCGGGGCGGCAGCCCGGAGCGTCCGGCGAGCACCAGACGCCGGGCGCCCCGGCCGGCCATCCAGTGGGCGATCTCCAGGCCGAGTGCGCCGAGACCACCCGTGATCAGATAGGTGCCGTCGGCCCGGAACTCCGTCGCGGCCCGGGTCGCGTCCTTCTCGAGCCGTGCGAGTCGGCTGATGGTCCACCGCCCGTCGCGTACGACGATGACGTCCTCGCCTCTGACCGAGCCGAGCACGGACAGCATCTCGTCGGCGCGCGGCGCCGCACCGTCCGCCGCGAGGTCGACAAGTCCGCCCCACAGGTCGGGGTGCTCACCGCCGATCACCCGGCCGAGCCCCCAGAGGCCGCCGTGACCGAGGCCGGTGGCGTCGGCGCTCTCGTGCACCCCTTGAGTGAGGCACCACAGCTTCGGCCGGTCCGCGAGCCGCGCGGCGGCGAGCCACTGCGCGGCGCCGGCCAGCAGCCAGGTCGCGCGGAAGGCGGCGTCGGTCACGGTCTCCGAGGTGGCCGTGACCGCGGGCACCACCAGCACGGCCGTGGACGCCCCGAGCCGCTCCCGCACGGTGTCCAGTTCCCGGGGCGTCGTCAGGCTCACGCAGGGGGTGCCCGCGGTGGTCAGTCGCTCGGCGAGGGCGGCCTTCAGCGCGCTGTCGTCGCCGACCAGCACGACGAGGCCAGGACGTTCGGTCGAGGAGGCGTCGAGTTCGAGGGGCCGCCACACCATCTCGTGGACGAGACGACGGGGGCTGGCCGCCGCGCCTGGGTCGCCGTCCAGCACGCCGTAGCGCAGTGCGCGCAGGGTGGCGACGACGCGGCCCGTCTCGTCCGCGATCTCGACGTGCACGGTGTCCGCGGCCGCCGTACCCTCGGCCACCCGCACGCTGATCAGCACACGGGCGGGCGAGTCGCCGCGCAGGGCGATCTCCCGGATGTGGGCGGGCATGCGCAGCGTGGGCGGGCCGTCGAAGGCGACGGAGGCGACGGAGAGGGCGGCGTCGAGGACGGAGGCCCAGGAGGTGGGCAGCTCCTCGCTTTCGCCGTCGGCACGGACCCGGGCCAGCAACTCGCCCGGGCCGCTCAGGAGTTCCTCGACGGCCCACGGGAACCCCATCGCGGCGACGCCGATCGAGGCGAGCCGGTCGACGGGGAAGTCGGGGGAAAGGGACTCCGTGCAGCGGCTCAGGATGTCCGTGAGCGGGAGCACGCGGTCGTCCGCGACGGTCACGCCGTGCGACACCGACGCCGTGGTGTGGGTCAGCCACGCCGGGCCGTCCCCGTCGTCCGCGCCCTGGCCGAGCAGCCGCGACGCCAGGCGCACGGTGCCGTCCTGGAGGGTGACCTGGAGCTCTCGCGCGGCGGTGACGGAGACGGGCACGCGCAGTGACACGTCGCTGAGTGCGGGCCGCTCGCCGGTGCCGGTGGCCGCGGTGAAGAAGGTGTTCAGCAGGACGGTGGCGGGGATGATCTCGACGCCCTGGACGGGATGGTCGCCCGGGTAGGGGCGGCAAGTCTCGTCGAGGTAGGTCTGCCAGACCTGGAGCGGCGTCGTTGCGGTCACCACAGCGCGGGTGCCGAGCAGGGTGTGGCTGTCCACGTCGTGCCCGCCGCCTCCGGCCGTCCTGGGCCCGGACTCGGCCCAGTAGGGGCGGTGCTGCCAGACCGGCGGGGGCAGTTCGGCGAGGACGGACGCGGGCCACATCGCGGCCCAGTCGATCTCGCCGCCGTGGCAGTGCAGGGCCCCCAGGTTGGTCAGCAGCGTCTCGCGCTCCGGCTTGCCACGCCGCAGGGTGTGGGCGACCAGGGCGTCGGTGACGCCGAGGCTGTCGAGGGTCTCGTCGATCGAGTGCGCCACTACGGGGTGCGCGGATACCTCGACGAACCGGCGGTAGCCGTCCTCGACCGCGGCCGTGACGGCTTCGGCGAAGCGGACGGGGTTGCGCAGGTTGGCAGCCCAGTAGCCGCCGTACCGGAGGGGGTTCGCGCGAGGATCGTCCAGAGCCGTCGTGTAGACGTGGAGCGTGGCAGGGCGGATGTCCAGGTCGTGGTCGGCGGCGGCGAGTTCGTCGAGGAGCGGGTCCATGTGGCTGCTGTGGAAGGCCACATCGGAGTCCACCCGCCGTACGACGAGCCCGTCGTCCTTCCACCGGGCGCTCACGGACTCCACCGCGGCCGCGTCCCCGGCCACCACGGTGGAGGACGGCGAAGCGGAGATGGCCGCGACGACGTCGGTCCGCTCGGCCAGCCGCCGGGCCGCCTCCTCGAAGGGCAGGTTCACCATCGCCATGCCGCCCAGGCCGGCGACCCGGCGCAGCAGGATCGACCGCCGGCAGATCAGCCGCGCACCGTCCTGGAGGCTGAGCACGCCGGCCGTCACGGCCGCCGCGATCTCGCCCACCGAGTGTCCGATCACCGCGTCCGGCACAACACCCAGAGCACGCCATACGGCGGCCAGGCCGACCTGCATGGCGAAGATCATCGGCTGGATCCGGGAGACGTCTCCCAGCTCGCCGTCGCTGATGACCTGGCGCGGACAGAAGCCGATCTCCGCCATGAAGACAGGGGTGATCTCGTCGATGACGGCCGCGAACTCCGGGTGCGTCGCGAGGAGTTCGCGGCCCATGCCGAGCCACTGGGCACCGTGGCCGGAGAACACCCACACGAGCCCCGCACCGGCGGCGGCCCCGGACGCGCTGCGCCCGCGCGCCACGCCCGGTACGGACGCCTCGGCGGCCAGCGCCCGCAGCCGTGAGACCAGCTCGGCGCGGTCGCCCGCGACGACCGTCGCGCGATGGGCGAGGTGGGACCTGCGCAGGGCGAGGGTGTGGCCGAGCGCGGCGGCCGACGGCGCGGTGGGCTCGGTCTCCAGCACGTCGGCGAGCCTGCCCGCGTACTCCCGGACCGCTGCCTCGGATGCGCCGGAGAGCGGGTACACCCGGGCGACCGGCTTCCTGTCGGGGTCGTCCTTTGCCGGTTCGGGGGTCTCGGGCGCCTGCTCCAGGATGACGTGGCTGATGGTCCCGCCGTACCCGTAGCCGGACACACCGGCCCGGCGCGGCCCGTCGGTCCGCGGCCAGGGAGTCGGTTCGGCGACGACTTCGAGCCCGGACTCGGCCCAGGGGATGGCCGGGTTGGGCCGCTCGAAGTTGGCGGTCGGCGGTATCTGCGCGTGCCGCAGGGCGAGTACGGCCTTGATGACACCGGCCACGCCCGCACCGGCTTCGAGGTGGCCGATGCTGGGCTTGACCGACCCGATGAGACACGGCCGGTTGGCCGGACGGTCCACGCCGAACACGGCGGCCATGGCGCCCGCCTCGATCGGGTCGCCCATCCGGGTGCCGGTGCCGTGCGCCTCGACGTAGTCGACGGAGGCGGGGGAGATCTGCGCGTGCTCGTAGGTGCGCCGCAGCAGGTGTGTCTGTGCCTCCTGGCTGGGCGCCATGATGCCCTTCGTCTTGCCGTCCTGGTGGATGCCGCTGCCTCGGATCACCGCAAGGACACGGTCGCCGTCGCGCCGGGCGTCGCTGAGCCGCTTGAGGACGATCACGCCGGCGCCCTCGCCGCGGCCGTACCCGTTGGCGGCGGCGTCGAAGGATTTCGAGCGGCCGTCCGGTGAGGTCGCGCCGGCGGCGTCCAGGACCATCGTCAGCCCCGGGCCCGCCATGATCATCACGCCGCCGGCCAGGGCGAGTGGCACCTCGCCCAGGCGCAGGGTCTGGCAGGCCTGGTGGATGGCGACCAGGGACGAGGAGCACGCGGTGTCCACCGCGACGCTGGAGCCGCGCAGGTCGAGCGTGTACGAGATCCTGTTCGCGACCGCGCAGAAGGCGCCGCCGATGCCCGTCCACGCCTCGATGCGCGGCAGGTCCTCCAGGAGACGCCGTCCGTAGTCGTCCGAGCCGACACCGATGAAGACACCGGTGTCGCCGCCGGCGAGAGAGCGCGGCGGAACACCGGCGTGCTCCAGGGCCTCCCAGGCAACCTCCAGCACGATCCGCTGCTGCGGATCCATCAGCTCGGCCTCGCGCGGGGTGATGCCGAAGAACTCCGCGTCGAATCCCTGGATGTCCGTCAGGAACCCGCCGAAGCGTGTGGTGCGCCTGAGCAGCGCCGCGTTCTCCGCGCTGGAGGAGGCGTACGGCTCCCAGCGCTCGGACGGGATTTCACTGATGGCGTCCCTGCCCGCCATCAGAAAGTTCCAGAACCGCTCGGGAGAGTCGATGTCGCCGGCGAACCGGCAGCCCATTCCGATCACCGCGATCGGTTCGTTCGCCGTCGCTTCGTGCTCTGTGTCCGGATTCTGGCTGACCACTGGAGCCCCCTCGTCACTGCCTGCGTCGGGCGTACGAGAAGATCCTGGGCAACGCGACATGCCGCCCGCTTGCGGCGCACATGGGGGTGGGCGCGTCCGGCAGCAGAAACTTGGCTCGGCTAAACGTTAGCCGACCAATCGTTGGGCGGCAAGGGATCGCCACGTCCAAGCAGGTTGCCGGGCAGGGTACTTGTAGCCTCTGCGCAGAAGTAGGCCGAGGTCCACCGCAGGAGGACGCGCCAGGTGAATTCCGCATTTGACGACGGATCGGTGAACCAGCTGCTGGCGAGCATCGCGCGCACCCACCGCAACCTCGCGGGCGCCCTGCTGCGCCGGGTGGGCCTCTTCCCCGGGCAGGAGCTGCTGCTGATGCGCTTGTGGAACCGCGACCACCAGCCGCAGGGGGACCTGGTGACGGCGCTCCGGCTGGAGGCGTCGACGGTGACGAAGATGCTCCAGCGCCTGGAGGCCCAGGGCTTCGTCACACGGCACCGCCCGCCCGACAACCAGCGGATCGTGATGGTCTCCCTCAGCGACAAGGGCCGCGCGCTACGACACGAAGTGGAGGAGCTCTGGCGGGAGTTGGAGCAGGCTGCGGTTGGCGGGATGAGCTCCGCCGAGCTCGGCCGGACCCTTGAGGTGCTGCGCCGCCTGGAGGCCGGCCTCTCCGAGGCCCAGGCGTCCCGCGGGCCCCGGCCCTCCCCGCCCGAGGCGGAGTAGAGCCGGGGCCGGCATCAGGTCCGGCCCAGCGGGTGTGCCACGACGGCGTCGAGTCGGCCGGACAGCAGGGCCGTGTGGATCCGCGTCCCCCAGCCCTCACCGCGATGCGAGTCGGGAGCGCCGAGCGCCCAACCGTCGGGCGCGTCCAGGAGGACCACCTTGCGGGAACGCTCGCGCACCAGGTCCGCGTAGCCGAGGGCCCGCATCCACCCCGCCACGGTCAACTCGTCCTCCCGCAGCCGGAGATGTACGCCGATGGCACCGGCCCGCGTCTGCTCCGCGCACCACTGGACGAAGTCCTCGCCCTCGGCGCTCCACGCGGGTACGGGCGGACAGTCCACGCCGACCATCACCGACGCACCGTCCCGCAGCGCCGCGGTTGTGGGCAGCACCCGCTCGATCAGCCGTATCCCCACCGCTCGCGCGAACTCCTCGCCGACCGCGTCCTGCGCCCGCACCAGGGCCATGGGCTGCGCACCCTGCCCCCGGACCCGCTCGATCGTCGCCAGCCAGGCGTCCTTGCCGCCGTCGGGGCCGTCCGCGGACCAGTCCACGATGACGAGTCCGCCGCCGGCCCGGGCGCTCGACTCGACGGCGTCCGGTGGCGTCACGGTGGCGATGCGGTTCGCCAGCACGGTGCCGTCCACGGTGAGCGGCAGGGAGACGGCCGAGCGAGCAGCTCCGGACTCCCGTGGGGCGTCGGGAGACGACCGGCGTGCGAACCAGGACTCGACCTCGTCGATACGCGACGCGTGACGACGCTTCAGACCCGCGTACGAGATGGCTCCGGTCCTGGTGAGGAAGTGGAAGCCGAACTGCTCCGGCTCCATGTGCAGCCGCCGGGCGAACGTGCCCCACCACCGCATGCTGGGCGCGGCCCAGTCCTGGGTGCGCCGCACCTCCGGGCGCCGCCGGGTCTCGTACGCGCGGAACGCGTCGGCCGTCGTGCCCTCGGAGCCCAGGGCCTCGGCGAGGGCGATCGCGTCCTCCATGGCCATCTTGGTGCCCGAGCCGACCGAGAAGTGGGCGGTGTGGGCAGCGTCCCCCAGCAGGACCATGTTCCGGTGCGACCAGTTGTTGTTGCGCACCACCTGGAACGAGGCCCACTTGCTGTTGTTGACCAGCAGGGGATGGCCGTCCAGATGCTCCTTGAAGATCTCTTCGAGCAGTTCCCTGGAGTGGATGTCGCTCACGCCCGGGGCCTGCGCCCCCCGCGTGGAAACGTCCATTCCCGCCGCCCGCCAGGTGGCCGTGTCCGTCTCGACGATGAAGGTGCTGGTCCCCGGCTCGTAAGGGTAGGCGTGCGCGGCGAGCGGGCCGAAGCGCGTCTGTACGAAGGGGAAGGTCACCCGGTCGAAGCGCGCCGGGGTCCCGAACCAGATGTACTGGGGCCCCGACGCGTCGACGGTCGTGCCGAAGGCCTGCGCGTACGCCTTTCTGGTCGCGGAGTTGGCGCCGTCCGCGACCGCTACGACATCCGCGTCGCCGACCGCGTCCGCGAGCGGAATCTCGTGGTGGAAGCGCAGCCGGGCGCCGACCTCCGCGGCCTGCTCCTGGAGGATGCGCAGGAGTGTCCTGCGGGAGATCGCGGTGAACCCGTAGCCGCCGTACCGCAGGGCGCGGCCCTGGTGTCGCAGTTCCATGTCGGTCCACTGCACGCTCGCCTCGCGCAGGCGCCGGCAGGTTTCCGGGTCGGCTCGCTCGAAGGCGGCCATCGTGCGGTCGGAGAAGACGACTCCGAAGCCGAAGGTCGCGTCGGCGGCGTTGCGTTCGTAGACGGTGACCGAGGCCTGCGGGGTAGACATCTTGACAAGTCGGGCGAGGAAGAGACCGGCGGGTCCGCCGCCGATCACGGCGAAGGTCTGAGGTCGCATGGGGTGGCTCTCCTGGGAGCGGGAAGAGGGCGGACGACGGGGAGCCCCGGCGAGCAGCGCAACCGCTCCGCTCGTCGGGGCTCTGCCTGGAGGGCCGGGCGTCACGCCACGGAGGCGGGTTCCCTGGCGGTTTCCTCGTCCTCCGCCACGTTCAGCTCCTCGTAGAAGGGGCAGCCCCAGTGGGGCTCGAACGGGGCGAAGGTGTCCCACTTGGACTGGGCGCGCAGGTGCCGGAGCAGGACGTTGCGCGGGTTCCAGAAGTCACCGCTGACCAGCCGCGCGACCCACTTGTTGGTGCCGAGCTGGTCACCGGAGATCTCGAAGCCCGCGTCCGTCAGAAAGCCGCGCAGGCTGTAACCGGCCTCGTAGTAGGCGTGGATGAGGCGTCCGTAGACGTCGTAGCCGGTCTTGTAGAAGTTGGAGTAGGCGAGCTGAAGCTCGTCGGTGCGCTCCGGCTCGGACAGGGTGGCGTCCACCGTTTCGGCGGCCTTCAGGCCGGTGCACATGGCGAGGAAGACACCGCCGGAGAAGATCGGGTCGAAGAAGGTCGCGGAGTCGCCGACCATGAACCACCCGTCGCCGGTGATCGTGTCGGAGTAGTAGCAGTAGTCGGTCTCCACCTTCAGCTCGCCGATGGGCCGCGTGCCCGTGAGGCGCTGGGTGATCCGGGCGATACGGGACACGTGGTCCCGGAAGACGGCCTCGCGGTCGGCCACGCCGTGCAGGAGGTCGCGCGGCATGACCGCGCCGACACTGATGGTGTCCGACCAGATCGGGATCGCCCACACCCAGCCGTCGGCGTGGCCGCCGATCTGCAGGTCGCCCTCGACGCCGGGGTTGTACTTCTCGTCCAGGCCCTGGAAGTGCTGGTACGCCGCCACCATGCGCAGGCTGTCGAGGCTGCGGCGCAGCCCGAAGGTGTGTGCCACCTTGCTGGCTCGGCCGCCGGCGTCGATGACGTACGGCGCGTGGGCGGTGTGGCTGCGTCCGCCGTACTCGTAGCGCACGCCCACGACCCGGTCGCCGTCCCGCAGCAGTTCGTGGACCGTCGCCTCCTGCAGCACCGTGGCACCGCTGTCCTGCGCCACGTCGGCCATCGTCTTGTCGAAGTGAGCCCGCTCGACCTGGAACGTGACGTGGTGGCGGCCGGGCCCCTGCCCGGCGAACGGGATGCGCCCGAACCGCCCCTTGCGGCCGCCGCTGAACTCCGCCCCGTGCTTGAGCACGTACCCCTGCTCCAGGACGCGCTCGTACGCGCCGAGTTCTTCGAGAATGGCCGTGATCGGCGGCAGCAGCGACTCGCCGATGTGGAATCGAGGGAGGGAACGCCGTTCGAGAACGAGCACGGAGCGCCCCGACTGGGCGAGCTTGGTCGCCGCCGTGGTGCCCGCCGGGCCGGCACCGATGACGATGGCATCCACCTGCTCGGGCGGGTTCTGGGCAGAATTCACTTACGGTCTCCTTCGAAAGGTGTGAACCGGGAAGGCGTGAAACAGGACGTGTTCACCGGGGAAGCGTTGACCGGGAAGATACGGACCGGGAGGATGCGGACCGGGAAGTTACGGACCGGGAAGTTACGGACCGGGAAGATACGGACCGGGAGGATGCGAACCGGGAGGAGTTCACCGGGAAAGTGCGAGCGGTTCGTCAGGCTGCGAAGCGGTCGAGCAGGATTCCGCCAGACTGCGGGAGGTCTTCAAGGGTTTGATCGCCGTTGAGGATCGCCCGGTGCAGACGGTTCAGCCGGTACGACGGATCGATACCCAGGTGGGTGACAAGAGCGCTCCGGAGCCCGGCGAACACCTCAAGAGCCTGGGAACGGCGGCCGGCTCGATACAGGGCGACCATCAATTGCGCGTGCAGGTTTTCGTGAAAAGGGTGCTCGGCAGTGAGATCCGTGAGATCGCCCAGGATGTCCAGATGCCGGCCCTGGCGCAGCTCGGCCTCCATGAGCTGTTCGACAGCGGTCACCCGGGCGTTGTTCAGCCTGGTCACATGGGCGTGCAGCAGTGGGCCGGTGCTGATGTCGACCAGGGCGGAGCCGCGCCACATGTCCAGGGCCGACCGCAGGAGCAGCGCGGCGCGAGCATAGTCGCCCGTGGCGATTTCACGGCGCCCCCGGGCCGCGAGTTCCTCGAACCGGCGGTATTCCAGGACAGCCGGGTCGACGGTGAGCTGATATCCGCCGTGGAAGGTCTGGAGGAGATCCTTCGGATCGAGTGCGGTGCCGCTCTCCTCAAGGTTTTTGGCGAGCTGTTGGCGCAGCCGGACGATATAGGTCTGCAGCGTTATCTTCGCACTGCGCGGCGGGTATTCGGACCAGAGTTCCTGCACCAGGTGCTGCATCAGGACGACCTGATTGCTGCGCACGGAGAACAGCGCGAGCATCTGCCGGATCTTGGGTGCTCTGGGGCCCGCTTCGTTTCCGTTGATCTGAAATCTGAACGGACCAAGGGTGCCTATTTCCATCTGCCCTCCGCACACAGTTATGCGCCGCTTGGCATTGCGTGACTTCAGGTCTGGAACTTAGGCAGCTATTTGAGCCGTACACAAGGTGTGCGGGACCAAGGTATGAGCCCACGGTATCGGAGGGCGTACGTCGAGTGATCCTGGAGGATGCCCTGACCGTCACTGTCCGGTGCGAAGGCCGGTGTCGTTCAGGCCCGTCGCGGCGTCAGGCGGCTCGTTCGAGCTCCTGGAAGGCCTCGCGGGCCGTGCCCAGGAACGCCGGGACGCTGGCCCGCAGCTCCGCCCGGCGCAGCCAGGTCATCGTGACCTGGGTGTGCGAGGCGCTGCCCTTCAGAGGTACCGCGGCCACTTCGCCGCGGGCGGCGGCTCCAACCACCGCGATCTCGGGCAGCAGCGCGCAGCCCATGCCCGCGGACGCGCACTGGCACAGCGCGGCCATGCTTGCGACCTGGGTGTCGATGACGGGTGCGTCCGGTCCCAGCGTGTGGATCAGCGTGTCGAGCATCTCCCGGAAGCCGCAGCCCTGCGGGGTGGCCAGGAACGACTCGCCGCGCAGGTCCGGGCCGCCGACCTGGGCGTACGACGCGAGTCGGTGCCCCGTGGGCGTGACCACCATGAGTCGGTCAGTGGCGAGTGACTCGCTCGCGAGGAGCTTGTCCTGGGGGGCCTGGCCGAAGGTGAGCGCGACGTCGATCTCGCCTCGCCGGACCCACTCGTAGAGCTGGCCGCGGCCGCCCTCGCGCAGCGTCACCTGGACGCGCGGGTAGAGCCGGCGGTAGCGGGCGAGGATGGGCGGCAGCCGGTGCGCGCACAGGGTTTCCAGCCCGCCGACGGTCAACTGGCCGCCGGGTTCCTGGCCTTCGTCCTCGACGGCAGTGCGCGCCTCTTGGGCGAGCAGGAGCATCTGGTCGGCGTACTCGACCAGGCGCTCACCGGCGGGGGTCAGCGACAGCTTGCGATGGCTGCGGTCGAAGAGCTTGGCGGCGAGCTCGGTCTCCAGGGCCTGGATCTGTTCGGTGACGCTGGACTGGGCGTAGTTGAGCTCCGCGGCGGCCCGGGTGAAGTTGAGTGTGCGCGCCACGGTCCGGAACGTCCGCAGGTGACGCAGTTCCACAGCTCCCGCCCTTCTGATCGGCCCTGCCGATGGTCGTCATCGGAAGTGCCCGCTTCTGCAACCGGGTTCGCGCTGCAAGGATTTCAGCTGTCGCCCCTGCCCACAACTGGTCCCGGCGATGTCCCATGCCGCCGCTCTGCGGCTTTTGCTCAGAAACACCCCCGTACCTCCTTGGGAGGACAGTCATGTCCAGCCAGTCAGCCAGCCCGATGAACGTCTCCCAATCGTCTCCCGGGGCCCCACCGGGCACATCTGCCACCGCATCGAAGGGGCTCCTCCTTCTGGGGCTGTCGCTCGGTTACTTCATGGTGATGCTGGACACCACGGTCGTCACGGTGGCGCTGCCCGCCATTGGTGCGGACCTGTCCGGCTCGCTCAGCGGACTGCAGTGGGTATCCAACGGGTACACGCTCACCTTCGCCGCCCTGCTGCTCACCGCCGGCGCGCTTTCCGACCGCTACGGCGGCCGGAAGGTCTTCCTGACCGGCCTGTGGCTGTTCGCCGTCTTCTCCGGCCTCTCTGCGGTGGCCACGTCCATGGGTGCGCTGATCGCCCTGCGAGCCCTGCTCGGTGTCGCGGGCGCCCTGCTTCTGCCCACGTCACTGGCGATCATCGCGCACGCCTACACCGACCCGCCGGCCCGTGCGCGGGCCATGGGCGGCTGGGCCGCGATCAGCGGCACCGCGCTGGCCGCGGGCCCCCTGGTCGGCGGTGTCCTCACCGACACGCTCGGGTGGCAGTCCATCTTCCTGCTCAACATCCCGGTCGGGCTCGTCAGCATCGCCCTGACGATGAAGTACGCGCCGGTCAGCGCCCCCAAACCTGCCAAGGGAGTCGACCTGCCGGGGCAGATCAGCGCGGTCCTCGCCCTCGCCGGCCTGACGTACGCGCTCATCGAGAGCCAGCCCAAGGGTTGGGGGTCGACCGAAGTGCTCGGCGGATTCGCGGTGTTCGCGGTGGCTGGGGTGGCGTTCGTATGCGCCGAGCGCCGCAGGGGGAGCGCGACGCACGCCCCGATGCTGCCACTGGAGATGTTCCGCAACCGGACGCTGTCCGCAGGTCTGTTCGCCGGACTCCTGGTCAACTTCGGGCTCTCGGGGGTCCTGTTCGTCCTGTCGCTCTTCTTCCAGGAGGCGCACCACTACTCGGCCTTCACCGCGGGCCTGGCCTTCCTGCCGCTCACCCTGCCGACGGCCTTCAACCCGATCTTCACCGGCCGACTCGTAGCCAGGATCGGCGCCCGCAAGCCCGCCATCGCCGGGTTCCTGATGATGGGCGTCGGGGTCCTGATCCAGTCCGCCTCCACAGCGGACTCCACCGTCTCGCTCGTCGCGATGTGCATCGGCCTGCTGGTCCTGGGCTTCGGTGTCTCCTTCTCCATTCCGCCGCTGATGACCGCGATCGTGGGGTCGGTGGCCAAGGAGCAGGCAGGTATCGCCTCGGGTGCGCTGAACTCCGCCCGCCAGACCGGCGCCGTCCTGGGCGTGGCCGTCCTGGGCGCGGTGATCGGCGGTGCGTCGTCGGTCACCGATGGCACCCGGGTCGCGCTGGCGGTGGCCGGTCTCGTCCTGCTCGCCGGGGCCGGTGTGGTGGCCGCGTACATCGGCCGCCCTGCGAAGGCCGCCTAGAAGAAGTCGGCCGGCCGCCGCCCCGAGATCAGTGACGCTGCCCGTGCCTTGTTGACCGCGTCGATCCGCGAGACGGCACCGAGCTTGCTGAAGATGTTGCGCAGATGCCGCTTCACGGTCGGTTCCGACAGGCCGAGCGAAGCGGCGATCTGTGCGTTGCTCATAGCGCAGGCCGTCAGGTCGAGCACCTCCCGCTCCCGCTCGGTGAGCCGGACACCGTGGCTTTGCATCCCGGACAGCAGTAGCGCCTCGGGGGGTACGGCGAGGAACACTCGCCGGTTGCTCTCGTGGCAGGCGCGCACGGTGGCGATCAGCTCCTGACCGGAGGCGGTGCGCGAGAGGAACCCACGCACTCCCGCACTGAGGAGTTCCTGCATGAGACCGAAGCTGGCATGGGCACCCAGGATCACGACGGCTGCCTGGGGGGCAGCCTGCCGCAGGCGCCGCACCGCTGTTGTCGCACCGTCGGCGTCACGGATGCCGAGGAGGATGACATGGGGGCCGCGTTCGGCGGCCAGGGCGATCGCCTCGCTCACGTCCTCGGTGTCGCCGACGACCGTGATCTCCTCGGCATCGGCCAGGAGACTGCACAGTCCCTCACGGAACAGGGCTTCCTCGTCGATCAGGAGAACTTGGGCGACCTGCGACCCCAAGACCGGTGACGCCACGACTGAAGCAGGCTCCACGCTCGTTCGACTCTGGCCTACGTGAACGTTGTCCATACTCTCCTCGGATTCTCCAGGCAGAACCAAGAGGCGGGCCTGTATGGCCCAGCCTTGAGTTGGGGCCGGATACGGCCATCGACGTGCGCAGCGGACAACAGCACTGTTCGTCCCGCTGCGGGAGTCATGGCATGGGTGTGGACGCTGCCTCAGCGCGTGGAGACGTCGGGCGCACGGTGACTCGTCCGAACGCTCGGACTCACATGACCAACTTGCCGGCCTGCATAATCCCCCCGATTCGCACGGTCAAGCCTTTCGGGAGTCAACCTCTCCCGACTATTGCGAGATTATCAGCCGCATGTGCGAAGCAGGTAATCCGAAAGCAAAGAAAAGGCAGTGAGCGGTGGTGGCGCAGTCAGCCCTCTGTCGCCTTGCTCGATGGCTTGATTTCTACTTGCAACGCACACCCCGAACGTGCCAGAGGAGGATGATCCGACGGCGCAAGCGACTTCCATGCGATCCGCAGTGACGACCGGCCATCCTCGGGTGTCGCACCTGCTATCGCATCTGCATCTGTCGAGGTGAGGGGGATTCGTGCAGCATGCCATCCACGCGGCGGCGGCCGCCGATAAAAATCTCGAACTGGTATTGAAAGTCCTGCCCGCCGTCGTCGTCATCATCGCCGCGTCAGCCATCTGCGGCCGGCTCGCGGTCCTCGCGAAACAGCCTCGCGTGCTGGGAGAGATGATCGCGGGTGTACTGCTCGGGCCGACATTCTTCGGCGCACTGTTTCCCGCTGCGCAGAAATCCGTTTTCCCGGTGGAAACCAAGCCGATTCTGTATGTGCTGAGCACCATCGGGCTCACCTTCTTCATGTTCCTCGTCGGGGCGGGACTGGACCACACGTCGGCCGACGGGGCGAAGCAGGGCAGACAGGCGGCGGTCCTGGCGATTTCGGGTGTGGTGCCGTCATTGCTGCTCGGGGCCGGGGTGGGATACGTCCTCCACGGCCGCCTGTCCCGCGACGACGTGGGCCCGGTCGAATTCGCCTGCTTTCTCGGCGGTGCCCTGTCGATTACCGCGTTCCCCATGCTGGCCCGAATTCTCTACGAGCGCGGGCTGCAGAATACGACGCTGGGGCGCATGACGCTGCTCGGTGCCTCGGTCGACGATGCGGCGGCGTGGTGCTTCCTCGCCGCACTGTCCGCGATGCACGCCGACCAAGGCCCACTGCACGCGGTCCGCACCATCGGGCTCGCGGTCATATTCGCTCTTGTCATGTTGCTGGTCGTGGCCAAGTTGCTGCGCCCGCTGGGTGCTTTGGTGGAACGCTCCGGGAGCCTCGGTTTCGACCAGATGTACCTGGTGGTCGGTATCGTCGTGCTATGCGGTTACTTCACCGACTACATCGGCATCTACTCGGTGTTCGGCGGATTCATCGCCGGCCTCGCCATGCCGCGAAACGCCGCTTTCCGCGAGGCGCTGCACAGCCGCATGATGGATTTCGTGTGCGTGCTGCTCCTGCCCGTCTTCTTCGCCTTCTCCGGCCTGAACACCCAGTTGAACGGACTCGCGGGATGGGGCATGGTGCTTCCCTTCCTGCTGATCCTGGCAGCCGGTTTCGCCGGAAAGTACTTCGGCTGCGCCCTGGGGATGAAGGCTTCGGGATTCTCCTGGCGTGAGTCCTACGCCGTGGGCGGGCTGATGAACGCCCGTGGCCTGATGATCCTCATCTTCATCAACATCGGCCTGGCGCAGGGGATGATCACGCAGGACGTCTTCTCCCTCCTGGTGCTGGTGGCGGTGGTCACCACCGCCGGCGCGCTGCCGCTGTACAAGCTGGCGCTGCCCGAGTCCATGGAGAAGCAGTTGAGGACGGCGGACCATACGGAAACCCAGCTCCCCGAACTGGCCCGAATCACCTGACCGAGCCCTCCTCCCTTCCCTTCCCCTCCCCCTCTTGAGGAGCCACCACCATGAGCGAAACAGTCATCCGTGCCGACGACGGCAGTGTCTCGATGATCAACGTCTTCGAGGTCGAGCCCGAGCGCCAACAGGAGCTTGCCGAACTGCTCAGCGAGGGCGCCGAGAAACACATCCGCCACCGCCCGGGATGCCTCTCGGTGAACATCCTCACCAGCAATGACGGCAAGCGGCTCATCTACTTCGCCCAGTGGCGCAGCAAGGCCGACATCAAGGCGACCATGGCGGACCCCGACTGCCAGATCTACCGAGACAAGGCCGCCGAACTGGCCAAGCCGGACGCCCACGCGTACTCGGTGTTCGCGGTTCATCATCCGGAGAGCTGACAGCCGCTGAACGCACTACGCCCCGCCCGGCCACCCTTCCCGGGGTGTCCGGGCCGGCCCGCTGCCATGCCCACGTCCGGCTCGACCCAGCCGAACGGCCAGGGAAGGCCCGACAGTCAGCAACCCCCCGGGGCCCACTGTGGGTGCCGGCCATCCCACGCGGCGTCCGGCATCTCTGGAAGATTGCCGCCGCCCGTGATCCGGAGCCGCCGGGGAGCACTGCATCGCGAAGCCAGCCCTCCAACAACTCCCGCAGCGGGACCACACACCACATCAGGCCCGGCGCTGATCGCTCAGCACCGGGCCTGACCTGGTGTTTCACTGTCGGGGTGGCGGGATTTGAACCCACGACCTCTTCGTCCCGAAGCAACTTGGGCGAACTGCCGACCTGCGGCTGTTGCGCCTCCTACCTGCTGGGATGGTCCGCAAGTGTGTGCAGTTGTCCGCTGCTGTATGCCTTCGTTGTCACGCAGTTAGACACGCAGGCTCCTTGCTCTGCCCGGCCTCGTGGGTAGAGGTGCCTCACACTTCTCTGGGCCCTTGCTGTAGTGCTTCTACGATCTGTTCGACGAGTGCACTGGCCTCTGACTCATTCTCAGGATTCGAGTACCAGATCTCAAAAGCTGCTCTCAAGCAATGACGCCAATCGTGCCCGGTGCGCTTAGCTAGAAGTGTCAGCCACCTATGGTGATCAGTTCCTAGCATTTCGGCGATGTACACGCTGATGGATTGAATTGAGCAATTGAGCCGACGTGCCAGCTGTTCTGGATGGCGCGCTGCATGCTGAATGAATACCTTTTCGGGTGGCTCGATACCGGGCAGGAAAAGTATCCTACTGGACCGCTTGGAGGTCGGCACCCTGGTTCTTTGATCGCCATCGATTACAGCGACTGATCGCACGCGACTCGATGACGAAATGGAGACATGTGTAACGATTACATCCGTCCACGAGCCCGCCTTGATTATTTCAGTTTCACTGAGGAGTGGGAATTGGCGTGCTGTGAGAAGCAGCGACAAGGCTGCTTCAGCCGTCTCATCCTCGACCACCAAGAAAAAACGAAGCGGGTGATCTACTCCGATGGAATCACGGAGATCTGCGGGCCGCGAGGGAGTGAGGATCGCCCTAGAGCTACCAACTCGAACACACATGCGAATTGCTGATAGTGGAACGCGCCCAAGGAATTCGGCTGAGTGTGTGGCGATGATAACTTGACGGTTTGATCCGCGAGCTAGCCGAGCAATCTCGTCGACGAGTGCTCCTCGTCCTCGTGGGGCAATGTTGGCTTCGGGCTCGTCCAGGAGCAGCACAGAATTCGCAGGGGCGTTGGCAACTTCCCATCGGAGTTTATGTACAGTCAGCTCCCCGTAGCTCATCTGGAACGAGTCGATCCACTCCTCCCCTCGCCTCCCTCTGACGTACGGGAATACGACCCCCGAGTTGTCTACGTCAAGCGGGTAATAGGTTGCCTCATCGTACGAAAAACCCAGGATGGCGCGAAGGGCATCCAAATCCTTCTTCTTTTGCTCCCACGGCTCTCCGGCCAGGTCTTTCTCAAGGAATTTCAGGCGAACGTCTTGAAAGAATATCTGAATATCAGATGAGACGTCATAGGAGCCTTGGAGGATCGGGAGGAACTCTACCTCTGTGGAATCGCTTTCCTGCGAGGTTCGTCTACCAACATCCAAGTCTGCGTGAATTTCAACTTCGCCGCTACTGCGCTGCACCTTAAGGAGGCATTGGCCTCCCAGGAATGGCTCCCCGTGTCCTTGGGGTCGGATAATCGGCGGTACTTCGTAATATCGGGCCCCAGCTCGCAAGCATTCCGCAATCAGCGATAGGAAGGTGGTCTTTCCTGAGCCGTGAGCCCCGGCCACCAGCGTGATAGGGGCAAGGGTTACACTCTGTCCTTCGTAAGGTGACCCCTCTTTGAAGTCGACGTGTTTCACATAAACTTCGGGCTGGAAGTGATCCATGGACTTCCAGAGCCTCGCTGAGGCGTGCGGTGCTTCAGACATGGACTGCCTCCTAGCTTCTGGCGAGTAAGCATCTCAGATGTAGTAATTGGCGGCAGGCATTTTTGCTATGAGGTCGGCGGAGCGGCTTTGGGCTGGAGCTGCTTTGGGGCGAGTGATCTTGGCCCCGTAAGCTGATGGCGAGTCGGGCAGTCTGTGGACCTGCCCGTTAAAGCACGACGTTGGGGCCAAGATCTTAGAGGCTCGCCCCAAAGTGGCTGCCTAAAGCCGTGGAGCCGACCGCCCCAGCCACAGAGGGTGTCTCCCCCTTCATGCCCGCTGCCGCCAGCGCGCCGCCGGGCGGGGCCGCCGCTGGCGAAGACAGGGCGGCGGCCCCGCCGTACAGGCGGCGCGCTCCCGCGCCGTGCGCGGGCCTTGATGAAGTAGGGAAAGTCTTATCCCACTGGGATGAGGTGCTTGCCGTCGTGGCTTCGCACATGGGGACCAGCACCGTCTAGGGCGTCCAAGAGCCTGATCGCGTAGACCTCGGCCATGCGCTGGCTGACCTCGTCGGGCGTGAGCCACGAGACAGCCGTCGACTCGCTGGACGTGCGCTCGACCCCGCCGGACGGCTTGCACCGGAAGACCAGGGCCACGATGCCTCGGGTGGTGTTCTTGTAGACGCCGGTGAGCTCGTCGACCTCGACGCGGATGCCTGTCTCTTCCCAGACTTCGCGGGCTACGCCGGCCTCCGGGGTCTCGTCCAGTTCGAGTACACCGCCGGGGAGCTCCCAGGTGCCGTTGTCGGCTCGGCGGATCGCCAGGAGACGCCCGTCTTCGCGCACCACCACTCCAGCAACGGATACGGAGTGCAGCGGCGGCGACGTGGCTTCCTGTGGTTGACTCATGTACAGGAGCATAGGAGGCAGAGAAGGACTATGGGAACTGCGGTAGAAGGGGGCAGGTCGGGGCCTCGATACGTGCAGATCGCGGACGAGATCGTCCAACAGATCCGGGCCGGTGTCCTCAAGCCCGGCGACATGGTGCCGAGTGAATCGGAGCTGGTCGACCGCTACGGCGTGTCCGGCGGCACGATCCGCAAGGCCATGGTCGAGGTACGAGCGAGCGGACTCGTCGAGACCCGGCACGGCAAGGGCTCGATCGTGAAGGACCGGCCGCCGGTGCGGCACCGCTCCTCCGACCGCTTCCGGCGCTCGCTCCGCCAGGGCGGTAAGGCCGCGTACCTCGCGGAGTCCGCGCAGTCCGGCGCCACGGCCAAGGTGAGCGTCCTCTACATCGGCCCGATGGAGGCCCCCGCGGATGCCGCTCAGCGACTGGGCGTCCCCGCCGGCACTCAGGTGCTGGCCCGGCGGCGCCTCTACTTCCGTAACGGCACCCCGGTCGAGACCGCCTCCTCCTACCTCCCGTGGGACGTCGTCAAGGACATCCCCGAGCTGTTCGCCGAGAACCCCGGCGGCGGTGGCATCTACGCCCGACTCGAAGACCACGGGCACGAGTTCGCCGAGTTCGTCGAGACGCTGCAAGCACGGCCGGCCACTAAGGCGGAGGCCACCGAACTGGCTCTCAGCCCAGGCGCCCCGGTCGTTCACCTGATCCGGGAAGCCCGCACCACGGCCGGGCTCGTCGTCGAGGTCTGCGACACCCTCATGGCCGCTGACCAGTTCGTTTTCGAGTACCGGATCCCAGCAGTCGACTGACGACCGCTCAACTCCTCATAGCCCGTCGCGAGTTCTCTGTCGCGGCGGGTTGACTCATGTATAGGAGTGATGCACTCTTCTTCATGTCACTCATATACATGAGTGACGAAGTCCAGCCTCTATAGAGGAGTGATCCGCTGTGCGTCAGATTCCCGTCGACACCTCCGCCGCGACCGTGATGGTCGCCAAGACTCCGGAGCCGAAGGTGAAGGACCGCCGGACCGGTGAGCTGGCCGTCGACGCCGAGACCGGTGCCAAGCTCATGACCGTGAACGTGATGTTCGCGGCCAACGACGAAGTCGAGATTCTGTCCGTGACCGTCCCGGAGACCGGTATCTCCGGTGAGCTGGCCATGGGGACCCCGGTCGCGCTGACGGGTCTGATCGCCCGGCCGTGGGAGAACGAGTTCAACGGCCAGAAGCGGCACGGCATCGCGTTCCGGGCGGTCGCTGTCACGTCGCTGGCCGCTGCGGGCTCGAAGGCTGCCTGATCATGACGTGGTTAATGGTCGCTGTGGTTGTGGTCGTCGCTGCTGCGGGTCTCCTGCGGTGGCGGCGCCCCGCCTGGTACTGGCTCACCTTCGGGGCCCTGGTCGCGACGGTGCGGGTCCTGGTCCGCTACGCCTCGGTCATGGAAGCGTGCGGGCTGACGGTCCCGCCCTCACGCTGGCGGCTGGCTCTGGCCCGGATGACGAATCGGCCGGCGCCTGAGTCCCGGCCGCCACGCATCCTGCGGTTACGGCCCACCCGTACCGGCCTGGTCCTGCGCCTCAAGCTTCAACCGGGACAAGACGCCTTCGACGTGGCCGCCGCCACCGACCGGCTCCGCCACTCCTTCGGCGTCTACGGCGTCACCTCCCGTGAACTGCGCTCGGGTGTGGTCGAGGTACGGATGACCGGCTACGACGTTCTCCAGCGGGTGCAGATGCCCGCCACTGCCGAGACCCGGCCGATGCGCGTCCCGGTGGCGCTGCGGGAGGACGGTGCGGTGCACTACCGCGACTACCGGGCCGTCCCTCACGCACTGACCCTCGGGGCCACGGAGTCCGGCAAGTCCGTCTACCAGCGCAACCTGGTCGCCGGGCTCGCCCCACACCATGTCGCCCTGGTCGGCATCGACTGCAAGCAAGGCGTGGAACTGTTCCCGCTGGCCCGCCGGTTCTCCGCACTCGCCGACAACCCCGACACCGCCCTCGATCTCCTCGAAGCCCTCGTCGGACACATGGAGGACGTCTACCAGCTCATCCGGGCCGAGCAGCGCATCAGCGTCGCCGTGCCGGATGCGGAGATCGCCGCTGATATCTGGGACCTGCGCGAGGACCTGCGGCCGGTGCCGGTCGTGGTCCTGGTCGACGAGGTCGCCGAACTCGCCCTCTTCGCGAGCAAGGAGGAGGAGAAGCGCCGCGACCGGATCATCACCGCGCTGGTCCGCCTCGCCCAGCTCGGCCGCGCCGCCGGCATCTACCTCGAAATCTGCGGGCAGCGCTTCGGCTCCGAACTCGGCAAGGGCATAACCATGCTCCGTGCCCAGCTCACTGGCCGTACCGCCCACCGCGTCAACGACGAAACGTCCGCGAACATGGCCTTCGGCGACGTGTCACCCGACGCCGTCCTGGCCGCCATCCAGATCCCCACCGACACCCCCGGCGTCGCTGTCACCGGTGACTCGACCGGCGGCTGGGCCCGCATCCGCGCCCCGCACACCACGCTGCGCGAGGCCGTGAACATCTGCAACAAGCACGTCGACCGCACTCCCGACGTGCCCGCCCTGGCCGCCTTCCGGCCTGCCCTCGCCCCGCTGCCCAAGGCCCGGGTGCCGCTGTCCAAGACAGCGCCCGCCACTGCCTGACCCTCCCCGCTCCTCGGTCGGCGCGACCGCCCTTCGTGCCAGCTCCCTACCCCCCCCCCATGCCTGAAGACAGGAAGGAGACGTGATGGCCCGCCCCGCTCTCCGCATCGACGCCGTGCTCGTCCAGGCCGTCATCGCCGGGGCACTGTCCTTCGCCCACCTCCATGACCTGGCCGCCGCTGCCGGACAGGACGGCTGGAAAGCCTGGGCCTACCCGGTCAGCGTCGACCTGCTCCTGGTCGCCGCCTGGCGCCGACTGCGCACCGACGGACCGTCCCGGCTGGCCTGGTCCTGGTTCGTCATCGCCCTGGTCGCCTCGCTCGGCGCCAACGTCGCCACCGCCGGACTCCTCGACCTGAACGACGTCCCGGCCTGGCTCCGCATCCTCGTCGCCGCCTGGCCCGCCCTGGCCTTCATGGGCGGCACCCTCCTCGCCCACACCGCCACCCACCACGAGCCGGAAGCGCCGGCACCCACCCAACCGGCGCCCGAACCGCCGACCTTCACGGACGAACACGACCTCGTGAGCGTGGACGACACCGAAGAACCCCCGGAACTCCCCGCACCCGAACCCCAGCACGCCCCGGCTCCGCCCGCGGTCCCCGCTCCGCCGGTCCCGGCCGCGCTGGTCGACCACGCCCGCAAGGTCGCCGCCGACCACGAACACCGCACCGGCCACCCCATCGACACCGACACACTCCGCACCCGCCTCGGCGTCCCGCCCCAGCTCGCCGACGCCATCGCCGCCCAGCTCGCCTGACCAGGAAGGGACCACCGCTATGACGCGTGACCCGGCTGACCTGACCAGCGCCGACTACCTCGACAGCGCCCGCGACATGGTCGCTGCGGACCGGCCCTACCTCGCCCACCTGCTCGCCGAGGAAGCCGCCCGCCGCACCGCCGACCCGGCCACCGCCGCCGGCATCCGCGCCGCCTTCCCCGACCCAACCCTGACCCGAGAGGAGACCGACTGACATGCCCGCCCGCGACCACTTCCACTCCGTGATGCGGATCGGTCCCGTGCAGATCGGCACCCACCGCGACCGCCACGGCCGCACCAAGCACGCCGCCGTGTGCACCAACGACCGCTGCGGCTGGTCCGCCGACTACACCTCCCAGTCCGCCGCACAGCTCGCCGCCCGCACCCACCGCTGCAAGGTCAGCTAGGAGGCCACCCGATGGACGTCCCGCTCTGGTTCGCCCTGCTCTGCGTCGGAGTCCTCGGCGTCAAGCTCATCCGCCCGCCCTGGTGGCTCATCGCCGTACTCCTCCTCGGCGGCTACCTCCTCGCCGACAGCCTCCTGGCCCCCGTCATCGACACCGCCGTTAAGTAAGGAGACCCGCCCATGTTCCGGCCCAAGCACCCAACCATGCCCCAGCCCACCGGCACGGTCACCCCGCCCGCCGTCGTCGAGCCGACGACCATCACGCCCGGCACCCCGACCCCGCCGCCGGCCTCCACCTCCCCGGCTCCTCCGTCTCGCCCGGTCGTCCAGCTCACCCCGGGCACCGCGCTCGCCCTCGTCGGCGGCGGCACCGCCGTCGTCCTGGTCGTCGGCGCCGTCCTGGTCTCCATGCTCCTCGCGGTCGCCGTCACCGCCGCCTCGCTGGCCATCTGCGCCCTGGTCATCCGCTCACTCGTCAACGCCCAGCACCGCCGCTGAACGGATCACCGGGGCGACGCACAAGCCGCCAAGCACGCCGCCGCCCCCGGGCTGACCGTCCCGCCAAACCAACCGCCATCGCCAAAGGGAGAACACCGTGGACCCGCAGACAGCCGCGACCCTCCTGCCGTTACTCGGCTGGGCCCTGCACGGAAGCGTCCTCACCCGCCGCCTCGCCTCCGCCCGCCGCGACCCCCTCACCGGCCTGCACACCCGCGCCGGATGGACCGCCCGCGCCGAACACTGCATCCGCCGCCACCCCCGCGCGGCCGTGCTCCTGGTCGACCTCGACCACTTCAAGACCCTCAACGACACCCACGGCCACGCCGCCGGAGACGCCGCCCTCATCGCCACCGCCCAACGGCTGAGCAGCTGGTGCGGACGCCACGGAACCGCCGGCCGACTCGGCGGAGACGAATTCGTCGCCGTCATCCGCGACCTGGACGCCGTCGACCTCGACGCCCTCACCACCGCACTCCACCAGCCCACGAACCACGAGGGCGCGATCCTGCCGCTGGCCGCCTCAGTGGGGGTCTGCCCGGTCGCTGAGCTGCCGGTGCCCGCGCTCACCGATGCCCTCGCCGCCGCTGATGCGGCCATGTACGCCGCCAAGGGCCGCAGCCGCCGGGGCTCGCGCACTGCTCGCTGACCGGCCACCGGGTGGCGCACAAGCCGCCAAGCACGCCGCCACCCGGGGCCGTCCCTTCCAACCGCAATCGAAAGGAACCACCATCATGGCCCACCACACCCCGCCCCGACCGAGGATCTGCCCGGCCTGCGACGGCTTCGCCTCCGTCCACATCACCACCGACGGCCGCAACGCCCGCGGCCACCTGCGCACCACCACCGCCCACTGCCCGACCTGCCACGGCACCGGCACCACCACCCGCCCCACGCGGGAGGGCGCCCGTGCCTGACACCCTGCTCGACCCGACCACCCTCGGCGACCTGCTGAGGGTGGCTTCGGCTCCTGACTACCACCGCTGGGAAGACCAGATCCGCCGCACCGGCGGCTGCTCCAACCCCATCCACCTCACCGGCTGGACCCTCCACAAGGACAAAACCACCGGCGAAACCCTGCACCACTACACCACCGCCAACGAACCCGGCGGACGCCTCCGCCTCGCCTGCGGCAACCGCCGCGCCTCCCGCTGCCCCTCCTGCGCCTGGACCTACGCCGGAGACACCTACCACCTCATCCGCGCAGGACTCGCCGGAGACGACCGCCGCGACATCCCCACCACCGTCCGAGACCACCCCCGCGTCTTCGCCACCCTCACCGCCCCCTCCTTCGGCCCGGTCCACAACCGCCCCGACCACGGCACCTGCCGCTGCGGCACCCGACACACCCCAGACGCCCCGGAGTTGGGCACCGCCCTCGACCCGACCACGTACGACTACGCGGGCGCCGTCCTGTTCAACAACCATGCCGGACAGCTCTGGCAGCGCTTCACCACACGACTGCGCCGCGAGATCGCCGTCCGCGCCGGCCTTTCCCGCCGGGAGCTCCCCGACCACCTTCGAGTGTCTTACGGCAAGGTGGCCGAGTTCCAGAAGCGTGGTGCCCTGCACTTCCATGCTGTGATCAGGCTCGACGGTCCGGATGGGCCCGACACCGCGCCACCGGCCTGGGCGACCGTCGACCTCCTCACCGACGCGATCCGCGCCGCCGCCGCGCACTCTTACACCTCCGTCTCCGTCCCGGCCGCCGAGGACCAACCGGCCCGTACCTTCCGCTGGGGCACCCAACTCGACGTCCGGCCAGTGAAGGCGTTCGGGGACGGCTCCGACATCACCGAACAGGCCGTCGCCTCCTACGTCGCCAAGTACGCCACCAAGGCCGCCGAGAACACCGGAACCCTCGACCGCCGCATCGGCGAACTTTCCGAACTCGACCGGCACGACGTCCCCCACCACACCCGCCGCCTGGTCGAAGCCTGCAAGATGCTAGATCCCCTGTACCCCGACCGCCGCCTGTGGGCCTGGGCGCACATGCTCGGCTTCCGAGGTCACTTCTCCTCTAAATCCCGCCGCTACTCGACCACCCTCGGCGCCCTCCGCCAGGCCCGCGCCGACTACCGCGCCGCACAGGAACACGCCGCCCTCGCCCTGGACGACCGCGAGCCGGACACCGTCCTCGTTTTCGCCGACTGGCAGTACGCCGGCCACGGCCACACCCCCGGTGAATCCGTGCTCGCCGCCACCATCGCCCGCGGCCTCCAGCTCAACCGCGAGACAGCTCGTGAAGCCGTACGCGACCAACTCGACCAGGAAGGAGTCGCAGCATGACCACCGTCACTCCAGAGCTGCTGACCGTGCCGGAAGTCATGGCGCGGCTGAAGGTTGGACGCAGCAAGGTCTACGACCTCATCCGCACCCGCCGCCTTGCCTCCATCAAGATCGACGGAGCGCGTCGAGTACCCACCGACGCCGTACGCGACTTCATTCAGGACCAGTTGGGAGAGGCCATCTGATGGCCAAGCGACGTAGCCGGGGTGACGGCGGCCTCCACTGGGACGAGAAGAGACAGCGCTGGATCGCCACGGCGAACCTCGGCTTCGATCCGAGCGGTAAGCGGATCGTCAAGCGGGGGAGTGGCAAGACCAAGACGGAGGCCAAGAACAAGCTCAAAGAGGTTCTGCGTGACCACGAAGACGGTCTCGCGATCGCACCCACGGGGTACACCGTCGCCGACGCGGTGAACGACTGGCTTGCCTACGGTCTCGCGGGCCGTGACCAGCGCACCGTTGAGAACTGCACCCACCTGAGCCAGAAGCACGTCATACCGGGTTTGGGTGCCCGGAAGCTGCGTGACCTCAGTGCAGAGGACGTCGACCGCTGGCTGGCCGCCAAGGCTCAGACTCTGAGCACGCGCAGCCTTCAGGCGGTCCACTCCTGCCTGAACCGGGCGGTCAAGCGGGCCATGGCGCGGGACAAGGTGAAGCGCAACGTGGTGGAGCTGTGCTCTGTGCCCCAGGGCCAGCCTGGCCGGCCGTCCAAGGCGCTCACCTTCGCCCAGGCCGAGGCGGTGCTGAATGCTGCCGAGGGCACGTCGATGCACGCCTACATCGTCGTTGCCCTGCTGACCGGTGCGCGCACGGAGGAGCTGCGGGCGCTGACCTGGGACCACGTCTTCCTCAAGGGAAGTCCGGACGTTGAGCCGCCGCAGCCTCCGCACATCGCGGTCTGGCGCTCGGTCCGGCGCGGTGGGGACACGAAGACCCGGAAGTCTCGGCGAACGCTCGCCCTGCCGGCGCGTTGCGTGGAGGTCCTCTGGCAGCACTTTGAGGACCAGGGCTGGGAACGGCTCGCCGCCGGTGACAAGTGGGAGGAACACGGCCTGGTCTTCTCGTCGGCCGTTGGCAAGCCGCTCGACGCGACTAACGTCCGGCGCGCCTTCCGCCAGGCGCTCAAGGATGCCAACGGGGTCAACGCCGACGAGTGGACACCGAGGGAGCTGCGGCACAGCTTCGTGTCCCTGCTGTCCGATCGCGGCGTCCCGCTGGAGGAGATCTCCCGGCTCGTCGGACACTCCGGTACGGCCGTGACTGAGGAGGTCTACCGGAAGCAGATCCGGCCCGTCATCCAGACCGGCGCTGTGATCATGGACGGCATCTTCAAGCAGGGTCCGGCGCGATAGTCACGCAGATAGACACGCACAGAAAACAGGTGAGGCAGACCGTAACGTTACGGTCTGCCTCACCTGGTGTTTCTCTGTCGGGGTGGCGGGATTTGAACCCACGACCTCTTCGTCCCGAACGAAGCGCGCTGCCAAGCTGCGCTACACCCCGATGTCGCTGCTGTCGCGGCGACGTCGTTTACTTTAGCCCACTGGTGGCTGGAGACGAAATCCGGTTTTGGCGCGGTGGCGGACGGGGTTCGGGCGGGCGTGGTCGAGGGCGACCAGGAGGACGGCCAGGGCGTAGATGGAGAGGCCGAGGAGGAGGGCGTTGCCGAGGACGCTCTTGTAGCCGTGCTGGTCGACGTCGAGGAAGGGGTAGAGGTAGCTGCCCGGCGTGCCGGGGGGCAGGTACTCGCCCCGGGCGAAGGAGAAGGCCAGGTAGGCCAGCGGGTACAGGAGCCACGTGCTGGCCTGGCGGAGGTGGAGGCGTCCGCGGGGTGTGAGGAGCAGCCAGTCCAGTACGGCCGCGATCGGGACCGCCGTGTGCAGGACGTGGTTGGCGATCGACTGCAGCAGTGTGGGCTGCGTATCACCGGTCATCGTCGTCGTCATCGCGAACGGGCTCGACGCGTTCGCCAGGAGCAGGTGGTGGACGAGGGCCGCGATCACTACGTAGAGCAGTGCCGCACCCGTCACGGCCGACGGCAGGGGGCGGCGGGCCGTCCAGGCTCGGCGGGCCGCGGCCAGGAGGACGAGAGTCAGCAGGATGCTGCTCTGGATCGTGAAGTGGCTCAGGATGCGGAGCGGGCTGCCGAGGAGCAGGAAGATTGTGACGCCGGTCGCCGCCGTCAGTGCGGTGAGGATGCGGAAGACGGCGGTCAGGGGGCGGCGGACGGGGGGTAGCACCGCCGTGGCGGGAACCGGGGAGGGCTGCAGCGCGGGAACACCCGGGATCGCGGGGAGGTCCGGAATGTCCCTGGGTATCGGGGCGGTCATGCCCTCACGCTAAGCAGATCGGGCAAACGGGGCATTGTGGGTGGACTGTGTGGGTTACTCCAGTGTCCTTAGCCGTGCCCGCGATGCCGTGCCCGCGACGTAGTCCCCGCGACTCCGCCCCTACGGCTCGTCCGCCTTGGGAGGTGGCCCCCAGCGGACCAGCCAGCCCCGTCCGCCCCTCAGCCCCTCAGGCCCTACTTCCTACTCCCGCCCCACCAACGTCATCAACGTAGCCTCCGGCGGACAAGCGAACCGCACCGGCGTGTACCGGTTCGTCCCGCACCCCGCCGACACGTGCATGTACGCCGTACGGCCCTCGGAGGTGTGCGTCGACAGGCCCTTCACCCGCTCCGTGTCCAGGTCGCAGTTGGTGACGAGGGCGCCGTAGAAGGGGACGCAGAGCTGGCCGCCGTGGGTGTGGCCGGCCAGGATCAGGGGGTAGCCGTCGGCCGTGAAGGCGTCCAGGCTGCGCAGGTACGGGGCGTGCACCACGCCCATCGAGAAGTCCGCCGACGCCGACGGACCGCCGGCCACCTGCGCGTACCGGTCCCGCTTGATGTGCGGGTCGTCCACGCCGGTCATCTCGACCGCCACGCCGTCGATCTTCAGCATCCCGCGCGTGTTCGTGAGGTTCAGCCAGCCCGCCGCGTCGAAACCGTCCCGCAGGTCCTCCCACGGGTTGTGGACGACGCCGACCGCGGGCGCGTTGCCGTTCAGGCCGTGGCGGCCCTGGGCCTTCTCGAGCAGGTAGCGGGCGGGGTTGCGCAGCTTGGGGCCGTAGTAGTCGTTGGAGCCGAAGACGTACGCGCCCGGGAACTCCATCAGGGGGCCCAGCGCGTCCAGCACCTCCGGCACGCCCTCCGGGTCGGAGAGGTTGTCGCCGGTGTTGATGACGAAGTCGGGGCGCAGGCCGGCCAGCGAGCGCAGCCAGCGCTGCTTCTTGCGTTGGCCGCCGACCATGTGGATGTCGGAGACGTGCAGCACGCGCAGCGGGCGCATGCCCGCGGGCAGGACGGGGACGGTCACCCGTCGCAGGCGGAAGGAACGGGCCTCGAACCCGGCCGAGTAGAGGAGACCGGCGGCCGCGACCGCCGTGATGCCGAGGGGTACTCCGTATCGCGCGCGCATACGCCCATCGTGTCAGACAGTGTCACGCACCCGCGTCCGGCCGCCCCTTAAATCAACGGGCGTCCGGCCGTGCACACCTGCGACAATCGACCCCATGACCACGCTCAAGTCGAAGCTGCAGGAAGACCTCAACGCCGCGATCAAGGAGCGCGACGAGCTCCGCTCCTCGACGCTCCGGCTGACGCTCGCCGCGATCACCAAGGAGGAGGTCGCGGGCAAGGAGAAGCGCGAGCTCTCCGACGAGGAGGTCACGAAGGTGATCACCCGTGAGGCGAAGAAGCGCCGCGAGGCCGCGGACGCCTTCGCGCAGGGTGGTCGCGCCGAGTCGGCCGAGCGGGAGAAGGCGGAGGGCGAGGTGCTCGCCGCGTACCTGCCCAAGCAGCTGTCCGACGAGGAGCTGAACGCGATCGTCGCCCAGGCCGTCGAGGAGGCGAAGGCGGCCGGCGCGGAGGGGCCGCGGGCCATGGGTGCGGTCATGAAGATCGTGAACCCGAAGGTCGCGGGCCAGGCGGAGGGCGGCCGTGTCGCAGCGGCGGTGAAGAAGCTCCTCGCGAGCTGAGACCGCAGCCGGCGGTCACCGCGACAGCGGCTGTACGACGACGGGGGCGCCCCTCCTCAAGAAAGGGCGCCCCCATTGGCGTACCGAAAGAAGGGCGCCCCCGTCGGCGTTCCGACTAGTACTGGCCGCTCACGGCCAGTTCCCCCCATTCCCGTTCCCGTTGTTCCCTCCGTTGTCGCCGCCCCGGATCCATCCCTCGGGGATGGAGAACGACGGCTCCGGGAACGTCCCCCCGTCCGTGCCCCCGTTGGTCAGCCCCTCGATCAGGCCGCCGTCGTTGTCGCCGTTGCCGTTGTCGTTGTCGCCGCCGTCGCCACGGTCACCGTCCCGGCGGTCGCGGTCGTCGGCGTCCGGGATGTCGACGATGTTGAAGGACCCCGCCTCCTTGCCCGCGAGGGCGCCGGTCATGGCGTCGCGCCAGATCGGGCCGGGGACGCGGCCGCCGTAGACCTTGTCGTGCGGGACGCCACCGATGGTGATGTTCTCCATCTGGACCTGCTGGGTGGCGCTGCCGACCCAGACCGCGCCGGCCAGGTTGGGCGTGTAGCCCACGAACCAGGCGTTCTTGCGCTCGTCCGTCGTACCCGTCTTGCCGGCGCTGTCGCGGTCGGAGAGGCCCGCCTCCTGGCCCGTACCGGAGTCGACCACACCGCGCAGCAGGGTGTTGATGGTGTCGGCCGTCCGCTCGGACATGGCCCGCGAGCAGGTCGACTTCGGCACCTGCAGCGACTTCTCCTCGTTGCCGATCTTCTGCTTGATCGACTCGATGGCGATCGGCGTGCAGTACATACCGCGCGAGGCGAAGGCGGCGTACGCGGTCGCCATGGTCAGCGGGGAGATGCCCTTGGAACCGAGCGAGATGGCGGGCACCTCGGGGAGCTTGTCGCCGTTGCCCTGCACGACGTGCAGCTTGTCGGTCATCTTCATGACCGGGCAGAGGCCGATGTCCGAGATCATCTGGACGAAGTAGGTGTTGACCGACTTCGCCATCGCCTCCTCCAGCCGGTACGGCCCGACCTCCGACTCGTCCTCGTTCTCGACGGTCGCCTTCTTCGGGCCGCCGTTCACCCACGGCTTGCCGGAGCACGTCTGGACCGGGCTCGGGTAGTCCATCTCGTACGGCGACGAGTACTCCTGCGTGGCCGGCCGCCCCTCCTCCAGCGCGGCCGCCGCGACGAACGGCTTGAACGTCGAACCCGTCGGGAAGCCGTAGTTGGAGCCGCCCCAGGCGGAGTCGACCGAGTAGTTGTACTCGGTCTCGTTCTTGCCGTAGCCGTACGGTTTCGACTGGCCCATGCCGAGGATCTTGCCGGTGCCGGGCTCGACCAGGGTGGTCGCCGCGGCGACCTGGTCGTCCTTGTAGACGTGATCCTTGAGCGAGTCCTGGACCGACTCCTGGGCCTGCGGGTCGAGGGTGGTCTGGATGGTCAGGCCGCCCTGGTTCCAGATCTTCGCCCGCTCCTCCTTGGTCTCGCCGAAGACCGGGTCGTTGAGGAAGACCTTCTCGACGTACTTGCAGAAGAAACTGGCGCCCTTGACGGCGGTGATGCATCCGTTCTGCGGCCGGCTGACCTTCAGCTCCAGCGGCTCCCGCATGGCCTTGTCGGCGTCCGCCTGGGAGATGTCACCGACGTCGGCCATGCGCTGCAGGACGGTGTTGCGCCGCTTGGTGGCCTCCGCCTCGTCGTTGACCGGGTCGTAGCGGCTGGGCGACTGGACGATGCCCGCGAGGAGCGCCGCCTCCGGGAGGCTGAGGTCCTTGGCCGACTTGGAGAAGTAGCGCTGGGAGGCGGCCTCGACGCCGTACGCCTGCTGGCCGAAGAAGGTGATGTTCAGGTAGTTCTCGAGGATCTTCTTCTTGCCGAGCTCCTCCTCGACCTGGATCGCGTACTTCAGTTCGCGGATCTTGCGGCCGAGGGTCTGCTGGGTGGCCTGCGCGACCTTCGTCGGGTCGTCGCCGGCTTCCTCCACGAAGACGTTCTTCACGTACTGCTGGGTGAGCGTGGACGCGCCCTCGGCGACGCCGCCGCTCTGCGCGTTGCGGTTCAGGGCGCGCAGGACACCCTTGAGGTCGACCGCGCCGTGCTGGTAGAAGCGCGAGTCCTCGATCGCGACGATCGCCTTCTGCATGTACGGCGAGATGTCCTTGAGGTCGACCACCGTGCGGTCGCGGGAGTAGACCGTCGCGATGTGGTCGCCGCGGGAGTCGAGGATGGTGGTCCGCTGACTGAGTGGCGGGGTCTTCATGTTGGCGGGGAGCTCGTCGAAGCTCTCCACCGAGCCCTTCGCCGCGAGGCCCAGCGCGCCGGCGGCGGGCAGCGCGATGCCGGCCATGACGGCTCCCGCGAGCACACTGACACCGAGGAACTTGGCGGCCTGCTGCGTTGGCGACAGACCACCGCCCGAGCGCTTCTTTGGCATGAGGGCAGCCTACGTTCTCATTCGCCGGACACGCGTATATGCCTTGGCCTAAGCTGCTCTCAACTGTCACAGCAGTAGGGCCACGTATCAATACGTCCGGCGACCCCGAATCGTTCCGGATCCCCTCGGCCTTTTTTGCCGAGGCGTGTTGGGTACGTGTCCGAATCCGCCTTGTGTGTCACCGGGCGTCCGTTGTGGCGCAACTGAAACGTCCCGCATCGCCGGGAATGTCGCGCATGTCGCGGGCTCACTCCCCCGGGTGATCTGCCGCTTACGCATAGTCCGTTCGGGCCATTCAAGATTGGGCCCGCTGGGGGTGTTGCACTGTGCCCACCTTCCGTAACGTCCTCAACTGGCGGCGGTGAATATGCCGCTGCCGCCGTGGGGGAGCCTCGATTCGGGAGAGGACGGCGCCGGTATGGGCTGGGTAACCGACTGGAGTGCGCAGGCGGCCTGCCGCACTACCGATCCGGATGAACTGTTCGTTCAGGGAGCAGCGCAGAACAGGGCCAAGGCGGTGTGCACCGGATGTCCGGTACGCACGGAATGCCTGGCCGATGCGCTGGACAACCGCGTCGAGTTCGGCGTGTGGGGAGGAATGACCGAGCGGGAGCGCCGCGCACTGCTGCGCAGGCGCCCGACCGTCACCTCCTGGCGCCGGCTGCTGGAGACCGCGCGGACGGAGTACGAGCGGGGCGCCGGCCTGGTGCCCCTCGACGACGACGAGGTGTACGAGAACTTCGCGGCGGTGAGCTGAAGGCTGCGGGCGTCCCCTCAGGGGGCCCGCCCTCAGGTGCCCTTCAGCCCTCCTTCACGCGTCGTCGACGGACAGCTCCGGCCGGTGGGCCGCGAGCCGGTCCCCGATGTCCCGCAGCCCCGCGAGGTCGTGCACATCGCCGGGCAGCGCGCCCACTTCCACCACTGCCACCTCGGGGTGCAGTGCGGTGAAGCGGTCTCGCGTGCGCTGCTCGCGGAAGAGCAGTCGCATACGTTCCGCGTGCAGCCTCAGCAGGCCCGCGGTGAGCTGGTCGGTGGTGCGCTGCGAGGTGTCCTCCGGGTCCTGCTCCGGTGCCGTGGGGGTCGGCGTGCCGTTGACGTCCGTGGCGGTGGGGGAGCCCTCGTCAGGAGTCGGCGTTTCGTCGGGAGCCGGTGCCTCGGAAGCGGGTGAATCTGAATCGCCGTACGTGTCGGGAGAGTTACGAAGTCCAGCTTTCCCGCCCCCCTGATCCACAATGCGGGGCTCCTCAAGATTTTCCGCGGCGGCGAGCGCCCGCTCGGCCGACAGCCGGTCGGCGCCGCTGCCGTGGACACGGTTGAGCACCAGCCCGGCCAGCGGCATGTCCTCGGCGGCCAGCCGCTCCACGAAGTACGCGGCCTCGCGCAGCGCGTCCCGCTCCGGGGCCGCCACCACCAGGAACGCCGTCCCGGGCGCCTGGAGCAGCTTGTACGTGGCGTCCGCGCGCGTGCGGAACCCGCCGAACGTGGTGTCCATCGCGGCCACGAACGTCTGGACGTCCTTCAGCAGCTGACCGCCGAGCAGCTTGCCGAGCGTGCCCGTCATCATCGACATCCCGACGTTCAGGAACTTCATCCCCGCCCGGCCGCCCAGCTTCGCCGGGGCCGTCAGCAGCCGGATCAGCCGCCCGTCCAGGAACGACCCGAGCCGCTTGGGCGCGTCCAGGAAGTCCAGCGCGGAGCGTGAGGGCGGCGTGTCGACGACGATCAGGTCCCACTCGTCCCGGGCCCGCAGCTGGCCCAGCTTCTCCATCGCCATGTACTCCTGCGTACCCGCGAAGCCCGCCGAGAGCGACTGGTAGAAGGGGTTCGACAGGATCGCGGCCGCCCGCTGCGGATCCGCGTGCGCCTCGACGATCTCGTCGAAGGTGCGCTTCATGTCGAGCATCATGGCGTGCAGTTCGCCGTCGCCCTCGACGCCCTTCACCCGGCGCGGGGTGTTGTCCAGCGAGTCGATGCCCATGGACTGCGCCAGACGGCGCGCCGGGTCGATGGTGAGCACGACGACCTTGCGGCCGCGCTCGGCGGCCCTGAGCCCCAGCGCCGCGGCCGTGGTGGTCTTGCCGACCCCGCCCGAGCCGCAGCACACCACGATGCGGGTCTTCGGGTCGTCCAGCAGCGGGTCGACGTCGAGCACGCGCGCGGGAGAGAGGCGGTGGTGTGCCTGCGTGGGGTCCGGACTCATGAGATGCCCTGCTTCCGCAGCTCGGTGGCCAGTTCGTACAGGCCCGCCAGGTCCATGCCCTCGGCGAGCAGCGGCAGTTCGTGCAGCGGCAGGCCCAGCTCGGCGAGGACGGCCCGCTGTTCGTGCTCCAGCAGATACCGCTCGGCGTACTCCTCGGCCTGCGCCAGCAGCGGGTCCACCAGCTTCTCGGCGTTCTGCCCGCGCCGCGCCCCGCCGAGCCCGGCGGCCGACAGCGACCGGGCGAGGTCGGTGCGCGGCACGGTCCGTACGAGTTCCAGATCGGCCGCGTCCAGCACCTCGGGCCGCACCATGTTCACGATCACCCGACCGACCGGCAGCTTCGCCGACCGCAGCTCGGCGATGCCGTCCGCGGTCTCCTGGACGGGCATCTCCTCCAGGAGGGCCACCAGGTGGACGGCCGTCTCCCGGGACTTCAGCACCCGCATCACGGCCTGCGCCTGATTGTGTATCGGGCCGATCTTCGCGAGCCCGGCGACCTCGTCGTTGACGTTCAGAAAGCGCGTGATCCGGCCCGTGGGCGGGGCGTCCATGATGACGTAGTCGTACACGAACCGCCCGGACCTGTCCTTGCGCCGGACCGCCTCGCACGCCTTGCCGGTCAGCAGTACGTCCCGCAGGCCGGGCGCGATGGTGGTGGCGAAGTCGATCGCGCCGAGCTTCTTCAGGGCCCGTCCGGCGCTCCCCAGCTTGTAGAACATCTGGAGGTAGTCCAAGAGGGCCAGTTCGGGATCGATGGCGAGGGCGAACACCTCTCCGCCGCCGGGGGCGACGGCGATCTTCCGTTCCTCATAGGGCAGCGCCTCCGTTTCGAAGAGCTGTGCGATGCCCTGGCGGCCCTCGACCTCGACGAGAAGCGTCCGCTTCCCTTCCGTGGCGAGAGCCAACGCGAGGGCCGCGGCGACCGTCGTCTTACCGGTCCCGCCCTTGCCGCTGACGACCTGGAGCCTGCTCACGTCTTCGAGCGTAACCAGTTCGCGCGGGAACCAATCGGCCCCCTGTGGATAACCCGACCCCCGGTCGGCTCGGCGCCCTGTGGACAACTGTCACTCCGGTCGGCCGCGATGACCGCCCCCGCCAGCGGATACAGTCGGCCCATGACCAAGTGGGAATACGCAACCGTGCCGCTGCTCGTCCACGCCACGAAGCAGATTCTGGACACCTGGGGCGAGGACGGCTGGGAGCTCGTCCAGGTCGTGCCCGGGCCGAACAACCCCGAGCAGCTGGTGGCCTACCTGAAGCGCGAGAAGCAGGCGTGAGCGCGGTCGAGGCGAAGCTCGCCGAGCTGGGCCTGACGCTGCCCGAGGTCGTCCCGCCGCTGGCCGCCTACCAACCGGCCGTGCAGAGCGGGCCCTACGTCTACACCGCCGGCCAGCTCCCGATGGTGGAGGGCAAGCTTCCGGTCACCGGCAAGGTCGGCGGGGAGGTCACCGCGGAGGAGGCCAAGGACCTCGCCCGCATCTGCGCCCTGAACGCGCTGGCGGCCGTCAAGTCCGTCGTCGGCGACCTGGACCGCATCGCGCGCGTGGTGAAGGTCGTCGGCTTCGTCGCCTCGGCCGCGGACTTCACCGGCCAGCCCGGCGTCGTCAACGGCGCGAGCGAGCTGCTCGGCGAGGTCCTCGGCGACAAGGGCGTGCACGCGCGCAGCGCGGTGGGCGTGGCGGTGCTGCCGCTGGACGCGCCGGTGGAGGTCGAGATCCAGGTGGAGCTCACCCAGCCGTAGGGCACGTCGGCGGCCGAGGTGATCACTGCCTCTCGAACATCCGCTCACCACGGGATAGCCTCGCGCCCATGGCGAACGGTCAGTGGTACCCACCGGAGTGGCCGGACCGGATCCGCGCGCTGGCGGCGGGCTCGCTCACGCCGGTGACCCCCAAGCGCGCGGCCACGGTCATGCTGCTCAAGGACACCGGCACCGGCCCCGCCGTCCACATGCTGCGCCGCCGCGCCTCCATGGCCTTCGCGGCGGGCGCCTACGCGTACCCGGGCGGCGGCGTCGACCCGCGCGACGACGACCGTCACGTCGGCTGGGCGGGCCCCACGCGCGCGTGGTGGGCGGACCGGCTCGGCGTCGACGTCACGGCCGCCCAGGCGATCGTCTGCGCGGCCGTACGGGAGACGTACGAGGAGGCGGGCGTCCTCCTGGCAGGCCCGGCCCCCGACTCGGTCGTCGGCGACACGACCGGGCCGGACTGGGAGGCCGACCGCGCCGCCCTGGTCGCGCGCGACCTGTCCTTCGCGGAGTTCCTGGACCGCCGCGGTCTGCTGCTGCGCTCCGACCTGCTGGGCGCCTGGACGCGCTGGATCACCCCCGAGTTCGAGGCCCGCCGCTACGACACCTGGTTCTTCGTCGCCGCGCTCCCCGAGGGCCAGCGCACCCGCAACGCCTCCACGGAGGCGGACCGCACGGTGTGGATCCGGCCGGCGGAGGCGGCGGCCTCGTACGACAAGGGCGAGCTGCTGATGATGCCGCCCACGATCGCGACGCTGCGGCAGCTGACGGCGTACGAGACGGCCGCGGCGGCGCTCGCGGCGGCCCCGGGCCGCGACCTGACGCCCGTCCTGGCACAGGCCCGTCTGGAGGGCGAGGAGATCGTGCTCTCCTGGCCGGGCCACGACGAGTTCACCAAGCACATCCCGACCGGTGGAGCCCCCGCATGACGGACGCAAGCGCCCTGCCCGGCCAGCCCCGGGGCGGGGTCCTCACCGGACCCGCCACCCCGCGCGCGGTCAACGTCCTCGCGCCCAACCCCTCCGCGATGACGCTGGACGGCACGAACACCTGGATCCTGTCCGAGCCCGACTCCCCGGTGGCCGTCGTGGTCGACCCGGGCCCGCTGGACGAGGGGCATCTCGGCAACGTCGTCGACACCGCCGAGCAGGCCGGCAAGCGCGTCGCCCTGACGCTGCTCACCCACGGCCACCCGGACCACGCCGCCGGCGCCGCCCGCTTCGCGGAGCTGACCGGCACCAAGGTGCGGGCGCTGGACCCGGCGCTGCGGCTGGGCGACGAAGGGCTGGCCGCCGGGGACGTGGTCCGGGTCGGCGGCCTGGAGCTGAGGGTCGTACCGACGCCCGGCCACACCGCGGACTCGCTCAGCTTCCATCTCCCGGCCGACCGGGCGGTGCTGACGGGCGACACCGTGCTGGGACGCGGTACGACGGTCGTGGCGCACCCCGACGGCCGTCTGGGCGACTATCTGGACTCCTTGCGGCGCCTGAGGTCCCTCACGGTCGACGACGGCGTCCACACCGTCCTCCCGGGCCACGGGCCCGTTCTGGAGGACGCCCAGGGCGCCGTGGAGTACTACCTCGCCCACCGCGCCCACCGCCTCGCCCAGGTCGAGACAGCGGTCGAGGACGGCTACCGGACGCCGTCCCAGATCGTCGCCCATGTGTACGCCGACGTGGACCGCTCCCTGTGGCCGGCGGCGGAGCTGTCGGTACGGGCCCAGCTGGACTACCTGGAGGAGCACGGGCTCATCTAGTACCCCTCGGTGGTCGGGCCGAGGTGCGTCCCTGCCGCGACACGCTCACCCTTGAGGACATGTCCCGCGTCCTCCGGAAGGAGCGTGGTCGGCGTGGCCCGGAACCGCCGTCTGATCCTCACCTCGCCCCCCGAGGTCTGGAGCCTGCTCTCCGACGGCCGTCGCTACGGGGAGTGGGTGACAGGAACCCAGCGGGTCCTCGCCGCGGACCCGCACTGGCCGGAAGTGGGTGCCCGCCTCAAGGTCCGGGTCGGCGCCGGCCCGCTCACCCTCGACGACACCTGCGTCGTCCGCATCTGCGAACCCGAACACCGCCTCGAACTGGAGGCGCAGGCAGCCCCCTTCGGCGCGGCCCGCATCGCCATGACTCTGCTTCCCTGGGGCGAGAACACCCTCTTCACCCTCGACTGGCACGCCTTGAGGGGCCCCGGCATCCGGATGCACGGACTGCCCGTGGACTACGTCGTCAAGGTCCGCAACGGCATGATGCTGACGAAGCTGGCCCGCATCGCGGTACGCGAACGAGGAAATGCCCCTGGGCGGCGTCCGTTCAGCCGGGCGTCGGCGCCTTGAGACCGTGCACGCGCGCGTACTCCCCGGGCGTCTCGGCGCCGGTCCCTGTCCCTCGGCCCGTCCGGCGTTCGAGGGCGAGGCCGTTCGGGCACCCCGGACCCGGCGTCAGCGCGACCGCTTCGCGAGGCGCTCCACGTCCAGGAGGATCACCGCGCGTGCCTCCAGCCGCAGCCAGCCGCGCTGGGCGAAGTCGGCCAGCGCCTTGTTGACCGTCTCGCGGGACGCGCCGACCAGCTGGGCCAGCTCCTCCTGGGTGAGGTCGTGGACGACGTGGATGCCTTCCTCGGACTGCACGCCGAACCGGCGGGACAGGTCCAGCAGGGCGCGCGCGACACGGCCGGGGACGTCCGAGAAGACGAGGTCGGACATCGCGTCGTTGGTCTTGCGCAGTCGGCGCGCGACGGCGCGCAGGAGCGCCGTGGCCACCTCGGGGCGGGCGTTCAGCCAGGGCTGGAGGTCGCCGTGGCCGAGGCCGAGCAGCTTCACCTCGGTCAGTGCCGTGGCGGTCGCCGTGCGCGGGCCCGGGTCGAACAGCGACAGCTCGCCGATGAGCTCGCTGGGGCCGACCACGGCCAGCATGTTCTCGCGGCCGTCGGGGGACGTGCGGTGGAGCTTGACCTTGCCCTCGGTGACCACGTAGAGCCGGTCGCCGGGGTCGCCCTCGTGGAAGAGGGAGTCACCGCGCGCGAGGGTCACCTCACTCATGGAGGCGCGCAGCTCCGCGGCCTGCTCGTCGTCGAGCGCCGCGAAGAGCGGATTGCGCCGCAGAACGTCGTCCACGAGTTCTCTCCTTGTCGACCTGCTCAGGGGATCTTGTTCCCCCGGTGTACCAAGGCACCCTGGTGCCCATTTTGCCGGACGGTCCAAACAGTGTGATCTGTCACAAGGATGCCGCACCGCCGTGCCGTGGTAAGCGGCAGGGGTCCAATTGGGCGCTGATCTTCGGGGTCCGGGGCGGATGTCGGTGCCGGGGCTTAGGCTGGCCGGGTGTCCAAAATGCCAGTGAGAGCACAGGCCTAGGGGGGCTGCGCGGGTGGTTGTACGTCGAGATTCCGCTGTGGGCGAACAGGATTCCGACGGCGGAGAGAAAGCGACAAAAGCGACTGAACGGGCGCCAGTGAAGAAGGCTGCCGCCAAGACCGCCACCGCGAAAGAGGCCGTTCCGGCCAAGAGTGCCGCCACCAAGAAAGCCGCTCCTGCGAAGTCGGCGGCGGCCAAGAAGACCGCTGGGAAGAAGGCGCCCACCGGCAAGGCCCCCGCCAAGAAGAGTGCCGGGAAGACGGCTCCCGCCGGCAACGCCCCGGCCAGAAAGGCCGCTGGGGCGAAAGCGCCCACCGGTAAGGCCCCCGCCAAGAAGAGTGCCGGGAAGACGGCTCCCGCCGGCAACGCCCCGGCCAAGAAGACCGCTGGCGCGAAAGCTCCCGCCAACAAGACCCCCGCCAAGAAGGCCACCGCCAGGAGTGCCGGCCCCGTCAAGAAGGCCACCGTCGCCCGTAAGAAGCCCACGGTCGCGCCCAAGAAGGCCTCCGCCCCCGTGAAGAAGGCCGCGCCCGCGAAGACGGTCACCCCGCAGCCGCCGAGCGACGAGTCCCGCACCGCCCTGGTCCGCCGGGCCCGCCGGATCAACCGCGAACTCGCCGAGGTCTATCCGTACGCCCACCCGGAGCTCGACTTCGACAACCCCTTCCAGCTCCTGGTCGCCACGGTCCTGTCCGCCCAGACCACCGACCTGCGCGTCAACCAGACGACCCCGGCCCTGTTCGCCAAGTACCCGACCCCTGAGGACCTGGCCGCCGCCAACCCCGAGGAGGTCGAGGAGATCCTGCGGCCGTGCGGCTTCTTCCGGGCCAAGACCAAGTCGGTGATAGGGCTGTCCAAAGCCCTCACGGAGGACTTCGGCGGCGAGGTCCCTGGCCGGCTGGAGGACCTCGTCAAGCTGCCCGGCGTAGGCCGCAAGACCGCCTTCGTCGTGCTCGGCAACGCCTTCGGGCGGCCCGGCATCACCGTCGACACGCACTTCCAGCGACTCGTCCGGCGCTGGCGGTGGACCGACGAGACCGACCCCGACAAGATCGAGGCCGCCGTCGGCGCGCTCTTCCCCAAGAGTGACTGGACGGACCTCTCGCACCACGTGATCTGGCACGGCCGCCGCATCTGCCACGCCCGCAAGCCCGCCTGCGGCGCCTGCCCCATCGCCCCGCTCTGCCCGGCGTACGGCGAGGGCGAGACGGACGCGGAGAAGGCGAGGAAGCTGCTCAAGTACGAGAAGGGCGGCTTCCCCGGCCAACGTCTGAAGCCCCCGCAGGCGTACTTGGACGCGGGCGGCAGGCCGGCCCCGCCCCTGGGGGCCGGATGACGGGAGCAACGACGCGTTCGCCCCGCTCGGAACGATCTCGGTGCCGTCCCGCGTTGGACGCTTCAAAACGACGGGGGTGGCGATGACACGAGCGAGTGAGACGCAGGGCGGCCCGGTGGTGCTCAGCAAGGAGGGGCTGCCCGACTGGCTGGACCCGGTCGTGCGCGCCGTGGAGACGGTCCAGCCGCGCCAGCTGAGCCGCTTCCTGCCGCCGAAGGACGGCGCCGGCCGCCAGTCCGCCGTACTCATCCTGTTCGGCGAGGGCGAGCGCGGCCCCGAGCTGCTGCTGATGGAGCGGGCGAGCTCGCTGCGCTCGCACGCCGGACAGCCCTCGTTCCCCGGCGGTGCCCTCGACCCCGAGGACGGCGACCCGCACGCCGACGGACCCCTGCGGGCCGCTCTGCGCGAGGCCGAGGAGGAGACCGGCCTGGACCCGTCCGGGGTGCAGCTGTTCGGCGTGCTGCCCAAGCTCTACATCCCGGTCAGCGGCTTCGTCGTGACGTCGGTGCTGGGCTGGTGGCGGGAGCCCAGCCCCGTGGGGGTGGTTGACCCGAACGAGACGGCCAGGGTCTTCACGGTCCCCGTGGCGGATCTCACGAACCCCGCCAACCGCGCCACCACCGTCCACCCAAGCGGTCACCGAGGTCCGGCATTTCTGGTCGAATCGGCACTTGTCTGGGGCTTCACAGCCGGAATCATCGACCGCCTGCTGCACTACGCGGGCTGGGAGAGACCGTGGGACCGCGACAAGCAGGTCCCGCTCGACTGGCGGTCATGACAGGGTGGCCCTCGTGCTGTGGCCGGGCCTACGGCCGACCAGGAGTGATCGCGAAGTGATGAGGCGAGGCTTGAAGCGGTGAACGTGCTGGACATCCTGTTGCTGGTCGCCGCCGTGTGGTTCGCGATCGTGGGCTACCGCCAGGGCTTCGTCGTCGGCATCCTGTCGGTGATCGGCTTCCTCGGCGGCGGCCTCGTCGCCGTCTACTCACTGCCCGTCATCTGGGACGCGCTGACCGCCAACGCGGAGGTGAGCACCACCGCCGCCGTCGTCGCGGTGGTCGTCGTGATCGTCTGCGCCTCGGTCGGCCAGGCCCTGACGACCCATCTCGGCAACAAGCTGCGCCGGTACATCACCTGGTCCCCGGCCCGCGCCCTGGACGCCACCGGCGGAGCCCTCGTCAACGTCGTCGCCATGCTGCTGGTGGCGTGGCTGATCGGCTCGGCGCTGGCCGGCACCACCCTGCCGACGCTCGGCAAGGAGGTGCGCAGCTCGAAGGTGCTGCTCGGCGTCTCCCGCGCGCTGCCCGCGCAGGCCGACACCTGGTTCGCGGACTTCTCCTCGGTGCTCGCGCAGAACGGTTTCCCGCAGGTCTTCAGCCCGTTCGCCAACGAGCCCATCACCGACGTACAGCCGCCCGACCCGGCCCTGGCCAACAGCCCCGTCGCCACCCGCGCCCAGCGCTCCATCGTCAAGGTGATGGGCACCGCCCAGAGCTGCGGCAAGGTCTTGGAGGGCACCGGGTTCGTCTTCGGTGAGCGCCGCGTCATGACCAACGCGCACGTGGTGGGCGGCGTCGACGAACCCACCGTCCAGATAGGCGGGGAGGGCCGACGGTACGACGCGACGGTCGTCCTGTACGACTGGCAGCGCGACATCGCCGTACTCGACGTACCCGATCTGGACGCGCCCGCCCTGAGGTTCGCCGACGACGACGCGGCGAGCGGGGACAGCGCGATCGTCGCGGGCTTCCCGGAGAACGGGGCCTACGACGTGCGCGCCGCGCGCGTGCGCGGGCGCATCACCGCCAACGGCCCGGACATCTACCACCGGGACACCGTCCGCCGCGATGTCTACTCGCTGTACGCGACCGTCCGCCAGGGCAACTCCGGCGGCCCGCTGCTCACGCCCGAGGGCGAGGTCTACGGGGTCGTCTTCGCGAAGTCCCTCGACGACGCCGAGACGGGGTACGCGCTGACCGTGGACGAGATCCGCGAGGACATCACCAAGGGGCGTACGGCGAACCAGCAGGTGGGCAGCGACAGCTGCGCGCTGTAGTGGAGGGCGTCACCCGCGCGGGTGACGCAGCCGTACCGAGACCCAGCGGGCCCGGCGGCGCAGAATGCGCGGGATGCCCACCCTCGGGTCCGTGCCCGCCAGTTGCTGGGTGCCCCGGCGGTGGGGGCCCGGGCTGTTGCCCGAGCGGCGAGTGCGTGCTGCGTCACTGTAGTCGTGCGTCCAGCCCATACCCCGACGTGTGCCCCCGCCCCAAGGTCGATAACCGCTTCCGAGGCCGCCAATTGGCCTATGCGCCAGGCATTTGGCAGTTCGTAGTACAGGCGTACTGCTCCGCATAGCGGGCGCTTCGGCTCGCCGACCGGCCGAGGGCCATGGTCTTTCGGCCGGACGGCCCAGTTCAGCGGTCCGGTTCGGGGTCCTTCAGCCAGCCGATCAGCTCGTTGGAGAACGCCGCCGGGTCCTCCTCGTGCGGGAAGTGGCCGAGGCCGTCGAACAGCCGCCAGCGGTACGGGGCTTCGACGTACTCGCCGGAGCCGGCCGCGCTGCGGGTGCGCGTCACGGGATCGAGGGAGCCGTGCAGATGCAGGGTCGGCACGCGGACGGGGCGCTTCATCCGGCGGTTGAACTGGATGCCGTCGGGGCGGGCCAGGGAGCGGACCAGCCAGCGGTACGGCTCGATGGAGCAGTGCGCCGTCGACGGGATGCACATCGCGCGCCGGTACGCCGCCACCGCCTCGTCCTCCGGCAGTCGCGGCCCGGACCAGTCCCGGATCAGCCGGCCCACCAGCGCCCCGTCGTCCGCGACGAGCTGCCGCTCCGGGATCCACGGCCGCTGGAACCCCCAGATGTACGAACTCGCCGCCGTCTGCCGCACGTCGGAGAGCATCGCCGAGCGCCAGCGCCGGGGATGCGGCATCGACGCGACCACCAGACGGCGTACCAGCTTCGGCCGCATCACGGCCGCCGTCCACGCCAGATAGCCGCCGAGGTCATGCCCGACCAGCGCGGCGTCCGGCTCACCGAGTGAGCGGACCACGCCGGTGATGTCGAGGGCGAGGTTGGCCGGGTCGTACCCCCGAGGCGTGCGGTCGCTGCCGCCGACACCCCTGAGGTCCATGGCGACGGCCCGGAACCCGGCGTCGGCGAGCGCGACCAGCTGGTGCCGCCAGGCCCACCAGAACTGCGGGAAGCCGTGCACCAGCATCACCAGCGGTCCGTCGCCCAGCTCCGCGATGTGAAAGCGCGCGCCGTTCGCCGCCACGTCCCGGTGCGTCCAGGGGCCGTCGGGCCGGATGACCGAGGCGGGCTGCGCCGAAGGGGTGTCGGGTTCCGTCATGACGACGAGCGTGCCACAGCCTCGATGGCCTCGGGCGCGCGGTCCCGGGGAAGCTCGGGCAGCTCCGGCCGCGCGGGACGCGGGTGCGGCTTGGCCTTCTGCAGCACGCCCGCCGACTCCTTCATCGACGCGGCCACCTTCTGCGGGCCCTTGCTCTTCTTGGCCTTCTTCGCGAACACCAGGCCGATCAGCGCCAGGACGAGGGCGATCAGGACGTTCGCCGCGAAGGACAGCAGAAAGCAGATCGCGAGGTTCCACCCGCTCCAGGTCCGGATGCCGTACGCCAGAGCGAAGTTGAGCATCGGCAGGGAGAACAGCAGCAGCCCGCCGGCCGCCATGAACGCGCCGCCGCTCGTCGCACCGCGCTTGACGTCCTGCCTCAGCTGGGCCTTGGCCAGCGCGATCTCGTCGTGCACCAGCGCCGACATCTCGGCCGTCGCGGAGGCGAACAGCTGGCCGATGCTGCGTTCGGCGCCGACCGGGCTGCCGTCGGGTGCGCTCATCGCGGTCTCCCTCTTCTGCTTACTTCTGCGTACGGGGTCCGTCTGTGCCTGACTGCGCACGGTCCCGTCTTTTGTACCGTCTCGTCAGATCATGCCGGACCGTCGCCCTCATCGCCTGCCCCGCCGCCCACTTCGGCAAGCTCGGCGGCCCTGACTTCGGCGATCCGGCGGTGCTCGGCGGCCTTCCGGTCGTAGATCTCCGCCATCCGCAGGTGGTACGCCGGGTCGTGCTCCTCGTAGATGTCCGGGATGCCGTCGAGGTCCTCGTCGCGCTCCTCGGCCTCGCAGAGACTGCGGTACTTGGCGTTCCGGATCTTCAGCAGCACCGTCGCGATCAGCGCCGCTATCAGCGAGCCGGTCAGTACGGCGGCCTTGATCTCGTCGGTCAGGACCGCGTCGCCCTCGAAGGCCAGTTCGCCGATGAGCAGCGAGACGGTGAAGCCGATGCCGGCGAGCGAGGCGACGGCGAAGACGTCCGGCCAGGCGAGGTCGTCGCTGAGCGAGGCCCGGGTGAAGCGGGCGGTCAGCCAGGTGCCGCCGAAGATGCCGATCGTCTTGCCGACGACGAGACCGAGGACCACGCCCAGCGTCTCCGGCCTGCTGAACACGTCCCCCAGCATGCCGCCGGAGACCGCGACGCCCGCGCTGAACAGGGCGAACAGCGGTACGGCGAGGCCCGCGGACAGGGGGCGCACGAGGTGCTCGATGTGCTCGCCGGGGGAGTGCTCCTCGTCCTTGTGGGTGGTGCAACGCAGCATCAGGCCCATGGCGACGCCGGCGATGGTCGCGTGCACGCCGCTGTTGTACATCAGCGCCCAGATCACCAGGGCCAGCGGGACGTAGATGTACCAGCCGCGTACGCCCTTGCGCAGCAGCAGCCAGAAGACGCCGAGGCCGACGAGAGCGCCGCCCAGCGCCGCGAAGTTGATCGAGCTGGTGAAGAAGATCGCGATGATCAGGATCGCGAACAGGTCGTCCACGACGGCGAGCGTCAGCAGGAAGGCGCGCAGGGCGCTCGGCAGCGACGTACCGATGACCGCGAGCACGGCGAGCGCGAAGGCGATGTCCGTGGCGGTGGGCACGGCCCAGCCCGCGAGGGAGCCGCCGCCGATGCCGTTGGTGAGGGTGTAGACCAGTGCCGGGACGGCCATGCCGCACAGCGCGGCGACCACCGGCAGGACGGCCGCCTTGGGGTCGCGCAGATCGCCGGCGACCAGCTCACGCTTGAGCTCGATACCGGCGACGAAGAAGAAGATCGCGAGCAGCCCGTCCGCGGCCCAGTGCGCGATGGACAGGTCGAGGCCGAGGGCGGCGGGGCCGATGTGGAAGTGCGAGACGCTCTCGTAGCTGTCGCGCAACGCGGGTATGTTCGCCCAGATCAGCGCGACGACCGCGGCGACGAGCAGCAGCACACCGCCGACCGTCTCGGTGCGCAGCGCGTCCGCGACGAAGGTCCGCTCGGGCAGGGACAGGCGGGCGAAGGCCTTGCGGGCGGGGCGGGGCATGGTCACGGGAAGACCTCCGGGCTGTGGGCAGCACAAATGACATGCCGACCAGACTTCCCGGCGCACCCTCGGATCATTGTCGCGTTGTTGACGCGTTCCTTAGCTTACCTAAGATGCGCTGGGCCGTCTCGGTGATCTTCACGTTACGGATGAAAGGGGCACCCGGCGCGCCGTTGAAGCGTCTCCCGCCGGGTGCCCGGTATCCGCCGGGGTCAGTCCTCGCTGGGCGCCGCCGGGAGCTTGGCCTGGATGAGGTCCATGACCGTGGAGTCGGTCAGCGTGGTCACGTCACCGAGCTGGCGGTTCTCGGCGATGTCCCGCAGCAGGCGGCGCATGATCTTGCCGGAGCGGGTCTTGGGCAGCTCCGCCACCGGCAGGATCCGCTTGGGCTTGGCGATCGGGCCGAGGGTGGCGCCGACGTGGTTACGCAGCTCGGCGACCAGATCCTCGGTCTCCGCGGCCGTACCGCGCAGGATCACGAAGGCGACGATCGCCTGCCCGGTCGTCTCGTCCGCCGCGCCCACCACGGCCGCCTCGGCGACGGAGGGGTGGGAGACGAGGGCGGACTCGACCTCGGTGGTGGAGATGTTGTGGCCGGACACGAGCATGACGTCGTCGACGCGGCCGAGCAGCCAGATGTCGCCGTCGTCGTCCTTCTTGGCGCCGTCGCCGGCGAAGTACTTGCCCTCGAAGCGCGACCAGTACGTGTCGATGAACCGCTGGTCGTCGCCCCAGATCGTGCGCAGCATCGACGGCCACGGCTCGGTGAGGACCAGGTAGCCACCGCCGCCGTTGGGCACCTCGTGCGCCTCGTCGTCGACGACCGTCGCGGCGATGCCGGGCAGTGGTGTCTGCGCCGAGCCGGGCTTGGCCTCGGTGACGCCGGGCAGCGGCGAGATCATCATCGCGCCGGTCTCGGTCTGCCACCAGGTGTCCACGACGGGCGTGGCGTCGGCGCCGATGTGCTTGCGGTACCAGATCCAGGCCTCGGGGTTGATCGGCTCACCGACCGAGCCCAGGATCCGCAGGCTGGAGAGGTCGAACTTCGCGGGGATGTCGTCGCCCCACTTCATGAACGTACGGATCGCGGTGGGCGCGGTGTAGAGGATCGTGACCTTGTACTTCTGCACGATCTCCCAGAAGCGGCCCTGGTGCGGGGTGTCGGGTGTGCCCTCGTACATCACCTGGGTGGCGCCGTTGGCGAGCGGCCCGTAGACGATGTACGAGTGCCCGGTCACCCAGCCGACGTCGGCCGTGCACCAGTACACGTCGGTCTCCGGCTTGAGGTCGAAGACCGCGTGGTGGGTGTATGCCGTCTGGGTGAGGTAGCCGCCGGAGGTGTGCAGGATGCCCTTCGGCTTACCCGTCGTACCGGAGGTGTAGAGGATGAACAGCGGGTGCTCCGCCTCGAACGCCTCCGGCGTGTGCTCGGCGGACTGCCGCTCGACGAGGTCGTGCCACCACACGTCCCGGCCCTCGGCCCAGGCGACCTCCTGGCCGGTCCGGCGGACCACGAGCACATGCTCGACGTTGCCCGCCTTCTCCACCGCCTCGTCCACGGCCGGCTTCAGCGCGGAGGGCTTGCCGCGCCGGTAGCCGCCGTCGGAGGTGATGACGACCTTGGCGGTCGCGTCCTGGATACGGGTGGCGAGGGCGTCCGCCGAGAAGCCGCCGAAGACCACGGAATGCGCGGCGCCGATACGGGCGCAGGCCAGCATCGCGATCGCCGTCTCCGGGATCATCGGCATGTAGACGGCGACCCGGTCGCCCTTCTGAACGCCCAGCTCCAGCAGGGCGTTGGCGGCCTTGGAGACCTCGTCCTTGAGCTCGGCGTAGGTGATGGCGCGGCTGTCGCCGGGCTCGCCCTCGAAGTGGATGGCCACGCGGTCGCCGAGCCCGGCCTCGACATGCCGGTCCACGCAGTTGTACGCGACGTTGAGTTCGCCGTCCTTGAACCACTTGGCGAACGGCGGGTTCGACCAGTCCAGCGTCTCGGTCGGCTCCTTGGCCCAGGTCAGCCGGCGGGCCTGCTCGGCCCAGAAGCCGAGCCTGTCAGCCTTGGCCTGTTCATACGCCTCCGCCGTGACATTGGCGTGGGCGGCCAGGTCGGCGGGGGGCGCGAACCTGCGCTCTTCTTTGAGCAGGTTGGAGAGGGAAGAACGCTCGTCGGTCACTGTCCCGTCTCCTTCCCCAGCAGGTTGGCCAGGCTCTCGTTGCTCACGACATCTCCCTCTCGAAGGGTGTCCGTTGTGTCCCAGGCCACAGCTCATCAGACCTGGTGGCCTGATGACAAGGGTCGACGGGATATTGGTTTAGACCTGTCGGGGGCGTGGTCCCGGTATGCCGCCGGCACGCCAGTCCGGCTCCGGACCGCTTCCGACGCCTGGTCATTCCTTCCCACGGACGCCGCCCGAAGCCGGTTCAGCGTTGTTACGCCCCTCACATCCCGGACCGCTGTCCCGGGGCCCGCCTCAGGGGTGGGCATCCCGGGTTGGCGGTCCCGGGGCGGCGTCCCGGGGGCTGCCTCGGGACCCGCCTCGGGGGTGGGCGTCCCGTGGCGGCGGTTCCGGGGCGGCGTCCCGGGGCCCGCCTCGCGGTTGGGCGTCCCAGTGCGGCGGCTCCGGGGCGGCGTCCCGGGAGCCGCTCACGCGGACAGGCCCGCCGCGCGGACGGTGTCGAACACCTGCCCCTGATTCGTCTCGGTGAGCAGATACGACTGTGCCTCGCCGACGTGGAAGTACATCCCGTGCAGCTCCAACGCGCCCTCGTGCAGCGCCCGGGACACCGACTCGTGAGCGCGCAGGTGCTCCAGTTGCTGTACGACGTTGGTCAGGCACAGCTGCTCGGCCACGTCGGCTGGCGGCCGCCCGGCCAGCCGGGGCCAGGGCCGGTCGTCGGCGACCATGCGCTCCAGGCTGGGCAGCCCGTGCCGCAGCCACCGTCTGAGCGGCGTGCGGGCGCTGCCCGGCTCGGAGTTGAGCAGTGCCTGCATGGCTCCGCAACCGGAGTGGCCGCAGACCGTGATGGACCGCACCTTCAGTACGTCCACCGCGTACTCGATGGCCGCCGCCACCGAGTCGTCGCCGCTCTCCTCGCCGGGCTGTGGCACCAGGTTGCCGACGTTGCGCACCACGAACAGGTCGCCCGGACCACTGGAGGTGATCATCGAGGTGACCAGACGGGAGTCGGCGCACGTGAGGAACAGCTGGACGGGGCGCTGACCTTCGCGGGCCAGCCGTGCGAGTTCGCCCCGGACGAGGGGGGCCGTGTTGCTCTGAAAGGCGCTGATGCCTCGGGCCAGTTGGTGGCTGGCGGGGGTGTCGTGGGGGTGGGGGTAGGGATGGGGGTGGGGGCTGGGGGAGTTGGTGAGGGTGGTGGGGGTGGTGGGGCCGGTGGAGTGGGCGGGGCTGCCGGGGTGGTGAGAAACGTGGGGAGCGTTGGGTCCGCCGGGGCCGGGGCCGGGGCCGGTTCCTCCGGGTCCGCCGGGGCGGTGGGGGTCGCCGGGGGCTTTGGAGCCGAGGTGGCTTTGGGGGCTGTTGGGAGCGATGGAGCCGCGGTGGCTTTGGGAGCCGCCGGGATCGTGGGAGCCGGCGTGGGAGTCGTCGGCGTTGAGCGAGTCGTCGGAGCGTGGGAAGCCGTTAGCGCTGTGAACGGTGCCCCAGTCGCCGGAGCTGTGAGGACGGCCGGGGGCGCCGGAGTAGCTGGGGGTGCTGGGGGTGCCGGAGCCGTCGGACCTGCCGAAGACGGTGGATCCATTGGAGTCGACAGAGCAGTCGGACCCGGCAGGCCCGGCAAACCCGTACGCGCCCTGCGAGCTCGCGAAACCCTCCGAGCGCGGGGAGCTCTGCAAGCTTGCCGAGCCCTCCGAGCGCAACCAGCCCTCCGAGCCTGCCCACCCCTTTGCGCCCGCCGAACCTTCCGAGCCCGCCGTGCTCTTCGCGCCCGTCGAGCTCGCCGTGCTCTTCGCGCCCGCCGAACCTTCCGAGCCCGCCGTGCCCGTAACGCCCGCCGAGCCCTCCCAGCCCGCCGTGCCCGCAACGCCCCCCGTGCCCGCAACACCCGCCGAACCCCTCGAACCTGTCGAGCCTTCCGAGTTCGCCGCGCTGGCCGAACCCGCCGAACCCGCCGACCCCGCCGAACCCACCGAACCCTCCAGGCCGCCGAACCCGTCCGAGCCCCCACCCCACACCGCACCCCCCGGCATCGCGAGCAGCGGCTGCTGCACCTCGCACTGGTGGTTGCGCCACGGCGTCCACGGACTGCAACGGCAACCGGCGGAAGCGTCCGGCTCGCTGACCCCGGTCTCCCCCTGACGGTCGGGGAAGCTCATGGGCTCGGCGATTCGGACCCCGGCGCGGCGGCGGCCGGTCAGCTCGACGGTGCCGCCCGTCGCGGTGTGGGTGTTCTGCCAGTCCTGCAGGGTCTCGTACGCCGCGTGGTCCATGAACGAGCCGTCCAACTCGACGACGACGTCGGCCCCTTGGGGTACGAGGTGCAGGGCACGGCTGAGCCGTGGCACCGCGAGGAACGTCAACTGTCCCCTTACCTGTACGTGATGGACTCCTTCCGTCACTTCGTGGGTGATGCGGGTGCGGGTGAGGCGGTGCAGGGCGACGCCGACGGCCACGGCGATCCCCAGCGCCACGCCCTCCAGGACGCCGAGGAGCACCACGCCGAGGGTGGTGACCACGTACACCAGCACCTCACGGTGGCGGGTCACCGTACGGATGTGGTTCAGGGACACCATCTGGATGCCGACGGCCATCACCAGGGCGGCGAGCGAGGCGAGCGGGATGAACTCCAGGATCGGGACCATCAGCAGCGTGGCGATCACTACGAAAACGCCGTGCAGCATCGTGGAGTTCCGGCTCACCGCACCGGCATGCACATTCGCGGTACTGCGCACGGCCACGCCCGCCACCGGCAGCCCGCCGAGTCCGCCGGAGACGATGTTGGCGGCGCCCTGACCGAGCAGTTCGCGGTCGAGGTCGGAACGGGGGACGCGGCCGGCGAGGCCGGTCCGGGCGGCGGCCATTTTGTCGACGGCCACCGCGCCGAGCAGCGACTGCACGCTGCACACCAGCGTCGTGGTGAGCACGGCGGCGACGAGGCCGAGCGCCGGACCCTCGGGCAGTCCGGCCAGGGCGTGGCTGCTCCAGTTGGGCAGTTCGACCTTGGGCAGGGTGAGCCCGGCCAGCGAGGCGGCTGCGGTGGCCCCGGCGACGGCGACGAGCGCGGCGGGTGCCTTGCGCAGCAGGCGGCCCGCCCGGCCGGGCAGCCGGGGCCAGGCCAGTAGCAGGGCGAGCGTGAGCGCGCTTGTCGTGACGGAGGCCGGATGCAGGTCGGCGAGCTGGGCGGGCAGCGCGCGCAGGTTGTCCAGGACGACGCTCTGCGGGGTGCCGCCGAGCACGATGTGCAGTTGGGCCACGGCGATGGTGACGCCGATGCCGGCCAGCATGCCGTGCACGATCGCGGGGCTGACGGCGAGCGCGGAGCGGGCCACGCGCAGACAGCCCAGGCCGAGCTGGGCGAGCCCGGCGAGCACGGTGATGGCGCACGTCGTACGCCATCCGTAGCGGTGGATCAGGTCGGCGGTGACGACCGTGAGGCCGGCCGCCGGGCCGCTCACCTGGAGCGGGGAGCCGCCGAGTCGCCCGGCGACCAGACCGCCCACCGCCGCGGCGACGAGCCCGGCCTGGAGCGGCGCGCCGGTGGCGAGGGCGATGCCCAGGGAGAGTGGCAGCGCGATCAGGAAGACGGAGATGGAGGCCGACACGTCGGCGCCGGCGATATGGAACCGGCGCCGCCGGGTCGGCGGCGGGCTGTGGGATGGGTGGACCCGCTGAGGTCGATGCGGGTCGGGGGCTCGAGTGGGGACGCAGGCTGACATGTTTCCCGTCTCCTCCGGGGCAGCGCGGTCGCGGAACAGGTGGTTCCCCCGCCGGGGCGGGGTCGGGTCGCGGCCGTGGGTCACGGCGTGCAGTGGCGGGATCAGCAACTTTCAGTAAACGAATCGTAATGCAGAGTAAAGGACGAGCATGGATTTTCCCGGCAAATGGGTTAACCAATCACTCCAGTGAGTGAAGTGGACATTTCATCGGCTTGTCGTACTAATTCCTTCCTCGCTCCGTGCGACCTTGGCGGCGCTGCCGACTCGTCGACTGGGGAAGGAAGGTGGGCGGAATGGCCGCCACCCGGAGGATCGCCGCGGGCGCCGTGGGCGCCGCGGTCTGTGCCGTATCACTCGCGGGCTGTGGGACCGGTTCCGACAGTTCGGAGGGAGGGGTCTCCGGCCCCCAGGGTGCGCCGGCGCCGCCCAGGAGCGCGGTCCGGCTGATCGGGGACGGCTCCACCGCGTTCACCGGTGCGCAGCCCCACCTGTCCCGCGCCGAGCGGCTGAAGCCCGGTCAGAAGCCCCCGCAGTTCGTGGTGTTCTCCTGGGACGGCGCGGGTGAGGACAGCCAGCGGTTGTTCTCCCACTTCCGCGAGGTGGCAAAGGCCAACAACGCCACCATGACGTACTTCCTCAGCGGCGTGTACCTGCTCCCCGAGGACAAACGCGACCTGTACAGACCGCCGCAGCACTCGCCGGGCCGCTCGGACATTGGCTTCAACGACCGGCAGGGCATCGCCGAAACCGTGAAGCAACTGCGGCTGGCGTGGCTGGAGGGCAACGAGATCGGCACCCATTTCAACGGCCACTTCTGCGGCAGCGGCGGTGGCGTCGGCGAGTGGTCGGTGGAGGAGTGGAAGGACGAGATCGCCCAGGCCAAGCAGTTCGTGAAGTCCTGGAAGACCAACAGCGGCCTGAAGAACGCCGCTCCGCTGCCCTTCGACTACGACCGGGAACTCATCGGCGCCCGCACCCCCTGCCTGGAGGGCCAGGCCAACTTCCGCAAGGCCGCCCGGGATCTGGGCTTCCGCTATGACACCAGCGGCGTCAACAACCAGGTCTGGCCCGGCAAGAAGGACGGCCTGTGGGATGTGTCCATGCAGCTGGTGCCGTTCCCCGGGCACAAGTACGAGCAGCTGACCATGGACTACAACTTCATGGTCAACCAGTCGGGCACCACCACCCAGGGCGACCCCGGCATGCACGAGTTCTGGGGCAACCAGATGCGCGACGGGCTGCTCCAGGGCTTCCAGCGGGCGTACGACGGCAACCGCGCGCCCCTGATCATCGGCAACCACTTCGAGTCCTGGAACGGCGGCACCTACATGCGCGCCGTCGAGGACGTCGTCAAGCAGGTGTGCACCAAGCCCGAGGTGCGCTGCGTGTCCTTCCGCCAGCTCGTCGACTGGCTGGACGCCCAGGACCCGAAGATCCTCGCCAAGCTGCGCACGCTCAAGGTCGGCCAGGCCCCGAAGCAGGGCTGGGAGTCCTTCCTGTCGGCCCGCCCCGCCCCGGCCCCGAAGGGTGCGCCCGGGGTCCCGGCGGACCGGCCGTAGGCGTCGTCAGACGGGTTCGACGACGCCCTCGCTGAGCACGAAGTCGGGGTCGACCTGGGCGGCCAGGTCGACCCCGTGCCGTTCGTTGGCCCAGGACTGGGCGTTCTTCAGGTGGAAGTGCGCCATCTGGCGGGTGTAGCGCTCCCAGTCGCGTCGTTCGTACGTCGCGTCGGCGGTCGTCCGCAGCGTGTCCAGGGCGCGGCGGTTGACGTCCTCCAGCTGGTCGAACCGGGGCGGCCGGCCCTTCTCCATGGCACGCACCCAGTCGGAGTGCCCGACCGTCACGAGCAGGTCGTCCCCGACTTCGGCACGGAGGAAGTCGAGGTCGTCCTGGCCCTGGACCTTGTTGCCGACGACCTTCAGCTCGACGCCGAAGTCGCGGGCGTACTCCTTGTACTGGCGATAGACGGAGACCCCCTTCCGGGTCGGCTCGGCGACGAGGAACGTGATGTCGAAGCGGGTGAACATGCCGGAGGCGAAGGAGTCCGAGCCCGCCGTCATGTCGACCACGACGTACTCCTCGGGCCCGTCCACCAGGTGGTTCAGGCACAGCTCCACCGCTCCGGTCTTGGAGTGGTAGCAGGCGACCCCGAGGTCCGCGTCCGTGAAGGGGCCGGTGACCATCAAACGGACGGCCCCGCCGTCGAGTTCCACCGGACGGGCGCAGGCGTCGTAGACCGGGTTGTCCTCGCGCACCCGCAGCAGCCGCGAGCCCTCGCCGGGCGGCGTCGTCTTGATCATCGACTCGGCCGAGCCGATGCGCGGGTTGGTGCCGCGCAGGTGGTCCTTGATCAGCGCCAGCCGGTCGCCCATCGCGGGCAGACGGGCGGCCTCCGCCTCGTCGAGGCCGAGCGCGGCCCCGAGGTGCTGGTTGATGTCGGCGTCGATCGCGACGACCGGGGATCCGGCGGCCGCCAGATGGCGAATGAACAGGGAGGACAGGGTGGTCTTTCCGCTGCCGCCCTTGCCAACGAAAGCAATTTTCATGTTCATCAAGCGTAGTGGCGCGTCGGGCACGGTGGTCGGCGAGGCGTGAAGAAGACCACTCCTTCGTGGGGTTTCCGCGGCGGGTGCGTAGTGTCGTACTCATGAGTACGACAGGCGCGACCGCCGATCCGCTCGCTGCACTGGGCTCACTGCCCGGTGTGGCCGAGTCCGTGGAGTCCGTGCGCAAGGCCGTGGACCGGGTCTACGGCCACCGGGTCATGCGCAGGCGCAGCAACGAGATCACCTCCGAGGCGGCGCTGCGCGGGGCCCGCGGTTCCGCCGCGCTGTCCGGCGCGGACTGGGCCCTCGAAGAGGTGCGCCGGCGTACCGACTTCAGTGGCGACGAGGCCCGTGTGATGGGGGCGGCGCTGCGGCTGACCGCCGAGGCGGGGCAATTGCTGTCCATCTGGCGGCAGTCGCCGCTGCGGGTGCTGGCCCGGCTGCACCTGGTGGCGGCCGCGGACAAGGCCGACCAGGTGGGGCGGCCCCGGCAGCAGGGTGAGCCGGTCGACGAGCCGCTGATCGGTCAGCCGCTGCCGAACGCGGCCGAGGTGTCGGGGCGGCTGGAGGGGCTGTCCGAGCTGATCATCGGGGGCAGTTCGGCGCCCGCGTTGGTCATGGCCGCCGTCGTGCACGGCGAGCTGCTCGCGCTGCGCCCCTTCGTTTCGCACAACGGTTTGGTCGCACGCACGGCCGAGCGGATTGTCCTGGTCGGTAGCGGCCTCGACCCGAAGTCGGTCTGCCCGGCGGAGGTGGGACACGCCGAGCTGGGCCGGGCGGCCTATCTGGCGGCGTTCGAGGGCTACCTCTCCGGCACTCCCGAGGGCATGGCCGCATGGATCGCGCACTGCGGCCGGGCGGTCGAGCTGGGCGCGCGCGAGTCGACGGCGGTGTGCGAGGCGCTGCAGCGCGGGGCGGCGTAAAAGGTTCCGGACAGGGTTGCGGCGGTACGAGTTCTCGTACCGCCGCTGGCATGCGCATCGGGTTACCAAGCGTCCTCGATATGTTGCCCATCAGGTCGGGATCTTTGCCCGTGACCTGGTGCGGCTGGCCCGTAATCGACGGGTCGACGTCGCGTGGGTGCCCGGTGTTCATGCGCGGTCCGTGGGGCCAAATGCGTTTAAAAGGTGATCCTCTCGGATGTCCTTGGTCTCGCGGGCCGTTGTCTCCTTTGTACTCCAGGTGAGAGGCAAGCGGAAGCGGGCGCCTCACTTCTTTACTTTTGAATTCAAAGGCATACCAAACGGGCGCCGGGCTTCCGGGAGTTGCCCGACTGTGGCGAAGTGGCAGGTCAGGCGGTGGCCGGCCGACGTCGGCTGGCGTACCAGACCAGGCCGGCGGTGGCTGCCGCGGCCCCTATGGCGGCCGCCGCGACCAGAGCGGGACGCGGCGGTACGGAGAACGCGGGTAGTCGCTGCTTGAGTCTGACCGGGCGGTGGAAATCGAGAATCGGCCACCCGCGCGCGAGTGCCTCTCGGCGCAGTGCGCGGTCCGGATTCACCGCGTGCGGATTTCCAACCGCCTCCAGCATCGGAAGGTCCGTCGCCGAGTCGCTGTAGGCGTAGCAGCGTGAAAGGTCGTATCCCTCGGACTCGGCCAGCTCCCGGACCGCCTCCGCCTTTGTGGGGCCGTAGGCGTAGTACTCCACCTCGCCCGTGTAGCAGCCGTCGTCGCCCACGACCATCCGGGTGGCGACCACGCGGTCGGCGCCGAGCAACTCGCCGATCGGCTCGACCACCTCGGCCCCCGATGTGGAGACGATCACCACGTCCCGTCCGGCGGTGTGGTGCTTCTCGATGAGGGAGGCGGCCTCGTCGTAGATGATCGGGTCGATGATGTCGTGCAGCGTCTCGGCGACGATCTCCTTGACCTGCTCGACGTTCCAGCCGCGCACGAGCCTGGACAGGTACGCGCGCGTGCGTTCCATCTGGTCGTGGTCCATGCCGCCCAGGAGGAAGACGAACTGGGCATATGCGGTACGCAAGGCGGCCCGGCGGTTGATCAGGCCGCCCTGATAGAACGACTTGCTGAAGGTGAGCGTGCTCGACTTCGCAATGACCGTCTTGTCCAGGTCAAAGAAGGCCGCTGTGCGGGGCAACGAGTGGTTTTCCACGACCCTGAGCATAGGGGCAGCCCATTCGGCGTAAGGTGGGGCGTGTGGGTTTGCCTGAGAGGGCTCTCGGGTACACCATGGAAGTCACGGATCGTTCGCGACCGTGCTAACCCGGTCCGACTCCTCCCCCCCCGAGTCGGCCGTGGGGACGACCCCCGCTCTCCCCCCCGGCGGGGGTCGTCGCATGTCCGGGCGGGTTTTTCCCTTGTCTGCGCGGCCACGAGGCCGCATCGAGGCGGCTGCGGCCGCCTCTTTCGCATGCCCACGATCCGTCACTGTACGTAGCCGTCGGACTGCTCTGCGGAAGTCGCACAGGAGATGGTGCAGGGGTCACCGGTATGGGTGACGGCGATATTCACAACCACCGAGTTGTCCACAGTTATTGACCAAGATCCACACGATTTTCGGGATCGCTGCACCGTGATTCCTGCGCGGCCCGCTCGCGGCGAGTTCCTGGCCGGTTCCGATTGTCGGGCGCGCATGGCCGGATTGCGTCGGCCGTTCATATGGAGGCCCGTTGCCGGTTCTTCACATGGATGCGAATCACGGGGCCGCAGGGGCTCCGCGAGCGAAGCGGACAAGCAGCGAAGGGGGAAGGAAACCGTGGCCGGAACCGTCACACACGATCCGCCGTCCGCAGCCGGAGGGCGGCAGAGCCGACCGCTGATCGTCACCGAGGACGCCGAACTGCTCGACGACCTGCTGCGCCTGTGCGCAGCGGCCGGAGCCACACCGGAGGTCCATCACACCGTGCCCGACCGCAGCGGGGGCTGGGAGGCCGCGCCGCTGGTCCTGGTCGGGGACGACGCCGCACGACGCGTCCGCGGGGCCGCGCGCAGACGAGGAGTGGTGCTGGTCGGCCGCGACCAGGACGACCCCGGCGTGTGGAAACGAGCCGTGCAGATCGGCGCCGACCACGTCCTGATGCTGCCCGACGGCGAGCAGTGGCTGGTCGACCGGATCGCCGACGTCGCCGAGGGGGTCGGCCGGCCCGCGCTCACTGTCGGCGTGATCGGCGGCCGGGGCGGCGCAGGAGCGTCCACGCTCGCCTGCGCGCTCGCCGTCACCTCCGCACGCGAGGGCCTTCGCACCCTGCTCGTGGACGCCGATCCGCTGGGCGGCGGACTCGACGTGCTCCTCGGCGCCGAGAGTGCCGAGGGCCTGCGCTGGCCCGCCTTCGCCGCCTCGCGCGGCCGGGTCGGCAGCGGCGCCCTGGAGGAGTCCCTGCCCCAGCTGCACTCCTTGCGGGTGCTCAGCTGGGACCGCGGTGACTGCGTCGCCATCCCACCGCAGGCCGTACGGGCGGTGCTGGCCGCGGCCCGGCGCCGGGGCGGCACGGTCGTGGTCGACCTGCCGCGCCGCATCGACGACGGGACCGCGGAGGCCCTCGCCCAGCTCGACGTCGGGCTTCTGGTGGTCCCCGCCGAACTGCGCGCGGTCGCGGCGGCCGGACGGGTGGCGTCCGCGGTCGGCATGGTCCTGCGCGATCTGCGCGTGGCGGTACGCGGGCCGTACGCCCCCGGCCTCGACGACCGCGAGGTGGCCCGGCTGCTCGGTCTGCCGCTGGCCGGCGAGGTGCCCGTCGAGGCCGGGCTGCTGCGCCTGGCCGAGGGAAGGACACCGCCCGGCGCGGGCGGGCGCGGTCCACTGGCCAGGTTCTGCAAGGAGTTCTTGGAGCGGGCGCTGGTCGAGGCAGGTGCGGCATGACGACTTTCGCGGGGCCCCTGCTGGAGGGGGTGCGGCAGTGGCTGGCCGAGAGCGGCGCCGAACCCACACCCGCGCGCGTGGCCCAGGCGCTGCGGGAGCAGGGTCGGGTGCTGGGTGACGCCGAAGTCCTGGGCGCTGCCGAGCAGTTGCGGTCCGAACTGGTCGGCAGCGGCCCACTGGAGCCGCTGCTCGCCGATCCGTCGGTGACCGACGTGCTGGTGTCGGCGCCGGACCGGGTGTGGGTGGACCGGGGCGGCGGACTGGAGCTGACGTCGGTGTCCTTCCCGGACGCGGCAGCCGTACGACGTCTTGCGCAGCGACTGGCCGCGGTGGCCGGGCGGCGCCTGGACGATGCCCGGCCGTGGGCCGACGCCAGGCTGCCGGACGGGACGCGACTGCACGCGGTGCTGCCGCCGGTCGCCGTGGGCTGTACGTGCCTGTCGCTTCGAGTGGTCCGCCCGCGCGCGTTCACCCTCGACGAACTGGTGGCAGCCGGGACGGTGCCGCCGGGCGGGGACCGGGTGCTGCGGGCACTGCTGCGGGCGCGGTTGTCCTTCCTGATCAGCGGAGGCACGGGCACCGGCAAGACCACCTTGCTCAGCGCGCTGCTCGGGCTGGTCGGACCGGAGGAGCGGATCGTGCTCGCGGAGGACTCGGCGGAGTTGCGACCCGATCATCCGCACGTCGTGCGCCTGGAGACCCGGCCCGCCAACCAGGAGGGTGCCGGGCTCGTGACCCTGGAGGACCTGGTCCGGCAGGCGCTGCGGATGCGGCCCGACCGGCTGGTGGTCGGCGAGGTGCGCGGGGCCGAAGTGGTGCATCTGCTGGCCGCGTTGAACACCGGCCACGAGGGCGGCTGCGGGACCGTCCACGCCAACGCCGCCGCGGACGTCCCCGCCCGCCTGGAGGCCCTCGGCACGGCGGCCGGGCTCGACCGGGCCGCCCTGCACAGCCAGTTGGCGGCGGCGCTTTCGGTCGTTCTGCACCTCGTGCGGGACCGGAACGGGCGGCGGCGGATCGCGGAGCTGCATGTGCTGGAGCGGGACGCCTCGGGGCTGGTGCGGACGGTGCCGGCCCTGCGGTGGGGCACGGAGGCGTTTGCGCGGGAGCGGGGGTGGGGGCGGCTGCGGGAGCTGCTCTGTGGTGGGGGCGGGCCCGGGATGGGGCGCGGCGAGGGGGAGCGGGGACTCGCTGAGGACGAGCGAGGACTGCCGCACGACAGGACCGAGGGTGAGTGGTGAGCGGCATGGGTGAGACGGCGATGAGCGCGGCCCTGGTGTGTGCCGGGGCGGCCGCGTGGCTGATGGGTGATTGGCACTCGGGGGCCCGGCGGGCGCACCTGCTGCTGGTCGGGGGCGGGGTGGTGGGCAGTGGGCCTCCCGCGTGGCGGCGGTGGGCCGGTGGGCTGCGGCGGGTCCGTGGGCGGCTGCGGGTCGAGTGGTGGGCCGCGGTCGTCGGGCTGGTGCTCGGGGTGCTGGGTTCGTCGGTGCTGCCGGTCGTCGCGGGGGCGGCCGGAGTGCCGGTGCTGCGGCGGGTGCGGCTGGCCGGGGAGGTGCGGCGGGCGCGAGAGCGGCGAGGCGACGCGGTGATCGCGCTGTGCTCGGCGCTGGCCGGGGAGGTGCGGGCCGGACGGCAGCCCGGTGAGGCCCTGTTGCGGGCCGCGCGGGACTCCGGAGGGCTCGGTGACACGGAGGCGCCCGTGCTGGCGGCGGCGCGGTTCGGCGGGGACGTGCCGGGGGCGCTCGCGGTGGCGGCACGACAGCCCGGGGCCGACGGGTTGTTGGGGCTCGCCGCGTGCTGGCGGGTCGCGGTCGACCAGGGCGCGGGTCTCGCGGCCGGGCTCGACCGGCTGGAGGCCGCCCTGCGGGCGGAGCGCGACCAGCGTGCCGAGTTCCGGGCGCAGTTGGCCGGCTCCCGCTCCACGGCCGTGATGCTCGCCGCGTTGCCGGCCCTCGGCATCCTCCTCGGCACCGCCCTCGGCGCCGACCCGCTGCACGTGCTGCTGCACACCGGCGCGGGACTGGTCTGTCTGCTGGTGGGCGGGGTGCTGGAGGGCGTGGGGCTGTGGTGGGCGCTGCGGATCGTGAGGGGAGCTGAAGCGGCGTGAGCGCGGAAGTTGTCCACAGGCTGGGGGTGGCGCTGGGGGTCGCGCTCGCCCTGGCGTGGGTCGCGCGCTGGGCGGCGGGCGTACGACGGGAGCGTCAGGTGCGCAGGCGGCTGGCCGAGCTGCTGGACCGTGAAGCCGACGTCAGGAGGCCGCGTTGGGAGGTCGGGGGTGTCGTGCGGCGGTGGTGGCCGACGGTGGCCGTGGTCGGCGCCGGATGGGTGCTGGTCGGCGGGGGCATGGGCGTCGTCGTGGGGCTGGTCGCCGCGGTCGGGGTGTGGCGGTGGCGTCGGCGGCAGACGGCGGCCGCGGCCGAGGGTGAGGCCTTCGACCCGCGTGAGGCGGCTCGGCAACTTCCGCTCGCCGCCGATCTGGTGGCCGCCTGCATCGCGGCCGGCGCCGGTCCGGTGATCGCCGCGCAGGCGGTGGGCGAGGCATTGGGTGGCCCGGTCGGGGAGGCGCTGGCGCGTGGGGCGGCGGAAGTACGGCTCGGCGGTGAACCGGCGGAAGCGTGGCGCGGTCTGCTCGCGACACCGGGCGCCGACGCCCTGGCCCGGCTGCTGGAACGGGCCGACGTGTCCGGGCTCCCCGCGGCCGCACCGGTCGCGCGGATCGCCGCGGACGCCCGCGCCGACTGGGCCCGCAGCGCGACGGCACGGGCCCGGCGAGCGGCGGTGATGGTCACCGCGCCGGTGGGACTGTGCTTCCTGCCCGCCTTCACCGCGGTCGGCGTGCTGCCTGTGGTGATCGGGCTGGCGGGTGGGGTGTTGGGAGGGGGCGGCGGATGAGAGGCGGGTGAGGGGGCGCGAGAGCAAGCGGCGTACGCCGAACAACTCAGATCAGATTCAGGCAGCTTCGATCAGCTTTGATCAATGAGACGGAACCTCACGGGGGTTGAGATGTACAAGGCGGTACGGGCACGCGCGCGTGCTCTGATGCGGCGGACGCGCGGCATGCGGAAGGAGGCCGGGATGGTCACCTCCGAGTACGCGGTGGGGATCGTAGCGGCGGCGGCCTTCGCGGTGCTGCTCTACAAGGTCGTGACGAGCGGGCAGGTCAGCGCGGAGCTGCAGAGCATCGTCAAGGAGGCCCTCAATGCGCGGATGTGAGTGGCGAGGGCGGGGCGCGGACCGGGGTTTCGTGACGGCGGAGGCGGCGTTGGTGCTGCCGGTCCTGGTGATGTTCGCGATGGGGCTGGTCTGGGGGCTGCTCGTGGTGGCCGCGCAGATCCAGTGCGTGGACGCGGCCCGGACGGGCGCCCGCGCGGCGGCCCGGCAGGACCCGCACGACGCGGTCGTCGAGGTGACGCGTGAGGTGGCGCCACGCGGGGCGAAGGTCACCATCAGCCGGGAGGGCGACCGGGTCCGGGTCGTGGTCACGGCCAAGGCGCCGGCGCTGGGTCGGCTGTCCTACGAGCTGCGGGAGGAGGCCGTCGCGGTCGCCGAGGAGACGGTGTCCGAGGCAGCGGTGGCGGAGGGGACGGTGTCCGAGGCAGCGGTGGCGGAGGGGACGGTGTCCGAGGCAGCGGTGCCGCAGGGGACGGCCGGTGAGAAGACGGTGGAGGCGGGCAGATGAGAGGCGGTGACGGTGACCGGGGGTCCGCCACCGTCTGGAGCGTCGGTGTGATCGCCGTCCTGTGTGTCGTGTTCGGCGTCCTGCTCGCCCTGGGGCAGGTCGCCGTGACCCGGCACCGCGCGGCCGGCGGCGCGGATCTGGCGGCGCTCGCGGCGGCGGACCACTGGGCGGAGGGCAGCGAGGCGGCCTGCGCCCGGGCGGAACGGGTGGCGCGGGCTCAGGACACGCGACTGGTGCGGTGCGCGGTGGTGGGCCAGGTCTCGGACGTGACAGCGGCGTCGAGAACGGGGCCGTTCACGGCGGAGGTCAGGGCGCGGGCGGGCCCTGCGGAGGCGGCGACGCCGGTTCGTCCTGCGGCCTTCCGGGACCCTTGGGCTCCGGTTCGTCCTGCGGCCCTTCGGGACCCTTGGGCACCCGTTCGTCCTCCGGCCATTCGGGACCATCGGGCGCCGGTTCGTCCTGCTGCCCTCCGGGACCCTTGGGCGCCGGTTCGTCCTGTCGGCCCGCCGGGTTCGTCGGCGCCGGTTCTTCCCGCTGCCCCTCAAGATCCGTCGCCTTCTCCTGCGGCGCCCCCCGCAGCAGCACCGTAAGGAGCCGTACGGCCCCCCGCTTGTGCAGCGGATCGTTGCCGTTGCCGCACTTGGGGGACTGGATGCAGGACGGGCAGCCGCTGTCGCACTCGCAGGACGCGATGGCCTCGCGGGTGGCGGTGAGCCAGGCCCGGGCGGTGTGGAAGGCGCGTTCCGCGAAGCCCGCGCCGCCGGGGTGGCCGTCGTAGACGAACACCGTCGGGAGCAGGGTGTCGGGGTGCAGCGGGATCGACACGCCGCCGATGTCCCAGCGGTCGCAGGTCGCGAAGAGGGGCAGCATGCCGATCGACGCGTGCTCGGCGGCGTGCAGGGCGCCGCCGAGGATCTCCGGGCTGATGCGGGCCTCGTCGAGCTGGTCCTCGGTGACCGTCCACCACACCGCGCGCGTGCGCAGCGTTCGAGGAGGGAGGTCGAGTTTGGTCTCGCCCAGCACCTCGCCGGTGATGAGGCGGCGGCGCAGGAAGGAGACGACCTGGTTGGTGACCTCGACGGAGCCGTAGCAGAGGCGGCCCTGGCCCCAGGGGATCTCGATGTCCGTCTCCAGGACGGAGATCGTCGTCGTGTCGCGGGCGACCGTGGAGTACGGCGGGTTCGCCTCCTCGACCAGGGCGACCGAGTCGTCCAGGTCGAGGGCGCGGACCAGATACGTACGGCCCTGGTGAAGGTGGACGGCTCCCTCGTGGACGCTCGTGTGCGCCGCGCCCGCGTCGACCGTGCCCAACAGGCGGCCGGTGCCGGCCTCGACGATCTGGACCGGTCGGCCGCCCGCGCCCCGGATGTCGGCCAGGTCGGCGGCCCGCTCCCGGCGTGTCCAGTGCCAGGCCTTGGTGCGGCGGCGCAGTAGCTTCGCGGCCTCCAGCTGCGGGAGCAGCTCCGCGCAGGCGGGGCCGAACAGCTCCAGGTCGTCCTCGACCAGGGGAAGCTCCTCGGCCGCCGCGCACAGGTGGGGCGCGAGGACGTACGGGTTGTCGGGGTCGAGGACCGTCGATTCCACCGGTTGGTCGAAAAGGGCCTCCGGATGGTGGACCAGGAAGGTGTCCAGCGGGTCGTCGCGGGCCACCAGGACGGCCAGCGCGCCCTGCCCCGAGCGGCCGGCCCGGCCCGCCTGCTGCCACAGGGACGCGCGCGTGCCCGGGTATCCGGAGATCACGACCGCGTCCAGGCCGGAGACGTCGACGCCCAGCTCCAGGGCGGTCGTGGCGGCCAGCCCGAGGAGCTCGCCGGAGTGCAGGGCGCGTTCCAGGGCGCGGCGCTCCTCGGGGAGGTAGCCGCCCCGGTAGGCCGCGACACGCCCGGACAGGGAGCGGTCGATCTCCCCGAGCCGCTCCTGGGCGATCACGGAGATCAGCTCGGCGCCCCGCCGGGAGCGCACGAAGGCGACCGTACGGACGCCCTGGAGGGTGAGGTCGGTGAGCAGGTCGGCGGTCTCGGCGGTGGCGGTACGGCGGACGGGTGCGCCCTTCTCGCCCTGCAGTTCGGTGAGTGGGGGCTCCCAGAGGGCGAAGACCAGCTCGCCGCGCGGGGAGGCGTCGTCGGCGACCTCCACGACCGGGAGGCCGGTGAGGCGGCGGGCGGCCACGGCCGGCTCGGCGGCGGTCGCGGAGGCCAGCAGGAAGACCGGGGAGGAGCCGTAGCGGGCGCACAGGCGGCGCAGACGCCGCAGCACCTGGGCAACGTGCGAGCCGAAGACGCCGCGGTAGGTGTGGCACTCGTCGATGACGACGTACTTCAGCGCCTTCAGGAAGGAGGCCCAGCGGGGGTGGGACGGCAATATGCCCCGGTGCAGCATGTCGGGGTTGGTCAGGACGTACGTGGCGTACTGGCGGATCCACTCGCGTTCCTCGAACGGGGTGTCGCCGTCGTACACGGCCGGGCGTACGGACTGGCCCAGGGGATGTGAAAGTTCCTTCACGGCTCGGCACTGGTCCGCCGCAAGGGCCTTGGTGGGGGCCAGGTAGAGGGCGGTGGCGCCGCGGCCGTTCGGGGCCTCGGAGCCGTCCAGGAGCGTGGAGAAGACCGGGACCAGGTACGCCAGGGACTTGCCGGACGCCGTGCCGGTGGCGACGACCACCGACTGGCCGTCCAGGGCGTGTTCGGCGGCCCGCGCCTGGTGGGCCCAGGGATGTTCGATGCCCGCGGCCCGCACCGCGGCGATGACCTCGGAGCGGATCCGGTCCGGCCAGACGGCATGGCGACCCGCCCGCGGGGGCAAGTGCTCCGTATGAGTGATGCGCGAAGCCCTGTTCGGTCCCGAGGCGAGCCGGTCCAGGACCGTGCCTGGTGCGGGGCGGGATGCGGTGTCCGTCGGGGATCGATCGGATCGGTGATTCTTGGCCATCGGCACCGAGTGTGTCACCGGCGTGACGGACAATGGGTCCAAGGCGTCGTGCACGCCTGCCGGTAAGTGATTGAATGCCATCGCGGCTGGCGAACCGTCCAGGGGGATCTGCCGAGATGACCCAAGGACGACCGCTCGATAGCAAGGTGCTGGAGGATCCGTGGACCTGTCCCTGTCGACCGAGACCATCGGCGATCGCACGATCGTCAGGGTCGGTGGCGAAATCGACGTATATACCGCGCCCAAGCTGCGCGAGCAGCTGGTCGAGCTGGTGAACGACGGCAGTTTCCACCTCGTCGTCGACATGGAGGGCGTGGACTTCCTCGACTCCACCGGGCTCGGCGTGCTGGTCGGCGGCCTGAAGCGGGTGCGTGCCCATGAGGGCTCGCTGCGCCTGGTCTGCAACCAGGAGCGCATTCTGAAGATCTTCCGCATCACCGGCCTCACCAAGGTGTTCCCCATTCACACCTCGGTCGAGGAAGCGGTGGCGGCCACCGACTGATCACCGCCCCGGGCCGTGGGCCCGGGGCGGCAGTTTCGAACACGGGGGCCTGGACTTTCGGCGGTCCGGCCCCGAGCACGCCCGTAGCTCCGAGGGGGATGCATGGCCACCGTCGAACTCCGCTTCAGCGCGCTGCCCGAGCACGTCAGGACCGCCCGATTGGTGGCGGCCGCGGTGGCACGCAGGGCCGGGGTGGACGAGGCCGTCCTCGACGAGGTCCGGCTCGCCGTCGGCGAGGCCTGCTCCCGTGCTGTGGGACTGCATCAGATCAGCGGGATCACGGCGCCGGTGAAGGTGGCGCTGATCGAGGAGGAGAAACAGTTCTCCATCGAGGTCGGCGACGAGGCGCCGCACGCCCCCACCGGGGTCCGCACGGCCGGCGAGGCCGCCGAGGACCCCGACGCGGAGGCCGAGGAGGACGAGATGGGCCTCGCGGTCATCAGTGGCCTGGTCGACGATGTCGAGGTCACCGCCGGAGAGAACGGCGGATTGATCCGTATGACCTGGCCCACCACGCCGCCGCCGACCGCGGTGCTCCCCTGACCGTCCTCACTCCACCGGAGTAATCGCTGCGAGGGCCCTGCTGAGCAGGGCCCTCGCTGTTTTGTGCGGGAAGCGGGCCGGAATTCGTGAAGAAATTCACGATCAGTGATGGATCAATTGACCGATCAGCGCCCCCGTAATTCGATCAAGCGTGCACGCATCTGGGGCATTACCACTTTCGGGTTCGGTGGCTTCCTGCGATCATTTGCGGTGAAGCCGGGAAGACGAATTCCGCTTGCCGCGCCCTGTTTTGATCAGGACCGGCTCCCTACAATCCGTCCACATCTTGAGCTCAGCCCAAGCGTCAAGGAGGACGAATGGCGGGGCTTTCTACCCCTCATCGGTTGGACCATCTGGACCACTCCACAACCTTCGCAGCCGCAGTGCTGACCGACGACAACCGCGTCATGGTGATGGTCATCGCGGCCGTCGCCCTGGCCGCGCTCGTGGTCGCCGGCGTGCTGCTGCGCCAGGTGCTCGCGGCGGGCGAGGGCACCGACAGCATGAAGAAGATCGCCGCGGCCGTCCAGGAAGGCGCCAACGCCTATCTGGCCCGGCAGTTGCGCACGCTCGGTGTATTCGCCGTGGTCGTGTTCTTCCTGCTCATGCTGCTGCCCGCGGACGACTGGAATCAGCGTGCCGGGCGCTCGGTGTTCTTCTTGATCGGCGCGGCGTTCTCGGCGGCCACCGGCTATATCGGCATGTGGCTCGCGGTGCGCAGCAATGTGCGGGTCGCCGCGGCTGCCCGGGAAGCGACTCCGGCGGCGGGTGAGCCGGAAAAGGATCTCACTCTCGTCTCGCACAAAGCCATGAAGATCGCTTTCCGCACGGGCGGCGTGGTCGGCATGTTCACGGTGGGGCTCGGTCTCCTGGGCGCCTCCTGTGTCGTGCTGGTCTACACGGCCGACGCGCCGAAGGTGCTGGAGGGCTTCGGCCTCGGTGCGGCCCTCATCGCGATGTTCATGAGGGTGGGCGGCGGCATCTTCACCAAGGCCGCCGACGTCGGCGCCGACCTGGTCGGCAAGGTCGAACAGGGCATTCCGGAGGACGATCCGCGCAATGCCGCGACCATCGCCGACAACGTGGGCGACAACGTCGGCGACTGCGCGGGCATGGCGGCCGACCTGTTCGAGTCGTACGCCGTGACCCTGGTCGCCGCGCTGATCCTGGGCACGGCGGCCTTCGGCGACTTCGGGCTGGCGTTCCCGCTGCTGGTTCCCGCGATCGGTGTGATCACCGCGATGATCGGCATCTTCGCCGTGGCCCCGCGGCGCGCCGACCGCAGCGGGATGAGCGCGATCAACCGCGGCTTCTTCATCTCCGCGGTGATCTCGCTGGTGCTGGTGGCGATCGCCGCCTTCACCTACCTGCCGTCCTCGTACGCCGAGCTCGACGGGGTCACCGACGACGCCATCCTGGCCAAGGCCGGCGACCCACGGATCCTGGCCCTGGTCGCGGTGGCGATCGGCATCCTGCTCGCCGCCGTGATCCAGCAGCTCACCGGCTACTTCACCGAGACCACCCGGCGCCCCGTCAGGGACATCGGCAAGACCTCGCTCACCGGCCCGGCCACCGTCGTCCTCGCCGGTATCTCCGTCGGCCTCGAATCGGCCGTCTACACCGCCCTGTTGATCGGCCTCGGCGTCTACGGCGCCTTCCTGCTGGGCGGTACGTCGATCATGCTCGCGCTGTTCGCGGTCGCGCTGGCCGGTACCGGTCTGCTCACCACGGTCGGTGTGATCGTCGCCATGGACACCTTCGGGCCGGTCTCCGACAACGCGCAGGGCATCGCCGAGATGTCCGGCGACGTCGAGGGCGCGGGCGCGCAGGTGCTCACCAACCTGGACGCCGTCGGCAACACCACCAAGGCCATCACCAAGGGCATCGCCATCGCCACGGCCGTTCTCGCGGCGTCGGCGCTCTTCGGGTCGTACCGTGACGCGATCACCACCGGCGCGCGGGACGTGGGTGAGCGGCTCAGTGGTGAGGGCTCACCGATGACGTTGGCGATGGACATCTCGCAGCCCAACAACCTCGTCGGCCTCATCGCGGGCGCGGCGGTCGTCTTCCTGTTCTCCGGGCTGGCGATCAACGCGGTCTCGCGGTCGGCGGGTTCGGTGGTGTTCGAGGTGCGGCGGCAGTTCCGGGAGCGGCCCGGGATCATGGACTACACCGAGAAACCGGAGTACGGAAAAGTCGTCGACATCTGTACGAGGGACGCGCTGCGGGAGCTGGCCACGCCGGGTCTGCTGGCCGTCATGGCGCCGATCTTCATCGGGTTCACGCTCGGCGTCGGCGCGCTCGGCGCGTATCTGGCGGGCGCGATCGGGGCCGGCACCCTGATGGCGGTGTTCCTCGCCAACTCCGGTGGCGCCTGGGACAACGCCAAGAAGCTCGTCGAGGACGGCCACCACGGCGGCAAGGGCAGCGAGGCGCACTCCGCCACGGTGATTGGCGACACGGTCGGTGACCCATTCAAGGACACCGCCGGACCGGCGATCAACCCGCTGCTGAAGGTGATGAACCTGGTCGCGCTGCTCATCGCGCCCGCCGTGATCAAGTTCAGCTACGGCGACGACGCGAGTCTCGGCATACGGATCCTGATCGCCGTACTCTCCCTGGCCGTGATCGTCGGAGCGGTGTACGTCTCCAAGCGGCGCGGCATCTCCATGGGCGACGACAACGCCGAGCCGAGCTCCAAGTCGGCTGATCCGGCGGTGGTTTCGTAGCTCGTCGTACCCGGCTCGACCCAAGGGGCGGGCGGGGGGCGCGCATTGGCGCGTCACCCGCCCGCTCCGCTGTGTTCACGCCCGCGCCGTGAGCCTTCTCTCCCTTGGTATAAATGGCTGCAATGTGATGAATATCGGACGTTAGTCATACGTTTATCGTCCGCTTGGCGTGTATCTTCCGGGGCCGAGAGCCATGGAAGGGACCAATCCGGTGAACAAGAAGCTCGCGGTCGCACTGTCCGGCGGTGCGGTACTGGTACTGGCGCTGTCGGGATGCAGCGGCGACGACAGCAACGAGAAGCTGGATGCCTGGGCCAAGCAGGTCTGCGACGCCGTACAGCCGCAGGCCAAGAAGATCGCGGCGGCCAATTCCGCGATCCAGAAGGAGACCTCGGACAGCAGCACGCCGGAAGAGGTCCAGAAGACCGACGCGCAGGCCTTCCAGGACATGTCCGACGCCTACAAGGCGATCGGCGCCGCCGTGAGCAAGGCCGGGGCGCCCGACGTCGAGAACGGCGACAAGAAGCAGCAGGACGCGGTGAAGGAGCTCAACGGCATCGCCTCCTCCTACGCCTCCCTGAAGAAGCAGGTCGACGACCTCGACACCAAGGACCAGGCGAAGTTCGCGGACGGCCTCAAGGACATCGCCACCGAACTCGACAAGCTCAGCCAGAGCGGCAGCGACGCGCTGACCACCCTGGAGGAGGGCGAGGTCGGCCAGGCGATGGCCAAGCAGGAGACCTGCAAGAGCGCGTCGTCCACGCCGTCGGCCACCCAGGGCTGACGTTCGCGACGACTGTGCCGCGCGGTCACAATGGGGGCGTGAGCAACGCCAGCCTCTCCGCCCTGCCCGCCACCGACCGTCCCGACGTCACCGCGCGGCTGCGGGACGCCCTCCTGGGGGCCGCCTTCACCGCCGACGGACTGCTCGAACTGCTCGGCGCCTCCGCGTACGCGGCGCTGGCGCGCAGCGAGGTCGTTCCCGCGCTCCGGGCGACACGCGGCGACACGCCGTTGGAGATGCTCGTGCGGCTGTTCCTGTTGCAGCAGCCCGTTGCGCACGCGCGCGTGGAGGGCGTTCTGCCCGTCGCCGAGTGCCTGGAGAGCGGGTGGCTGACGCGCGTCGGCGGCGACGAGGTCGCGGCGACCGTGGACGTACGGCCGTACGGCGGGCTCGACGGCGAGGACTGGTTCATCGTGTCCGACCTCGGCTGCGCGGTCGGCGGCGCCGGGGGCATCGGGCGCCGGGAGGAGGGCGTCGTCCTGGGCGTCGGCGGCGCGTCGACGACGCTCGCCGGGATCACGGTCCGTACGCCCGTCTCCTCGGCCCTCGACCTCGGCACCGGCTCCGGCATCCAGGCGCTGCACGCCGCACAGCACGCCACGCGCGTGACGGCGACCGACGTCAACCCGCGCGCGTTGCACATCGCCGCGCTCACTCTCGCGCTGTCCGGCGCACCGGCCGCGGACCTGCGCGAGGGCTCGCTCTTCGAGCCGCTGTCGGACGACGAGAAGTTCGACCTGATCGTGTCGAACCCACCCTTCGTGATCTCCCCCGGTGCCCGGCTGACGTACCGCGACGGCGGCATGGGCGGGGACGAACTGTGCCGCACGCTCGTTCAACGGGCGGGGGAACGGCTGAACGAGGGCGGGTTCGCGCAGTTCCTCGCCAACTGGCAGCACGTACAGGGGGAGGACTGGCAGGAGCGGCTGCAGTCGTGGGTGCCGCACGGGTGCGACGCGTGGATCGTGCAGCGCGAGGTGCAGGACGTCACGCAGTACGCCGAGCTGTGGCTGCGCGACGCCGGCGACCACCGGGGCGACGTGGCCGAGTACGAGGCGCGGTACGACGCCTGGCTGGACGAGTTCGAGGCGCGCAAGGTGCGGGCGGTCGGGTTCGGGTGGATCACCCTGCGCAAGCGGGGGGCCGCGGTGCCCTCGATCACCGTGGAGGAGTGGCCGCATCCGGTCGAACAGCCGCTCGGCGAGACGGTCCGGGCGCACTTCGAACGGCTCGACTACCTGCGCTCGCGGGACGACGCGGCCCTGCTGGAGGAGCGCTTCCGGCTGGCAGCCGAGGTGGTGCAGGAGCAGGTCGGGCTGCCCGGCGCGGAGGATCCGGAGCATGTCGTGCTCCGTCAGAATCGGGGGATGCGGCGGGCCACCAAGGTGGACACGGTCGGCGCGGGGTTCGCGGGCGTGTGCGACGGGTCGCTGACCGCGGGGCGGATCCTGGACGCCATCGCCCAACTGGTCGGTGAGGATCCGGTGTTGCTGCGGGACCGGACGCCGGCGCAGATCCGGTTGTTGGTGGAGCAGGGGTTCCTGGAGCCGGCGGGGTGAGGCGAGCCGGGAGCGTGCTCGATGCGGTCGAGCTTCAGGTGGTCGTACGGAATGCGGGGCCGCTGCCGCCCACGGGATGTGAAACCGGCCAACATCGTTCTGGCGCCCTCCTCTCCCCAGACGATCGGGACGACACCGGCGCCGGTGGGGTCTGAGGGCGGCTGTGGAAGCCGTGGACGAAAAAATCTTCGAAAACCTCGGAGTGCCGGATCCAGGCCATGGCTGAAAGCGGACGCACAGCCCCGTCGCCCTCGCGTTCACGTCAGGTTCGCCTGGACGCAGCCCGTGCGTGTCAACCTCCCGGGGAGTGGATACTCGCCGACGGGAAAAAGGGGCACGGGAGCCATGGAGAGCGGACCGGCGATCTTCGCGGGAGTGGTGTTCGCCCTGTTCGGAGGCGGCCTGCTGGTCTGGACGGCGACCCGGGTGCGCCGCCGCGAGCCCGTCGCCCTCGGTGTGAACCCCGTCGCATCGGCGACCCTCGCGAGCATCGCCGCGGTGATCGCGCTGACCCTCGGGGCGTGGTGCTTCACCCAGGTCTGACAACTGAGGACGCGTTCGACCTGGGGTAATCGGTAGGACACGCTCCGGATCGACGCGGTCGGGTCGGTGGACACGCCGGGCGGCAGGAATGGCGGTAGTCGGGTTACCGTTCGAGTGGCCGTTGCGGGCTTTTCCCGTTTGACACGGGGGCGGGATGTACCGTCACACTCCGCAGCGTCACCAGCGAGTGAGCCATGAAAGGTGCCCAGACCCCGGGAGCAAGGCCTGGGGAGGCCCCAGCGTCGACCGGAGAGAAGAGCGAAGTTGTCCCCGACCAGCGAGACCGCACAGGGCGGCCGCCGACTCGTCATCGTCGAGTCGCCTGCCAAGGCGAAGACGATCAAGGGCTACCTCGGCCCCGGCTACGTCGTCGAAGCGAGCGTCGGGCACATCCGCGACCTCCCCAACGGCGCCGCGGAGGTGCCCGAGAAGTACACCGGCGAGGTCCGCCGCCTCGGTGTGGACGTCGACCATGACTTCCAGCCCATCTATGTGGTCAACGCCGACAAGAAGGCGCAGGTCAAGAAGCTCAAGGACCTGCTGAAGGATTCCGACGAGCTGTACCTCGCCACCGATGAGGACCGCGAGGGCGAGGCCATCGCCTGGCACCTCCAGGAGGTGCTCAAGCCCAAGGTCCCGGTCAAGCGGATGGTCTTCCACGAGATCACCAAGGCCGCGATCCAGGCCGCAGTCGCCAACCCGCGCCAGCTCAACCAGAAGCTCGTCGACGCCCAGGAGACCCGCCGCATCCTCGACCGTCTCTACGGCTACGAGGTCTCGCCGGTGCTGTGGAAGAAGGTCATGCCGCGGCTGTCGGCGGGCCGTGTCCAGTCGGTCGCCACACGACTTGTCGTGGAGCGGGAACGCGAGCGCATCGCGTTTCGTTCGGCTGAGTACTGGGACCTGACGGGCACCTTCGCGACCGGCCGCGCGGGGGATTCGTCGGACCCGTCGTCGCTGGTCGCCCGCCTGCAGACCGTCGACGGCAGGCGGGTCGCGCAGGGCCGCGACTTCGACTCCCTGGGACAACTCAAGAGCGCGAACACCCTCCACCTCGACGAGGCGAACGCCCGCGCCCTCGCCGCCGCCCTGGAGGACACCCGGTTCTCCGTCCGGTCGGTCGAGTCCAAGCCGTACCGCCGCTCGCCGTACGCCCCGTTCCGTACGACGACGCTGCAGCAGGAGGCCAGCCGCAAGCTCGGCTTCGGCGCGAAGGCGACCATGCAGATCGCGCAGAAGCTGTACGAGAACGGCTACATCACGTACATGCGTACGGACTCCACGACCCTGAGCGACACGGCGGTCGCCGCCGCCCGCGCGCAGGTCACCCAGCTGTACGGCGCCGACTACCTGCCGCCGCAGCCGCGGACGTACGCCGGCAAGGTCAAGAACGCCCAGGAGGCGCACGAGGCGATCCGCCCCTCGGGTGATCGTTTCCGCACGCCCGCCGAGACGGGTCTGACCGGCGACCAGTTCAGGCTCTACGAGCTGATCTGGAAGCGGACGGTCGCCTCCCAGATGAAGGACGCGACCGGCAACAGCGTCACCGTGAAGATCGGCGGCACCGCGGCCGACGGGCGGGACGTCGAGTTCAGCGCGTCCGGCAAGACGATCACGTTCCACGGCTTCCTGAAGGCGTACGTCGAGGGCGCCGACGACCCGAACGCCGAGCTGGACGACCGCGAGCGTCGGCTGCCGCAGGTCAACGAGGGCGACCCGCTGACCGCCGAGGAGATCACGGCCGACGGTCACGCCACCAAGCCGCCGGCCCGCTACACCGAGGCGTCGCTGGTCAAGGAGCTCGAAGAGCGCGAGATCGGCCGCCCGTCGACGTACGCGTCGATCATCGGCACCATCCTCGACCGCGGCTATGTGTTCAAGAAGGGCACGGCACTCGTCCCGTCCTTCCTCTCCTTCGCCGTGGTCAACCTCCTGGAGAAGCACTTCGGGCGGCTCGTCGACTACGACTTCACCGCCAAGATGGAGGACGACCTCGACGCCATCGCCCGCGGCGAGGCACAGGCCGTGCCGTGGCTGCGGCGCTTCTACTTCGGCGAGGGCACGGGCAACGGGGGCGCGGCCGACGCCGGCAACGGCGACGGGGACCACCTCGGCGGCCTCAAGGAGCTGGTGACCGACCTGGGCGCGATCGACGCGCGCGAGGTGTCGTCGTTCCCGGTGGGCAACGACATCGTGCTCCGCGTCGGCCGCTACGGGCCGTACATCGAGCGCGGCGAGAAGGACACCGAGCAGCACCAGCGCGCCGACATCCCGGCCGACCTGGCGCCGGACGAGCTGTCCGTCGAGCTCGCGGAGGAGCTGCTCGCCAAGCCGAGCGGCGACTTCGAGCTGGGCACGGACCCGGTGACCGGCCACACGATCGTCGCCAAGGACGGCCGCTACGGCCCGTACGTCACCGAGGTGCTGCCCGAGGGCACGCCGAAGACCGGCAAGAACGCCGTGAAGCCGCGTACGGCCTCGCTGTTCAAGTCGATGTCCCTGGACACGGTGACGCTGGAGGACGCCCTCAAGCTGATGTCGCTGCCGCGTGTCGTCGGCACGGACGCGGAGGGCGTCGAGATCACCGCGCAGAACGGGCGCTACGGGCCGTACCTGAAGAAGGGGACGGACTCGCGGTCGCTGCAGTCGGAGGACCAGCTCTTCACGATCACGCTGGAGGAGGCGCAGGCGATCTACGCCCAGCCGAAGCAGCGTGGCCGCGCCGCCGCCAAGCCGCCGCTGAAGGAGCTCGGCACGGACCCGGTCAGCGAGAAGCCGGTCGTCGTCAAGGACGGTCGCTTCGGTCCGTACGTCACCGACGGCGAGACCAACGCGACCCTGCGGTCCGGCGACAGCGTCGAGACGATCACTCCGGAGCGCGGCTTCGAGCTGCTCGCCGAGAAGCGCGCGAAGGGGCCGGCCAAGAAGACGGCGAAGAAGGCCCCGGCGAAGAAGGCGACGGCCGCGAAGAAGACCGCCGCCAAGAAGACCACGGCGGCGAAGAAGACGACGACCGCGAAGAAGACGGCCGCGAAGAAGGCGACGGCTTCCAAGACGACGTCGGAGGACTGAGTCCGCAGGGCCGGCGCAGCAGGAGGGCCCGGCTTCGCGGGCAACGGTGTTTTCTCCACCGCACGTTCGCGAAACGAACGCCCCGGCATCACATAGGTGCCGGGGCGTGCGGACGTTCGGGCGGGCGCACTGGAGTGTCGGTGCGGCCCGATAGGCTGAAAGACATGACGCGAGCCGAGCAGCCAACGGCCCATCACCCGGCCCCCGACGACGCCCTGGTCGCGGACTCCCGCGAGCGTGCCGTGCGCGCGCTGCTGCGCCGGCCGCAGCTGAAGCGGCTGTGGAGCGCACAGCTCGTCAGCGGCGTCGGTGACGTGCTGGCGCTCCTGGTGCTGGTCCTCCTCGCCCTCCAGGCGGCGATCGCCGAGGGGTCGTTCGGCGGTGGGTACCGGGGCGTGGCGTTCGCGGTGGCGACCGTCTTCGCGGTCCGCGTCCTCGCGACGCTGCTCTTCGGTGCCGTCCTCCTCGGCCCGCTCTCCGCGCTCACCTCGCAGGACGGCCCGCTCGACCGCCGCTGGACCATGGTCGGCGCGGACGGCCTGCGGGCCGCGCTGCTGATCGTCGCGCCGCTGTGGATCGACTGGATGCCTCAGGACGCGCTCGCCGTGCTGCTGGTGACCGTGTTCGTCACCGGTGTGGCAGAACGGTTCTGGACGGTGTGCCGCGAGAGCGCCGCGCCCGCGCTGCTGCCCGCGCCACCTCCCGAGGGCGCGACGGTACGGCCGCTGCCGGACCACATGGACGCGCTGCGCCGCCTGTCGCTGCGTACGAGCTTCGTGGCCGTCCCTCTCGCGGCGGCCGCGCTGGTCGGCGCGGGACTGTTCAACAATCTCCTCGGTGCCGGGATCGACTGGTTCGCCGAGCACCAGGCGGCCCTCGCCTCGTATGTCGCGGCGGGTCTGTTCGCCGCGTCCCTTTCCGTGCTGACGTTCCTTGAGGTACCCGGCACACGCACCCCGCGCGCGCGGTCCCCGCTGGAGGGGCTGCGGCGCCCCCGGACGGCCGAGGGCGGCGACAAGGGGCGTACGGGCGCGATGCCGCTGCTGGTGCTCGCCTGCGCGGCCGTCGCGGGCGCGGTGGCCGCCGTCGTCGCGGTGTCCGTGCTGCACGCCAAGGACCTCGGTGGCGGCCCGGTGACGTACGGGCTGCTGGTGTGCCTGCTCACCGGCGGTGTCGTCGTCGGAATCCGTACGGCACCGAAGGTGCTGGGGTCGCTGTCGCGGCGCCGGCTACTGGCGCTGGCCATCGCCTTCACCGGCATCGCGCTGCTGGCCGCCGGGCTCGTCCCGGACGTCGCCACCGTGCTGCTGATCGTCGCGCTGGCCGGGGTCGGCGCGGGCATCGCCGCCAACACCGGGCACACGCTGCTCGACCAGGAGGCCGAGGACTTCCGGCGGGCCCGCACGACCGAGCACCTGCACGCGGTGGTGCGGGTCTTCGTGGCGCTCGGCGCGCTGATCGCGCCCCTGGTGGCGGCGCTCATCGGGCCGCACCGCCTGGAGAACGGCAAGTTCGTGTTCGCGCATGGCGGGGCGGCGTTCACACTGATGCTGGTCGGCGCGCTGCTGCTGCCGGTGGCCGCGCTGGTGCTGGCCAAGCTCGACGACCGCTCCGGGGTGCCGCTGCGGCAGGACCTGCGCCACGCGCTGCTCGGCGGCGACGACCCGGAGCCGACGACCGCCGCCTCCGGGTTCTTCATCGCCCTGGAGGGCGGCGACGGTGCCGGGAAGTCCACGCAGGCCGAAGCGCTCGCCGAGTGGATCAGGTCCAAGGGCCACGAGGTCGTGCTGACGCGCGAGCCGGGGGCGACGCCGGTGGGCAAGCGGCTGCGGTCGATCCTGCTGGACGTCTCCAGCGCCGGGCTCTCGCACCGCGCGGAGGCGCTGCTGTACGCGGCGGACCGCGCCGAGCACGTGGACACCGTGGTGCGGCCCGCGCTGGAGCGGGGTGCCGTCGTGATCACCGACCGTTACATCGACTCCTCGGTCGCCTACCAGGGGGCGGGCCGCGACCTGTCCCCGACCGAGATCGCCCGTATCAACCGCTGGGCGACCCATGGTCTCGTCCCGCACCTGACGGTCCTGCTGGACGTCTCGCCGGAGACCGCGCGGGAGCGGTTCACGGAGGCGCCGGACCGGCTGGAGTCGGAGCCGGCCGAGTTCCACGCGCGCGTGCGGTCCGGTTTTTTGACGCTGGCCGCGGCCGACCCCGGGCGGTACCTGGTGGTGGACGCCGGGCAGGAGCCCGAGGCCGTCACGACCGTCGTCCGGCACCGGCTCGACCAACTGCTGCCGCTGTCCGAGGCCGAGGTGAAGGCCCAGGAGGAGGCGCGCCGCAAGGCCGAGGAGGAAGCCCGCCGCAAGGCCGAGGAAGAGGCCGCCCGCAAGGCCGAGGAGGAGCGCCTGGAGCGGGAGCGCCAGGAGCAGCTCGCCCGGCTGCGCGCCGAGGAGGAGGAGCGCAAGCGGCGCGAGCTGGAGGAGGCACAGCGGCGCGAGGCCGAACGGCAGGCGGAGGAGGCCCGACTGCGCGCCGAGGAGGCACGCCGCCGCGCCGAGGAGGAGCGGGCCCGGCTCCTGGCCGAGGAGCAGGCGCGGGCCGAGGAGGAGGCCCGCCGCAAGGCCGAGGAGGAGCGGCGTCGCAAGCAGGCCGAGGAGGAGGCCAGGATCCGGGCCGAGGCCGAGGCGCGGCGCCTGGAGAAGCAGCGCAAGGCCGAGGAGGCGCTGCTGCGGGCCGAGGAGGCACGCCGGGCCGCCGAACAGGCAGCGGCGGCGGCAGCGGCGGGTCCCCGGCAGCCGACGGCTCCGGCGACGCCGGCGGTGCCGCCCGATGCGGCGACCGTGCCCACGCCGGTGGTGACGCCGACGAACGCGTCGGGCGGGCCCGTGGAGGACACGGCCGTGCTGCGGCCGGTGCGGCCCGGGGACGAGCGACCGGACACCGGGGCCGACGCCGGGGGTTCCGATGCCGAGGTGACCGCGGAGTTGCCGCAGCCGGGGGCGGCTCCCCGGGCGGCCGACGAGACTGCGGTGTTGCCGCCGGTGGAGCGCCGGGATGGTGCGGGTGGGTCCTCTGGTGCCGGTGATGAGACTGCGGTGTTGCCGCCGGTGGAGCGCCGGGACGGTGCGGGTGGGGCCTCCGGTGCCGCTGACGAGACTGCCGTGCTGCCGCCGGTGGAGCGTCGGGATGGTGCGGGCGGGCCCTACCGTGCCGCTGACGAGACCGCCGTACTGCCGCCGGTCGTGCCCGGTGCGGCGGACGAGACCGCGGTGCTGCCTCCCGTACGGGGTGAGGGCCCCGCCGACCGGGTGCCGCCCGGGTTCTTCCGGGACGAGCGGCCGGGGGCTGGTCCGGACGGGACCGAAGACCGTACGCGGGAGCTGCCGCAGGTTGACGCCGACGGCAGGCCGCAGCGGCGGCCGCGGCCGGACTGGGCCGAGGAGACCCCGCTGGACGACCTGCCGTCACTGGCGGACGAGCTGCTCGGGCCGCACCAGGACGAGGACGACGAGCAGAACCGGCGGGGCAAGGGGCGCGGGCGCTGACGCTTGGCGGCGGGGCGCGGGCCGGGGCGGTGACGGGTGCTGGTGGGGCGAGGGCTGTGGGCGTCTGGCGGCGCAAGGGCCGCCGGCGCTGACGTATGGCGGCCGGGGGCGCTGACGCATGGTGGCGGGGCGGAGCCGGCCGTCGTTGTCAGTGGTCGGCCGCACAATGGAGGGCGTACCGGCGGAGTGTGACGGAAGGGCGGCGTGACCCGTGAGCGTGTGGGACGATCTCGTCGGGCAGGAGAGGGTGAGCGAGCAGCTCACCGCCGCTGCCCGGGACGCCGACGCCCTGGTCACCGCCGCCGCGGCCGACGCGCCGCTGCCCGAGGCGTCGAAGATGACGCACGCGTGGCTGTTCACCGGGCCGCCCGGCGCGGGACGGACGCAGACGGCGCGGGCGTTCGCGGCGGCGCTGCAGTGCGTCAGCCCGGACCGCGCGCTGGGCGGCGCACCGGGGTGCGGGTTCTGCGACGGCTGTCACACGGCGCTGGTCGGCACGCACGCCGACGTCACCACGGTCGTCGCGATCGGCGCGCAGATCCTCGTGGACGACATGCGGGACACGGTCCGCAAGTCGTTCACCTCGCCGGCGAACGGCCGCTGGCAGATCATCCTCGTCGAGGACGCCGAGCGACTGAACGAGAAGTCCGCCAACGCCGTCCTCAAGGCGGTCGAGGAGCCCGCCCCGCGCACGGTCTGGCTGCTCTGCGCCCCCTCCATCGAGGACGTCCTGCCCACCATCCGTTCCCGTTGCCGCCACCTGAACCTGACGACACCCTCGGTGGAGGCCGTCGCCGACATGCTCGTACGCCGGGAGGGCGTCGAGCCCGACGTGGCCGCCGCCGCGGCGCGCGCCACGCAGGGCCACGTCGACCGGGCCCGGCGCCTCGCCACCGACCCGGCGGCGCGGACGCGCCGGGCGGCGGTGCTGAAGCTGCCGCTGCGCGTCGATGACATCGGCGGCTGCCTCAAGGCCGCCCAGGAGCTGGTCGACGCGGCCGCGGAGGACGCCAAGCAGCTCGCCGAGGAGATCGACGTCAAGGAGACCGAGGAGCTGAAGGCGGCACTGGGCGCGGCGCAGGGCGGCCGGATGCCACGGGGTACGGCGGGCGTCATCAAGGAGCTGGAGGACAAGCAGAAGCGCCGGCGCACCCGGACGCAGCGCGACAGCCTCGACCTCGCGCTCACCGACCTCACGGCCTTCTACCGCGACGTCCTGGCCCTCCAGCTCGGTTCCCGCATCGCGCTGGCCAACACGGACGCCGAGGACGCGCTGGAGCGGCTCGCCCGCGGCAGCTCACCCGAATCCACCCTGCGCCGCATCGAGGCGATCGCGGCGTGCCGGGACGCGCTCGACCGGAATGTGGCGCCGTTGCTGGCAGTGGAGGCGATGACGATGGCACTCAGAGCGGGCTGAGCAGGGGCTCCCGGGACGGGAGCCGGCAGCGACCGTCACCCATGACGCCGACGTCGACGGGCGGGTGCACGGTCGCCGGTGCCGAGGCGGCTGTCGCCACGGGTGACGGGCGTCGAGCATGGGCGGCAGCTGTGACCCGCGGGCGCTGGGCGTCGGGCGTCCGAGGCGGCTCTCCCGGCACGGGCGCCGGGCGTCAACGGGCGGGTGCACGGTCGCCGGTGCCGAGGCGGCCGTAAGAGCGGCACCGGGCATCGGAGGTGGCCGTCACCAGCGGCACCGGGCGTAGGCAACGGCCGTCACCACCGGCACCGAGCGCGCGGCAGCTGCCGTCACTCCCTGAGGAGCCCGTTGACGGCGTCCCTCTTCCGTGGGACAGCCCGTACTCGTCCGAGGCACAAGGCGCACGCACGGCATCGGAGCCATCGCAGAGCGTTACGCTCGCTGAATGTACACAAGGCGCACCCACCGCAGGTACAGGACCATGTTCAGTGCCAGGTCCCGCACCGGAGCCACGTTCCTCGCCCTCGCGGCGCTGGTCGTCTCCGCCTGCTCCTCCGGGAGCTCGACGAGTTCCGCCAGCTCGCCGGCGGCCCGGACGGCGGCGCTCGCGGCGCTGCCCCAGACGACCCCGTCCGCCCTGGCGCCCTACTACGGGCAGAAGCTCAGCTGGCGTTCCTGCGGTGCCCCCGGCTTCGAGTGCGCCACGCTGCGGGCACCGCTCAACTACGCCAGGACGGACGCCGGCGACGTACGGCTCGCGGTGGCCCGCAAGAAGGCCACGGGCCCTGGCAAGCGGCTCGGCTCGCTGCTGGTGAACCCGGGCGGGCCGGGCGGCTCGGCGGTCGGCTACCTGCAGTCGTACGCGGGGATCGGCTACCCGTCGCAGGTGCGCGCCCGGTACGACATGGTCGCGGTCGATCCGCGCGGAGTCGCCCGCAGCGAGCCCGTCGAGTGCCTCGACGGCCGGGAGATGGACACGTACACGCAGACCGACGTCACGCCCGACGACCGGAGGGAGGTCGACGGGCTGGTGAAGGCGTACAAGGGCTTCGCAGACGGGTGCGGAGCCGACGCGCCCGAGCTGCTGCGGCATGTCTCGACGGTCGAGGCGGCCCGGGACATGGACATCCTGCGGGCGGCGCTGGGGGACCGGAAGCTGACGTACGTGGGGGCGTCGTACGGAACGTTCCTCGGTGCGACGTACGCCGGGCTCTTCCCCAAGCGGGTGGGGCGGCTGGTCCTGGACGGCGCGATGGACCCGACGCTGTCGGCCCGTCGGCTGAACCTGGAGCAGACGGCCGGGTTCGAGACGGCGTTCAAGGCGTTCGCGAAGGACTGCGTACGGCACGCGGACTGCCCGCTCGGGGGCCGTGGGGCGAGGCCGGAGCAGGTCGGCCGGAACCTCAAGGCGTTCTTCGACAGGCTCGACGCGAAGCCGGTGCCCACGGGCGACGCCGACGGACGCAGGCTCACCGAGTCCCTCGCCACCACCGGCGTGATCGCGGCGATGTACGACGAGGCGGCCTGGCAGCAGCTGCGCGAGGCGCTGACCGCGGCGATGAAGAAGAACGACGGCGCGGGCCTGCTCGCTCTCTCCGACGGCTACTACGAGCGCGACGCCGACGGCCGCTACTCGAACCTGATGTACGCCAACGCCGCTGTGAACTGCCTCGACCTCCCGCCCTCCTTCGACACCCCGGACGACGCGCGCCGGTCGCTGCCCGCCTTCCAGAAGGCGTCCCCGGTCTTCGGCGAGGCCCTCGCCTGGGCCGCCCTGAACTGCGCGTACTGGCCGGTCGCGCCCACGGGTGAGCCGCACCGCATCGAGGCCAAGGGCGCGGCCCCGATCGTCGTGGTCGGTACCACGCGCGACCCGGCGACCCCGTACCGCTGGGCCCAGGCCCTGGCCCGCCAGCTCTCCTCCGGCCGCCTCCTCACCTACGACGGCGACGGCCACACCGCGTACGGCCGCGGCAGCGAGTGCATCGACCGTACGATCAACACGTACCTCCTCCGCGGCACCGCACCCACGGACGGAAAGCGCTGCTCCTAGGCCTGCGCACGGCCTCGGAGCCTCGCGCTCCGGGGCCGGTACGGAGCACCCCCGGAAACTGTGTAGACTTACCGACGTTGCTGATCGCACCATAGTGCGGACAGCGCGCCGCCTTAGCTCAGATGGCCAGAGCAACGCACTCGTAATGCGTAGGTCTCGGGTTCGAATCCCGAAGGCGGCTCCATTCGAAAGCCCAGTTCAGACAGTGTCTGAACTGGGCTTTTTCGTTCAGCGCATGCGGCGACGGCGGCGGGCGCGGGCCGTGCGGGTGTCGGCGGTCTCAGTTCTGGTCTCAGTAAAGGCCCGAGACGAGGGAACGAAGTTCACCCCCATGCGCCGCATCGCGTCCTTCGAAGCAAGATCTCCATGATCGTGGGCATGTCGACGCCCAGCTCGTTCAGGATCGTGCCGGCCGTGTGGCGGCTCCCGTCGTACCGCCTCCGGTCATCGATTCCGGCTTCGGCGAGCAGCTCCTTGAATTCCTCGTAGTCGGCGCGCGGGTTGAGGGGGCGCCCGTCCGGGCGCGCGAACACGACGTCGTGGTCCTGCCACAGCTCAGCAGCCGCCGCGCGCATCTCCTCTTGCTGGGCCCTGTGCTTGCGCAGGAACGGGATGAAGACGGGCGGGATCGGCACGGCGTTCCGGCTCTTCTTGGTCTTTGGGCGAGTGAAGACGAGTCCGCCCTCCTTGCGGGCCGGGCAGGCGCTCGCGTGCTCTGTGCACGTCTTGGTGCATGGCTTCGGGCAACCGCGCTTGTAGCCCGTGTGCGTGGTGCAGTCCGGAGGGCACGTCTCGAAGCGGTGCAGGCGCGCTTCACAGGTGTGCGGGTCGTCGCAGCCGTGCCGCCACGTGAGGTGCTGTAGCTGCCACTCCGGGCGGAACAGCTCTGCTTCCAGGTCGTATGGCCACCTCAGGCCGGGTCACGTCCCCGGTCGTGGTGTAGCCGATCATGACCCGTCGCCTCCGGTCCCGGGCCGGACGGGCATGTCCCGCCATGGGGTGCCAGGCAGTTCTCGCCGGTAGCGGCCGCGTGAGCCCCAACAGCCCGTCGGGCAAAGGCGATCGGGGCGGCGACCTGGGGTGTTCCGCTTACTTGATCGGCTACACCACGGGGCGGGACACCACCGTGATCCAACCAACCACCGCTCTCGGTCAGGTTCATCACGGCGCCGATCAGGTCGCACGGGTCGTTCTCGTCCAACCCGGATGCAGGCGACGTGCCCAGCCGCCGGCCATCGCCGCGCGGATGAGTGCGTCCTCATCGGTGATGTGGAACTCGCGCAGGTGGGTAGTGCGTACGACCTTGCCCAGCAGGTCCCTCAGACGTGCTCCACGGGGCGTTCCTGACTCCGGCGCGGCAGGGGACTCGTCGCCTTGCGTCTCCACGTCCTCTCCAGGTGTTTCCTCAGGCGGGTAGAACGCCGTGCCTGCCGGGGCGGGCCATTTTCCTGAGGCTGCGTGGGCCGTAGCCATGCGCAGGGTCCTGGCGGGAGCGTCGGGTAGCGCTGAGGCCGGAGTATGCAGGTCTTCCGCGACGACCGCGGTGTCGCGGGAGGCCGGCGCGCGGCGCAGTAGCTGGACCGCTTGGTAGGCCTGGTGCTTGTCCTTGCAGCTCAACACTCCAGTGACAGGTCGACGACGGGCGTGATTCGGGCTCGGTGGCCATGCGGGAGACTCCGGGGACGCGTTGGGCGCGCAACCTTGCGGGTGCGCATGCGATAGAGGAGGTTTCCGCTGCTGAGCGCGTTGCTGGCGCGCTCCCGGACGGGGAAGCGTGTGAGCCGCGGCTGGTCCCCCGGGTGCTACCGGCGTCCGGACCGTGCGGAAAGGCAACGTACTTCAGTGCACTGACAGTGGGCGCCCAGATGGCTGGACAGAGCTGTGCTGAGCGGCACCGAGTCGATGGTCGCGGTCGGCCCGGCAGCGCACTGTGTCAGATCTTGATGACATGGACGACGGAGCCGCAGAGGATGTGGATGTCCTCGGGGTCTGACGTCAGGACGGTCACGGGCGAGGGCGAGGCCAATGCGGTAGCAGCCACAAGGGCGTTGGAGGCGTATTTGTGGCCGTGCAGGCCGGCTGCGGCGAGGAGCTTGCTGGCGTGGCGGGCGATGGCTTCGGTGGGCGGGGCGACGTTGACGCGCGAGATGGCGTAGTCGAAGCGGGCCTGGCTGGTTCTGGGGTCGCGGGCTTCGACTGGGGTGACGGAGCTGGTGATCACGCGGATGTCCTCCGCCTCGGCCGCAGTCAGCCACTCGGTGAGCTCGGGTGAGCGGCGTACGAGTTTGGACATGCCCTCGTAGTCCAAGACGAGGGTGCCGCCCACGCGGCGTCCGCCGAGCCGCCTGCGTTGCCGCGCAAAAGTGCCCGCTTGGCCTCGACCGCTGTCTGATCCACCGGCCCGTGCTCGGCCTCCGCGTCTTCGATGAGTTCGCGCAGCCGGTCTCGTTCGAGTTGGCGCTGGATGAGAGCTTCGACGTAGGCGGACATGCCGCGCTTGCCGGTGCGCGCCTTGAGGGCGGCGATGGTGCCTTCATGGAGGGAGACGGAAACCGGGCGGACAGGGCCTTCGCCAGGAGCGGGGTCGGGGGTGATGGCCATGGAGCCAAATTAACAAAACTCTTGTTATTGGGCGGGGCTCAGGTGAGGAGCCGGACGGGGGAGTCGGCGAGGTAGGCCTGGATGTTTTCGACTGCCTGGCCGTAGTAGCGCCGGTAGTTGGCCTGGGAGACGTAGCCGAGGTGCGGGGTGGCCAGGAGGTGGGGGGCCGTGCGCATCGGGTGGTCGGTGGGTAGGGGTTCCGCGTCGAAGACGTCCACCGCCGCTCCGGCGATGCGGCCCTCGTGGAGGGCGGTGAGGAGGGCCTCCTGGTCGATGATCGCCGCACGGCTCGTGTTGATCAGGTAGGCGGTGGGCTTCAGGAGGGACAGTTCCGTTGCGCCCAGGAGGGAGCGGGTGCGGTCGCTCAGGGCCAGGTGGACCGAGACGAAGTCGCTCGTGGTGAGGAGGTCCTCCTTGGTGGGGGAGAGGTGGACTCCGAGTTCGTCCGTGCGCTCCTTGGTGAGGTTCTGGCTCCAGGCCGTGACCTCCATGCCGAAGGCCAGGCCGACGCGGGCGACGCGGCTGCCGATCTTGCCGAGGCCCAGCAGACCCAGGCGGCGGCCGTGCAGATCGGCGCCCACGGTCGACTGCCAGGGGCCGCCGGTGCGCAGGGCGGTGTTCTCCTGGACCAGGCCGCGGGCCAGGCCCAGGAGCAGGGCCCAGGTGAGTTCGACCGGGGGAGTGGAGGAGCTTTCGGTGCCGCACACCGTGACGCCATTCGTCCGCGCGGCGGCGTAGTCGATCACCGAGTTGCGCATGCCGGACGCGATGAGGAGCTTGAGGCGGGGGAGGCGGTCGAGGAGCGAGGACGGGAAGGGGACCCGTTCGCGCAGGGTGACCACGAAGTCGAAGTCGGCGAGGGCGGCCGCCAGTTCGTCCTCGGTGGGGAAGTGCTCGGAGAAGGTGACGACTTCCACGCGGTCGTCGAGCGGGCTCCAGTCGGCGATCGTGGTCGCGACGCCTTGGTAGTCGTCCAGTACGGCGCAGCGGTATCGCATGTCTCGTCCTCCCGGGGTGTCGGTGTCTCCCCCAAGGGTGGCGGGTGTGCCTCGCGGAGCGGACGCGGGCCCCCGTCGGTCACCTCTGCCGACCGGGGCCCACTGGCGTCCCGGATCCGGCCGCGGCGGCGACACTCCCCCGAGTTGCGCGACGTACGCGCGCACCGTCGGGCCAGATCCGATGAAGTGATCACATCAGGCCGTACCAACGGATCGCTAACATATGGCCAACGGTTTCCCATGGCGTTGGCTGGGGTTGGCGTGAAGTCGCCGGGCTGTCGCGGGAGAACCGCCGTATCCGTGGTGGATTCTCGTGCGGTAACGGTGGCGGGATTCGGTGGTGGTCGTCCGGGCGCGGGTGGCGGGAAACGCCCGGGCGGGGGCGGGAAATGCGCCAGAAGTGGTCCTTCCTGTGTGGTGGAGCGTGCTCCGGCTCGGGTTGGGGACCGGGGAGTTCGGGCGTGGGTGCGTGGAAGGGCTGTGGGCGGAGTGATGCGGTGCGGGCCTCGCTTCGGACTGCGGTTCGGCTTGCTGGGGCCGCCTGTCCTGTACGAGCCGTGTGAGGGCGAGGGGTGCGAGCCTGCCGACGGGCCCGGTGGGGTGTACGACGTCGGGGGCGCGGGCGCCGGGCGGCCGGGCCTTGCCGCGCGGGCCGTGGGCAGCCCCAAGGCGCGTGTTCTGCTCGCCGCATTGCTGCTCGAAGCCGGGCGGGTCGTGCCCGTCGCGTCGCTCAAGGACGCCTTGTGGGGCGGCGCGCCGCCCGCCTCCGCGCACGCGTCCCTGCATAACCATGTCGCCCGGCTGCGCCGGATGCTCGACGATCCCGGACGGCTGCGTGCCGTGCCGCCCGGGTACCTGCTGCGCGTCGAACAGGGCGAATTGGACGTCCATGTCTTCGACAGCCATGTCGCCGCGGCGCGCGCCGCGCACGCCGGGCGTGAGTGGGAGCGGGCGGTGCGTGAGTGTGCGCGGGCGCTCGCGTTGTGGCGGGGTGCGCCCTTGAGTGGGCTACCGGCCGAGGTCGGCGGGTACGCGTTTGTGCAACGGCTGGTCGAGGCGCGGTTGCTGGTACTGGAGTGGCGGTACGACGCAGAGCTCGCGCTGGCGGAAACGGGGGAAGCCCGAGGCGATCGACTTGCCGGACTCGTGCCGGAGTTGGCCGCGCTCGCCGCCGAGCATCCGCTCCGCGAGGCCTACCACCGTCAGCTCATGCTCGCCCTGCACCGCACCGGTCGCCGCGCCGAGGCCCTCGCCGTCCATCGTGATCTGCGCAGCCGGCTCGTGGAGGATTTGGGGGTCGAGCCGGGGGCGGGCGTGCGCGGGGCTCATGTGGAGGTGCTGCGGGGGGTTCCGGAAACATCGGAAACACCCGAAACGGGTGACGGTGGCGATCCGGGTGAGTCTTCCGGCGATGCGCCGTCCGACACGGCCGTGCGTCCTGCCACCGCCGTGACCGGTCCCGTGGCACCCACACCGCGGCCATCCCAACTTCCCCCACCCCCGGCCCACTTCACCGGCCGCCCCGCCGTAAGCGACGCCCTCCTGCGCAACCTCGCGCGGCCCGCCGCCCTCGCCGTCCTCAGTGGTATGGCCGGCGTCGGCAAGAGCGCGCTCGCGCTGCATGCCGCGCACGCCCTGACGGAACGTTTCTCCGACGGCCAGCTCTACGTCAATCTGCACGGCGCCACCCCCGGCATGACCCCCCTCACCTCCGGCCAGGCACTCACCGCGCTCCTCCGCGACCTCGGCGTCGAGCCCCGCCGTATCCCCGAGCACCCGGACGCCGCCACCGCGTTGCTGCGCTCGCTGCTCGCGCCGACGCGCACGCTCCTGGTGCTGGACGACGCCGCGAGCGCCGCGCAGGTACGGCCGCTGCTGCCGGCCGGCGCCGGGTGCGCGGTGATCGTCACCAGCCGTTCGCCGCTGACCGCCCTCGACGGCGCCCGCCGCTTCCCGCTCGCGCCGCTGACCAGTGCGGAGAGTGCGGCACTGCTGCGCGCGGTGTCGGGGCGGGACGGGCTCGACGCCGGTCACCCGCTCGTCGAACTCACCGGCCGGCTCCCGCTCGCCCTGCGGGTTGTGGCGGCCCGGCTCGCCGCGCGCCGGGCGCTCACGCCGGACGTACTCGCCGGTCAACTGGCCGCCACGGAGGGGCGGTTGCACCATCTGGAGTACGACGACCTGAGCGTACGGCGTTCCCTTGCCGTCGCCCATGACGCGCTCGCCGCCTCCGACCGCGAGGTCGACCGGGACGCCGCCCTCGCGCTGCGGCGGGTCGGCGCGCTCGACCTGCCCTCCTACGGCGCGCCCCTGATCGCCCGCCTCACCGGCACCGATGAGCGCCGCGCCGAGGCCGCGCTGGACCGGCTGGTCGACGTGGCCCTCCTGGAGGAGACGGCGTACGCCCGCTACGCACCCCACGACCTGGTCCGCGACTTCGCCCGCGAACTGGCCGCGGGCCGGCACGGCAACGGCGCCGACACAAGCGCCCGCGCGATGGAGCCGGTCCCGACAGGGCAGGGCGACGGAAGCACCAATGCGGCCCGCGTCCGCGCTCAGGTCGAGGGCGCGGATGTTGGCCGCGTCGGCGCTCGGGTCGAAGGCGCGGATGTTGGCCGTGTCCGCGCTCGGGTCGAGGGCGCGGATGTTGGCTGCGTCGGCGCTCGGGCCGAGGGCGCGGATGTTGCCCGCGTCGGCGCTCGGGCCGAGGGCGCGGATGTTGCCCGCGTCCGCGCTCAGGCCGACGGCTCCGATGTTGCCCGCGTCCGCGCTCGGGCCGAGGGCGCGGATGTTGGCCGCGTCCGCGCTCAGGCCGAGGGCACCAATCTCGCCCGCGTCCGCGTGCCTGCCGCGGTGGACCGGTGCGGGGCGGCTGACGTGGCTCATGCCGACCTCGTCGACACCGCTCTCCGCTGGTACGCCGCCGTGGCCGAGCGCAGCCTCACCGCCGTCGTCGAACCCGGCCTCGACCAGGACGACCGTCGGCGCCCCACCGCCGCGCAGCCGTCGGAGCATGCCGCGTACGTGACGACGGTTGCCGCCTTCGACGGGGCCGAGGCGGCGTTCGCCTGGGGGGACGGTGAGCTGGGTAACGTCGTCGCGCTGGTCGAGGCGTACGCCGACGGTGCCTGCGAGCGTCGTGCCGCCTACCTGTCCACCCTCCTGCGGCTGCTCTTCCCGTACCTCCACCGCAGTGGCCGGATCCCCGAGATGGAACTGCTCGGGCGGGCCGCGCTCGCCTTGGCGCGGCGGCTCGGGGACGCGGCGGCCGAGGGGTACGCGTTGGGCGACCTCGCCGGGATGCACTTCCTCACGGGGCGGCAGAGCGAGGCGCTCGCGCTCAGCGACCAGGCGCTGGCGATATGGCGGCGGCTCGGGACCGTCTCCTGGATCCGGCGCTGTCTCAACAACCGCGGGCTGCTGCTCGAAGGGCTGGGGCGGTACGCCGAGTCGGAGGACGCGCTGCGGCAGAGCCTCGGCTACTCGCGCCGGCTGTGCGATCCGTACGGCGAAGCCGTGACGTACAGCCATCTCGGCAACCTGTACGAACACACCGACCCCCGCGCCGCCATCGAGCACCACCGCCGCTCGCTCGCCCTCGGCGTCGGGATCGGCGCCGTCATCGTGCAGCACACCGCGCACTGCAACATCGGCTACGCCCACCTGACCCTCGGCGAACCGGCCGCCGCCGTCGAGCACTTCGAGGAGAGCCTGCGCATCCTCGGCGGCCACGGCGACTGGCACGGCGAGTCCCAGACCCGGCTCGGCCTGGTCCGCGCGCTGCGCCAGCTGGGCCGCGTCGAACGGGCCGTACACGAGTGCGCGGAGCTGCTGCGCCGTGCCGACGCCCGCTCCGACCGGTACACCGGGGGCCTCGGCCGGCACCAGTACGGTCTGCTGCTGCGCGACCAGGGGCGTGAGGACGGCGCGCACGAGGCGTGGCGCACCGCTCTCGCCGATCTGGAGGGCACGGACGAGCGTGCGGTCGTCACGGAACTCCGGTCCCTCGTCCGCGGCGCCGCCGCTGATCACTTCGCGTCCGCATAGCACTCCACCACCGCCGTCGTGAACGGGAAGCGCACCGGCGTCTCCCCGAACGTCAGGCCGGCCGCCAGCGCCGCCGCCTCCCGGATCGCCGCCACGACCGCCTCGGCCTCCTTTGCCGGGCAGTGCACGATCACCTCGTCGTGCTGGAAGAAGACCAGCTCGGCCGCCATGTCCGCGCAGGTGCGGCGCAGCGCGGCGAGCAGCAGCAGGGTCCAGTCGGCCGCGCTGCCCTGGACGACGAAGTTGCGGGCGAAGCGGCCGCGGGCGCGGGCGTTGGTGGAGGCGTAGCCGGGGACCCACTGCTGGCTTTCGGGCTCGTCCTGCGCCGCCGTGACCGGGATGCCCGCCTCCTCGGCCGCGTCCTCGCCCGCCCCGGCGGCGGGCGGGCAGGTCCGGCCGAGCCACGTCCGCACCAGCCGCCCCTCCTCGCCCGCACGCGCCGCCTCGTCGACGTACGCCACCGCCTTGGGGAAGCGGCGTCTGAGGGCGGCGAGGTTCTTCAGGCCGTCGCCGGACGTCTGGCCGTAGACCGCGCCGAGCACGGCGAGTTTGGCCTGGTCGCGGTCGCCGGAGAAGGCGCGGTCGGAGACGGACTGGTACAGGTCGCTCTCGCGGCCGGCCACCTCCATCAGGCCGGGGTCGCGCGAGATCGCCGCGAGCACGCGCGGCTCCATCTGGTCGGCGTCGGCGACCACCAGCCGCCAGCCGGGGTCGGCGACCACGGCACGCCGGATCACCTTGGGGATCTGCAGGGCGCCCCCGCCGTTGGTCACCCAGCGGCCGGTGACCGTGCCGCCGGCCAGGAACTCCGGCCGGAACCGGCCGTCCCGCACCCAGTCCTGCAGCCAGGACCAGCCGTGGGCGACCCAGATGCGGTACAGCTTCTTGTACTCCACCAGCGGCTTCACCGCCGGGTGGTCGAGGGACTCGATCTCCCAGCGCCGCGTGGAGCCGACCTTGATCCCGGCCTGCGCGAAGGCCTTGATCACGTCGGCCGGCAGATCGGGCCGCACCCGGCGCCCGAACGCGGCGGACACCTCGTCGGCCAGCTCGGCCAGGCGGCGCGGCTCGCCACCGCCCGCGTACCGCTCGCCGAGCAGTTCGTGCAGCACCTCGCGGTGCACCCGCGCGCTCCACGGCAGCCCCGCGCGGTTCATCTCGGCCGCCACCAGCATCCCCGCCGACTCGGCGGCCGTCAGCAGCCGCATCCGGTCCGGGTGGGCGGTGCGGTCGTGCCGCCGCTGCTGGTCGGCGTAGACCGCCAGGAGGTCGTCCAGGGGCAGGCGGACGCCCTGGGGCTCGAAGAGGGAGGACTGCGCGCCCGGTTCGGCGGCGCGCAGGGGTGGGTCGGGCGGTACGGCGCCGCCGCGCAGGCGGGCCAGCGCGGCGGCGGCCGAGCGGGGTTCGCCGTAGCGTCCCTCGTGGCCCAGGAGGAGGGTCTCGGCGTCCTCGATGTCGTAGCACCGCTCCACTCGCACCCCCGTGGCGAGCAGTCGCGGATAGACCTCGGCGGTGGACCGCCACACCCACCGCGTGACGTTCGGCCGACTGCGCACCGCCTCCGCCAGGTCCCCCTCCCGCCGCACCGGCCCCGCGGGCAGCCCGTCCGGACCGAGGGGGGCGACCTCCACGCCACCGTCCTCGGCCGGAGCGAGCGCCCATCGATCGGCCATGCAAGCGAGTGTCGCAGCCGGGTCTGACAACGGCCTCAGCTCTGCGCTTCGCCCTGCTCGTCGAAGGTCACCTTGATCTTGGCGAGTGCCTCCGCGACGTACTCCTCCACTCCCTGCTTGGTGATGCCGAGGCCGGACAGGACGCCCTTGCCGTTCTCGAACTCCAGCAGGGCGAGGAGGATGTGCTCGGTGCCGATGTAGTTGTGGCCGAGGCGGAGGGCCTCGCGGAAGGTGAGCTCCAGGACCTTCTTGGAGTCCGACCCGTAGGGGATGAGCTCGGGTGCCTCCTCGGCGGCCGGCGGCAGCGCCGCCTTCGCCGCCTCGCGGACCGTCTCGAAGGTGACTCCCTGGGCCGTGATCGCCTTGGCGCCCAGACCCTCGGGTTCCATGATCAGGCCCAGGATCAGGTGCTCGGGCAGCCCCTCGGCGTGACGCGCGTGCTTCGCCTCGCTGTGGGAGGCCACGACCACCGCGCGCGCCCGGGGGGTGTAGCGGCTGAAGCCCTGGCTGGGGTCCAGGTCCATGGACTCCTTCGGCACGAAGCGCTTCTGCGCGGCCTGCCGGGTGACGCCCATGCTCTTGCCGATGTCCGTCCAGGACGCGCCGGAACGCCGGGCCTGGTCCACGAAGTGGCCGATCAGGTGGTCGGCCACGTCGCCCAGGTGCTCCCCGGCGAGTACGGCGTCCTGGAGCTGGTCGAGAGGCTGGTCGTGGACCTTCTTGATGGCCGCGATGAGGTCGTCGAGACGGATGGATGACGTGATGTCGGGGTTGGTCGCCATGTGTCAACCGTAGGTTGACACGCCTGGGGCGTCAACCCTGAGTTGACATCAAGCGGCTCCACGCGCGCGTGCCCCGGGGCACCCCTCGCCGGACGCCCCCGACCGCCGCCTCGACCGCATGGCACGACGCCCACGACCCGCATGACACGATCCCCACGTGGACACCAGCACCGTCGACCGAGCCTTCCAGGCCGCCCTCTACGCCCCCACCGACGACCACACCGCCCTCGACACCGGCGCGTCCCTGCTCGCGGCCGACCCGGCGGCGGACGTGGAACTCACCCGGCGGGGGCTGGACTTCGTCGCCGGGGCGTGGCGGCGTGGCTGGCAGCCCGCCGACGTCGTACGGATCGTCCGCCGCGAACTGGACGACGTACACGAACGCCTCGTATCCGCACTGATCCTCGAACAGGCACCGCACGACCGCCCGCGCGGCCCCCGCTGGGCGGCGCAGCTCGCCCAGCTCGCCGAGGAGCCCGCCCCGCCCCGCACGGACCGCTTCACGCACGCCACCGCCGTCCTGGAGCTGTACCGCCTCCTGCTCCGCCTGCCCACCCTCGAAGCCCTGGACGAGACCCGGACGCAGCCTCAGTCGCACGCACATGCGAGGCCCGAGTCCCGCATGCTGACCCGTGTCCGCGCCCTGCTCGCGAAGGCCGAGGCGACCGGTTTCCCGGACGAGGCGGAGGCGCTCAGTGCGAAGGCGCAGGAGCTGATGGCCCGGCACAGCATCGACGAGGCGCTGCTCGCCGGCCAGGCGCAGGACGGTGGCGGGCCGTCGGCCTGGCGGATCGGCGTCGACCAGCCGTACGAGCAGGCCAAGGCGGTGCTGCTGGACGCCGTCGCCACCGCCAACCACTGCCGCGCGGTGTGGAACGAACCCCTCGGCTTCTGCACCGTCGTCGGCTTCGAACCCGACCTGGAGGTGGTCGAACTCCTCTACACCTCGCTCCTCGTCCAGGCCACGACCGCGATGACGAAGGCGGAGGCCGCTCAGCGGGCGGGCGGACGCAAGCGTACGAAGACCTTCCGGCAGTCCTTCCTCGCCGCGTACGCCCACCGCATCGGCACCCGCCTCGCCTCCGCCGCCGAACACGCTGCCGAACAGGCAGCCACCGAAGCCCAGGCGCCCGGCGATTTGCTCCCGGTCCTGGCCTCCCGTGAGGTCGCGGTCACCGAGCGCATGGAGAGCATGTTCCCGGAGACCACCACGACCCGACTGCGCGGAGTCACCGACGCGGCGGGCTGGACGGAGGGTTCCCGCGCGGCGGACCGGGCGGAGGTCAGGTCCCGCCCTCGCCTCGACTGACCTTCGGCCGCACCGGCCTGCCCGCCTGCTGAAACGCCCGCCCCGTCGCCCGACTCGACTGACCTTCGGCCGCACCGGCCTGCCCACCTGCCGAAAGCGCCCGCCCCGTCGCCCGGCTCGACTGACGTTCAGCCGTCGGCCTGCCCCCCTGCCGAAAACGCCCGCCCCGTCGCCCGACTCTCAGTCGCCCGCCCGCTGAAACGCTCCCACCGAGGCGTCCGGCGCGCCACCCGCGACGAGCGCGACCGGACCGTAGGACCACTCGAAGCTCTGCTCCGCCGACGCGCCCGGCAGACCGATCTTCACCGTCGTGGCGTCGAGGCTGTCATCACCGCCCGCCTCGGCCCGTACGTACGTGATCGTGAACGTCGCCGCCGTGTCCTTGGCCAGCGTCAGCTTCTGCGCCTTCGCCGCCTTGTCCGCCGGCACGGTCGCGGAGGTGCCGTCGGCCTGGAGATCGACGGCGGGGAAGCCGTCCAGGGTGCAGTCGGCGCCCTGGTTGGTGACCGTGACGGGGATGTTGCCGGTGTCCCCGGCGACGGGCGCGGCGTTGGCGGGGCCGACCTCCACGCCGATCTTGTCGAGCGCACAGGCGGCGGTGTCCTGGCCGCCGCCGTCACCTTCACCGCCGCTGTCACCGCCCCCGCAGGCGGTCAGCAGCAGGGCGGCGGCGAGGGCGGCGGAGCCGACGGTGAGCGAAGTGGCGCGCATGAGTGGATCCCCTGGGTTCGTGACGATGCCCCAGGATCATCACGTACGCCCGCACCATGCGGTCACCCGGCCCGTCCCCGACCGCTCGGGTCACGTCACGAGCCGAGCCCCGCCGTCGGCAACCCGGACGGCATCTTCCCGCCCTCGGCCTTGGTGTAGGTCTCCTCGCCGAGACCGCCGTCCCACGTCACCTTCAGGCTCGTGGCGCTGACGGAGTCGACCGTGCCGGTACCGCGCTTGTCCTGGCCCTTCCCGCAGGCGAGCCGGATCGTCTGCGTGCCGGACGCCTCGCCCACGCGCCCGCTGCACACGGTCCCGCCGGTGGCGAACAACCCGACGTCCTCGCCGGTGACCACCAGGGCCACCGCCTGGCCTTCACTGGTGGCGAGCCAGCTCCCCTCCAGCCCCCCGGCAGCCGCGGACGGCGAACCGCCGCTCCCACCGGTACCGGCCGACGACGTACCAGGACTGGGACTGGAGCTCACAGAAGACCCGCCCGACCCCGACCCCGCGTCCGAGCCTCCGCCCCCACTGCAGGCAGTCAGCACGCCCGCCCCCACCACACCCGCGGCCACGGCCGCGAACCGCCACCGCCGGCGCACCACACCACGCGCGCGGGCCGCCGAAGTCGTCGCGGAAGTCACTTGCATGCCCCCAGGGGTGAGCCGGTAGCCGGTGTCGGCCGTTCAAGCCGCGTTGCCGTCGGTACAGCCGCATTGCCATACGGCCGTACATCCGTACATCCGCATTGCCGTACGGCCGTACATCCGCATTGCCCTACGGCCGGACAGCCCTACGACCACACAGCCTTACGACTACACAGCCCTACGACCACACAGCGCTACAACCACACGGCCCTAAGACCACACAGCCCTAACACCGCATAGCCATACAGCCACATTGCTGTACGACCGCATTGCTGTACGACCGCATTGCTGTACCAACGCATTGCCGTACGTCCGTACCTCCACATAGCCGTACACACATACAGCCCTACGACCGCAGCAAGCTACCAGCCCGTAACCGCGCCTACCAGGACGACTTCCGCACCCCCGGCAGATACCCCGCATGCGCCTGCTCCCGCAGACTCACCCGGGACAGCCCGAACGCCCGGAAGTATCCGCGCGGCCGCCCGTCCACCTGATCCCGGTTGCGTACGCGCGTGGCGCTGGCGTCGCGCGGCTGCCTGCTCAACTCCTGCCGCGCGGCGAGCCGTTCCGGTTCCGTCGACGACGGCCGTCGGATGATCTCCTTCAGCTCGGCCCGCCGGGCGGCGTACCGCGCGACGATCTCCTGCCGCTTCTCGTTCTTCGCGATCTTGCTCTTCTTGGCCATCAGACCTTCACTCCCCGGGCGCGGATACGGGCCACCGCCGCCTCGACGCCGATCACGTCGACCGTCTTGATCCCCTTCGCGCTCAGCCGCAGCCGTACGTACCGGCCCTCGCTGGGCAGCCAGTAACGCTTGGTCTGGATGTTCGGGTCGAAGCGGCGTGAGGTGCGCCGGTGCGAGTGGGAGATGCGGTTGCCGAAGCCTGGCTTGGCACCGGTCAGCATGCAGTGGGCGGACATGGGTGACGTACCTCTCCAGCGACTCTGTCGTAAATGGAATTCATTTTCAGTAAGATAGCAGCATGGCACGCAACGAACTCCGCCCGGTCATCAAGCTCCGGTCCACCGCCGGCACGGGCTACACCTACGTCACCCGCAAGAACCGCCGTAACGACCCGGACCGCATGACTCTGCGCAAGTACGACCCGGTCGTCGGCCGACACGTCGACTTCCGAGAGGAGCGCTGAGTCACCGCCATGCGCAAGGGAATCCACCCGGACTACGGTCCCGTCGTCTTCCGTGACCGTGCCGCGAACTACGCCTTCCTGACCCGGTCGACCATGACCAGCGAGAAGACGATCGAGTGGGAGGACGGCAACACCTACCCGGTCGTCGACGTCGAGATCTCCAACGTCAGCCACCCCTTCTACACCGGCACCGCCCGAGTCCTGGACACCGCCGGACGCGTCGAGCGCTTCGAACGCCGGTACGGGAAGCAGGGCTAGCCCATGCCCGAGCTCTCCGTCGTCATCGTCGGCGGGCTGCACGCCGACGCCCGCAGGGCCGCCGTCGAGCAACTGCTCGCCGACGTGCCCGGCAGTGTCGTACTCCACCACGACCTGGCGACCGCCGCGGCCGGCACCGTCGTGCGGACCGTCCGCGACGCCACCGGCATCCGGGACGCCGGTGAGACGCCCCTCGTCAACGACTGCGCGTGCTGTGCGCTGCGCGAGGACCTCGTCCCGGAGCTGGAACGGCTCGCGGACGCCGGTGACACTCCGCTCGCGGTCGTCGAGCTGTGGGACTCCGTCGAGCCGAAGGCCATGGCCGAGGTGGTCACGTCCGGCGGGCTCACGGTCACCGGCGTGATCACCGCCGTCGACCCCGCGCTGCTGCTGCCGTACCTCGGCAACGGCGACGACCTCGCCGAGGGCGGCCTCGCCGCGGCCGCCACCGACCAGCGGACCGTCGCCGACACCTTCGCACGGCAGCTGGAGTACGCCCCCGTCCTCGCCCTCCTGGACTCCCCGGAGGCCGACGACGAGGACCGCGAGCTGCTGGCCCAGCTCCATCCGACGGCCCGCCAGGTTCGGATCGGCGACGGTGGCCTGCCGGGCGGCACGCCCTCACCCCTCGCCCGTGCCGCCCTCGCCGGTTTCGACGTGGAGGCCGCCGCCGCGGCCCAGCACCCCGCGTGCGCGCTCCTGCCGACCGAGGCCGACGCGCGCGGGGTCGCCACCCTCGTCTGGCACCGGCGCCGCCCCTTCCACCCCGAGCGGCTCTACCAGGCGCTGGAGGACCTGACCTGCGCCGCAGCGCGCAGCCGGGGCCGGTTCTGGCTCGCCGACCGGCCGGACACGCTGCTGCACTGGGACGCCGCCGGCGGTGCGCTGTGCGTGGAGAGCGCGGGCCCGTGGCTCGCCTCGCTGCCCGACGCCGCCTGGGACATGGTGCCGCCGGTGCGCCGTGCCGCCGCCGCGCTGGACTGGCACCCGGAGCACGGCGACCGCTGCCAGCACCTGGTCTTCACGTCCCCCGGGCTGGACCGCGAGGGGCTCGCCCACCTGCTGGAGTCCTGCCTGCTCACCGACGCCGAGTACGCCGCCGGGCGCGATGCCTGGAAGCGGCTGCCGCCCGCCTTCGACACCCTTCTGGAGGTCTGACCCCGCCATGCCCCGCAAGACCGACCGCAAGCCCGCCAAGAACCGCCCCAACCCGCTGGACCAGGCCGGGATCACGTACATCGACTACAAGGACACCGACCTGCTGCGGAAGTTCATCTCCGACCGCGGCAAGATCCGCAGCCGCCGTGTCACCCGCGTCTCGGCCCAGCAGCAGCGACTGCTGGCCCGCGCGATCAAGAACGCGCGGGAGATGGCGTTGCTGCCCTACTCCAGCCGCTGACGTCCGTCCGCCACCGAGGCCCGCGGAGGCGGACGGCCTATAGGTAGGAGATTCCCTACGCTTGATTCGTAGGGAATCTCCTACCTATCTTCGTTTCCATGAGCATCCCCACGAACATCACCCACGCCTCCTTCATCACCGTCCCCGTCGCCGACCAGGACCGAGCCCTGCGCTTCTACACGGAGGTCCTCGGCTTCGAGGTCACCGCCGATCTCCAGATGCCCCCCGGCCGCTGGCTCCAGGTCGCCCCGCGCGGCGCGCAGACCGTGTTCACGCTCTCCGGGCCCGGGATGGGTGGTTTCGAGCCCGGTTCCACCCGGGGGATCATGTTGGTCACGACCGATGTCGACGCCGACTGCGCCCGGCTCGCGGAAGCGGGTGTGCGGGTGGAGGGCCCGGACGACCACCCCTGGGGGCGGATGGCCGCCTTCCGGGACCCCGACGGCAACGGTCTGATGCTGCTGACGGAGAAGGAAGGCTTCTGACGACGCCATGACCACCACCGGGGCCGGGGCGGGTGCCGCCGCCGACACCGCCGACCGTGTTTTCGCCGCGCTCGCCAACGCCACGCGCCGTGAGGTGCTGCGGCTGCTGCGCGACGGCGGGCCGCAGCCCGTCCAGGCCCTGGCCGACCACTTCGACATGCGCCGGCCCAGCCTCTCGGAGCATCTGAAGGTGCTCCGGGACGCCGGGCTGGTCTCCGAGCAGCGTTCCGGCCGACAACGCATCTACCGCCTGGAGGCGGCCCCGCTCGCCGACGTACAGGACTGGCTCCATCCGTACGAGCGGTTCTGGCGCGAGCGGTTGACGGGCCTCGGCGATCTGCTGGACCGCATGCCCGACGATGAGCCGACATGAGCAGCCCGCCCCACGCCGCAGACGGTGACGACCTCACCGTCATCCGCGTCGACCAGTTCTTCCCGCACCCGCCCGCCAAGGTCTGGCGGGCGCTGACCGACCCCGAACTGCTGGCGCAGTGGCAGATGCCCGGCTCCGAGGACTTCCGCCTGGAGGTCGGCCACCGCTACCGGATGACCTCCGTGCCCCGCCCCAACACCAACTTCTCCGGTGTCGTGGAGGTGCGCGTACTCGCCTACGACACCGAGCGGATGCTGCGCGTCCGGTGGGCGGACCCCGATCCCGCGAACGCGGCCGACTGGACCATCACGTGGACGCTGGAACAGGAAGGGCGCGGAACGCGTCTGTTCCTAGTGCACGAAGGATTCGATCCGGACGACCCGGCGCAGTTGATGGCGCGGAAGATCATGGACGGGGGCTGGCGGTCGCATGTCTTGCGATCCCTGGGGCAGACGCTGGAACGGCTTCGGTAAAGCGGTCGTCAAAGCTGTAACCGCAGGAACACCCCCCGTGCACGTGCATCTGCCCATGCATCTGCACATGAACAAGGTTATGATCCGGCTCAGTTGACCACTGCATCCATGGCCACACCAGCCAGTGCACCACCGGGGAGCGACCTGTGGATCACGACGTGTACGACGGTGACGTGTACGACGGTTACGTGCACCACGGCGCCGGCGCGTCCGGCGTGTACAACGGCATGGCCGCCACGAAGCTGCGCGGGGTGGCCTGGCAGAAGAGCCGGCACAGCAACTCGCAGGGGTCCTGCGTGGAGTTCGCGCGGCTGCCGGGCGGGAGAGTGGCGGTGCGCAACTCGAACTTCCCGGACGGGCCGGCGCTCGTCTACACGCGCGCGGAGATCGAGGCGATGCTCCTGGGCGTGAAGGACGGTGAGTTCGATCATCTGATCGCGGGCTGAGACCGCACGAGCGGGCCGGGTGACCGGTCGCCGACTCGCCGCAACACGCGTAACGCGCGTAGAACCTCGGCACCAGAAGGTGCCGAGGTTTCTCAGCCCTCCGGCTGCAGCCGGAACATCGCCCAGACGACCTTGCCGCTCAGCGTGCCGGCCAGCGGGTGCCAGCCCCAGCTGTCGCAGAAGGAGTCGACGAGGAACAGTCCGCGACCGGACTCCGCCGAGAAGTCGTCCGCCTCGCGCGCGACCGGACTGTCGTTGCTGGGGTCGCGCACCGCGCACACCAGCCGCTCGGTCCAGCGCATCAGGTGCAACCGCACCTGCGGCGGCTCGTGCGCACCCTCCCTGGCCGGCGGGCGCGGGGCGACAGCCGGCAGGGCATGCCGCAGGGCGTTGGTGACCAGTTCGGAGACCACCAGGCAGACGTCGTCGAAACGGTGGCCCACGTCCCACTGGTCGAGCGTTCTGCGGGTGAACTGCCGCGCCTCGCGCACCGCTTCGTAGCGGGCGGGCAGGGCGCAGGAGGCGGCGTTGGACACTGCCGTGGGATCAAGCGGCGGAAGGCCCTGCCGTAAAGGCTCGAGCATGGTCGATCCATTCGTCCCCATGCGAGGCACTCCCCCGGGAATTCGCGGTCGTGGCGATGCAGCGGTGGCGCGGGACCATGGTTTCGGATGCGTACAGCAGATGCAAGGGCAGATGCACGTGCACGCGACCGAATTGGACCCTCCCGTACCACTTGTTGGCCATTTTTTCCGCCATCTTCACGCCGTCCGCTTGCCTTCTCCTTCCCTCGGACTTGCTGAACCGATCCGGAATCTTTGGCTTCTTTCCGTCTGTGTAATCGGACGAGTACAGCTCGGAGTGGTTTAGTGGCAGACTGCGGGCCCTGAAGACCGTTGGGGAGGCTGGAACGTGAGCGCGGGAGAGCCCGGATCGGTGGTGCGGCGCATGCTGCTCGGCTCGCAACTCAGGCGACTGCGAGAGGCGCGAGGCATCACGCGCGAGGCGGCGGGGTACCACATCCGCGCCTCCGAGTCGAAGATCAGCCGGATGGAGCTGGGCCGGGTGAGCTTCAAGACGAGGGACGTCGAGGACCTGCTGACGCTGTACGGAATCGTGGACGAGACGGAGCGCACCTCACTGGTCTCCCTCGCCCGGGAGGCCAACGTCGCGGGCTGGTGGCACAGTTACTCGGACGTCCTGCCGAGCTGGTTCCCCACCTACGTGGGCCTGGAGGGCGCCGCGTCCCTGATCCGCGCGTACGAGGTGCAGTTCGTGCACGGGCTGCTGCAGACCGAGGCGTACGCGCGTGCCGTCGTTAGGCGCGGCATGAAGGGCGCGAGCGAGGCCGACGTCGAAAAGCGCGTGGCGCTGCGCCTGGAGCGGCAGAAGCACCTCGTCTCCGAGAACGCCCCCGACGTCCACATCGTCCTCGACGAGGCCGCCCTGCGCCGCCCCTACGGCGACCGTGAGGTGATGCGCGGCCAGCTCCAGCACCTGATCGAGTTCTCCGAGCGGCCCAACGTACGGCTGCAGATCATGCCGTTCAGCTTCGGCGGGCACTCCGGCGAGTCCGGCGCCTTCACCATCCTCAGCTTCCCCGAGTCCGACCTGTCGGACGTGGTCTACCTGGAGCAGCTCACCAGCGCGCTGTACCTGGACAAGACGGAGGACGTCGCCCAGTACGAGAAGGCGCTGAAGGAGCTCCAGCGGGACAGCCCCGGACCGGCCGAGAGCCGGGACCTGCTCAGGGGGCTGCTCCAGCTCTCCTGACCCGAGCTCTCGTGAGAGGTTCCCGGAGAGTCACTCCAACTCGGTTGCATCACAAGTACGATGACGCGTGATCAGGGCACTGCTTCACCGCAGGGATTGAGGGATCACATGTCGTCCTACTTCACCGACCTGGCTCAGCAGTACATCGACGGCGAGTGGCGTCCGGGCACCGGTTCCTGGGACATCATCGACTTCAACCCGTACGACGGTGAGAAGCTGGCCGCGATCACGATAGCCACGGTCGACGAGATAGATCAGGCCTACCGCGCCGCCGCCCGCGCCCAGCGGCAGTGGGCCGAGGCCGGGCCGCACGCCCGCCGCGCCGTGCTGGAGAAGGTGCTGCGGCTGGTCGAGGAGCGCGAGCAGGAGCTCACCGAGGCGATCATCGCCGAACTGGGCGGCACGCGCGTGAAGGCCGGCTTCGAGCTCCACCTCGCCAAGGAGTTCCTGCGCGAGGCCGCGAGCCTCACGATGCGCGCCGAGCACCGCCTGATCCCCTCCCCGGACCCCGGCAAGGAGAACCGCCTCTACCGCGTCCCGGTCGGCGTGGTCGGCGTCATCAGCCCCTTCAACTTCCCGTTCCTGCTGTCCCTGAAGTCGGTCGCCCCGGCCCTCGCCCTGGGCAACGCGGTCGTCCTCAAGCCCCACCAGGACACCCCGATCGTCGGCGGCACCGTCATCGCCAAGCTGTTCGAGGACGCGGGACTGCCGGCCGGTCTGCTCAACGTCGTCGTCACCGACATCGCGGAGATCAACGACGCCTTCCTGGAGCACCCGGTCCCCAAGGTCATCTCCTTCACCGGCTCCGACAGGGTCGGCCGCCATGTCGCCACCGTCTGCGCCCAGCACTTCAAGCGCGCGGTCCTCGAACTCGGCGGCAACAGCGCGCTGGTGGTCCTGGACGACGCCGACCTCGACTACGCCGTCGACGCGGCCGTCTTCAGCCGGTACGTCCACCAGGGCCAGGTCTGCATGGCCGCCAACCGCGTCCTGGTGGACCGCTCGGTCGCCGGCGCGTTCACCGAGAAGTTCGTCGCCAAGGTGAGCGGCCTGAAGGCCGGCGACCCGAGCGACCCGGAGACGGTCATCGGCCCGCTGATCAACTCCTCGCAGTCCGAGGCCGTCACGTCCGTCGTCGAGCAGGCGGTCGCCGAGGGCGCCACCGCGCTGGTGCGCGGCGCCACGCGCGGCAACCTGGTCGAGCCGTCGGTCCTGACGGACGTACCGGCGGACTCGGCGCTGCTGCGCCAGGAGATCTTCGGGCCGGTCGCGCTGCTGGTGCTGTTCGACGGCGAGGAGGAGGCGGTCCGCCTCGTCAACGACAGCCCGTTCGGCCTGAGCGGGGCCGTGCACACCGCCGACGTCGAACGCGGCGTCCGCTTCGCCCAGCGCATCGACACCGGCATGTTTCACGTCAACGACGGCACCGTGCACGACGAGCCGCTCGTCCCGTTCGGCGGCGAGAAGCACTCGGGCCTCGGCCGCCTGAACGGCGAGACGACGCTGGAGGCGTTCACGACGCTGAAGTGGATCTCGGTCCAGCACGGGCGGAGCGCGTTCCCGTTCTGAGCGGGCCGACCGGGGCGGACCTCGGTCGGGTCGGCCGGGCGGCCTAATCTGGACCGCATGTCAGCGATCCGTCTCCTGGTGCTGGGTGCCGTCCGCCAGCACGGGCGGGCCCACGGGTACCAGGTGCGCAACGACCTGGAGTACTGGGGCGCGCACGAGTGGTCCAACGCCAAGCCCGGCTCGATCTACCACGCCCTGAAGCAGATGGCCAAGCAGGGCCTGCTGCATGCGCACGAGATCGCGCCGTCCACCGCGGGCGGCCCGCCGCGCACCGAGTACGAGATCACGCCGGAGGGCGACCAGGAGTACTTCGCCCTCCTGCGTGACGCGATGACCTCGTACGACCAGAAGGTCGACGTCAAGTCCGCGGCCATCGGCTTCATGGTGGACCTGCCGAGGACCGAGGCGGTCGCGCTGCTCAAGGAGCGCATCCGGCGCATCGAGGAGTGGCGCGACGCCGTCACCGACCACTACGTCCCCGAGGACGGCCCCGAACAGCTGGGCCACATCGGCGAGATCATGAACCTCTGGATCCACACGGCGGACGCCGAGGCCGAGTGGGCCAGAGGCGTGATCGGCCGTATCGAGGGCGGCGCCTACACCTTCGCCGGTGAGGGCGAGCCGTTCGTCGGCGTACTCGCCGAGGGCGAGAAGAACCCGTACGCGACGACGGAGCGGCATCCCGAGGACGACCGCTAATCAAGTTTGACCAATACTCCCGCCGGGTACTACGGTGAACTGGTAGTCAAGTTTGACTAGCAGCGGGCTAGCGAGGGAGTGACTCAGTGGCCGACACGGCGATCACCGTCGTAGGAGCACGCAAGCAGTACGGCAACGGAAAAGACGTCAAGCACGCACTCGACGGGCTCGACCTCACGGTCGCGCGCGGCGCGGTGCACGCAGTGCTCGGGCCGAACGGCGCCGGCAAGACCACCCTGGTCCGCATCCTGTCCACGCTGCTGCGCCCCGACGCGGGCCGGGTCGAGGTGGCCGGGCACGACGTCGTGCGAGCGGCGTACGAGGTACGGACGCGCCTCGGGCTGCTCGGCCAGCACGCGGCCGTGGACGAGGAGCTGAGCGGCTTGCAGAACCTGGAGATGTTCGGCCGCCTGTACCACCTGGGCGCCCGGCACGCGCGCGTGCGGGCCGGTGAGCTCCTGGAGCGCTTCGGCCTCGCCGACACCGGCCGCAAGGCCGTCAAGCAGTACAGCGGCGGCATGCGGCGCCGCCTGGACCTCGCCGCGTCGCTGATCACCGACCCGGAGGTGCTGTTCCTGGATGAACCGACCACCGGCCTCGACCCACGCGGCCGCGCCGAGGTGTGGGCGTCAGTCCGCTCCCTGGCCGGCGGCGGTACGACGGTGCTGCTCACCACCCAGTACCTGGAGGAGGCCGACCAGCTCGCCGACCGCATCTCCGTCGTCGACCGGGGCCGGATCGCCGCCGAGGGCACGGCGGACGAGCTGAAGGCGCTGACCGGCGGCGACCGGATCGACGTCGTCCTGCGCGACGCGGGCCACCTGGGCGCCGCCGTCGCGCTGCTTCCCGTACCGAAGGACGACATCACCGTCGACGCCGACCGGCGGCTGCTCAGCGCGCCGGTCACCGACCGGATGGCCGCGCTCTCCGGCGTCGTACGAGCCCTTGAGGAGGCCGGTATCGAGGCCGAGGACGTGGCCCTGCGACGCCCCACCCTGGACGAGGCGTTCCTGCACCTCACCGCCGACCGCGCGAAGGAGGCCGCGTGACCACGCACGCGCTGACCGACTCCTGGACCATGACCCGCCGTGAACTCGCCCACTGGGCACGGCAACCGGTCCAGGTCGCCGTCAACGTCGCCTTCCCCGTGATGCTGCTGGTGATGTTCGGCTATCTGATCGGCGGCGGCCGGGCCGTCACCGGCGACTACATCGACTACCTGCTGCCCGGGATGCTCGCCCTCACCATGGCGTTCGGCCTGGAGGGCACGATGATCGCCGTCACCGAGGATCTCAACAAGGGAGTGATCGACCGCTTCCGGTCGATGCCGATGGCCAACGGCGCGGTCCTGGTGGGCCGTTCGGTCGCCGACATGCTCCAGTCGGCGCTCGCCCTGGCCGTCCTCATCGGCGTCGGCCTCGCCCTGGGCTGGCGCGCGCACGGCGGGCCGGTCGCCTTCCTCGGCGCCGTCGGCCTGCTGCTCCTGTTCCGCTTCGCCATGCTGTGGATCGGCATCCACCTCGCGATGGTCGCCGGGAAACCGGAACTGGTGCAGGCGGTGCAGATCCTGGTCTGGCCGGTCGGCTTCCTGTCCAACGCCATCGCCACCCCCGAGGCCATGCCCGGCTGGCTCGGCACCGTCGTCCAGTGGAACCCGATGTCCCAGACGGCCACGGCTGTGCGCGACCTGTTCGGCAACCCCGGTGGTGAAACCGGTCACATCTGGGCGGCGGTCATATGGCCGCTGGCGCTGCTCGCGGTCTTCTTCCCGCTCGCGGTACGACGGTTCGCGCGCCTGAGCCGATGAGGCCGCCGATTCCGGCTTGCACCTAACGTTGCGTGAGGCCTCAGCGTGGAGGGCGTACCGAGAAGGGAGCGGAAGTGAGCTACTCCGTGGGACAGGTCGCCGGGTACGCCGGGGTCACGGTGCGCACCCTGCACCACTACGACGACATCGGCCTGCTCGTGCCCAGCGAGCGCAGCCACGCGGGCCACCGGCGGTACAGCGACGCCGACCTCGACCGGCTGCAGCAGATCCTGTTCTACCGAGAGCTCGGCTTCCCGCTCGAAGAGGTCGCCGCCCTGCTCGACGACCCGGCCGCGGACCCGCGCGTACACCTGCGCCGCCAGCACGAACTGCTGACCGCCCGGATCGAGAAGCTGCAGAAGATGGCGGCGGCCGTGGAGCACGCCATGGAGGCACGCAAGATGGGCATCAACCTCACGCCCGAGGAGAAGTTCGAGGTGTTCGGGGACTTCGACCCGGACCAGTACGAGGACGAGGTGCGGCAGCGCTGGGGCGACACCGACGCCTACCGGCAGTCGCAGCAGCGCGCGGCCTCCTTCACCAAGGAGGACTGGAAGCGCTTCACCGAGGAGTTCGACCGGATCCACCGGAGCATGGCCGACCTGATGGCCGCCGGCACCCCGGCCGACTCCGAGGCGGCCATGGACACCGCGGAGGAGCACCGCCTCTTCATCACGCGGTCGTCCTACGACTGCTCCCACGAGATGCACGGCTGCCTCGGTGAGATGTACGTCTCCGACCCGCGGTTCACGGAGACGTACGACAAGATCCGCCCGGGCCTCGCGGTGTACCTCCGCGACGCGATCAGGGCCAATGCCGCCCGGCACACCTCCTGACCCTCCTGGCCCGGGAGCCTGCTCCCGGGCCAGGACCACCGGGACACCTCACAGCTTTGTCGCGGTCGGCTCACAGTGCATCCTGGAGACACCGGTGGAACCTGGGGCGGACACCTTGCGTTGATAGCTTTGTCCGGCCGTATTGGATGCCGTACTTCCCGACCCCTCAGGAGCCCGGAACCGTGACGACGCTTGCCCTCGGACCGAGCTGGCTGGATCCGAACTATCTGCTGGACAACTTCGGTATCTGGGGCCTGCTCCTCATCGTCTTCGCCGAATCGGGCCTGCTCATCGGCTTCTTCCTGCCGGGCGACTCGCTGCTGTTCACGGCCGGTCTGCTGATCACGTCCAAGCAGCTGGACTTCCCGCTGTGGGCGGCCATCGTGCTGATCTGCATCGCCGCGATCCTCGGCGACCAGGCGGGTTACATGTTCGGCAAGAAGGTCGGCCCGGCGCTCTTCACCCGCCCCGACTCCCGCTTCTTCAAGCAGGAGAACGTCGCCAAGGCCCACGAGTTCTTCGAGAAGTACGGCCCGAAGTCCCTGGTCCTGGCCCGCTTCGTGCCCATCGTGCGCACGTTCACGCCGATCATCGCGGGCGTCAGCGGCATGCGGTACCGCTCGTTCCTGATCTTCAACGTCGTCGGCGGCATCCTGTGGGGCGCGGGCGTGACCATGCTCGGCGCCTGGCTGGGCAACATCGGCTTCGTCAAGAGCAACATCGAGGCGATCCTGATCCTGATCGTCTTCGTCTCGGTCCTGCCGATCATCATCGAGTTCTGGCGAGCCCGCTCGAAGAACAAGAAGAACCCTCAGCAGCCCCAGCCCCAGCACCAGCCTCCGGCCCAGCAGCAGCCCGTGATGGACGACGCCACGACCCAGCTCCGCCGCATCGAGCCGCACCAGCAGAACGACCAGGGTTACGGCCAGGAGGGTTACGGCCAGGAGGGTTACGGCCAGGAGGGTTACGGCCAGGAGGGTTACGGCCAGCAGGGTTACGGCCAGCAGGGTTACGGCAACCAGGGCTACCAGCAGCAGTACCCGCACCAGCAGCAGCCGTACGCCGAGCAGTACCCGCAGCAGCAGTACGGCGGCCAGCAGGGCCAGCAGCAGTACCCGTACGACCCCTACCGGCAGAACTGAAAACGCCTCAAGGGGCGCGGGGAACTGCGCGAGCAACCACCCACAACCCGCAGCCGCCGAACAAAGCGGACGCACCGATCTCGTAGGCGCCCGGCACCCCCCGTAGGCGCCCGGCGTCAGAATCCCCGCGTCCGCTTGGCAGCCCTGCGCCCCCCGGTGGCAGCGCCCGGCAGTCGCAGGAACAACCGCGAGATCTCCGACCCCAGGTTGACCCCGATCGCAATGGCCATCGCCAGCGCCGCGGCCTTGGTCAGCGACCCCAACCCCGAGTCCACCTCGTTCTGCGCGATCGACAACAGCCCGAAGTACGTCGCGGAGCCGGGCAGCAACGGCCCGATCGCGGCCGTCGTGTACGGCAGCGCCGACGCGTACCGGTACCGCGACAGCAGCTGCCCGAACAGCCCCACCAGCCCCGCCGCCACCGCCGTGGAGGCGACCGGCGAGATGCCCCCGGCGTAGTGCATCGCCCCGTACACGGTCCACGCGACGCCCCCGTTGAGCGTCACCGCGAGCACCGTGGCCCGTTCCTGCTGCAACAGCACGGCGAAGGTCAGCGACAGCAGCATCGACGCGGCGATCTGCAGCCATGGCCGCTCGGCGATGTACAGCGCCGCGTCGGGGTTGAGCTGGGCACCGAGCTGAACGCCGAAGTACAGCACGACCAGCACACCCACGACGATGCCCACGAAGAGGTACATGACCTCCAGCAGGCGTGCCGCCGCGGTGATGTAGAAGCCGGTCAGCCCGTCCTGCACGCCCGCCACCAGCGCCCGCCCGGGCAGCAGCGCGAACAGCCCACCGGTGATGACGGCGGACGCCTTCACGTCGACGTGCAGCAGTGTGAGCGCCACCCCCATCGCGGCCGGCGGCATCGCGGCCACCGTGAACTGGTAGAACTCCGGCAGTCCACGCCCCGCGCACAGCCAGGCCAGCCGGTCGCCGAGCATCGCGCCCAGCGCGGCGGCGACGAACACGATCAGGTCACCGCCGACGAGCACCGAGGCCGCACCCGCGAGCAACCCGCTCGCGGAGGTCAGCACCCAGGTCGGGTACGGGTGCCGGTTGCGTCGGATCTCCGCGAGGCGCCGGTACGACTCCTCCAGGGAGAGGTGGGTCTCGGGGTCGCTGAGGTCGTCGACGAGCTGGTAGACGGCCGCGAGGCGGGTGTAGTCGGTGCCCCGGCGGCGTACCGTCCGGGCCGCCGACACGGGGTCGTCGACGAGGGACGGCTGGTACGAGATCGACAGCAGCGTGAAGGTGACGTTCGGCTCACACCGGTCCAGGCCGTAGGAGCGGCAGACCGCGAACATCGCCGCCTCCACGTCCTCGGCGCCCTCGCCACCGGCCAGCAGCAGCTCGCCGATACGCAGGGTCAGGTCCAGGACGCGCGGGACGGCCGGGCCGGCCTCGTCCTCCGACTTCTGCACCGGCTCCAGCGCGGGCCGCTCGGCGACGGGCATCCGCAGCATGGTGCGCATCCGGTCCTGCCAGGGCACGTCCTTGGTGAGCCGGACCGCCGGAATCCCGGTCGCGGGCGTGAACGCGGCCGGCGCGCTGCCCGAGCTGTAGGTCCTCGGCGGACTGAACGCCGACCCCTCGGCCTCGGCGACCGGCGGCGCCGGGACGTCGAGCCCGTCCGGCACGGCGAACTCCGACGTCGTCTCCGACTCGCCGACCGCCCTCGGAACGTCCAGCCCCTCGGGAATCGCGAACTCGGACGTGATCTCGGGGTCGAACGTGGTCCTCGCCTCGTCCGACTGCGGCTTGCGGTCCTCCGCCTCCGTCACTGAGCAGCACTCCCTGTACGACACACCCAGTAGGCCAGTATGCGCACAGACACGCGGACGGGCCGCACGCGCACGCGTGCGACCCGTTTACCCAGGACGCGAGGGCTCAGTGACCGCCCTGCTCCTCGAAGCGCTTGTAGGACCGCTCGATCTCGGCCTCGGCCTCCGTCCGGCCCACCCAGTTGGCGCCCTCGACGGACTTGCCGGGCTCCAGGTCCTTGTACACCTCGAAGAAGTGCTGGATCTCCAGGCGGTCGAACTCGGACACGTGGTGAATGTCGCGCAGGTGCTCCACGCGCGGGTCGTGGGCGGGCACGCACAGCAGCTTGTCGTCGCCGCCGGCCTCGTCGGTCATCCGGAACATGCCGATCGCACGGCACTGGATGAGGCAGCCGGGGAACGTCGGCTCGTCCAGGATGACCAGCGCGTCCAGCGGGTCGCCGTCCTCGCCGAGGGTGTTCTCGACGAAGCCGTAGTCGGCCGGGTAGCTGGTCGACGTGAACAGGCGGCGGTCCAGGCGGATACGACCGGTCTCGTGGTCCACCTCGTACTTGTTCCGCGAACCCTTCGGAATCTCGATCGTGACGTCGAACTCCACCGGTGGCTCCTCCATGATCAGCACACAGTTCTGGTGGTTAAGTGTCCCTCACGCAGCTGTGTGATCGCGAAAGGGGCTGGTGGTCGTGCCCGAGCTGAGGCCTTGGCAGGCCGCGAGACCGCGCCTGGCGCGGGTCGCGAACGCCGTACGTCCCCGTCTCGCCCGGGCCCGCGCGGCCGCCGCGCCCCGGGTCGCCCGGTGGGCGTCGGCCGCGAAACCGCAGGTCGGAAAGGTGATGGGGGCGAAACCGTGGCCGTACACCGCGGTCGCCGCCACCGCGGGCCTCGTGCTGGCCGCCGGTGTGGTGACCGCCACGGGGCCCTGGGACTCCTCCGGCCAGCGTACGGCGGAGCGGGACCGGGCCGCCGCCCAGCAGGACACGGGTGGCACAGATCACGGCGCCGACCCCGGCATGGCCGGCGCGCCGAAACCCGCACCCAGCGCGGCCTCGGTCCTGACCGGCCTCGACGGCGCCACGAACCTCGTCAAGTCGGCACCCAACAGCAAGGCCCTTGCGGGTGTCCTGGACCCGCTGCTGGCCGATCCGGCGCTCGGCAGCCGCCGTACCGCCGTCGTCGTCGACCTGGCCACCGGCAAGCGGCTCTACGGCCGCGGCGCCGACGAGGCGCTCACCCCCGCCTCCACCACGAAGATCGCCACCGCGGTCGCCGCCCTGTCCGCGCTGGGCGCCGACCACCGCCTCACCACCCGCACCGTCTACGAGCCCGACACCAAGGAGCTCGTCCTCGTCGGCGGCGGCGACCCCACCCTCACGGCCCACGAGGACAGCGCGGGCCAGGCGAGCCTGCGCACCCTCGCCGCCAGGACGGCCGCCGCCCTGAAGGGCGAGGTGCGCGAGGTGACGCTGTCGTACGACACCACCCTGTACGCCGGGTCCGAACTTCACCCCATCGGGGTCAACGACAACATCGCCGCCGTCAGCGCCCTGATGGTCGACGAGGCCCGCACCGACGGCTCGACCAGCGGGCCGGTGCGGCGCGTACCGGACCCGGCGGCGGACGCGACCCGGCGGTTCGCGGAATTCCTGAACGAGCACGGCATCAGGACCACGTCCCCGGGCCCGTCCAAGGCGACCGAGCGGGCCCAGCCCCTCGCCAAGGTCCAGTCGCCCCCGCTGTCCGCCCTGGTCGAGCGGATGATGACCAACAGCGACAACGACATCGCCGAGGCTCTCGCCCGCCACACCGCCCTCGCGACCGGCGAACGCGCCGACTTCGCCGGGGCCGGACGCGCGATCCAGGCCCAGCTGAAGAAGCTGGGCCTGCCTCTGAAGGGCGCCCGCTTCGAGGACGGCAGCGGCCTCGACCGCGACGGCCGGCTCACCGCGAACCTGCTGTCGCGCCTGCTCCTGCAGGCCGCCGACCCGTCCCGCCCCGAGCTGCGCCCCACCCTCACCGGCCTGCCGGTGGCCGGCTTCACGGGCACGCTGACCGGCCGGTACGCCGACGGCGCGGCCGGCATCGTACGCGCCAAGACCGGCACCCTCACGGGCGTGAACGCCCTGGCCGGGACGGCCGTCACCCGCGACGGTCATGTCCTGGGCTTCGCCTTCCTGGCCTCGGAGACCACCGATGTGACGGCGGCCCAGAGGGCCCTGGACCGGGCCGCGACGGCTCTGACGACGTCCCGCTGACCGGGGTGTGCGCGGGGCGGCGGGGCTCCAGGCTCGGCCGGCTCGCGGCCTCGACCGCCGTCGGGACCCCGTATCAGGGGCCCCGCCCCGCCGACCGCCACGCCCTGCCCGAAGTGGGACCGCTCACGTACCGTTGACGCATGACGAGCATCGGTGCTTCTTCCGGGATGGTCGACTGGAACCTCGCGGTGGCGACCGCGACCCGGCTCGTGCGGCCGGGCCCAGAAGTGAGCCGCGACGAGGCCCGGGCCGTCGTCGCGGAGCTTCGCCGGCACGCCAAGGCCTCGGAGGGGCACGTCCGGGGCTTCACCCGGATGGGCACCGAGGAGACCCACGACACGCCAGTCCTCGTGGTCGACCGCCCCGGCTGGGTCCGGGCCAACGTCGCCGGCTTCCGGGAACTCCTCAGGCCACTGCTCGACAAGATGCAGGAACGGCGCGGCAACAGCCCCGGCGGCGCGGTCCTCGGCGCCGTCGGCGGCAAGGTCACCGGCGTGGAACTGGGCATGCTGCTGTCCTTCCTCGCCTCCCGCGTCCTCGGCCAGTACGAGACCTTCGCCCCCGCCAGCCGCGACCTCCCGGCCGGCGCGAACGGCGGCGGCCGACTGCTGCTCGTCGCCCCGAACATCGTCCACGTCGAGCGCGAACTCGACGTCGAGCCGCACGACTTCCGCCTGTGGGTGTGCCTGCACGAGGAGACCCACCGCACACAGTTCTCCGCGGTGCCGTGGCTGCGTGATCACCTGGAGGGCGAAATCCAGTCGTTCTTGGCGGAGACCGACGTCGACCCCATGACCGTCCTCGAACGCATCCGCGAGGCCGCCCAGACGCTCGCCGGGGGCCGCCCCGAGGGCGAGGAGGGCGACAGCGGCCGGTCCCTGGTCGAGCTGGTGCAGACCCCGGCCCAGCGGGAGATCCTCGGCCGGCTCACCGCCGTGATGTCGCTGCTGGAAGGCCACGCCGACTTCGTGATGGACGGCGTCGGACCCGACGTCGTCCGGACCGTCGCGGAGATCCGTGAGAAGTTCCAGCAGCGGCGCGCCAAGGGCGCCTCCCGCCTGGACCTGGCTCTGCGCAAGCTGCTCGGTCTGGACGCCAAGCTCCGGCAGTACCGGGACGGCGAGCGCTTCGTACGCGCCGTCGTCGACGAGGTCGGCATGGACGGCTTCAACCGCGTGTGGACCTCCCCGAACACCCTCCCCACCAAGTCGGAGATCGCCAAACCGGCGGACTGGATCGCACGGGTGCACCGCAGGAGTGAAACATGAGCGCGGGGTGAGACGTGGTGAACCGGATCCGGCCGACGGCAGGCAAACGCCCCTCCAATCACCCGTCCGAGGGACCGTGAGCCATGGGTAGGCGTGCAATGCTCGGGGAACGGCCCGGTTCTGTCACCATCTACACACTCTGAGTGACTGAGCTCAGGCTCACCCCCCGAAAAACTTCATGAAGGGAACCGGACAATGGGTCCCCATCCTGCGGTCGCGGCGATACGCCTGGCGGTCCGCCGCGTCCTCCACGACATCCTCACCGAGCACACCTCCACCCCCCACACCGCCGCCCCCCACGAGCGCCCCCCGTCGCCGCTCGTGCTCGTGGCCTGCTCCGGCGGCGCCGACTCCATGGCGCTGGCCTCCGCCGTCGCCTTCGAGGCCCCCAAACTCGGCATCCGCGCGGGCGGCATCACCGTCGACCACGGCCTGCAGCCGGGCTCCGAGCTGCGCGCCGCGGAGGTCGTGCTGCGGCTGCGCGAGCTCGGCCTGGACCCGGCCGAGTCCATCGCCGTGCGCGTCGGCCGCGACGGCGGCCCCGAAGCCGCCGCCCGGGACGCCCGGTACGCCGCCCTGGACTCCGCCGCCGTACGCCACGGCGCCGCCGCCGTCCTGCTCGGTCACACCCGCGACGACCAGGCCGAAACCGTCCTGCTCGGCCTCGCCCGCGGCTCCGGCATCCGCTCCCTGTCCGGAATGGCCGCGGTCTCGGGGGCCGGCGGCCGTTACCGGCGCCCCTTCCTCCAGCTCGACCGGCAGACCGCCCGCAAGGCCTGCATGGTCCAGTCCCTGCCGGTGTGGGACGACCCACACAACGCGGACCCGGCGTACACCAGGTCCCGGCTGCGGCACGAGGGACTGCCCGCACTGGAGAAGGCGCTCGGCAAGGGCGTCGTCGAGGCGCTCGCCCGCACGGCCCAGCTCTCCCGGGACGACGCCGACGCCCTCGACACCTGGGCCAGCCAGGCCGAAGCCGCCGTCCGCGACGCCGCCGGCGGCCTGGAGTGCGCCAAGCTGTACGCCCTGCCGCCCGCGGTACGCCGCCGGATCCTGCGCCGGGCCGCCATCGAGGCCGGTGCCCCGGCCGGTTCGCTGTTCGCCCGTCACATCGAGGAAGTCGACCGCCTGATCACCGGCTGGCGCGGTCAGGGAGCCATCAACCTCCCCGGCAAAGTCGTCGTCCGGCGCCAGGGTGGCAGACTGGTGATTCGGCAAGGCTGAATCCCTCCCCCTCGGGGGAGGCGGCCGGTCTCCTCACCGGGGAGCGGTCGTGCGGCCGGTGGGACGACCGAAAGTGATGCGGGTGGACGCGAAAGACATGGGTGCCGACCTCCAGCAGGTACTCATCACCAAGGAAGAGATCGACGCGAAGCTGGCCGAGCTGGCCGCGAAGATCGACGCGGAGTACGCGGGCAAGGACCTGCTGATCGTCGGCGTCCTCAAGGGCGCGGTGATGGTCATGGCCGACCTCGCCCGGGCGCTGTCCACCCCGCTCACCATGGACTGGATGGCGGTGTCGTCCTACGGCGCGGGCACCCAGTCCTCCGGTGTCGTCCGGATCCTCAAGGACCTCGACACCGACATCAAGGGCAAGCACGTCCTCATCGTCGAGGACATCATCGACTCCGGCCTGACCCTGTCCTGGCTGATCTCCAACCTCGGCTCCCGCGAGCCCGCCTCCCTGAAGGTGTGCACGCTGCTGCGCAAGCCGGAGGCCGCGAAGGTCGCCATCGACGTGGAGTGGGTCGGCTTCGACATCCCCAACGAGTTCGTCGTGGGCTACGGCCTCGACTACGCCGAGAAGTACCGAAACCTCCCGTTCGTCGGTACGCTCGCGCCCCACGTCTACGGCGGCTGAGCCGGACGGCTGGGTCCTTCTAAGACGATCGGGAACCCCGGCGGGTTCCGCGCCGTTGGAGCATGCAGACGGGTTCGCCAGCCGTCCCGTGCGGCTTCGGGCACCATGGCTGGGGTACCGTCAGAAGAACTGTCTTATCAAACTCACTATGGCAGGAGGGACGGGGCGGCACCGCTCCGTATGGATGGACGTGAAGCGATACTTCCGTGGGCCGGTCATGTGGATCGTGCTGGCCGTCCTTGCCGTGGTCGTGTTGATGCAGGTCGTCGGCTCGTCCGGGGGCTACAAGACGGTGGACACCGGCCAGGTCGTCCAGGCGATCAATGACAACAGGGTCGAAGCGGCCAAGCTGACCACCGGCGACGAGCAGACCATCAAGGTCACGCTCAAGGACGGCGAAAAGATCGAGGACAGCTCGAAGATCCAGGCGAGCTACATCGGCGACCAGGGCGCCAACCTCGCCAACACGCTGCAGGACAAGTACCAGAACAAGCAGATCCCGGACGGTTACACGGTCTCGCCGACCAAGCAGAACGCGTTCGTCAGCATCCTGCTGTCTCTGCTGCCCTTCGTCCTCATCGTGGTCGTCTTCCTGTTCCTGATGAATCAGATGCAGGGCGGCGGCAGCCGAGTGATGAACTTCGGCAAGTCGAAGGCCAAGCTCATCACCAAGGACACCCCCAAGACGACGTTCACCGACGTCGCGGGTGCCGACGAGGCCGTCGAGGAGCTCCAGGAGATCAAGGAGTTCCTGCAGGAGCCGGCCAAGTTCCAGGCCGTCGGCGCCAAGATCCCCAAGGGCGTGCTGCTGTACGGCCCGCCCGGCACCGGCAAGACGCTGCTCGCGCGCGCCGTCGCCGGCGAGGCGGGCGTGCCCTTCTACTCGATCTCCGGTTCCGACTTCGTCGAGATGTTCGTCGGTGTCGGTGCCTCCCGAGTCCGTGACCTGTTCGAACAGGCCAAGGCGAACGCCCCGGCGATCGTCTTCGTCGACGAGATCGACGCGGTCGGCCGCCACCGTGGCGCCGGCCTGGGCGGCGGACACGACGAGCGCGAGCAGACCCTGAACCAGCTGCTCGTCGAGATGGACGGCTTCGACGTCAAGGGCGGTGTGATTCTCATCGCCGCGACGAACCGGCCCGACATCCTCGACCCGGCGCTGCTGCGCCCCGGCCGTTTCGACCGGCAGATCGCCGTCGACCGCCCGGACATGCAGGGCCGTCTGGAGATCCTCAAGGTTCACCAGAAGGGCAAGCCGGTCGCGCCCGACGTCGACCTGTCGGCGGTCGCCCGCCGCACGCCCGGCATGACCGGCGCCGACCTGGCGAACGTGCTGAACGAGGCCGCCCTGCTGACGGCCCGCAGCGACAAGAAGCTGGTCGACAACAAGATGCTCGACGAGGCCATCGACCGCGTCGTGGCGGGCCCGCAGAAGCGGACCCGGATCATGTCGGACAAGGAGAAGAAGATCACCGCGTACCACGAGGGCGGTCACGCCCTGGTCGCGGCGGCCTCACCGAACTCCGACCCGGTCCACAAGATCACGATCCTGTCCCGCGGCCGCGCCCTCGGCTACACGATGGTGCTGCCCGACGAGGACAAGTACTCGACCACGCGCAACGAGATGCTCGACCAGCTGGCCTACATGCTGGGCGGCCGCGCGGCCGAGGAGCTGGTCTTCCACGACCCGACCACCGGTGCCGCCAACGACATCGAGAAGGCCACCAACCTGGCCCGCGCGATGGTCACGCAGTACGGCATGACGGAGCGCCTGGGCGCCATCAAGTTCGGCGGCGACAACAGCGAGCCGTTCCTCGGACGTGAGATGGCTCACCAGCGCGACTACTCCGAGGAGGTCGCCGCGCTCGTCGACGAAGAGGTCAAGAAGCTCATCGAGACCGCGCACAACGAGGCGTGGGAGATCCTCGTCGAGAACCGCGACGTTCTCGACAACCTGGTCCTGGCCCTCCTGGAGAAGGAGACCCTGGGCAAGGAGGAGATCGCCGAGATCTTCGCCCCGATCGTCAAGCGGCCGCCGCGTCCCGCGTGGACCGGCTCCTCGCGCCGTACGCCGTCCACCCGTCCGCCGGTGCTCTCCCCGAAGGAGCTCGCACTGACGAACGGCGCCAACGGCGCGACGGCGGCGATCACCGCGAAGAGCTCGGCGACGGAGCCCGCCCCGGCAGCCGAACCGGCCGCCCCGGAGGACCGTCCCGAAGTCTGAGCCCGGGGCCGCCCCTGCGGCCCACCAGGCCCGGAATGGATGCCGCGCCCCCCAGGTTCTAGCCTGGGGGGCGCGGCATCGACGTATCCGCACGGATGGGACGCGTGAAAGTACGCGTCAGGCACAGGAACGAGGCACCAGATGACCGACCCCGTGACGCTGGACGGCGAGGGCACGATCGGCGAGTTCGACGAGAAGCGCGCCGAGAACGCCGTACGCGAACTCCTGATCGCGGTCGGCGAGGACCCGGACCGCGAGGGCCTCAGGGAGACGCCGGCGCGGGTGGCGCGGGCGTATCACGAGCTTTTGGCCGGGTTGAGGCAGGAACCCGAGGAAGTCCTGACGACCACGTTCGACCTCGGGCACGACGAGATGGTCCTGGTCAAGGACATCGAAATCGTGAGCCTCTGTGAACACCATCTCCTGCCATTTCATGGCGTGGCTCACATCGGGTATGTTCCGGCCGAAAGCGGCAAGATCACGGGTTTGTCGAAACTTGCGCGGTTGGTTGAGGTGTTTGCCCGTCGCCTGCAGGTTCAGGAACGACTCACCACGCAGATCGCCGATTCCCTCATGAAGATCCTTGAGGCCCGAGGCGTGATCGTCGTCATCGAGGCCGAGCACATGTGCATGTCGGTACGCGGTATCCGTAAGCCCGGCGCCAAGACCACGACGTCGGCGGTGCGTGGGCAGCTTCGGGACGCCACGACCCGGGCCGAGGCAATGAGCCTGATACTGGCACGCTGACCCGATTGTCAGTGGTGCCCGATACCGACCGTGATCCCCCTTGATCGCTGATCAAGGGGGATCACGGTGGGGTACGGGCTGCCCAGCAAGCAGACGGTGGCGACCGTCAAGGTCCGCGAGGTGGTGGACGTGATGACCGATCGGCTGACGTTCACCGTGGCTCCTGACCTGATGTTGGGAACACCCGACGGATGGGTCCACGCGAGGGATGCTGAGGGCACTGTCCTCGCGTGGACACACGCGCGGAAGCTACGTGTCGCTGGTGGTCAACGATGAGGCATTTGCCTCCCGCTGCGCGGCCTGCCTCACAGCGGCAACCGGGTTGTCCGCAGCTATCGGCTCGACCCTTGTCCCAGCTTCCTCGTCAACGGTCACCTGGCCCGCCAGCCCTGGTGAACGCGGGCCCCTCACGCCGCCGGAGCCGTGCCCGCGCCGTTGTGTTCGTCGTCCTCCGGGAGTTTGCAGACGTGCTCCAGGAAGATGGCGGCCGCTATCACGGCGATGCCCGCCACCACTGAGCAGCCGGCGTAGATGGCCTGGTCGCGGCGGGCCGGGATGTCGAGGGACTCCAGCAGGAAGACGCCCGTGCCGCCGTACATCCCGGCGACGAGGGCGGCGACCAGGGCGCTGGCCTGGCCGAAGACGACCGCGCGGGCCGCCATCAGCGGGTCGACGCCCTTGGCTTCGGGGCGGCGCTCGCGCTGGGCCTTGAGGCGGGCACGGATCGAGAGCGCCGTGGCGAGCAGCACCGCGGCGATCAGGGCCAGCACGATGGGGGCGGCGAGGGGGACGCTCGGGAGCGTGCCGATCGAGTTCCAGAGGCGGGCGCCCGCCCAGGACAGGATCCCGGCGACGACGAAGACGCCGGCCAGCACCCTGATGCGCAGCTCTCTCACGGTGTCCCTTCGGTTCCCCGGATGCCCCGGACTGTGGCCGTCTCGACCTTAACGACTACTCGGGCAGCCGGAGTTCCAGGTCCGCGCGGGCGGCGACACCCTCACGGGTGACCGCGCCGAGCAGTGCGGCGACGGCGCCGCGGCCGGGCAGCTGGGCGTCGGGGTCCACGTCGTGCCAGGGGGCGAGCACGAAGGCGCGTTCGTGGGCGCGCGGGTGGGGGAGGGTGAGCGTCGGGTCGTCGGAGACGACGTCGGCGTACGACACGATGTCGACGTCGAGGGTGCGCGGGCCCCAGCGCTCGTCCCGGATCCGGTGGAAGGCCTCCTCGACCGCGTGCGCCCGCTCCAGGAGCGAGGACGGGGGCAGGGTGGTCTTCAGGACCACGATCGCGTTGAAGTACGAGGGCTGGCTGCCGGGCTCGACGCCCCACGGCTCCGTCTCGTAGACCGGGGACACGGCCTTGATGCGCACCCCGGGCGTGTCCTCCAGGGCGTCGATGGCGCCCTGGAGGGTCTCCAGGCGGTTGCCGAGGTTGGAGCCGATGGAGATGACCGCGAATTTGGGGTTCTGCAGGGTGGTGTCGGCGGCGTCGACCTTCTCGACGACGGAGGCGGGTACCGGCTGTACGGTCGGGTCGCTGTGACCCTCGGTGAACGAGGCAGTCATACTCGGCTCCGGGTGATGGTGACGGTCACGTCGTCGAAGGGGACCGTGATCGGTGCGTCCGGTTTGTGGACGGTGACCTCGACCTCCTGGACACCTTCGTGCTTCAGACAGGCCTGGGCGATGCGCGCGGCGAGCGTCTCGATGAGGTTGACCGGTTCGCCCTCGACGACGGCCACGACCTCCTCCGCCACGATGCCGTAGTGCACGGTCTTCGCCAGGTCGTCGTCGGCCGCGGCCGGGTGGGTGTCCAGGCCGAGGACGAGGTCCACGATGAAGGTCTGGCCCTCCTCGCGCTCCCTGGGGAACACACCGTGGTGCCCGCGGGCCTTCAGGCCGCGCAGCGCGACACGATCCACGCGAATCACTCCTGCAATCGTCGGATGTGACCGGTCCGTACCGTGTGCGGACGGCACGCCGGCCTCGAACGAATCTACCTGCGGACACCGACAGCACCGGGCCACGGTGGCGCGGGCCCGGGCTGGGGCCGGGAGGTTTCATCGCGTGTTTCCCCTGGGGAATCCGGTGGCTCACGGGCTGGTAGCCGCCCATACCCCCAGGTTCGTGATTCCAACCACTTCTTGGTTCCTTCGGGCCCTGTTCGGTCCCTTCCGGCCCCTTTCGGGTCCCTTCCGGCCCTTGTGGTGCGCCTACCCACTCAGGCGGTCGACTCGTCGTCCTCGTCCTCGGCGCTTTCGGTCAGTACCGGGGATGCGTGGTGCGACCAGAGCTTCCAGCCGGCGGGTGTGCGCCGGAACACATTCGTGGCGACCACCAGCTGGCCGACGAGTGGGCCGGGCCCTTCGCCGTCCTCGGGGGCGGGGCCGCCGCTGAGGATGTTCTCCGTGCAGCTCACCAGGGCGGTGTCGCCGGTGACCGAGACGTGCACGTCGGTCAGGAAGAACTGGATGTATTCGGTGTTCGCCATGATCAGGGCGTACGACCTCAGGACCTCGCCGCGGCCGGTGAGCACCGGCCAGCCGGGGTGCACGCAGGAGATCACGCCGGTGTCCGCCGGGTCGTGGTACGTCTCGTCGACGCCCAGGTCGGACGGGGTGAGCCAGAGCGTGGACAGCTCCTCGAAGTCGCCCCGCTCCAGTGTCTCGTAGAAGGCGGTGTTGGCGAGTTCGACCTGTTCGACGTCGGTGTGAGGGGCGCTCACCTGGCTCCTTCCACGGCGCGTGCGACCCGTACCGCGTCCGCCGTCGCACGCACCTGGTGCACGCGCACCGCCCATGCGCCGGCGTGCGCCGCCAGCGCGGAGACGGCGGCCGTGGCCGCGTCGCGCTCCCGTGCGGGGGGCGGGGAGCCCTCCGGGCCCGCCAGGACGCGGCCGAGGAAGCGCTTGCGGGAGGCGGCGACGAGCAGCGGGTGCCCGAGGGTGCGCAGGCGGTCGAGGTGGGCGAGGAGGGTGAGGTCGTGCTCGGCCTCCTTGGAGAAGCCGAGGCCGGGGTCGATCACGATCCGGTCGGGGGCGACGCCGCCCTCCAGAACGGCCTCCACGCGCGCGTGCAGTTCGTCGACGACCTCGGTGACGACGTCGTCGTACACGCCCCTGACGTTGCCGCCCTCCAGGAAGCCGCGCCAGTGCATGACCACGAAGGGGGCGCCGGTCCGCGCGACGACCGGGATCATCGCGGGGTCGGCGAGGCCGCCGCTGACGTCGTTGACGAGGGCGGCGCCGGCGGCGAGGGCCTGTTCGGCGACGGACGCGCGCATGGTGTCGACGGACACTACGACGCCCTCGGAGGCGAGGCCGCGGACGACCGGGATGACGCGGCGCAGTTCCTCGGCCTCGTCGACCCGGGTGGCGCCTGGGCGGGTGGACTCGCCGCCGACGTCCACGAGGTCGGCACCCTCGGTGACGAGTTCGAGGCCGTGTTTGACGGCGGCGGTGGTGTCGAACCAGCGGCCGCCGTCGGAGAAGGAGTCGGGGGTGACGTTCACGACTCCCATGACCGCGCAGCGGTCCCATTCCGGAAGGCCCGCGATCCGCCCGCGTCCGCTGTGATTGCTCATACGTTCAGCGTAGGCCCAGGGTGGGAGCGGGCTCCTCACCTGGGCGGTCCGGCCAGGCGGGACCGGCGTGATCGCGTCCGGCGACGGCGGCGTCGGGTGGTGCGGCCCGAGCGGCGGCCCCCAGGGACTGGAGGGGGCGGGGGTCCGCCGCTCGGGCCTGTCCGGGTTCAGGCCGCGCGTACATCCCGTTCCGCGACGGCGTGCGCGCAGGGGCGCGCGGTGGCCTCCTGGCGCCGCAGGGGGCGCGGCAGGGCGCGGCCGAGGTTGAGGAAGCCCTCCGCCTGCAGGGCGGCCAGGCCGATGCGCGGCAGGTCGCCGGAGGCGCGGTAGACGACGAATCGGGGCTCCCAGCGCGGCTGGAACTTGGCGTTGAACCGGTACAGGGACTCGATCTGGAACCAGCGGGAGAGGAACACCAGAAGTCCGCGCCAGGCGCGCAGTACCGGTCCCGCGCCGATCTTCTCGCCGCGTGCCAGGGCGGAGCGGAACATCGCGAAGTTGAGTGACACGCGCGCGATGCCGAACTTCGGCGCCGCCCGCAGCGCGGCCACGATCAGCAGTTCGTTCATGCCCGGGTCCGCCGAGCGGTCCCGCCGCATCAGGTCCAGCGAGACCCCGTCGGCACCCCAGGGCACGAAGTGCAGGACCGCCTTCAGGTCGCCGTACGGACCCGGCTCCGGGTCGGCCTTGTGGGCGGTGGCCACGAGGCAGTCGCCGTCGGCGGGGTCGCCGATGCGGCCCAGGGCCATGGAGAAGCCCCTTTCGCTGTCGGTGCCGCGCCAGTCGTCGGTGGCGCGGCGGATCCGGTCCAGCTCGGCCTCGCCGAGGTCACGGACGCGTCGTACCCGGGTTTCGTAACCGGCGCGCTCGATGCGCTTGACCATCTGACGCACGTTGCGCATCGCGCGGCCGGTGAGGGAGAAATCCGCGACCTCCACCACCGCCTCGTCGCCCAGTTCGAGGGCGTCGAGGCCGGTCTCACGGGTCCACACCTCGCCGCCCGTCTCGGAGCAGCCCATGACGGCCGGCGTCCACGAATGCGCGCGTGCCTCGTCCATGAAGCGTTCGATGGCGCCGGGCCAGGCCTCGACGTCACCTATGGGGTCCCCGCCGGCGAGCATCACCCCGGAGACCACACGGTACGTCACCGCCGCCTTGCCGCTGGGGGAGAAGACGACGGCCTTGTCGCGGCGCAGCGCGAAGTGGCCGAGGGAGTCACGGCCGCCGTGCCGCTCCAGCAGGGCGCGCAGCCGGATCTCGTCGTCCTCGGTGAGCCGCGCGGCCGGGTGTTCGGGGCGCAGGGCGAGGTAGATCGTGGTGACGGCGGTGAGCAGGCCGAGTGCGCCCAGCGAGACGCCGACCGTCCATGAGGTGTCGCCCTGGTAGGCGACCGGGCCCTCGAAGCCGAACAGGCCGTACAGGACATGGGTGATGCGGTCCGCCAGCGACGGGGCGCCGATCAGGCTGTGCGGGTGCGCGCTGACGACGACCAGGCCCAGGGCGAGCGAACCGGCGCCCATGAGCACGAAGTTGGCCAGCGCCCGCCACCGGCTGCGCGGGTCGGGCAGGGAGGCGAACTGGTCGCGGTGGCGCACCAGCGGCGCGAGCAGCGCCAGCGTGATGAGCACGCCGATCAGGGAGTGCCGGTATGTGAACTGCGCGATCGCCCCGGCCGGCAGCAGCGCCACGGCGGCCCGCCAGGCCCGGCGCTTGCCGCGCTTGAGGCCGTGGGCGAGCAGCAGCAACAGCACGCCGACGCTGAGCGAGAGCGCGGCCGCGAACGGTCCGAGCGCACCGGGCAGCACCTCGGCGAGCGCGTGCATACGGCTGTGCCGGAAGCGGGGAAAGACGCCCGCGGCGATGTCCAGGAGGCCCACGAGGGCACAGGCCCTGCCGACGAGGGCGGGAACGGACTCGGGACGCGGACCGCGCAGTCGGCGGTGCCGCCTCATTTCCCCATCTTCCCTGACAGACATCGCATCCCGTGGTTCTGCGCGAGAGTTGGCGTCCGGTGCCGATTCGGGCATCCGGCGACATTGCGCCCTCTAGGACGGCGGGACGGAGGGCGAGGTTCACTCCGTTTCGCAAAGCCGTGCCAAAGGTGATGCGGTGGCGGTGCGCCAAGGTGCCTTGGTGGCTGCGTTCCAACGCAGCGCGGCGGCTGTGTTCCAGGTCTGGATGGCGGCTTTGCTCCACGGCAATGTGGTGGCCGTGTTTTTACCGCCTGGGGCACCATGGTTCGCCTACGCGCGGTAAGTTTCTGGCCATGCCACGTGGACGTCATCGCCATTCACCGCCCTTGCACAGGCTGCTGCCTCCGTCGGCGATCGCAGGCGTCTCGCTCGTCTGCGCCCTCGGCCCCTGGGTGTTCACGGAGCCGACGGTGCTCCGGGGGCTCGCGGCCGCCGCCGCGGTGACGGCTGTCGCCGGCGCGGTCGTCATGCGCCGCTGGGACATCCAGGCCGGCAAGCAGGTTGCCGACCTCACGCGCGCGCGTGCGAGCGACGAGTGGCGGCACGAGGAGCGCGTCGCGGAACTGGAGAGCGACCTGGAGGAGTCGCGCGAACTGCGCGGCAAACTCGAACAGCGGCTCCGGTCGAAGCGCGCCGAACTGGCCGGGCTGCGCAACGAACACGCGGCATTGCTGCGCCGGTACGCCACCGCCGAGTCCGAGCGGGCGAGCGCCCTGGAGGGCCGCCGCCTGCTGGAGATCGAGGCCGCCACTCCCGCGCGTGCGCTGCCTCCCGTACCGGCGCCGGAGGAGTCCGTCGAGGCCGACGAGGCCGCTGTCGAGGACAAGCCGACGACTCCGAGGCTGTTCTCCCCGGAGGGCTCCCGGCTGTTCCTGCGGGCGCAGGCCGCGCTGGTCCGCTTCGACGCCGATCCGAAGGCCGAGGCCGAGAAGGACACCGTTGTCGAGCCCCGGCCGGCCGACGCCGGCCGTGGTGCCGGGGCGGAGGCCGCGCAGGAGGACGAAGCGCGGGGGAAGACCGAGGCGGCCGACGGGCACCAGCACGCGGCCGCCCCCACCCCGGCGCACGTCCAGCAGCCCTCCGGGCACTACACCGTGCCGACCGCGGTGGCGGTCGTACCGGCGTCCACGCCCGTGCGGCGTCCCACTGTCGAGGGCGGGTTCGACTTCTTCGGTACGAAGGCGAAGGGCGCGGCGTTCGCCGCCCTGGAGGCCGTGCAGAACGAGGACCTCGCCGACGTGGTCGGTCAGGAGGCGCTCGATCTGCACAAGGCCCAGGCGGAGGCGGAGTTCAAGCCCCCGACCGCCGAGTCGCGCGGCGTCGGCCAGGTGATCGACCTGACGGCGCACGACGAGACCGAGCAGATCGACGTCCAGGGGCTGCGCAGCGCGGCTTCCTGAAACCCCGTTCGGTTCGCGTTTTCGCGCCGTCTCGTCCGGCGGCTCAGGCCATCCAGCGGTCCGGCCGCGCCGCCATGGCATGCGTCCGCAGGCTCAGGCCATCCAGCGGTCCGGCCGCGCGTCCCTGCGCCCTGTCCGTGACCGCTCGGCCTGCGCCCGCAGCAGCCGCGCGGCCTCCTCGGCGTCCCTCAGGCGGGCTGTCACGGTCTTGTTGGCGCCGGTGTCCACGTGGACGTGCGCGAGCCGCCAGCGCCGCATCCAGGGACCTTGCTCCTGCCGGACGCTCTGCACCTTGGCGTGCGGGACGAGTGCGACGCTGCGCCGGAGCAGGCCGTGCCGGGCCACGAACACCGTGTCCGTGGCGGTGAGGCCGTATCCCCGCCACCACAGCGGCATGCACCGGCCGGCGCGTCGCGGCGGCCGGGACAGGGACGAGGCGGGCGGTACGGTCACGCCGGGCAGTACGCGCGCGATGAGCGACTCCGCGACCTCGCGCGGGGCCACCGGCAGCAGCACGGAGTTGGACGAGCCGGCCACGTCCAGCTCCACCCGCACCCAACCGCGCCCGCGCCACAGCAGCGGCTCCACGATCCGCACGGTCTGCACCCGCCCCGGCGGCACCGTCTCGTGCGCGCGGTCCAGGAGCCCCCGGTCGATCCGCACCCCGTCCGGCGACTCCGCCACCGTCCAGTCGTACTCGGCGACGAACCTCCCCACACTGCTCGCGCCCGCCGCGCCGAGCAGCGGCACGGCGGTCGCGACCACCGTCCACAGGTTGTGGGTGAAGAACCACAGCACGGGTGGTACGACGAGCGCGGCGGCCAGCGTGGCCCAGGTCGCGCCAGTCAGCAGCAGGGAGACGGCGAGCACGCCCGCCGGCACGTGCAGCAGCCGCTGCTCCGGTGCCTCGCCGACCTCGTGCGCGGTCTCGGGCGCGAAACCGGCCGCCCGCGCGAGGAGTTCGGCCCGCAGCGCGCGTGCGTCGGCCTCGCCGAGGTAGGCGAGCTCGTCCTTCTTGTCGGTCCCTATGACGTCGAGTTTGAGTTTCGCGACGCCCGCCACGCGCGCGAGGAGCGGTCTCGTGACGTCGACGGCCTGGATGCGCTCCAGGCGGATGTGCGCGGTGCGCCGGAACAGCAGGCCGGTGCGGATGCGCAGTTCCGTCCCGGTCACCGCGAAGTGAGTGAACCACCAGCTGAGGAAGCCGTACAGGGCGGCGGCCGGGATGACCACCGCGAGGGCTATCAGGATCGTGGTCGTCGTCAGCCGGGTCAGCTGGCGGTGCGCTCCGTCCGGGTCGTGCAGCGCCCACCCGATGAGCACGGCGACCGGCGCCCAGGCCCGCCTGAACGGCGTCACCGGGTGCAGCCGCCGCTCGGTCACGGTCACCTCGCGGCGTACGTCGTCGTCGGTGCCCGGCGTCGTCACAGCCCCGCCGATCGTGCTTCGCCCAGCTCGGTGAGCCGGTCGCGCAGCCGTTCCGCCTCGGCCGGGTCGAGGCCGGGGATGGTCGCGTCGGTCGCGGCGGCGGCCGTGTGCAGCTGGACGCTGGCCAGCCCGAAGTGCCGCTCGACGGGACCGGAGGTCACCTCGACCAGCTGCATGCGGCCGTACGGCACCACCGTCACGGTGTGCCACAGCACGCCACGGCTGATCAGCAGGTCGTCGGCGCGCTCGGCGTACCGCCAGGAGCGCCAGTTGCGGCCGATCAGCACCCAGCCCCACACCATCAGCGCCGCCGGCAGCAGCGCGAACGCCGCCCACGCGGGACCGGCCAGCAGCCCCGGCAACAGACCCGTGGCCAGGGTCAACGCCCCCAACCACACCACCAGCAACAGTCGTCGCATGCGCAGCAGGCCGGGCGGCAGCCCGGTCCACGCCGGTTCGGCCTCCGCCGTCACCATGCCCGGGCCCATCGTCCCGCTGCCCTCCGGGCTCCCCGTCTCCATATGGTCAGCCTACGTAGGACAGACTGTGTCCATGACTCCTACGACGGAGACCACGGTCGGAATCGGCGGCGCCGCGGAGAGCACCGACATGGTGCTCAACATCGGCCCTCAGCACCCGTCCACACACGGCGTGCTGCGCCTGCGGCTGCTCCTGGACGGGGAGCGCATCACGCGCGCGGAGCCGGTGATCGGCTATATGCACCGCGGCGCGGAGAAGCTGTTCGAGGCGCGCGACTACCGCCAGATCATCATGCTCGCCAACCGTCACGACTGGCTGTCCGCCTTCTCCAACGAGCTGGGCGTCGTCCTCGGCGTGGAGCGCATGCTCGGCATGGAGGTGCCCGAGCGCGCGGTGTGGACGCGCACGCTGCTCGCGGAGCTCAACCGGATGCTGAACCACCTGATGTTCCTCGGCTCGTACCCGCTGGAGCTGGGTGGCATCACGCCGGTCTTCTACGCGTTCCGGGAGCGCGAGGTCCTCCAGAACGTCATGGAGGAGGTGTCCGGCGGGCGGATGCACTACATGTTCAACCGCGTCGGCGGCCTCAAGGAGGACCTGCCGGCCGGCTGGACCGCACGCGCGCGTGCCGCCGTCTCGGGGGTGCGCTCGCGCATGGACCGGTTCGACGACCTGGTCCTCGGCAACGAGATCTTCCGGGGGCGCACGCGGGGCGTGGGATACCTCGCGCCGGCGACCGTGCACGCGTACGGCGTGAGCGGGCCGATCGCGCGCGCCTCGGGCGTCGACTTCGACCTGCGCCGCGACGAGCCGTATCTGGCCTACGGGGAGCTGCAGGACACCCTCAAGGTCGTCACGCGCACCGAGGGCGACTGTCTCGCCCGGTTCGAGTGCCTGCTGGATCAGACGCACAACGCGCTCGACCTCGCCGACGCCTGTCTGGACCGGATCGCCGAGCTGCCGCCGGGGCCGATCAACCAGCGGCTCCCCAAGGTGCTGAAGGCGCCCGAGGGGCACACGTACGCGTGGACCGAGAATCCGCTCGGGATCAACGGCTACTACCTCGTCAGCAAGGGCGACAAGACGCCGTACCGGCTGAAGCTGCGCTCCGCCTCGTACAACAACATCCAGGCGCTGACCGAGCTGCTGCCGGGGACGCTGGTGGCGGACATGGTGGCGATTCTGGGGTCGATGTTCTTCGTGGTGGGGGACATCGACAAGTAGGGGCGTTCAGGCGGGGGTCAGCCGGTCAGCAAGTCCGGAATTCCAACCGGCTGCACCAGCCACCCGAAGTCCCCCAGCCCGCCCGGCGCCGTCAGCTCGGCGGCCTCCCCGGCGCTCGCGAGGGCGCGTACGTAGGCCGCGGGGTCGGTGGTGGCCAGCGTGAGCGGGGGGCGTGCGCCCGCGACCCCCAAGGCGTGCAGGGCGTGGCGTTGGGTCAGTGTGCGCCCCCCGGGCAGCGCGCACGCGTCCAGCGCGACGTGCGCCGTGAGGTCGCACGAGCCGTCCGGCACGGGCGCTGTCTCCCCCCCCTCCCGGAAGCCGGTGAGCGTCCCGAAGGGCGGCCGCGCGTCCGCCGTGTGCGCGTAGTCCACGGCGACCGCCAGCCCCCGCTCGACGCGCGCGACGACCGACGCCCACGCCGTGTCCCTGGGCAGCCCGATCTCCGCGCGCAGGCCTTCCTCGTCCGGCCCCGGCCACCACCGCGCGAGCCACTCGGCCGCCGCCCCGGACACCGGCTCCCCGAGCCGCTCGGTCCCGTCCTCCCGTACGAGCACCAGCCGCCACACCCCTGAGGGGTCCGCCTCGGCGACCTCCACGGGCACGTTGTCCAGCCACTCGTTGGCGAACAGCAGCCCCGTGACGCCCTTGGGGCACTCGGCGAGCCACTCGATGCGGTGATCGAGGCCGGCCGGGCGGTCGGCGATCTCGACGGCGTACGCGCGCGTGCGGGCGGCCAGGTCGGCGGGCAGCGCGGCGAGCACACCGGTGACCAGTTCGCCCCGCCCCGCCGCCATGTCGACGAAGTCGAGGGATTCCGGGTGGCCCAGCGCCTCGTCGACCCGGCGCAGCAGCCGCGCCACCGCCTCGGCGAACAGCGGCGACGCGTGCACGGACGTACGGAAGTGCCCGGCGGGACCCTCGGGCCTGCGATAGAAGCCGCCGGGGCCGTACAGCGCCGCCTCCATGGCCGCGCGCCAGCCCCGCCAGTCCCGCCGGCCCCGCCGGCCCCGCAGGTCGCGCCCGTCGCGCCACCCGTCGTCCGCCGTCTCGCTCGTCGCACCCGTCGTCACACGGCAAGGCTAGGCGCACAGGAGAACGGGGCCTCCACCTTGCGGAGTACACGTATCGCATCCGGATCGGCCCTCCGGTTGACTCCCGCACGCATCACGCTTCCCTACGCTGGGTTACGTGCAGCGCCTCTACGACTTCCTCCGCCGACACCCGACATGGGTGGACGGCTGCTGGGCCCTCGTTCTGTTCGGGATCTCGGTGGTCGGCGGGGTGGTCACCCAGGAGAGCACCGGGACCGATCTCCCGGCTCTCGTGGTGCCGGTCACGGTCCTGCTGTGCGTGGCGCTGACGCTGCGCCGGCGGATGCCGGAGAAGATGCTGGTCCTGGCGGCCGTGGTGGGGGTGGCGCAGCTGGCGCTCGACGTGGCGCCGATGCCCGCCGACTTCGCGATGCTGGTGATCGTCTACACCGTGGCCGCGGTCGGGGCGCGCTGGGCCTCCCGGTTCGCGCTGGTCGGCGGCCTGTGCGCGGCGCCGATGGCGCAGATCCGCTGGCCGGAGTTCCAGACGAGCGTCGCGGGCAACATCGCGCTGGCGATCTTCCAGACGGTGCCGTTCGCCCTCGCCTGGGTGCTCGGCGACTCCATCCGCACCCGCCGCGCCTACTTCGCGCAGCTGGAGGAGCGTGCCGCCCGGCTCGAGAAGGAGCGCGAGGCGCAGTCCAAGGTCGCGGTCGCCGCCGAACGCGCCCGTATCGCGCGCGAGCTGCACGATGTCGTCGCGCACAACGTGTCCGTCATGGTGGTGCAGGCCGACGGCGCCGCCTACGTTCTCGACTCCGCGCCCGACCAGGCCAAGAAGGCCCTGGAGACCATCTCCTCCACCGGCCGTCAGGCCCTCGCCGAGATGCGCCGCCTGCTCGGCGTACTGCGCACCGGCGAGCCCCAGGAGAGCGGGGAGTACGTCCCGCAGCCCGACGTCGGGCAGATCGAGGACCTGGTCGAGCAGTGCCGGACCTCCGGACTGCCCGTCGACTTCAAGGTCGAGGGCACGCCGCGCCCGCTGCCCAGCGGCGTCGAGCTCACCGCGTACCGCATCGTGCAGGAGGCGCTCACCAACACCCGCAAGCACGGCGGGCCCAACGCGGGCGCGAGTGTGCGCCTGGTCTACTTCGACGACGGTCTCGGCCTGCTCGTCGAGGACGACGGCAAGGGCGCCCCGCACGAGCTGTACGAGGAGGGCGGCCTCGACGGGCAGGGGCACGGCCTGATCGGTATGCGCGAGCGGGTCGGCATGGTCGGCGGCACCCTGGACGCGGGGCCCCGCCCCGGCGGAGGATTCCGGATCAGTGCTCTGCTACCGCTCAAACCAGCGCACTGACGCATACGCACGCCCCCTGTTGACACCTGTCACGCCCCCGAAAAACTTCGCACAAACGACCTTCGAGATGGAAAACCGTCTTCGAGACGGACAGGAAGAGGCCCCGATGACGATCCGCGTGATGCTCGTCGACGACCAGGTGCTGCTGCGCACCGGGTTCCGGATGGTGCTCGCCGCGCAACCGGACATGGAGGTCGTGGCCGAGGCGGGTGACGGCGTCGAGGCCCTGCAGGTGGTGCGCTCGACCGAGGTCGACGTGGTGCTCATGGACGTCCGTATGCCGAAGCTGGACGGCGTGGAGGCCACCCGCCGGATCTGCGCGGACCCCAACCCGCCGAAGGTGCTGATCCTGACCACCTTCGACCTCGACGAGTACGCCTTCTCCGCGCTCAAGGCGGGCGCCTCCGGCTTCATGCTCAAGGACGTGCCGCCCGGCGAGCTCCTCGCGGCCATCCGTTCCGTGCACAGCGGCGACGCCGTCGTCGCCCCCTCGACGACCCGGCGCCTGCTCGACCGGTTCGCGCCGATGCTGCCCAGTGCCGGCAAGGAACCGCAGCACAAGGAGCTGGAGCGGCTCACCGAGCGGGAGCGTGAGGTCATGGTGCTGGTCGCCCAGGGGCTGTCCAACGGGGAGATCGCGGCCCGGCTGGTGCTGTCCGAGGCGACCGTGAAGACGCACGTGGGCCGCATCCTGACCAAGCTCGGACTGCGGGACCGGGTGCAGGTGGTGGTCCTGGCATATGAGACGGGGCTCGTGCGGGCCGGGGGACACGGCTGACCGACCCGCTCGGCCGTCGGTAGGGTCTGCGCATGCTCCTGTGGATCAACGGCCCCTTCGGGGGCGGCAAGACACAGACCGCACACGAGATACAGCGCCGGCTGCCCGGCAGCGTCATCTGCGACCCGGAACACGCGGGCTTCGGTCTGCGCCGCATGCTCCCGCCCCGGCTGCGGGGAGACTTCCAGGACCTGGTCTCCTGGCGGCAGGGCGTCGTCGAGGTCCTCGACCTCGCCCTCACCCGGCACGACGGCCCCGTCATCGCGCCGATGACGGTCACCGACTCCGGCTACTTCGCGGAGACCGTCGGGCGGCTTCGCGAACTCGGCCACGACGTACGCCACTTCACCCTCCTCGCGGAACGCGACACCGTCCTGAAACGGCTGCGGGAGCGGAGCCTTGGACACCTCCTTCAGTACGTCGGTGGGATCGGTGGGAAGAACGCCGGGCCGCGCAGGGAGAGTTGGGCGGTGCAGCAGCTGGACCACTGTCTGGAGCGGCTGCGCGAGCCGGAGTTCGCCGAGCACCTGTGGACCGACCACTCGACGGTGCCGAAGACGGCGGACCGGATCGCCGTGCTCGCCGGGCTGACCCTGCGGCCGAACAACGAGGGGGCGCTGCGGACGCGGCTGCGGCAGGCCCGGGTGGGGATCAGGCACATCCGGTTCGACTGACGACTCCGCTCAGCGCAGGATCCCCTCCAGGAAGTCGCTGCCCAGGCGGGCCACCACCGTCACGTCCAGCTGGTGCAGGACGTACCGCCCGCGGCGGCGCGTGGTGACCAGGCCCGCCTTCTTCAGCACGCTCAGTTGCCGGGATATCTCCGGCGCGGTCACGCCGTACGCCGTGGCGAGCTCGCTGGTGGTGAACGCGGTGCGGGCCAGATGGCGGCAGATGCGCATTCGCAGGGGGTGGGACAGGGCGGTCATCCGCAGGGTGAGCTGCTCGAGCGACGGTGGCGAGGCCAACTCCGGGGAGCTCACCGGGTAGTGCAGGACCGGCTGCCAGCCGTACCGGTGCAGCACCTGGAGGTGCGGCCAGCCGAGGCTCGTCGGTACCAGCAGCAGCCCGCCGTCAGCGGTCGTCGTACGCCCGTCGCCCAGCTTGTCGACGATGATCCGGGAGCCGTCCCCGGCCAGTGCCACGGCCGAGGACACGGAGGCCAGTGCCTCGCCGAGGCCCTTGTGCCGCAGGAGTTCCGTCTTGTGCCGGGCGTCCGCGGCGAGCGGGTGGCGCACCCTGGCCCAGACGTCGTTGAAGAACGCCTCGTCGCACTCCTGGAGGAACTGCCGCAGCCAGGCACGCACGCGTGGCGGATCGCCGAGCAGCCGCTCGGTGAACCGCACCTGGCTCGGTCCGCGCGACGCCGCGAGGTCGAGGGCGCGGCGGCGCAGGCCGGCGTCGGCGAGGACGCTGCTGCCCGGCAGGTCGTAGTCGGGCGTGCAGGTGAACTCCAGCGCCGCGTCCGCGAACTGCTCGTCCGACAGCTTGTCCAGCAGGTCCATGTCCTCGGCGAGCGTCGCCCCGGGCAGGGTGGAGCGACCCGGGAGGCCCGCGAACGGCATGAACAGGTCCGAGAACGTCGTCCGCCACAGGAAGTCGGCCTCGCACATCCGGTCGGCCAGATGTGAGTCGAGGCGGGCGGTCACGCTGGTCACCCAGCCCTGCAGGCCGGGATGGTGCCCCGGCTCGGACAGCGCGTGCAACGCCATGCCGAGCTCGGCGAGGGGCGAGGGCACGACGGCGACCCTCTCCGGCGGCAGCCCCGCGATGTCGATGCTCACGGTCATGACGTCATGGTGCACCCCGCCACTGACAACGCGGCCCTCGATTGACGCCGGGCGTCAATCCACGCGACGCCGGCCGCCGGGGCGGCGCAGCCTGGGGTCACCGGGGCAGCCGCGGAGCCTTCCGGATTCCGACACCTGTTTGCACCAACTTCCGAAGAGGCGAACCGCCATGAGCATCACCCAGCAGTACCTCCTCGACGCCTACCGCGCCCAGCGCCTCGGCGAACCCGTCCCGCCCGCCCCCGGCGCCCACGACTGGCAGGTCGCGCGCGAGTGGCGCGACCAGCGGGAGTTCCGCGCGGTGCTCGCCGGCCGCCCGGCCCATGGGCGGCTACGGCAGTCCCTGGGCCGGTGGCTCCATCCGGGGCGACGGGCCACGAGCTGACGCCATCCGGCCTTAACGGCACCGGCCTTTACGGCACTGACCTTTACGGCACCGGCCTCTACGGCACTGACCTTTACGGCAACGACCTTTACGGCAGCAGCGACACGAACTCCGCGACCGCCGCCTTCACCTCGTCCGCCGTCCACTCCAGGCCCGCGGCCCGTACGTCGATCTCCGTGACGGCGAGGCCCGGGCCCGGGGCGTCCCAAGGGCGGCCGAAGAGCAGGGTCCCCGTTTCCTCCGCCTGCCGGACCGCCGCCTCGGCGACGACATCGGCCTCGTACGGCAGCCAGACCTGGAACTCGTTGGTGTGCGGCTTCTCGGGATGGACGCGCGCCCAGGGCACGCCGGCCGCGGCGAACCCCTCGCGCAGCGCGGCGGCCACCACGCGCGCGTGCCGTACGTAGTCGGGGAGCCGGGGCAGCTCCCGCTCCAGCCCCGCCAGTGCCGACAGCACGGTCGGGAACTGCTGGAACACCTGACCGCCGTACCGGTGCCGCCAGGTCTTCGCCTCCTCCACCAGCGTTCGCGGACCGGCGAGCGCGGCGCCGCCGAAGCCGTCGAGGGACTTGTAGAACGACACGTACACGCTGTCCGCGAGGCCGGCGATCTCGTGCAGGGGACGGCCGAAATGGACGGTGGTCTCCCACAGGCGCGCGCCGTCGAAGTGCACCACCGCGTCGCGCTCCCGCGCCGCCTCCACCACCTCGGTGAGCTCCTCCCAGGAGGGCAGGACGAAACCGGCGTCCCTGAGGGGCAGTTCCAGCATCAGCGCACCGAACGGCTCCTCGAAGTCCCGGATCTCGGCGGCGGTCGGCAGCCGCGGCGCACTGCTCAGGCGGACCGGGCGAAGGCCGCTGACCTGCGTGAGCGCGTGGCGTTCGTGCACTTCGGGGTGGGCGAGCGGGTGCAGGGCGACGGTCGGGTCGCCGGTGCGGCCCGCCCAGCAGCGCAGGGCGACCTGCTGGGCCATCGTGCCGGTCGGAAAGAACGCGGCGGCCTCGGTGCCGAGCAGCCCGGCGACCTTCGCCTCCAGGGCCTCCACGATGCCGTTGCCGTACAGGTCCGCCGGCTCGTCCAGGTCGTACAGCTCCTCGGCGGTCTCCAACCGCGCCAGCCGCTCCCGCATCGTCGCCAGCGCGCCGGGCCGCGCGAGCACTCGCCGCGCGCCCCGATGCGCTGCCTTGCGCCGCTCGTGGCGCCGCTTGCGCTGCTCTTCGACCGACACCGCCTCGACCGACACCACCGGTTCCCGCGAGTCCTGTCCCAGCGTCTCAGCCATGCCTGGATCATGCCGGGCCCCCTCCCGCGCGCGTACCGGATTTCCCAACCCACAGCCTGTGGACAAACCCACGGCCTGTGGACAACCGAACGCCCCTCGAACCAATCGCGTTAACATGACGAGAAATCGTCCGGTACCCCGAGCGGACTGGAACGGGAAGGCCACCGTCGCGTGAGTACAAGCCAACAGCCAGACCCCAGGGACCGCCCCGCGCGGCTCACCGTCGGCGTCGTCGGCGCCGGTCGTGTGGGCCCCGCCCTCGCCGCCTCACTCCAGCTCGCCGGGCACCGCCCGGTGGCCGTCTCCGCGGTCTCCGACGCCTCCCGGAAGCGGGCCGCGCTGCTGCTGCCCGACGTGCCGGTCGTCCCGCCCGCAGAGGTGTTCCAGCGCGCCGACCTGGTCCTGCTGACCGTCCCGGACGACACCCTGCCCGGCCTCGTGGAGGGCCTCGCCACCACCGGGGCGGTACGGCCGGGGCAGCTGCTGGTGCACACCTCCGGACGGTACGGCGCGAACGTCCTGGAGCCCGCTCTGCGCGCCGGCGGGCTGCCGCTGGCGCTGCACCCCGCGATGACGTTCACCGGGACACCCGTGGACGTCCAGCGCCTCGCAGGGTGCTCCTTCGGGGTCACCGCCCCCGAGGAACTGCGGCTGGCCGCCGAGGCGCTCGTCATCGAGATGGGCGGCGAGCCCGAGTGGATCGCCGAGGAGAACCGCCCGCTCTACCACGCGGCGCTCGCCCTGGGCGCCAACCACCTGGTGACGCTGGTCGCCCAGTCCATGGAGCTGCTGCGCACGGCCGGCGTCGCGGCCCCCGACCGGATGCTCGGACCGCTGCTCGGCGCCGCCCTCGACAACGCCCTGCGCTCCGGCGACGCTGCCCTGACCGGCCCCGTCGCGCGCGGGGACGCCGGTACGGTCGCCGCGCACGTCACGGAGCTGCGTCGGCATGCCCCGCAGGCCGTCGCCGGCTATCTGGCGATGGCGCGCGCGACCGCCGACCGGGCGCTGGCCCACGGGCTGCTGAAGCCGGAACTCGCCGAGGACCTGCTCGGGGTACTCGCCGCCGACACGACCCTGCCCGAGAACGGGGGAGACCGATGAGCCGCCGGAGCTTCGAGCTCGTCCCCACCCTGGCCGACCTGACGTACGTGCGCGAACACCACGCCGTACCCGGTCGCACCGCCGTGGTGATGACGATGGGCGCCCTGCACGACGGCCACGCCACCCTCGTCCGCACCGCGCGCGGGCACGTCGGCCGGGACGGCTTCGTCGTCGTCACGGTCTTCGTCAACCCGCTGCAGTTCGGCAAGGGCGAGGACCTCGACCGCTACCCGCGCACTCTGGAGGCCGACCTCAAGATCGCCGAGCAGGCCGGCGCGGACGTGGTGTTCGCCCCCGCCGTGGACGAGGTCTACCCGGGCGGCGAGCCCCAGGTGCGCATCAGCGCGGGCCCCATGGGGGAGCGCCTGGAGGGCGCCTCCCGCCCCGGTCACTTCGACGGCGTGCTCACGGTCGTCGCCAAGCTGCTCCACCTCACCCGCCCCGACGTGGCGTTCTTCGGGCAGAAGGACGCCCAGCAGCTCGCCATGATCCGCCGCATGGTGCGGGACCTGAACTTCGGCATGGAGATCGTCGGCGTACCGACCGTGCGGGAGGACGACGGCCTTGCCCTGTCCAGCCGCAACCGCTACCTCTCGCCCCAGGAGCGGCGCACGGCGCTGGCGCTGTCCCGCGCGCTGTTCGCGGGCCGCGACCGGCACGCGGCGCAGGAGGCGTTGCGCGCGCGGGCCCGCGAGGTGCCGTCCACGCGCGCGCGTGCCGAGGCACTGAGCGCCATCGGCGAGTCCCGCGCCGCCGCCGACGCGCACGCGGTCGCCAAGGCGGTCCCCGGCGGCCCGTCCGCCGTACGCGCCGCCGCCCGCCTGGTCCTCGACGAGGCCGCCCGCCTGGACCCGCCCCTGGTGCTGGACTACCTGGCCCTGGTGGACCCCGACGACTTCACGGAGATCGACGACGACTTCACGGGAGAGGCCGTCCTCGCGGTCGCCGCCAAGGTCGGCACGACCCGGCTGATCGACAACATCCCCCTCACCTTCGGAGCCGCCTCGTGACCAGCACAGGCATACGACTGCACGCCCCCGCCCCGGGCTGGTCCATCGCCGCGGACGTCGTGGTCGTCGGCTCCGGCGTCGCCGGTCTCACCGCCGCGCTGCGCTGCGAGGCCGCCGGCATGCGCACGGTCGTCGTGACCAAGGCGCGCCTGGACGACGGCTCCACCCGCTGGGCGCAGGGCGGCATCGCCGCGGCCCTGGGCGAGGGCGACAGCCCCGAACAGCACCTGGACGACACCCTGGTCGCCGGGGCCGGGCTGTGCGAAGTGGAGGCGGTACGGATCCTCGTCACGGAGGGCCCCGACGCCGTACGCCGCCTGATCGAGACCGGCGCCCACTTCGACGAGTCCACCGAGGGCGAACTGGCGCTCACCCGCGAGGGCGGCCACCACCGCCGCCGGATCGCCCACGCCGGCGGCGACGCGACCGGCGCGGAGATCTCCCGCGCGCTCGTCGAGGCCGTACGCGCGCGTGGCCTGCGCACGATCGAGAACGCCCTCGTCCTCGACCTCCTCACGGACGCCGACGGCCGCACGGCGGGCGTCAGCCTGCACGTCATGGGGGAGGGCCAGCACGACGGCGTAGGAGCGGTCCACGCCCCCGCCGTGGTCCTCGCGACCGGCGGCATGGGCCAGGTCTTCTCGGCGACGACGAACCCGTCCGTATCGACGGGCGACGGCGTGGCCCTCGCCCTGCGCGCGGGCGCGGAGGTCAGCGACCTGGAGTTCGTCCAGTTCCACCCCACGGTGCTGTTCCTCGGCCCGGACGCGGAGGGCCAGCAGCCCCTGGTCTCCGAGGCCGTTCGAGGTGAGGGCGCCCACCTGGTGGACGCCGACGGCGTGCGCTTCATGGTCGGACAGCACGAGCTCGCCGAACTCGCCCCCCGGGACATCGTCGCCAAGGGCATCATGCGGCGTATGCAGGAGCAGGACGCCGAGCACATGTTCCTCGACGCCCGGCACTTCGGCGCCGACATGTGGGAGCACCGCTTCCCCACGATCCTCGCCGCCTGCCGCGCCCACGGCATCGACCCGGTCCACGAACCGATCCCGATCGCCCCGGCGGCCCACTACGCCTCCGGAGGCGTCCGCACGGACTCCCACGGCCGTACGACGGTCCCCGGCCTGTACGCGTGCGGTGAGGTCGCCTGCACCGGAGTGCACGGCGCGAACCGGCTCGCCTCCAACAGCCTCCTCGAAGGCCTGGTCTACGCCGAGCGCATCGCCCACGACATCGCCGTGGCCCACCGCCGAAACGGCCTCCACGCGCGCGTGCCCTCCCCGATCCCGCAGCCCGACCAGCCCGCGCATCCCCTGCTCGCCCCCGAGGACCGCTTCACCATCCAGCGGATCATGACCGAGGGCGCCGGAGTCCTGCGCTCCGCCGACTCCCTCACCAAGGCCGCCGAACAACTCCACCGCCTGCACGCCGACGCCCGCGACGCCCTGCACGAGAACGGCAAGACGGCCGAGCCGGGCGTCGACACCTGGGAGACCACGAACCTCCTCTGTGTGGCCCGCGTCCTGGTCGCCGCAGCGCAACTCCGCGAAGAGACCCGCGGCTGCCACTGGCGCGAGGACCACCCCGACCGCGACGACGCCGCATGGCACCGCCACATCGTCGTACGGCTGAATCCGGACCGCACACTCGCCGTGCGCACCACCGATACCGCAGACTTCCCCCCAACCCGGCAGCACCACCCGGCGCACCGTCCCCAGGAGCAGTGACAGCAGTGAGCACCCCCGACCTTCCCCTCGTCCCCTCCGACGGCTGCGGTGACGGCTGCGCCTGCGGCGCCGACGAGGAATACCTGGAATGCGGCCTCGACCCCGCACTCGCCCAGCTCCTGGCCGAGGCCGGACTCGACCCCGTGGAGGTCGAGGACATCGCCAACGTGGCCATCCAAGAGGACCTGGCGGGCGGCGTGGATGTGACGACGGTCGCGACCATCCCCGAGGACGCGGTGGCGACGGCCGACTTCGTGGCCCGCGACGCGGGCGTCGTGGCGGGCCTCAGGGTCGCCGAAGCCATCATGTCGATCGTCTGCGAGGACGAGTTCGAAGTCGAACGACACGTGGAAGACGGCGACCGAGTAACGCCGGACCAGAAACTCCTCTCCATCACCACCCGCACCCGAGACCTCCTCACCGCCGAACGCAGCGCACTGAACCTCCTCTGCCGCCTCTCGGGCATCGCAACGGCCACCCGCGCGTGGGCGGACGCCCTGGAAGGCACGAACGCCAAAGTCCGGGACACCCGCAAAACGACCCCCGGCCTGCGCTCTCTCGAAAAGTTCGCGGTCCGCTGCGGCGGCGGCGTCAACCACCGCATGTCCCTCTCCGACGCGGCCCTGGTCAAGGACAACCACGTGGTGGCCGCGGGCGGCGTCACCCAGGCCTTCAAGGCCGTACGCGAGAACTTCCCGGACGTACCGATCGAGGTCGAGGTCGACACCCTGCACCAGCTCCGCGAGGCAGTGGACGCGGGCGCCGACCTGATCCTGCTGGACAACTTCACGCCGGGCGAATGCGAGGAAGCCGTGGCCCTGGTCCACGGCCGCGCCGCCCTCGAAGCGTCCGGCCGTCTCACCCTCGCCAACGCGAAGGCATACGCCGACACCGGCGTCGACTACCTGGCCGTGGGCGCCCTGACGCACTCCTCCGCGATCCTGGACATCGGCCTGGATCTGCGAGCGACGGAGTAGGGAGCGGGAACCGGCCATGCTGCTGACGATCGACGTAGGCAACACCCACACCGTCCTCGGCCTCTTCGACGGCGACGACATCGTCGAACACTGGCGCATCTCCACGGACGCCCGCCGCACTGCGGACGAGCTGGCGGTGCTCCTCCAGGGCCTGATGGGCATGCACCCCCTCCTCGGCGACGACCTGGGCGACGGCATCGACGGCATCGCGATCTGCGCGACGGTCCCCTCCGTCCTCCACGAACTCCGCGAGGTGACCCGCCGCTACTACGGCGACGTCCCCGCCGTCCTCGTCGAACCGGGCGTCAAGACGGGCGTCCCGATCCTCACCGACAACCCCAAGGAAGTGGGCGCCGACCGCATCATCAACGCGGTGGCGGCGGTCGAGCTCTTCGGCGGCCCGGCGATCGTCGTCGACTTCGGCACGGCGACGACGTTCGACGCGGTGAGCGCGCGCGGAGAGTACGTCGGCGGCGTCATCGCCCCCGGCATCGAGATCTCCGTCGAGGCACTCGGCGTCAAGGGCGCCCAACTCCGCAAGATCGAGGTGGCCCGCCCCCGCAGCGTGATCGGCAAGAACACCGTCGAGGCCATGCAGTCAGGCATCGTCTACGGCTTCGCAGGCCAGGTCGACGGGGTCGTCAACCGCATGTCCCGCGAACTCGCCGCCGACCCCGACGACGTCACGGTGATCGCAACGGGCGGCTTGGCCCCCATGGTCCTCGGCGAATCCTCGGTCATCGACGAACACGAACCCTGGCTGACCCTGATCGGCCTACGCCTGGTGTACGAACGCAACGTGTCCCGCATGTAGCCACACCCCCGCCCCACCACCCGGCGTCAGGCGCTACGCGCACCCGCACCGAACCCGAGCAGGCGCCGCAGGCAGGCACCCGCCCACCCGAGTGGCACCCCACGCCACACCCACCCCCTACCACCTGGTTTGTCTGATTAGCGCGTATCGTCGCCCCATGCCCACGCCATACGGATCCCGCGGCGGCATGGCGTTCGGTGTGGCGGAGCTGCGTGTGCTCCGCCGCGCTCTCGCCCTCGCCCTCCACCCCGGCCAGGCCTCGGCCGAGGACATCCAGGACTGCCACCGCCTGGCCGAGTCGCTCGACGAGGCGATGCGCGAGGGCGCCCGCCTGCGGGCCTTCCTCGTGGCCGACCTCGCCCGCTACCGCGCCGCCCTCCCCGGCACCGCGGCCGGCTACCTCACGCTCCTGGACGAGGCGCTGCGCGCCGGTTACCGCCCCGCCCCCGACGACCTGGCCGCCCTCCGCGCCCTCCGCGGCACCCCCACCGCCGCCGCCCTCCTGGACCGCTGCCAGACCCTCGCCGAACAGGACGTACGCGCCCGCCTGGCCCGCAACGCCACCACCCCCGCCGGCACCGCAACCCTCACGCCCCTCGTCCCGGCGTCCCGCACCCACCTCCTCGCCCTTCCTGGCGGCCTCACCAACACCGCCGAGAAACCGGACCGCAAGCCCGAGAAGAAGCCGGCCGAGAAACCCGCCCAACCGTCCCCCACTCCCACTCCCACTCCCACTCCCACCCCCGCACCCGCCGCCCCGAAGCCCACCCGCCGCCCCATCCCCACCCCGGGCGAGGTCTTCCCCCGCCGCAAACCACCCCAGTCCCCCGCGAACCCCTCCCAGCGACTCGCGGCCGTCTGACACCAGCCCCGAACAAACCCCCCAACCCCCCGCCACTACCCTGGACCCATGGACTACGTCTCCGCGCTCCTCCCCCCGGTCGTCATGGCCGTGTTCTTCATCAGCGTGATCCGGGTGATCGTGAAGTCCCAGGGCGGCGCCAACAAGGCCAAGGAGGACGCGGCCGTCGACGCCGCCCTCGCCGGCGCGGAGGGCACCCGCCGCCCCTCCGCGACCACCCCTGACGCCTGACACACACGCCCAAGCGCCCACAGGCCCAGGCGCCCCGCCCGCAGCGTCTCCGCTCCCCCTACCGGCGTACGACCTCCACCTTCGAGTCGTACGCCCTTTTTCTCCCCGTTTGCCAAGAAAAGTGCCGTCCGGCACGCCATAACCCAGATCTCCCACTATTGTGCTGAACTGTGCCTCGCCCATTGGGAGAACTCGAAGACGCGGTCATGACGCGGGTGTGGAAGTGGAACCGCCCGGTGACCGTTCGAGAAGTCCTGGAAGATCTTCAACAGGAACGGTCCATCGCCTACACCACGGTGATGACCGTTTTGGACAATCTCCACCAGAAGGGCTGGGTGCGCCGCGAGGCGGAAGGCCGGGCCTATCGATATGAGGCCGTCTCCACCCGCGCCGCCTACGCCGCGGCCCTGATGAAGGACGCCTGGTCGCAGAGCGACAACGCCGCCGCCGCGCTCGTCGCCTTCTTCGGCATGATGAGCGAGGAACAGCGCCGGGCACTACGGGACGCGGCGCGCATCGTAGGCATCCCGGAAACCCCCGAGCCCCCCGAACCTGTCAAGGGCGCCGAACGAGCCGAACCCCCCGAAGCCCCGAATACCCGCCCCGATACGCACGCCGAGAACCCCACAGAGAACCCTCCCGGCTCCCCGACCGAGAACCCCCCGGGCCCCCCAACCGAGAACCCCGGCCCCGCCCCGGAGGCCCCCGGGCGATAGCGTCCGCTCATGTCCGCAGAGAGCCCCTCCGCCGAGAACCCCGAAGTCACCGCTAAAGCCATCACCGTCCGCCGGGCCCGGACCAGCGATGTCCCCGCCGTCCGCCGACTCCTTGACGCCTACGTCCGCGACGGCATCCTGCTCGACAAAGCGACGGTGACGCTTTACGAGGACATCCAGGAGTTCTGGGTGGCGGAACGCGACGACAACGCCGAGGTCCTCGGCTGCGGCGCACTGCACGTGATGTGGGAAGACCTCGCGGAAGTCCGCACTCTCGCCGTGAAGCCCGGCCTCAAGGGCGCCGGCGTCGGCCATCAGTTGCTGGAGAAGTTGCTGCAGACCGCACGCTGGCTGGGTGTTCGCCGCGTTTTCTGTCTGACCTTCGAAGTCGACTTCTTCGGCAGGCACGGCTTCGTGGAGATCGGTGAGACGCCGGTCGACACCGATGTCTACGCGGAGCTGCTGCGTTCCTATGACGAGGGTGTCGCCGAGTTCCTGGGTCTCGAACGAGTGAAACCGAACACCTTGGGCAACAGCCGGATGCTTCTGCATCTGTGATCGCCAAGGGTATGCCGACGGTATGTGGGGGAGGTATGTCCGGGGTATGCCCGGAGTATTCAGCCCGAGCCCGCCGCCCAGGTTCCCTATGTCCGAAACGCGCATGTTTCCGGGCGGGGGCCGTCGGTCGGCCTCTCCCGGGGGTTTGTGTTTTTCCAGCAAAAGCGGTTTGCTTTCCGACGTACTGCAGTACTGCATATAACAGGGGGCGGCGAAACGGCGGACGCCGCAGACCCCCGACCCTCAACGTTATCGATGAAAGGAAATCCGGTGGCACAGAAGGTTCAGGTCCTTCTTGTCGACGACCTCGACGGCGGCGAGGCGGACGAGACGGTGACGTTCGCGCTGGACGGTAAGACGTACGAGATCGATCTCACGACCACCAATGCGGACAAGTTGCGCAGCCTTCTTGAGCCCTATGTGAAGGGCGGTCGGCGTACCGGTGGCCGTGCTTCGGGTGGGCGTGGAAAGGCGCGTGCCGCGGCCGGCGGCAGCCAGGACACCGCTGCGATCCGTGCATGGGCGAAGGAGAACGGTTACGAGGTCAATGACCGTGGCCGTGTTCCCGCAACCATTCGCGAGGCTTACGAGAAGGCCAACGCCTGACCGCACGCGCGTCGCAGCCGGATTCGGTGGCAGTGAGTCGCCACCGTGTCCACCAGCCGTACGAGATCGGGGGCGCCCCCAACGCCCCCCATGGCCGACAACGTCGGCAGCGAGGCCTCGACCTCGCACCCCGGCTCAGGGGGCCGCAGCCAAACGGCGGCCCCCTGAAGAGAGCCCTCACTGAGCGAGCCCTGAGCAGCGCCCTCAAGTCGGCCCTCGGCAGGCAGGTCCTCGGCAAGCAGGCCCTCAGTAAGTGAGCCCTGAGCAAGCGAGCCCTCGCCAAGAGAGGCCCCACCAAGCGAGCCCTCGCCAAGAGAGCCCTCAGCGGCGCCCTCAACGCGCTCCTCAGGACAGCCCTCGCCGACCCAGTCGACCCACCCGGCCCAGCCGCCCGCACCACCCCCCGGCGGCACGGGAGCCTCCATCACCCCGCTTCCTCCACCCCCACCGATGCCCCGCAGATCCAGCGGCAAGCTGCCCCACTCCAGCCACTCCAGCACCCCCGGCAGCTCCTCCGCGCTCCCCGGCGCCACCAGAAGCCGCATCCGGTCACCGCGGACGGCCACCGGAGAGCCCGCGACGAGGTGTCGCAGGCCCGCGAGGCCCGCCTCGACCGGTACGTCCAGGACGTCGAAGCGGACACCCACCGCCAGGTGGAGCGGGGTGCCCGGCACGGTCGGCCAGCCCAGTTCGTGCTCGTACCACCGCCTGAGCCGATCGCCCGCATCGAGGGGGCGCCGCGGGAGCGGGACCAAGGGCATTGCGCCAACCATGCCAAGCGCAACCGTCAGAACAGCGTTCGAGTTACGCTGGGTGTTACTGCGGATGCACAGAGTGGCGAAAAGGGGGGCGTGTGGGGGTGCGGGGTGGCGCAAGGTTGTTCGCCCATAGCGGAGGGAGCGGGGGCGCGCGGCATGGACTGTCAGTGCGAGCGGGTAAGACATCCCTAGTGGGAGGGGGCGACACGCAGGAAAGGCCGTCTCACGTTCGCCATCGGCGTACTGATGGTGGGGGTAACTGCCTGGCCTGCGGGAACATCGTCTCGCACCATCGGGTTGGAGCAGATGTCGGCGTCACGGGTCAGGAGGCCATCGACGGTGTCGGCAGTTGGAATGAGCGGTCCCCGCTTGCGGGACTAAGCTGCGGAAGGACAGGGAGGGGAAGTTCCCCTTACTGCCTGACCGCTCTGAGGAGCGATTAACGATGTTCGAGAGGTTCACCGACCGCGCGCGGCGGGTTGTCGTCCTGGCTCAGGAAGAAGCCCGGATGCTCAACCACAACTACATCGGCACCGAGCACATCCTCCTGGGCCTGATCCATGAGGGTGAGGGTGTCGCCGCCAAGGCCCTTGAGAGCCTCGGGATTTCGCTCGAGGCGGTCCGCCAGCAGGTGGAGGAGATCATCGGGCAGGGCCAGCAGGCCCCGTCCGGGCACATCCCCTTCACCCCCCGTGCCAAGAAGGTCCTGGAGCTGTCGCTCCGCGAGGCCCTTCAGCTGGGCCACAACTACATCGGCACGGAGCACATCCTGCTCGGCCTGATCCGTGAGGGCGAGGGCGTCGCCGCCCAGGTCCTGGTCAAGCTGGGCGCAGATCTGAACCGGGTGCGGCAGCAGGTGATCCAGCTGCTCTCCGGTTACCAGGGCAAGGAGACCGCCACCGCCGGCGGGCCTGCCGAGGGCACCCCCTCGACGTCCCTGGTCCTCGACCAGTTCGGCCGGAACCTCACCCAGGCCGCTCGTGAGTCCAAGCTCGACCCGGTCATCGGGCGCGAGAAGGAGATCGAGCGGGTCATGCAGGTGCTGTCCCGCCGTACCAAGAACAACCCGGTCCTGATCGGTGAGCCCGGCGTCGGCAAGACCGCCGTCGTCGAGGGCCTCGCCCAGGCCATCGTCAAGGGCGAGGTGCCCGAGACCCTCAAGGACAAGCACCTCTACACCCTGGACCTCGGCGCGCTGGTCGCCGGCTCCCGCTACCGCGGTGACTTCGAGGAGCGCCTGAAGAAGGTGCTCAAGGAGATCCGCACCCGCGGCGACATCATCCTGTTCATCGACGAGCTGCACACGCTGGTCGGTGCGGGTGCCGCCGAGGGCGCCATCGACGCGGCTTCCATCCTGAAGCCGATGCTGGCCCGCGGTGAGCTGCAGACCATCGGTGCGACCACGCTGGACGAGTACCGCAAGCACCTGGAGAAGGACGCGGCCCTGGAGCGCCGCTTCCAGCCGATCCAGGTCGCGGAGCCGTCGCTGCCGCACACGATCGAGATCCTCAAGGGTCTGCGCGACCGTTACGAGGCCCACCACCGGGTCTCCATCACGGACGAGGCGCTGGTCCAGGCCGCCACCCTGGCCGACCGGTACATCTCGGACCGCTTCCTGCCGGACAAGGCGATCGACCTGATCGACGAGGCCGGTTCCCGGATGCGCATCCGCCGGATGACCGCTCCGCCGGACCTGCGCGAGTTCGACGAGAAGATCGCCGCCGTCCGCCGGGACAAGGAGTCCGCGATCGACTCGCAGGACTTCGAGAAGGCCGCCTCCCTGCGCGACAAGGAGAAGCAGCTCCTGGCCGCGAAGACCAAGCGGGAGAAGGAGTGGAAGGCCGGCGACATGGACGTCGTCGCCGAGGTCGACGGCGAGCTGATCGCCGAGGTCCTCGCCACGGCCACCGGCATCCCGGTCTTCAAGCTGACCGAGGAGGAGTCCAGCCGCCTGCTCCGCATGGAGGACGAGCTCCACAAGCGGGTCATCGGTCAGAACGACGCCGTCAAGGCGCTGTCGAAGGCGATCCGTCGTACGCGCGCCGGTCTGAAGGACCCGAAGCGTCCCGGTGGTTCGTTCATCTTCGCCGGCCCGTCCGGTGTCGGTAAGACGGAGCTGTCCAAGGCGCTCGCCGAGTTCCTCTTCGGCGACGAGGACGCGCTGATCTCCCTCGACATGTCGGAGTTCAGCGAGAAGCACACGGTGTCGCGTCTCTTCGGTTCGCCCCCCGGATACGTGGGCTACGAGGAGGGCGGCCAGCTGACGGAGAAGGTGCGCCGCAAGCCGTTCTCGGTCGTCCTCTTCGACGAGGTCGAGAAGGCCCACCCGGACATCTTCAACTCGCTGCTGCAGATCCTGGAGGACGGTCGACTGACCGACTCCCAGGGCCGGGTCGTGGACTTCAAGAACACGGTCATCATCATGACGACCAACCTCGGCACCCGGGACATCTCCAAGGGCTTCAACCTCGGCTTCGCCGCCGCGGGTGACACGAAGTCCAACTACGAGCGCATGAAGAACAAGGTCTCGGACGAGCTCAAGCAGCACTTCCGGCCCGAGTTCCTCAACCGCGTCGACGACGTGGTGGTCTTCCCGCAGCTGACCCAGGCCGACATCCTGCGGATCGTCGACCTGATGATCAGCAAGGTGGACGAGCGCCTGAAGGACCGGGACATGGGCATCGAGCTCTCCCAGTCCGCCAAGGAGCTGCTGGCCCAGAAGGGCTACGACCCCGTGCTGGGCGCCCGGCCGCTGCGCCGCACCATCCAGCGCGAGATCGAGGACTCCCTGTCGGAGAAGATCCTCTTCGGTGAGCTGCGCCCCGGTCACATCGTGGTCGTGGACACGGAGGGCGAGGGCGAGACCAAGACCTTCACCTTCCGCGGTGAGGAGAAGTCGGCCCTGCCGGACGTCCCGCCGATCGAGCAGGCGGCCGGCGGAGCGGGTCCGAACCTGAGCAAGGACGCGTAGCCGCTGCGCTCGGCCTGAACAAAGGGGTTGCCCCGGGACCTGGTCCCGGGGCAACCCCTTTTGCGTATCGGCTCAGGACAACTGCCCGTCGTAGTCAGGCAGCTTGTACGCCTTCTCGGCGTGGCCGCCCGACAGGTCGGTGGTGTTGTTGCCGATGTTGGCGATGATCGTGTAGCCCTTGGACTCGATGTTCACGCGCTGGGCCGTCTTGTAGGCGGCGACGTTCTTGAAGAGGTCGAAGAAGCCGCGCACGTAGAGGCCGTCGACCTCGTAGCCGACCTTCTCCAGGTTGTACTCGGTGGGCGCGTAGATGATGCCCGGGCGGGCGGTGACGAAGAAGATGTCGACGCCGCGCTCCTGGGCGTACTCGGCTACCTCCAGGACCGGCTTGTTGGCCGGCTGCGGGTAGCTGAAGCCGAAGTCGGTCTCCAGCGTGGTGTTGTCGATGTCGAAGACGATCGCCTGCTTCTCGCCCGGCTCGGCCTGGGCGATCCGCTGCTTCACGTACGGCAGCGCCTGGTCCATCACGGCCTGGCAGTCCTTCTGCCAGGTGGCGTAGTCGACGTCCGCGGCGGCGGTGGCGGCTGCGGTGGTCGTGGCGGTGCTGGTCGCTGCCTCGGCGGGGGCGGCGATGGCCACGAGGGCGGCCGCGGCGATGGTGGTTGCGGCGGTGCGGCTCGCCCAGGGGCTGCGTCTTGTCATCTGGGGGGTCCCTTCACGTCCGTACGGGTTACGCACGGGGGCCGTCATGTCGTGTGCATGTTCGTGCGTGAGGGTGGCGCGAGAGGAACCGTAGGGTTACTGGACGGTAGGTGGCCAGAGGTGTGCGTCACACCAGGACGCGTGTCCTCTTGATCACGGGCGGGACCGGGAGCTGGGCGAGGGCCTCTTCCGGGATTTCGGGGACCTCGGGTGCCAGGACGACCGTGACCGAGCGCAGGTCCGGGAACAGGGCCGGGATCTGCGAAAGGTCCTCGGTGCCCTGGAAGTTGTTCAGGCGCAGGCCGGTGACGCCGGGCAGGGGCGGGCCGTGCCAGCCGACGGCCCCCCAGTTGATGCGCAGTTCGCGCAGTCGGGGGAGCCGGGCGATCTCCTCGTGGTCCTCCGGGGTGAGTGGAGAGGTCAGCTGCGCCAGGCTGAGCTGTCGTAGGGAACCGAACCGGTGCAGTCCGCGCAGGCCGGTGTTCCCCAGGGCGCTCTTCGTGAAGCGCAGGTAGCGCAGGGGGAGGTTGCGGGGCAGTGCCTCGTCGAGGGACTCGGCCTCCAGCGCGATGCCGAGGTCGAGTTGGTCCAGGGTCTGTGAACCGGTGAGCCCGGACAGGGCGCCGGGCCGTTCGAGGCCGGGGAGGAGTTCCAGCGAGAGCCAGGACAGGGGCAGGCGGGCCAGCGGGGTCACGTCGGTGACATGCGGACACCTGCTGATGTCCAGGTAGGTGAGTCGCCGCAGGGCCGACAGACAGGTCAGGTCGTGCAGCAGGTCGTTGGCGCGGATGACCAGTTCGCTCGTCTGGGGCAGGAGGCCGGCGCTGATCTCGTCCGGTTCGATGTCACCCGCGAGTTGCAGTGCCTCCCGGCCCCCCAGTTCGCGCAGGAAACGCAGGTGTCCCCTGGACTGGGCGGCGAAGAAGAGATCGTCCTCGTGCAGATGGGCGATGACCTCCGTGCCGTATCGCATGGTCGGGAACCGGTACCAGGTCCAGGTGAGTTGGGCGCGCACCGCGAGCGACGGGTGGGAGCGGAAGCGGGTGAGGACGGGCAGGGCGGCCTCCGTGCCGACCACCGATGCCGTGATGACGACCGCCCGCGCCTCCTCGTCGCTGAGTCCCTCGGGCCCGGGCAGCAGCTCCAGCGCGAGCGGGCCGACCGAGGCGAGGGCGCGGGCCTCCTCGGCGGTCCGGGGCGGCATCAGTTCCTCGGCCTGCCGCTCCACCTCGGCCCGCACCCCGGGGTCCAGCTCGGTCGCGTGCTCCAGGGACGCCAGCGCCAGCAGCCGTACCCGCGCCCGAGCCGGGTCCTCCAGCTGGTGCGTCGATGCCACCAACTCCCGTAGCAGATCGGCCCGTTCCCGGGGGCGGGCATGGGCCACCGCCATTCGGATCACGTCCGCCCACTGCTCGTCCGCCGCGCCCCGCACCAGCAGCCCGAAGTCCCCGTCCTCCACCGCCGCCTTCGCGCCCAGGTAGTCCTGGAAGGTGCGGTGGACGAACTCCACGGTGTCGGGGGCGGGTTCGCGCAGCAGGCCACTGCGGACCAGCAGGTGCCGGAGGATCGACGGGGCGTCACCCTGGGACGCCGCGGCCGGGAGGGAGGGGAGGACGTCGGCGACGAGGCGCTCGGCTCGTTCCCGGTCCATCTCCGACTGGTTGTTGCGGATCAGCCAGTAGGCGAGCCGCTGGAGCAGCTGGATCTGGGGGAGTTCGGTGAGGTGGATGCCGTCGGGCCCGGCCATGTCCCGTTCCTCGTCCCGGCGCGCCAGCAGCATCGACAGGGCGGCGTCGTACAACTCCTGGCGGCCGTGCGGCAGATAGCCGCGCCGGTCGCGGTGCAGGGCGCAGATCAGGCCGCACATCAGGGGGTTGGTGGCGAGGCGGCCGAGGTCGGGCTTGGTGCGGACGGCGTCGAGGAGGGTGCGTTCGTAGGCGTCGAGGCGGTCGCGGTCCTCGGGGGCGTCGGCGCGGGCGGCCGTGTGCCAGCGGGTGACGAAGGCGGCGACGTCGTCCCCGCTCATCGGGGTGAGGGCCAGCTCCGTGAAGCCGTCGGGGGCGAGCCAGTCCTCCCGTACGGCGGAGGGGCGGGAGGTGACCAGCCACTGGTTGCCGGGATAGACGTCCAGCAGGTCACGCAGCCAGCGCCGGGTGCGTTCGCGCTCGCGTTCGGGGATCTCGTCGATGCCGTCCACCAGGAGCAGCCCTCGGCCCGCGCTGAGCACGTGGTCCGCCCAGCCGTCCGGCTGGCTCGCGTGGAAGGGGACGCGTACGGCGGACAGGAAGGCGTCGGGGGCAGGGAGGCCGTCGGGGCGGCGGACCAGGGTGCGCAGGGGCAGGACGAAGGGGATGCGATCGCCGCGCTCGCCCCGGGCCGCGGTCACCGCGAGCCACTGTACGAGCGTGGTCTTGCCGGAGCCGGCCACCCGCGCAGCAGCACCCGGTCGTGCTCGGCGAAGGCCTGTTCGGCGGGGAGCGCGGTGGCGGCGGAGGCGATGCCCGGGCCGTCCGGATCGGCAGACTCGCCGTCGGCGGCCGGGTGCAGGGCCTGGAGGCTGAGGTAGGCGGCGTCGAGGGGCCAGCGGTCGGGGGAGTTGACCAGGTCGATGCCGTAGATGGTGAGGTGGCCGTGCTTGGTGGTGACGTACGTCATATAGCGCTGTTCGAAGGCGGAGTCGGACGCCGGTGCGGTGCGGGCGAGCAGGGCGTCGACCTTGTCGATCAGCTCACGCTGGCGCCGGGACTGTTCGACCAGGGTGCGGGCGACGAAGGTGGACCGCTGGGTGAAGAAGTGCAGGATGTGCAGGCAGGCGGTGGTGAGCGTCCGGAAGTAGAACAGGGCCGCGTCTAGGGAGAGGTCGCGGTCCGGCTTGCCGCTCGCCGCGCGCAGACGTACGGCCAGTGCCTCGTGGCCCAGCTCCACCGCCTGTACGTCGGTCATGTCCAGCTCGCCGAGGGCGTACAGGGTGTCGGAGAGGGCGTGCGCCACGGCCTCTTCCTCGTCTGACAGCAGGGGGCGCTCCCCGGCGCCCTTCAGCGCCTGCCGCACCAGTTCGGTGGCGAGCCGCGCCAGGTCCTTGCGGTCGAGCTGCCGTTTCTCGCCCCGGAACGAGACGTACGACGAGATCCGCACCGGCCGGTCCACCAGCCCGGCGCCCGCGCCCTCGGTCACGAACAGCTTCTTCACGAGCGGCGCGACGACGGCCGACGCCAGCCGTACGCCGATGACCGACGGTTCCACCCGGCCTCCCCCAGAGCCTTGTTGGCAGGAATCAGCAGAGTAGCGCCGGTCACATTCCGGGGTGGTTGGATCTTGCCCGCCGGTGATATGCCGCACAGGCGATTTGTCCCTTACTACCCGGAATAGTGGAAACGCCTATTCGGGCAAAGCGGACTTTTACCCCGTAACTCAGGTGTCGGATTCGCCAAGTTAGGTGGATTCATCCGGGATGGGAGCTCTGTCAAGAGTCCCTGCATTATGGGGTGAACTACTAATTTCCGTCGTAGGTCACACGTTTTGGGCTTAATGGGTCGGCCGGGTACCAAGGGATGGCCGTCCGGCAGGTGCCTTACACGCCGGGTGGATCCGCCGTCTCCGTCCCATGAGGTTCCGCATGTTCACGCGTGTCACGTCCCGTTCTTCCCGTACGTCCCAGCTCCGCACCCGCGCGGCCGTGCTGGCTGCCGGTCTCGGCGCCACGGCCGTGCTGGGGACCGGGGTCGCGGCCGCCGCCGGCAGCACCACGGCCACTGCCACGACCGCCGCCACCGGTGTCGCGCACGCCGTCGAGGCGCAGGCCGCGGCTCAGGCCAAGGCGGCCCAGGTCGCCACCGCCCAGAACGCCAAGGTCGCGGCCAAGTCGGCCGCCGCAAAGAAGGCCGCCTCCTGGATCAGCCCGGTGAAGGGCTACCGGCTCAGCGCCAGCTACGCCCAGGCCGGCGGTATGTGGCAGTCCACCCACAGCGGTCAGGACTTCGCCGTGGCCAGCGGCACCAAGGTCGTGGCCGCGCACGGCGGTACGGTCGTCAAGGCCGGCGGCAACGGCGCCGGTGACGGCCCCGCGTACGGCAACGCCGTCGTCATCAAGCACGGCAACGGGACCTACTCGCAGTACGCCCACCTGTCCCGCGTCGACGTGCGGGTCGGCCAGGTCGTCGCGACCGGCCAGCGCATCGCCCTGTCCGGCAACACCGGCAACTCCAGCGGTCCGCACCTGCACTTCGAGATCCGCACCACGCCCAACTACGGCACCGCGATCGACCCGGTCGCCTTCCTGCGGACCAAGGGCGTCAATCTCTGACTGCCTGTGACCTAGGCCACACCTTTGTGTGCCTGCGTCACCATGTCGACGGCGACCTCGAGGATGGCTTCGCGCTTGTCCTCGGGGTCGCCTTCGAGTTCCTGCATCACGAACACCATCCCGGCGTGCAGCGTGAAGATGGCGCTCACGCACCGGACCTGGTCGGCCAGGGTGGCGTCCCGGTCGATGATGATGTGGCGCAGGCCCTTCATGCGCTCCTTGAACAGCTCGCCGATGCGCAACTCGCGTACCGTCGCCTGGTTCTCGTGCATGAAGCGGAACAACGGCCCGGCGGCGGCCAGGTGTTCGCTGTAGCGCCGTACGATCTGCTGCTTCGTCTCCAGGGTGTGCGGCCGGCGGGCGCCCCACTCGATGAGTTCGTCGATCGGCCGCATCACGTCGTCGAAGATGCTGACCAGGATCTCTTCCTTGGTCTTGAAGTGGTAGTAGAGCGCCGCCTTGGTGACGTTCAGGCGTTCGGCGATCTCGCGCAGGGACGTCTTCTCGTAGCCCTGCTCGGCGAAGAGGTCCAGGGCCACGTCCTGGATGCGCTGGCGGGTGTCGCCGCGTCGCCGCTGCTTGGTGCCGTCCATCGTGCCGCCCGTCCTCGTGCTTCCTGGCAACTCCCTGGCAAAGTGAAACTTACTTGACGCCCGGCTAGTTTGCGAGCTACGTTCGCGCGGTAGCTAGCCGGGCGGCAAGTAAGTTGGGGGAGCGGTGCAAGAGGGGAAGCAACCGAAGAGCGTGCGGGTCGTCCTGCTCGCCCTGATGATCGCGATGATGCTCGCGATGCTCGACAACATGATCATCGGTACGGCGATGCCGACGATCGTCGGCGAGCTGGGCGGTCTGGAACACCTGTCGTGGGTGGTGACGTCGTACACCCTTGCGACCGCGGCCTCCACCCCGATCTGGGGCAAGCTCGGCGACCTGTACGGGCGCAAGGGCGTCTTCCTGAGCTCGATCGTGCTCTTCCTGATCGGATCCGTGCTCAGCGGCATGGCCCAGGACATGGGCCAGCTGATCGCCTTCCGGGCCGTGCAGGGACTCGGCGCCGGCGGGCTGATGGTCGGCGTGATGGCGATCATCGGTGACCTGATACCGCCCCGGGAGCGCGGCAAGTACCAGGGCATGATGGCCGGCGTCATGGCGCTGGCGATGATCGGCGGACCGCTGGTCGGCGGCACCATCACCGACCACTGGGGCTGGCGCTGGACCTTCTACATCAACCTGCCGCTCGGCGCGGTCGCGCTGGTCGCCATCAGCGCCGTACTGCACCTGCCGAAGAAGCGGTCCGAGGCCCGGATCGACTACCTGGGCGCCGCGCTGCTGACCGTCGGCATCACCGCGATCGTGCTCGTCACCACCTGGGGCGGCACGGAGTACGCCTGGACGTCCGCGGTGATCATGGAGCTGATCGGTATCGGTGTCGCCGCGCTGGTCGGGTTCGTGTTCTGGCAGGCCCGTGCCGCCGAGCCGATCCTGCCGCTGCACATCTTCCGCAGCCGGAACTTCACACTGATGTCCGTGATCGGATTCATCGTCGGCTTCGTGATGTTCGGCGCGACCCTGTTCCTGCCGCTGTACCAGCAGTCGGTGCAGGGCGCGTCCGCGACCAACTCCGGGCTGCTGCTCCTGCCGATGCTGGGCGCGATGCTCGTCACGTCGATGGTGGCCGGGCGGGTGACCACGCAGACCGGGCGGTACAAGGCGTTCCCGGTGCTGGGCGGTGCGCTGCTGGTCGTCGGGCTGTATCTGCTGTCCCTGATGGACACGGAGACCTCGCGGCTGACGTCCGGTGTGTACATGGCCGTGGTCGGGCTCGGCATGGGCTGCCTGATGCAGATCACCATGCTGGTCGCGCAGAACAGCGTGGAGATGAAGGACATGGGCGTCGCGTCCTCCTCCACCACCCTCTTCCGCACCCTCGGCTCCTCCTTCGGCGTCGCGATCATGGGCGCGCTCTTCAACCACCGGGTCCAGGACGTCATGGCCGAGCGGGCCGGCGCGCTGGGCTCGAAGGTGACCGAACAGTCCGCCCAGCTGGACGCCGCGGGCCTGGCCCAGTTGCCGGCGGCGGTCCGGGAGGCCTACCAGCACGCGGTGTCCGCGGGGACGCACGGGGCGTTTCTGCTGGGCGCGGCGGTGGCCGTGCCGGCGCTGGTCGCGGCGGTGTTCGTGAAGGAGGTGCCGCTGAAGGGGGCGGGCCCGAAGACGGAGGAGGCGGGGGCGACCGCGGCTCCGGTGAGCGAGGCGGTGTGACGGCGGGATGCCGGGTGGGTCATTGGCTGGGCGAGGCTGTTTGACGCCGGGTGGGTCATTGGCTGGGCGAGGTCGTCTGACATCGGGTGGATGATCGGCTGGGCGAGGTCGTCTGACATCGGGTGGATGATCGGCTGGGCGAGGCCGTCTGACATCGGGTGGATGATCGGCTGGGCGAGGCCGTGTGGTGCCGGGCGGGTCATTGGCTGGGCGGGCCGTGTGGTGCCGGGCGGGTGATCGCCTGGGCGGGCCGTGTGGTGCCGGGCGGGTCATTGGCTGGGCGGGCCGTGTGACGCCGGGTGGGTCATCGGCTGGGCGAGGCCGTCTGACATCGGGCCGGTGATCGACTGAGTGGGGGCGTCTGGCGTCGGGCCGGTGCTTGGCATCGGCGTCGGCGTTGATGTCAGTGCCGCGTGTCACCATCGGCTCATGGACAAGATGCGCCAGCTGCGGCTGGCGAAGGACGCGATGGACCGCGACTGGGCCGACCCCGCACTCGACCTGGACGCGGTCGCCGCGCACGCCGGGTACTCGCGGTACCACTTCGTCCGTGCCTTCAAGGAGGCATACGGCGAGACACCCGGCCAGTACCTCACCCACCGCCGGATCGAGCGGGCCGAGGAACTGCTGCGCGCCGCCGACCTCACCGTCACGGAGATCTGCCACCTGGTCGGCTTCAGCAGCCTCGGCACCTTCTCGACCCGCTTCAAGACGCGCACCGGGCTGACCCCGAGCGAGTACCGGACCAAGCACGTCGGCAGCGGCGCCGCCCTGATACCCGGCTGCTACGCGATGCTCTGGGCCGGCGGCTTCCCGCGCCGCACGCCCGCCGACCAGGACCGCAATTCTGGAGAAGCGCCCTGAGCCGTGCCCTGCCTACGGTGGCGAACACAAGCCGTTACCGACAAGCAGGAGAGCAGAGCCATGATCACCGGCCTGGGCATCAGCACCGTATGGACCTTCGACCAGCAGCGCACCAAGGCCTTCTTCACCGAGAAGCTCGGGTTCGAGGTGCGCAGCGAGGTCCCCATGGGCGACATGCGGTGGGTCACCGTCGGTGCCAAGGAGCAGCCGGACGTGGAGCTGGCCCTGATGAGCCTGGACGGGCCCGGCCTCGACGCCGAGTCCTCCGAGGCGCTGAAGAAGCTGGTCAGCAAGGGTGTCATCGGCGCGGGCGCGTTCCGGACGGACGACTGCCGGGGTGACTACGAGACGTTCCGGGCGCGCGGGGTGGAGTTCCTCCAGGAGCCGCAGGAGCGGCCGTACGGCGTCGAGGCGATCTTCCGGGACGACAACGGCAACTGGTACTCGCTGACCCAGCGCAGCGAGGAGCTGGACTTCTCGAAGGACTTCGGCTGCTGAGCCACCCCCCGGGGTCCGGCCCTAGTCGGCCAGCATCGGATAACTCCCCGTGTTCGTCGGCGCGTGTTCCGGCAGCCACAGGACGGCGACGGCGCCCTCGGCCGGTATGTGGTCGGCGGCGCCCGGGGGGCGGACGTTGCGGAAGGTCAGGCGGGCGCCCAGCACCCTCGCCTGGCCGGCCGCGATGGTCAGGCCCAGGCCGTGGCCGACACCGGCGCGGTCCTTGCTGCCGGTGCGGAACCGGCTCGGGCCCTCCGCCAGCAGGTCCTCGGGAAACCCCGGCCCGTGATCGCGGACGCGGATGACCCGGCCCTCGACGATGACCTCTATGGGCGGCCTGCCGTGCCGGGCGGCGTTGGCGAGCAGGTTGAACAGCACGCGCTCCAGCCGGCGCGGGTCGGTCGTCACCTCCGACTCGTGCACCACCTGTACGCCGATCTCGGCGTCCTTCGCCGCCACCCGCCGGGCGACGAACTCGCCCAGCATGATGTCCTGCAGCTCGGCCCGCTCGGAGGCCCCGTCGAGGCGGGCCACCTCCAGCACGTCCTCGACGAGCGTGCGCATGGCCTTCGCCCGGTCCAGCACCAGCTCGGTCGGGCGGCCCGGCGGCAGCAGCTCGGCGGCGGTCAGCAGCCCGGTCACCGGGGTGCGCAGCTCGTGCGCGATGTCGGCGGTGACCCGGCGTTCCGCCTCCAGCCGCTGCTGCAGCGTGTCCGCCATCGCGTCCACGGCCCGTGCCAGGTCGTCGGTCTCGTCCCGGACGACCCCGCCGATGGCCTCGCGCACCCGCACGTCCGGCTCACCCTTGGCGACCTGGTGCGCGGCGGAGGCCGCCTTGCGCAGCCGGCGCGACAGCTGGCCCCCGATGAGCACACCGAGCGCACTGCCGCCGAGGACCACCGCGATGGAGCCGATGACGAGGGCCTGGTCGAGGTCCTTGAGGATGTCCGTGCTGCGGTCGGTGAACCCGGTGTGCAGGGACAGCACATGCCCGTCCTTGAGCGGCACCGCCGCCCAGATGTCCGGCCCGCCACCCGGCTTGTCGGTCACATACGTCGCCCGGCGCCCGGCCTCGACCTTCGCCCGCAGCGCGGACGGAAGGTCCGGGTCGTCGATCTTGATGTCGGGGAAGTTGGGCCGCCCGGACAGCTCGTAGTTGCGCTGGGCGATCTGCACCCGCTCGTCGGCGAGGTCGCGCGCGTTGTCCAGCATCGAGACCCGGGCGGCGTTGTGCACGACCAGGCTGAGCACGATCGCGACCAGCGCACCGACCAGCGTGATCGCCGCGCTGAGCTTCCATCTGAGTCCCGTACGGATGCCCGTGCGCCGCACGCGCGCCCCGACCAGGCGCCGGGTGATCCCCCGCATCGACGTGTCCCGCCCCGCCCTCAGGGCTTCAGCTTGTAGCCGAAGCCGCGGACCGTCTCGATCCGGTCCTGACCGATCTTCGTACGCAGCCGCTGCACATGGACATCGACCACACGGGTGTCCCCGCCCCAGCCGTAGTCCCACACGCGCTCCAGCAGCTTGTCCCGGGACAGCACCGTGCCGGGCGCGGAGGAGAACTCCAGCAGCAGCCGCATCTCGGTCGGCGTGAGTGCCACCGGCCGGCCTGCCTTGCGCACCTCCATGCCCTCCGTGTCGACCTCCAGGTCCCCGAAGGTCAGCACCCCGCCGCCCGTAGCGGAGTCCGCCTCCTCCGGCCGGCCCGCCGCGCCGCCGCTCGCGTGCCCGAACCGGCGCAGCACCGCCCGGATCCGGGCGACCAGCACGGCACCGTCGAACGGCTTGGTCACGTAGTCGTCGGCGCCCGCCTCCAGGCCGAGGACCACGTCGATCGAGTCGGCCCGTGCCGACAGCATGATCACCGGAACGGTCGACTCGTCGCGGATACGGCGGCACAGGCTGACCCCGTCGAGGCCCGGCACCATGACGTCCAGCAGGGCGATGTCCGGCCGGTTCGCCCGGAACGCCTCCAGCCCCGACAGGCCGTCGGGCATGGCGGTGACCGCGAAGCCGTCCCGCTCCAGGGCGAGCTGGGTGGCCTCGCGGATGACGTCGTCGTCCTCGACGAACAGGACGTGGGTCTGGTCTGCCATCCGTGCTCTCAGTCCGTATCCGTTGGGGGCCGTTGGTTCTGGGGTCTGTTGGGTCTGGGACAGCTTGGTTGGGGCCGGTTGGGCCCGGGTCCGTCGGGCCCGTACTCGGTCAGTTGCTCTCGGGCGCCACGGTCGGCTCCGCCCCGACCACCGTGCTGTAGTCGTTGCGCGTGCGGTACTTCTCGGTGAAGCGGCCCTCCGTCCAGCGGTACGTGATCACGTTCTCGCCGGACGGGCTCGACACCGGGTCGCCCTTCTCGTACACCTGCTTGGTGACCACCAGGTCACCGCGGTCTATCTCGGCGTAGACCGGGGGCTCCTCCGCCCGGAAGACATTCTGGTAGCTACCGCCCTGCTCGCGATACACGTACGAGCCGACGCCGACGACGTCGGTGCAGGTCACGACGTTGACGACGACGTCCTCGACGGCCCCGCCGGTCAGATCGCCGTAGGACAGGTCGACCGGGTACTCGTCGGCGACGCACGGTTTCAGGCCGCGCTTCACGGCCGCCGAGACATGCGGATCGGACAGCAGCAGCTTGACGGCCGCGCCCCTGCTCAGGGTCCTGGACGGAGGCACCGCCGAGGCCTGGGCGGCCGGGCTCGCCGCCGAGGCAGCCACCGCGTCGTCATGCGCCGGACCCTCGTCCCGGGCACCGGTGCCGCCCGTGGCGCAGGCGGACAGTAAAAGGCTGAGGGCGGTGAGCACGGCCACCGCCGTGATCACCGCCTGCAAGGTGCCTCGGGCCGGGCTGGGCCCGGGGCCGGTGTCGACACCGGCCCTGCCGGTCAGGCCGCGCAACGCTCCCGCTCCTCACGCTCCAGCGCGCGTGCGTCCAGGTCGCGGGCCTCCAGCTCCTCCCGGAGCCGGGCGAGCGCCCGGTGCAGCGTGCTCTTGACCGTTCCGGCCGACATGCCGAGGGCGGCGGCCGTCTCCTCCGTGGACATCTGCTCCCAGTGTCGCAGCACCACCACGCTGCGCTGCTTGGGGGCCAGCACCTTCATGACGTCCATCAGCAGGGCGCGGTCCGCGTGCTGCTCCGAGGAGTCGTCCACGCACGCCTCCGGGAGCTGCTCGGTGGGCACCTCCTCCAGCTTGCGGGCCCGCCACCACTCGGTCCGCGTGTTGATCATGACCCGGCGCAGATAGGCGTCCGCGAGCCGCTTGTCGGCTATGCCGTCCCAGCGGCCGTACGTCCGGGCCAGTGCCGTCTGGAGCAGGTCCTGGGCGTCGACCGGGTCCGGGACCAGCCGGCGGGCACTGCGCAACAGCGCGTCCTGCCGGGTGCGGACGTACTCCTCGAACCCGAGCACCTCGCCCGCCTCGCGCTGCTCCATGATCAACCGCCTCCATCCCCGTTTTCTGCACCTGCGCCCCCCTGTCGGGCACAGAAATGAAGCTACGGAGGCGTTGTCACGGGGCTGTCCGAAGCAGCCTGCGGTGAACGCTCGGCTGTCCGTCGGTTGTGTAACGGAAGTAGGAAACGGTTAAAGGCGCAGCTCAGATGGGGTGGGTATGGGGTGATTTGGGTGCCGGGAGGGTGCCCTGCGCTGTGACGTGACTGTGCGCCGGACTGTGACGCGGCTGTGCGCCGGGCTGTGACGCGGCCGTGGCCCCGACTGCGACGCGGCTGTGCGTCAGCTCAGCGGCAGCCGGTACAGCCCGCCCGGCAGCGGCTCCACCAGACCGTCGGCGACCAGACCGTCCAGGGCCCGGGCGCGCTGGACCGGCTCGTGCCACACCCGGTCGAGGAGCGCCTGCGGAACGGGTGCGTGGGCCTCGCGCAGTACGGCGAGCAGCTTGCCGCGCACCTGGCGGTCCGTACCGGCGTACGTCTGGCCGCGCCGCGGCGGACCCTCGTGCTCCGGCTTGCCCGCCAGCCGCCACGCGCACTGCGCGGCGATCGGGCAGCGCTGGCAGCCCTCGTTCTTGGCCGTGCACACCAGCGCGCCCAGCTCCATCGAGGCGGCGGCCCAGCGGGCGGCGATCCCCTCGTCCTCCGGTAGCAGGGCCCGCGCCAGCCTGCGCTCGGCGGCCGTCGTCGCGTTCGGCGGGTACTGCGTGCCGGCGACCGCGCGGGCGAACACCCGGCGGACGTTGGTGTCGAGCACGGCATGCCGCTGCCCGTACGCGAACGACGCCACGGCCGCCGCCGTGTACTCCCCGATGCCGGGCAGCGCGAGGAGCTGGGCGTGGTCGGTCGGTACGTCGCCGCTGTGCCGTTCCGTTATGGCGACGGCGGCGCCGTGCAGGCGCAGGGCGCGGCGCGGGTAGCCGAGCCGGCCCCAGGCGCGGACGGCCTCGCCGGGGGCCTCCTTGGCGAGGTCGGCCGGGCGCGGCCAGCGGGCCAGCCACTGCTCGTAGACGGGCAGCACGCGGTTGACCGGGGTCTGCTGGAGCATGAACTCGCTGACCATCACGCCCCACGCGCCGGCCTCCGGCCGCCGCCAGGGCAGGTCGCGCGCGTGCTCGTCGAACCAGGCGATGACGGGGGAGTGGAGGTGTTCTCCGCGGATCTCGCCGCGGATCTCTCCACGGGTCTCTCCGGGGGTCTCTCCGCGTGGGGAGCCAGTGAGGGCCTCGGCGGGGCTGGTCTGCGGGGGCTTCGTGGGAGCAGTCATGGCAGTTCCGATCCTGCCACGTCGGTGCGGATCGACCGTGCTGCTGCGAAGCGTTTCGCGGGGCGGCGGGCCATGGCCAACGGTGTGCGGTTCGCGGTCGCGCGGGCCCGCCACTGTGCCCGGCGCACCCAACTGTCGTACGTCCGCAGGACGTTTCCGGGATGATGATCCGGAAAAGTTGTGGCTCCAGGCGGCGGGTGGGGCCAGTGAAGGCACCGATCTCTCGTACAGTTTGCGCCGTGGGATCTCTGCGCAATCCGGTCGGGCCGCTTCCCTCCTCCATCTACTGGCGACGGAGGGTGGTCATGCTGTCTGTGGTCGCCCTGCTGGCCCTGCTGATCACCTGGATCGTGACGTCGGGTGGCGGCGGCCGGAGCGGCAACGGCGCGAACGGCTCCGACGGCAAGAATCCCGCGCCCTCGATCACACCGGGGCCGTCCGGTTCCGGTCCCGCGATCACCGAAGCGCCGGGCGGGCGCGACGAGTCGGGCGACGAGGGCACCGGTGGGACCGGTAGCGGGGACGGTTCGGGGGACGGATCCGGCGACGGTACGGGTGACAGCTCCGGTGCGGGTTCGGGTGACGCCGGTGGGTCCGACGCCTCGGGCGGAGCCGCTTCCGGCGGTACGGCCGCGGGTGCCTCCGGCGGTGGTGTCGGTACGGGCGACACGCTGCCGGCCGGGTCCTCACTGCCCAACTGCACCGCCAACGCGGTGACGTTGACTCTGCGCAGCGTGCGCAACGCGTACTCGCCCGACGAGACGCCCGCGTTCCGGCTGACCGCGAAGAACACCTCCGGCAGTGACTGCAAGGTCGACCTCGGGCCGAAGAGCGCGGTGCTGACGGTCACTCAGGCGGCCGGCGACGACACGTACTGGTCGTCGGCGGACTGCCCCAAGGGTGCCGGGAGCTTGCTGTACCGGGTGCCGGCGGGGAGCAGCGTCACGTACACCGTGGAGTGGGACCGGAAGCCGAGCGCCCCGAAGTGCGGGACGCCTCCGGCGGGGGTGGCCGGGGCGGGGACGTATCTGTTGGAGGGGAAGTCGGCGGGGTTCGGGACGTTGCGGACGTCGTTTGTGCTGGATGCCGACTAGGCTCCGCCAGGTTCGGGTCCGCGGTGGCTGGTCGTCATCGCCGGGTGTGGGCTCGTCGTGGCTGGTCGCGCCCACGCGGCGGAGCCGCACATTGATACAGCCCCGCGCCCCCGACGGCGCTGCCCAGCCGTCCCGTACTAGACGTACCGCTCCAGGATCGACGACTCCGCCAGGCGTGACAGGCCCTCCCGTACGCTGCGTGCGCGGGCCTCGCCCACGCCGTCCACCGTCTGGAGGTCGTCGACGCTCGCGGCGAGGAGCTTCTGCAGGCCGCCGAAGTGCTCCACCAGGCGGTCGATGATGGCGCCCGGCAGCCGGGGCACCTTGGCCAGCAGCCGGAAGCCGCGTGGCGAGACCGCCGAGTCGAGCGCCTCGGGGGAGCCGGTGTAGCCGAGCGCCCGGGCCACCGTGGCCAGTTCGAGCAGTTCGGCGTGGCTGAGCGCGTCCAGCTCGGACAGTGCCTCGTCCACCGTGCGCGAACGCTTTGCGGTGGGTTCGGGGACGTAGTCCCGGACGACCAGCTCGCGCTCGGGCTCCACGCCCGCGATCAACTCGTCCAGCTGGAGCGCGAGCAGCCGCCCGTCGGTGCCCAGCTCCACCACGTACTCGGCGATTTCGGTCGCGATCCGGCGCACCATCTCCAGCCGCTGCGCCACCGCCGAGACGTCCCGGACCGTCACCAGGTCCTCGATCTCCAGCGCGGACAGCGTGCCCGCGACCTCGTCCAGGCGGAGCTTGTAGCGCTCCAGGGTCGCGAGGGCCTGGTTGGCGCGGGAGAGGATCGCCGCCGAGTCCTCCAGGACGCGGCGCTGGCCGTCGACGTAGAGGGCGATCAGCCGCATGGACTGGGAGACCGAGACCACCGGGAAACCGACCTGCTTGCTGACCCGGTCGGCCGTGCGGTGCCGGGTGCCGGTCTCCTCGGTCGGGATCGTGGGGTCGGGGACCAGTTGGACGCCCGCCCGGAGGATCTTCGACAGGTCGGAGGAGAGCACGATGCCGCCGTCGAGCTTGCACAGCTCCCGCAGCCGGGTCGCCGTGAACTCGACATCCAGGACGAAACCACCCGTGCACATGGCCTCGACGGTCTTGTCGGAGCCGAGCACGATCAGGCCGCCGGTGTTGCCGCGCAGGACCCGCTCCAGGCCGTCGCGCAGGGGCGTGCCGGGTGCCACGGCGCTCAGCGAGGCGCGCATCAGGCCATCGGAACCGGCACTCCCACCGGACTTTCCGGGAGCTGCTGCCCGGTCGTTGGCTGCCACTGCACTCCTCCGGTCGCAGGTTCTGGGGCGCTCCCGGATCCGCACTCGGTTCGTACGGACGGGCGAGACCAGGGCAAAGTCTACCGGCGGTCCTCCTCGTCCCGGGGGGCCTCTCGGCGACGGGAGCGGGGCAGCACCCTCAGGGCGTCCCCTATGTCCGCGACTTCCAGGACCTTCATGCCGGCCGGGATCTTGCCCGGGTCGCCCGGTACGAGGGCGTGCGTGAAGCCCAGCCGGTGCGCCTCCGCGAGCCTGCGCTGCACGCCGGTGACCCGTCTGACCTCGCCCGCGAGGCCGACCTCGCCGATCGCGACGAGGTTCTTCGGCAGCGGGGTGTCGCTGGCGGCGGAGGCCAGGGCAAGGGCGACGGCGAGATCGGCGGCCGGTTCGGACAGCCGCACGCCGCCGACCGTCGCCGAGTAGATGTCCCGCTTGCCCAGGGCGCTGATCCGGCCGCGCTGCTCCAGCACCGCCAGCATCATCGAGACGCGGGAGGTCTCCAGCCCGGACGTCGTGCGGCGAGGGGAGGGGATCTGGGAGTCGACCGTGAGCGCCTGGACCTCGGCCACCAGGGGGCGGCGGCCCTCCAGGGTGACGGTCAGGCAGGTGCCAGGGACCGGTTCGTCACGACGGGTCAGGAAAAGTCCGCTCGGGTCCGCAAGGCCCATGATGCCCTCGTCGTGCAGCTCGAAGCAGCCGACCTCGTCCGTCGTGCCGTACCGGTTCTTGACGCCTCGTACGAGGCGCAGGCGCGCGTGCCGGTCGCCCTCGAAGTGCAGGACGACGTCGACGAGGTGCTCCAGGAGGCGGGGGCCCGCGATCGCGCCGTCCTTGGTGACATGGCCGACCAGGAGCGTGGACATGCCGCGCTCCTTCGAGGCGCGGATCAGGGCGCCGGCCACCTCGCGGACCTGCGCCATGCCGCCGGGCGCGCCGTCGATCTCCGGGGAGGCGACCGTCTGTACCGAGTCCATGATCAGCAGTGACGGCTTCACCGCGTCCAAGTGGCCGAGGACGGCGGCCAGATCGGTCTCGGCGGCGAGATAGAGGTGGTCGTCGATGGCGCCGATGCGGTCGGCGCGCAGCCGGACCTGGCTCGCCGACTCCTCGCCGGTCACATAGAGGGTGCGGTGCTCGTCGCTCGCCGACTTGGCCGCCACATCCAGCAGCAGCGTCGACTTGCCGACGCCGGGCTCGCCCGCGACCAGCACCACCGCGCCGGGGACCAGGCCGCCGCCGAGCACCCGGTCCAGCTCGGGCACGCCGGTCGAACGGGCGGTCGCCTGCCGTCCGTCGACCTGCCCGATGGGCAGCGCGGACGTCGTGACGCGCCCCGGCGCCGTGGTCCGCACCGCGGGCGCGCCGTACTCCTCGATCGTCCCCCATGCCTGGCACTCGGGGCATCGACCGAGCCATTTGGCCGTCTGCCAGCCGCACTCGGTGCAGCGGTAGGACGGCCGGTCCTTGGTGGTCTTCGTACGGGCAGCCATGGACGAAACCGTAGCCGCCGGCACTGACAGCCGGGCGCCGGGCCGCCGATGAGCTACCTGCGCCGACCGGCGCTGAACTCCCCTTCGCGCCCGGCCGCGCGCCCGTACGCGCCCCGAACCGGCCACCCCGTCACGAACGAGCCCCGGAATACAGGGGTCCTGTCCCCTTATGAGGGATCGTTTCACCCGTACGGATTAAAAGTACTCAACGGGGCAGAAGCCACCACTCCCCGCCGCCTACGGTCGCCGGGTGATGAGCAGCAGCCCGGACACCACGACCCGCACCACCGGCGCCCATCGTGCGCGCCGCGATGCGCGTGACCGCGCTGCGGCCCGCACATTGGTGCAGCGGCCGCCCGCGCGCTACGAGCCGTATCTGGACGGTCTGTTCACGTACTGCCTGTCCGTGCTGTGCGACCACGACGCGGCCACCGCCGCCCTGGGCGAGGTCCTCGCGCTCGCCGAGCGCCGCGGCCAGCGCGCCCCGGAGGCCGCCGGTGACCGCCGGGCCTGGCTGTACGCGCTGGCCCGCTGGGCGTGCCTGTGCAAGCTGGCCGAGGCCAAGCAGAAACGTCAGGCCACGCACGCGGCGGGTCGCCCCGGCACCGAACGAAAACGTGGCGCGCGGTCCGCCGCGCCCCCCGTCTCCGACGAGGCGCACGAGCAGCGCCGCCGCGAACTCGCCCTGCTCGCCTGGCCAGAGGCCGCCGGCACCACTCCCGAGCAGCGCGAGGCGCTCGAACTGGCCGTGCGCCACCACCTGGCCGCCCACGAGGTCGCCGCCGTCCTCGGCACGGACCTGGCCGCCGCCCGCGACCTGCTCGCCTCCGCCGCCTGCGAGGTCGAACGCACCCGCGCGGCCCTCGCCGTCGTCGAGACCGGCGCCTGTCCGAGCGTCGCCCGCCTCACCGGCGACCACCAGCTGGTCCTCAGCACCGCCCTGCGCCGGGAACTGGTCCGGCACGTCGACGACTGCCCCCGCTGCCGCCGCACCGCCGAGCGCGCGCTCCCCGGCCGCTGGCCCGGCGCCGGTCCGACCCCCGCCCAGCTGCCCGTGCTGGAGGCGCCCCGTGCGGCCCTGCACATGGCCATGGCGCACCACCCGCGCGCGCGGGGCACCGCTCCCCGCTTCGACCGGCGCGGATTTCCGATGGACCCCAAGGACCGCGCCGCCCGCAGAGACCGCCTACGCGCGCGTGCCGTCACCACGACCGTCGTCGCCACCGTGGTGGCCGCCCCGGTGCTCGCACTGTGGTCCGCCTACCGGGGCGCGCCGATCACCGGTGAGGGCGCGGGCGGGCGCGGCGCCACCGCCAGCCGCGACGACGGCCCCGGCGCCCTCGACGGCGAGGCGGCGGGCGGCGGCTACGAGAACGCCGGCAACGCCAGCACCAGCCCCGGCAGCCGCTTCTCCAGGGGCAACAAGCCGGACGTGTCGGTGGAGGTCATCAGCGTCGCCGGCGCCGGTCAGAAGGGCGCGGGCCGGCTCCGGGTGGCGGCGGACAACACCGGCGACACCACCCTCATCACCCTCACCGCGTCCGGCTCCGCCCCCGTCCGCTGGTCCGCGAGCACGGCCGCCTCCTGGCTCTACCTGAGCCAGTCCTCGGGAACCCTCCACCCCGGCGAGACGTTGACGATCAAGGTGTACGTCGACCAGCTGCGCGAGCCGTCCGGTTACTGGAGCGCACGGGTGGCGATCTCACCCGCCGGCGCGATCGTCTCCATCCAGGGGTACGGCAGCGCCCCCACCCCGTCCGACCCCGGCCCCGCCCCGGACCCCCGGCCGAGCACCCCGGGCGACCCCGGCCATCCGACCCCGTCCGACCCAGACCCGACGCCCACGACCCCCGCCCCGCCCGATCCCACGCCGACCGACCCGACCACGCCGCCGCCCGACCCCGAGCCCACGCCCACCGCCTCGAACCCCTCCGACCCGGGCAGCCCGACGCCGCCGCCCAGCGACAGCGGCACCCCGAGCCCCAGCACGCCGTAGGCCTTGTCGAGCCGCCGCGTCAGCCGCGTCCGTCCACCGGATCCGCCGGATGCGGTGCCAGCAGCGGCAGCTGCGACGCCAGCCGCTGCTCGCAGAGCTCGACCAGACGGTCGTACCCCGCCTTGCCCATCAGCTCGGTCAGCTCCGCCCGGTAGGACACGTACACCGGCTCGCCCGCGCCGTGCGCCGAGGTCGCCGACGTGCACCACCAGTGCAGGTCGTGGCCGCCCGGACCCCAGCCCCGACGGTCGTACTCACCGATCGAGATCTGCAGCACCCGCGTGTCGTCGGGCCGGTCGATCCAGTCGTACGTCCGCCGGATCGGCAGCTGCCAGCACACGTCCGGCTTGGTCTCCAGCGGCTCGCGGCCCTCCCGCACGGCGAGGATGTGCAGCGAGCAGCCCGCGCCGCCCGCGAAGCCCGGCCGGTTCTGGAAGATGCACGAGCCCTGGTAGGGCCGGGTCTGCCGGGAACCCTCGTCGTCCTTGGAGACCCAGCCGTTCCGGGTGCCCTCGCCGTGGTTCTGCCAGATCTCCGGCGTGAGCCTCGCCACATTCTCGGCGACCCGCCGCTCGTCGTCCTCGTCCGAGAAGTGGGCGCCCAGCGTGCAGCACCCGTCGTCCGCGCGGCCCGCCTGGATGCCCTGGCAGCCGCTGCCGAAGATGCAGTTCCAGCGAGAGGTGAGCCATGTCAGATCGCAGCGGAACATCTGCTCGTCGTCCGCCGGATCCGGGAACTCCACCCACGCGCGCGGGAAGTCGAGGCCCTTCTCGTCGGCTGCCGGCACGGCCAGGTCCTGCTTCGACTTCTTCGGTGCTTTCGCCTGCGAAGAACCCGGGGACGAACCCTTGGCCGATTCGGCCTTCTTGTCTGCCTTGTCGGTCTTCGCCTTTTTCGTCTTTGGCACCCGTCCAGGGTAAGTCGCCCGCGGCTGGTCCCGGGACAGCCTCGGGGGCGGTGCACAGCGCGGCTGGCAGTAGCGTTCCGTACATGAGACTCGGTGTCCTCGATGTGGGAAGCAACACGGTGCATCTGCTGGTGGTGGACGCACACCCCGGCGCGCGCCCGCTGCCCGCGCACTCGCACAAGGCAGAACTGCGCCTCGCTCAACTCCTCGACGAGGCCGGTGCCATCGGCCCCGAGGGGGTCGACAAGCTGATCGCCGTCATCCATGACGCGCTCCAGGCCGCCGAGGACAAGGGCGTCGAGGAACTCCTGCCGTTCGCCACCTCCGCCGTGCGCGAGGCCACCAACGCCGACGACGTCCTCGCGCGCGTGCAGCAAGAAACCGGTGTCGCCCTCCAGGTCGTCACCGGCCCCGAGGAGGCCCGGCTCACCTTCCTCGCCGCCCGCCGCTGGTTCGGCTGGTCGGCGGGCAAGCTGCTCGTCCTGGACATCGGCGGCGGCTCCCTGGAGATCGCCTACGGCATCGACGAGGAACCCGACGCGGCCGTCTCACTGCCGCTCGGCGCCGGCCGGCTCACCTCCGGCTGGCTGCCCGGCGACCCGCCCGCCACCGACGACATACGAGCCCTGCGCCGCCATGTCCGCGCCGAGATCGCGCGCACGGTGGGCGAGTTCACCCGCTTCGGCGCCCCCGACCACGTGGTCGCCACCTCCAAGACCTTCAAGCAGCTCGCCCGCATCAGCGGCGCCGCCCGCTCCGCCGAGGGCCTCTACGTCCAGCGCGAACTCAAGCGGCAGTCCCTGGAGGCCTGGGTCCCCCGACTCTCCGGCATGACCGCGGAGGAACGCGCCGACCTCCCCGGCGTCTCGGAGGCCCGCGCGGGCCAGCTCCTCGCGGGCGCGCTGGTCGCGGAGGCGGCGATGGACCTGTTCGGGGTGGAGACGCTGGAGATCTGCCCGTGGGCATTGCGGGAGGGGATCATTTTGCGTCGTCTGGATCACATGGGTTCGGACGACGATCTCGTGGGGCGGACTTGAAACGGGGCGCTGGGCATCGCCCCCAAGGGGCGCGGGCTGCATCGATATGCGGCTCCGCCGCGTGGGCGCGATCAGCCACAACGGATACCGCACCCGCCCCTGGCGAACGACCGGCAACGGCGAATAGGCGCCCACCAACGCCGGGCCACTCTCCAGACCCACGTAACCTTTCTTCCGTGGCAAACCCAGTCGTACGCGTCCCGGATGCGAAGGTCGCCCTCTCGACGGCCTCCGTCTATCCGGAGTCGACGGCGACGGCCTTCGAGATCGCCGCACGCCTCGGGTACGACGGCGTCGAGGTCATGGTGTGGAACGAACCCGTCAGCCAGGACATCGAGGCCCTGCGCCGGCTCAGCGACTTCCACCAGATCCCGATCCTCGCCGTACACGCTCCCTGCCTGCTCATCACGCAGCGCGTCTGGTCCACCGACCCCTGGGTCAAGCTCCAGCGCGCCCGGGCGGCCGCCGAGAAGCTCGGCGCGACCACGGTCGTCGTCCACCCTCCGTTCCGCTGGCAGCGCCAGTACGCGCGCGACTTCGTCGCCGGGATCTGGCGGATGGCGAACGAGACGGATGTGCGGTTCGCCGTCGAGAACATGTACCCCTGGCGCTACCGCGACCGCGAGATGCTCGCGTACGCCCCCGACTGGGACGTCACCAAGGACGACTACCGGCACTTCACGATCGATCTCAGCCACACCGCGACCGCCCGCACCGACGCCCTGCAGATGATCGACCGCATGGGCGACCGCCTCGGCCACGTCCACCTCGCCGACGGCGGCGGCTCCGGCAAGGACGAGCACCTGGTCCCCGGACGCGGCACCCAGCCCTGCGCCGAGCTGCTGGAACGTCTCGCCCTGAGCGGATTCGACGGCCATGTCGTCATCGAGGTCAACACCCGCCGCGCCATGTCCAGCGCCGAGCGCGAGGCCGACCTCGCCGAGGCCCTGGCCTTCACCCGGCTGCACCTGGCCTCCGCCGTGAAGGTGCCCCGGCGATGACCGGCGCGACCGCCCGCAGGCGCGGCAGACCCCCTCGTACGGAGTCCGCCGACACCCGCGACCGCATCCTCGCCGCGGCCCGCGAGGAGTTCTCCGAGCGGGGCTACGAGAAGACGTCCGTACGCGGCATCGCCAAGGCGGCGGGCGTGGACTCGGCGCTGGTGCACCACTACTTCGGCACCAAGGAACAGGTCTTCCAGGAGGCGCTGGAGGCGGTCTTCACGCCCGCGCTGAAGGCACCGGACGTGATCTTCGAAGGGCCGGCCGAGGAGGTCGGCGAGCGGTTCGCCCGGTTCCTGTTCGGCATCTGGGAGAACCCGGTCACCCGGACCCCGCTGCTCGCCGTCGTCCGCTCCGCCGTGACCAACGAGGTGGCCGCGGCCGTCTTCCGCCGCCTCGTCGCCGCCCAGCTGCTGCGCCGGGTCGCCTCGCGGCTCGGGCTGCCCGACGCCGAGCTGCGTGCCGAGCTCGCGGCCGCCCAGCTGGTCGGGGTGGCGATCATGCGGTACGTGATCAAGTTGGAGCCGCTGGCCTCGGCCGACGTGGAAGTGATCATCAGGCGCGTCGCACCGGTCGTACAGGGACACCTGACCGGGCCCTGACGAGCGCGGGCATATCACCCTGAGACACACATCCCGCATTCCGGACACTGTGTCCATCCCTTGGAGCACGGGCGTAGGCTCGTAGAAGTCAGATTTCTCCGAAGGAGCGAGCGACTATGCCCGAGCTGAGGTCCCGCACAGTCACCCACGGCCGCAACATGGCGGGCGCCCGCGCCCTTATGCGCGCCTCCGGTGTACCCGGTGCGGACATCGGCCGGAAGCCGATCATCGCGGTGGCGAACTCCTTCACCGAGTTCGTGCCCGGTCACACCCACCTCCAGCCCGTCGGCCGGATCGTCAGCGAGGCGATCAAGGAGGCCGGGGGCATCCCGCGCGAGTTCAACACCATCGCCGTCGACGACGGCATCGCGATGGGCCACGGCGGCATGCTGTACAGCCTGCCCTCCCGCGACCTGATCGCGGACAGCGTGGAGTACATGGTCGAGGCCCACTGCGCCGACGCCCTGGTCTGCATCTCCAACTGCGACAAGATCACCCCGGGCATGCTGAACGCAGCGCTCCGCCTCAACATCCCCACGGTCTTCGTCTCCGGCGGCCCGATGGAGTCCGGCCGCGCCACGCTCGTCGACGGCACGGTCCGCACGCTCGACCTGGTCGACGCGATCTCCGACGCCGTGAACGACAAGATCTCGGACGAGGACATCCTCCGTATCGAGGAGAACGCCTGTCCGACCTGCGGCTCCTGCTCCGGCATGTTCACCGCCAACTCGATGAACTGCCTGACCGAGGCCATCGGCCTCTCCCTGCCCGGCAACGGCTCGGTCCTCGCCACCCACACCGCGCGCAAGCAGCTCTACGTCGACGCCGCCCGCACGGTCATGGACCTCACCCGGCGCTACTACGAGCAGGACGACGACACGGTCCTGCCCCGCTCCATCGCCACCTTCGCGGCCTTCGAGAACGCGATGGCCCTGGACATCGCGATGGGCGGCTCCACCAACACGATCCTGCACCTGCTGGCCGCCGCCCAGGAGGCCGAGGTGCCCTTCGGACTGGAGCAGATCGACGCCGTCTCGCGCCGCGTGCCGTGCCTGGCGAAGGTCGCGCCCAACGTCGCCAAGGACCGCACGTACTACATGGAGGACGTGCACCGCGCCGGCGGCATCCCCGCCCTGCTCGGCGAACTGCACCGCGGTGGCCTGCTCAACGAGGACGTGCACGCCGTCCACAGCCCCTCGCTCGCCGACTGGCTGAAGACCTGGGACGTCCGCGGCGGCTCGCCCTCCGCCGAGGCGGTGGAACTGTGGCACGCGGCCCCCGGCTGCGTCCGCTCCGCCGAGGCCTTCTCCCAGTCCGAGCGCTGGGAGGCGCTGGACGAGGACGCCGAGGGCGGCTGCATCCGCTCGGTCGAACACGCGTACTCGCAGGACGGTGGCCTGGCGGTTCTCAAGGGCAACCTCGCCGTCGACGGCTGCGTGGTGAAGACGGCCGGTGTCGACGAGTCGATCTGGACCTTCGAGGGCCCGGCGGTCGTCTGCGAGTCGCAGGAGGAGGCCGTCGAGAAGATCCTCAACAAACAGGTGACGGACGGCGACGTCGTCGTCATCCGCTACGAGGGCCCCAAGGGCGGCCCCGGTATGCAGGAGATGCTCTACCCGACGTCCTTCCTCAAGGGCCGTGGCCTCGGCAAGACCTGCGCGCTGATCACCGACGGCCGTTTCTCCGGCGGCACGTCGGGTCTGTCGATCGGCCACGCGTCCCCCGAGGCGGCATCCGGCGGCACCATCGCGCTCGTCGAGGACGGCGACCGCATCCGCATCGACATCCCGAACCGCTCGATCGAGCTGCTCGTCGACGATGCGGAACTGGCGCGCCGGGAGGAAGCGTTGAACGGGGCGTACGCCCCGAAGAACCGCGACCGCAAGGTGTCCGCCGCGCTGCGCGCGTACGCGGCGATGGCGACCAGCGCGGACAAGGGCGCGGTGCGGGACGTCAGCAAGCTGGGCTGAGGCCGACAGCCGGGCCGGGCTCGGGCTGGGGTGGGCCTCAGCGACAGGGTTGGGGTCGGCCTCAGCGACAGGGTCGGGGTCCGCCTCAGCGACAGGGCTGAGGCACGCGGGCGACTGGGCTGAGGCATGCGAGCGACTGGGGCCGCCTGTGACGGGTGCGGCCCCTTTCGCGTGTCAGGGGCTTGGTGCTCGGGGTGCCTTGAGGGTCGGGGCTGTTGGGGCGGCCGGCCGGGGGCGGCTCTTGAAGGCCCGGGTTCGGCGCGCGGGGCTTGGGGGCCAGGCGTTGGGCGTGCGGGTTCGTCGGTGGCCTGAGGCTCGGCGCGTTTCACCGCGCGGCCGGTACGCCGCCGTATCCGCACCGCCGGAACGCCCTCACCTCACCACCCCGCCACACGGCCCCCGTCCACCGCGAACAACACCCCGTCCGGCGCCCCCGCGAACACCTTCCCGTCCGCCGCCACCGGCAACGGCAGCCCCGACACCACCGCCCCCCGGGCCGCCCCCGGCCGCGCGTCCGTCTGCCCCGCCAGCGCCCCCTTCACGGCGTCGACGGCGACGAGGCGCCCGTCCCCGGCGCTGAAGTACAGCCGTTTCCCGGACACGACCGGCGCCGACGGGAAACTGACGGACGTCTCCAGCCGCCACCGCTGCTCCGACGTCCCGGTGTCCACCGCCGTCAGCGCACCGTCGGCCCCCAGCAGATACACCGTCTCCTGCGCCACGACCGCCTGCGCCCCCGCCACCGGGAAGCGCAGGGCGATCCGGCGCTGGTCGCCGTGCGTGGCGTCGTACCGCACGACGGCGTCCGTGTCCGCGTACGCCGCGGACGTCGACGTGAACCACAGCACGCCGTCCCGCGCGCCCACCAGACTCAGCGCCCCCGCCAGCCGCCGCTGCCACCGCACGGCACCGGTCTCCGGGTCCACGGCGGTGACGCTCGTCCCGGCGCCGTCCGCGTTCACGGCGTACGCGGCCCGCCCGCCGTACGACTGGAACACCGGCTGGGTGAGCCCGGCGACCTTGTGCCGCCACTTCCGTTCGCCGGTGGCCGCGTCCAGCGCGGTGACCGTGGAGTCGGGGCCGGTGAGCAGGACGACCCCGCCGACGTGCGCGATCCGGCCGTCGTAGCGGGCGATGTCGTGGGTCCAGCGGGTCCCGCCGGTCGCCGGGTCGAGCACGACGAGACGCCGGCCGCCCTCGGAGACGACGTGCAGCAGGCCGCCCGCGAGCACGGGCGGCTGAACGTTTCCGTCCGCGCGCTCCTTCGAGCCCGCCCGCGCCCACTTCACCGCCCCGTCGAGGGAATCGACGGCGGCGGCCAGAACACCCGGGCGCGTGCAGTACAGCGTGCCGCCCCCGTACGCGCACTGCGGCATCCCGCTCGCCTCGACGCCTCGCGCGCTCAGCTCGACGTCCCAGGCCCGGAACCGCTGGGCCTGCTCCTGCCCGGCGGGCGCCGCGGTCCCACCGGTCCCGGCCAGCACGAGGCCCCCGGCCCCGAGCGCGAGCACGGCCGCCCCCGCGGCGACCGCCAACCACCGTTGCCGCCGCTGGGGCCGGCTCTTCGGCGGTACGTTTGAGGCGGCCGCGTCCGTCCCTCCGGCGGCCGGGGCGGCGGGCACCCGGCGCCGGTGGGTGGGCTGGTCGCCGGTCGCGGGCTTGCCGGCGGGCTCGCCAAGACGCTCGCCGACGGGTTCGAACGACTGCTCGCCCGTGCGCTGTTCGGGGATGAAGGCCTGGGTGTCGTACGACGCCGACAGCGACCGCAGCTCCGCCATCAGCTCGTCCGGGGTGGGTCGGTCCTCCGGCTCCTTGGCCAGACAACGGGCGACAAGCGGCACGAGTTCCTGCGGCACGCCTGTCAAGTCCGCCTCTTCATGGACGACCTGATACGCCACCAGGTACGGGCTGTCGGAGTCGAACGGCCCGCTGCCCGTCGCAGCGTGCACGATGACCGAACCGAGCGCGAACACGTCGGCGGCCGGCCCGACATCCCGCGGCCTGCGGAACTGCTCCGGCGCCATGAACGGCGGCGTGCCGATCAGCTTGCCGGTCTCGGTGCGCAGTTCGCTGTCCGAGGGCCGGGAAATGCCGAAGTCGATGACCTTCGGTCCGTCCTCGGCGAGCAGCACATTGCTGGGCTTGAGGTCACGGTGCACCACCCCGGCCCGATGGATGTCCCGCAACGCCTCCGCCAGCCCCGCCATCAACTGCCGCAGCCGGGCAGCAGGCAGGGCACCGTTCCGCTTCACGTACTCGGAGAGGGTCGGCCCGGGGATGAACAGCGTCGCCATCCACGGCCGCCCGGCATCCGGATCGGCGTCGACGACGGGCGCGGTGAACGCACCGCTGACCCGCCGGGCCGCCCCGACCTCCTGCCGGAACCGCCCCCGGAACTCGGGGTCTTGCGCGAACTCCGCGTGCACGACCTTCACGGCAAGCCGCAGTCCCGAGGCCGACCGCGCCAGATGGACCACGCCCATGCCGCCGGACCCGAGCTGCGCCTCCAGCAGATACTGTCCGGCGTACCGCTGCGATTCCGCTTCCGCATCCGTATCGGTGTTGCGCCATGGCGGCATCTCTCACCCCCGGATGTCCGTCCGCACGCGCGACGCGCTGAGCCTAGTCGATGCTGCGTGCGAAACCCCTGTGGCTTGCTAGCCTCGGTGCGCCACATGATTTTGGCGTGAACCGTTCACAGGCATCCAAACGGGGGGAGGCCGACATGGCCACGGAGAACATCGAGATCGCGGGCCCGGGCGAGCCGGAGACGGCGACAACAGCGATCGCCGAGCCTGACACGCAGACGCTGAACGCCACGGCGGAAACCGTGCCGACGGAGGCCGCGGCCGAGGCGGAGACGCTCAGTGCCACGGCGGCCGCCGCGCCGCGAGTCCGCGCCTACCCGGTCGCCCCCGGCGTCCGGCTCAACGTCCGCAGCGGCCCCGGCACCGACTACCGCATCGTCCGCGTCCTGCCCGAGGGCGCCACCGTCCCGATCTACTGCCAGCGTCCCGGCGACACCGTCACCGGCCCCTACGGCACCACCGACATCTGGGACTGCATCGCCAACTCCCAGTACGTCTCCGACGCCTACGTCAGGACCGGCAGCGACGGCTATGTCGCCCCGCGCTGCTCCTGACCACGGCATGGGGCCCGTCGCGCACCGGGAGCCATAATCGAACCGTGAGCGACAACCAGAACGGCACCCCGGACCTGCCCACGGGCGGCGGGCCCCGCCCCGAACCTCTCCGCTTCTTCGGCACCACCTGGGTCGACCACGACCACGGCTACACCGCCCGCCGCATCGCCGCGTCCGTCGGCTCCCTGGCCGCGGCCGCCGCCGCCTGCCTGCTGCTCCGCTTCGCCTACGAGGGCATCCAGCTCGCCCAGACGGGCAGCTTCGTCCCGCTTCTGGTCGTCGTCATGTTCGCGGTCTGCAGCTCCCTCGCCTTCCGGCACACCTGGGAGGGCTTCACCAAGCGCCCCGACCCCGACCGCCAGTCCTCCCTCCGAGGCCTCCTCGCCGTCGGCTTCGTCGGCTCCCTCCTCGCCTACTTCTTCCGCTCCCTCATCGAGGCCCCCGGCGAAAAACTCCACCGCGAGGAGTACGAAACGGCCCTCCAGGACCACAAGAAACGCACCACCCGCCGCACCGGCAACCCGGCCAAGAGACGCCGCCGCACCTGAGGAGACGCGGGCGCTCACTGGGGGGCGGGACAGGGGTAGGACAGGGGTAGACCGCCGTCCCGCAAAACCTCTGTCACCCTCGCCCCACCCCCGCCACGATGTCCCCGTGCCCACCTCAACGACGCCCCCGCCGCATCCCCCCTCCCACTCCTCCCGCGCTCACTCCTTCAACGCCGTCGCAGCCCAGTACGCCGCGAACCGCCCCTCCTATCCGCCCGCCCTCTTCGACACCATCGAGGAACTGGCCGGGCGGCCCCTCGCCGGTGCGCGGGTGGTGGACGTCGGTGCCGGTACGGGCATAGCCACCGCCCTGCTGCACGGCCGGGGCGCCGACGTGGTGGCGGTCGAGCCCGGGGACGGCATGTCCGCCCACTTCCACCGCACCCGCCCCGGCATCCCGATCGTCCGCGGCGACGGCAACGCCCTCCCGCTCGTCGACGCCTGCGCGGACTTCATCACCTACGCACAGGCCTGGCACTGGACCGACCCCAACCGCGCGCTCCTGGAGGCCTTCCGCGTGCTACGGCCGGGCGGCGCACTGGCACTGTGGTGGAACCGCGACGCGGAGGGCGTCCCCTGGCTCGAAGCCCAGGCGGAACGAATCAAGCGGCACTACGGCGACCCACTCGCGGTCCAGCCGGACACCCCGGACTCCGGCACGGACTCCTCCGAGCGCGCTGTCCCGGCCCCGGACTACGCCCGCCGAGCCGTCCGCTGGAGCCGCCGCGTCCCGCTCGACACCCACCTCGCCAACCTCGGCAGCCACTCGATCCTGCTGGTCAACGGCACGGAACGCAGCGCCGCCTTCCTCGCCGAGGAGCGACGCCATCTCCTCCAGGTCTTCCCCGACGGCCTCGTCGAAGAGGTCTACGACGTGGAACTCCTGCTCGCCATGGCCCCCTGACCGTCCCGACACCCCCTCCAGGGCCGCCGGACAGGCATGCTCCGCCGCACCCGGCGGCCCCACGGCAACGCGTCCGGCCCGCGAAATCAGCTGCAGAAAGCGGAAGTTGACCGCGCCGCACCCTAATCCCGGCGAACCCGGATAGCGGAAGCGCAACCGGAACCCACGCCCGGATCACCCCCATGCACCTGCATGGGCAGCGCGACCACAACCACCCCACTTGACGCCCCAAGATCCCAGGAGGATTATTCATCGCATGATGAATTATGCCGCCGGCCCACCCGACACGGGCAGGCAAACCGGAACCGGAACCACCCAGACCGCCGCCATCCGTGCCGAGGGCCTCACCGTCGTCCGCGGCCCCCGCACAGTCCTGCGCGCACTGAACTTCACCGTCCCGCGCGGCCAGATCACCGGCCTCCTCGGCCCCTCCGGCTGCGGCAAGTCCACCCTCATGCGCGCCATCGTCGGCACCCAGGCCAAAGTCACCGGCACCCTCGACGTCCTCGGCCACCCCGCCGGCCACCGCACCCTGCGCACGCGCATCGGCTACGTCACCCAGGCCCCCTCCGTCTACGACGACCTCACCATCCGCCAGAACCTCGACTACTTCGCCGCGATACTCGACCCCGGCCGCACCGCCGCCGACCGCCGCCGCGACGTCGACCGCGCCCTCACCGACGTCGACCTCACCAGTCACGCCGACGCCCTCGCGGGCAACCTCTCCGGCGGCCAGCGCAGCCGTGTCTCCCTCGCCGTCGCCCTCCTCGGCACCCCCGAACTCCTGGTTCTCGACGAACCCACCGTCGGCCTCGACCCCGTCCTCCGCCGAGACCTGTGGAACCTCTTCCACGCCATCGCCGCCGACCGCGGCGCCACCCTCCTCATCTCCTCCCACGTCATGGACGAGGCCGAGCGCTGCCACCGCCTCCTCCTGATGCGCGAGGGCGAAATCCTCGCCGACGACACCCCGGACGCCCTGCGCGCCTCGACCGGCGCCGAGACGGTCGAGGCCGCGTTCCTGCACCTCGTGGACGAGGCGAGCGCCGCGGCCCGCACCAAGGAGACGACCCGATGACCACGACGACGGCGACGACCCCCGCCCCCACCAGCGCCCTCAACGCATCCCGCACCGCCGCGACCGCCGCGCGGGTCCTGCGCCAACTCCGCCACGACCCGCGCACCATCGCGCTGATGATCCTCATCCCCTGCCTGATGCTGATCCTGCTGCGCTACGTCTTCGACGGCAGCCCGCGCACCTTCGACAACATCGGCGCGTCCCTGCTGGGCATCTTCCCGCTGATCACGATGTTCCTGGTGACCTCCATCGCCACCCTGCGCGAACGCACCTCGGGCACCCTCGAACGCCTCCTCGCCATGCCCCTCGGCAAGGGCGACGTCATCGCCGGCTACGCCCTCGCCTTCGGCACACTCGCGATCATCCAGTCCGCCCTCGCCACAGGTCTCGCCCTCTGGCTCCTCGGCCTCGACGTCACCGGCTCCCCCTGGCTGCTCCTGCTGGTGGCCCTGCTCGACGCGCTCCTCGGCACAGCCCTCGGTCTCTTCGTCTCTGCCTTCGCGGCCTCGGAATTCCAGGCGGTGCAGTTCATGCCGGCAGTGATCTTCCCCCAGCTCCTCCTCTGCGGCCTCTTCACCCCGCGCGACAACATGCACCCCGTGCTCGAAGCCATCTCCAACGTCCTCCCCATGTCCTACGCCGTCGACGGCATGAACGAAGTCCTCAAGCACACCGACATGACGGCCAACTTCATCCGCGACGCCCTGATCGTCGCGGGCTGCGCCCTCCTGGTCCTCACCCTCGGCGCGGCGACGCTACGACGCCGAACCGCATGACCCCCGTGGGCGAGCCACATCCCGCCCACCGGACAAACAAGCCCGTCACCTGCACCCGGTGCGAGGATGAATCCGGACGACGCAACCCCCCGGAGGGCCCCGCACCATGACTCAGAAAGTCGCAGTCCTCGGCACCGGCAAGATCGGCGAAGCCCTGCTCAGCGGAATGATCCGCGCCGGCTGGACCCCCGCCGATCTCCTGGTCACCGCCCGCCGCCCGGAGCGGGCCGAGGAACTCCGCACCCGTTACGGAGTCACCCCGGTCACCAACCCGGAAGCCGCGAAGACCGCCGACACCCTGATCCTCACGGTCAAACCGCAGGACATGGGCACCCTCCTCGAGGAACTCGCCCCTCACGTCCCCGCCGACCGCCTGGTCATCAGCGGCATGGCAGGCATCACGACCGCCTCCCTCGAAGCACGCCTCGCCACCGGCACCCCGGTCGTCCGCGTCATGACGAACACCCCCGCCCTCGTCGACGAGGCCATGTCCGTCATCTCCGCCGGCACCCACGCCAGCGAGGCCGACCTCGCCCACGCCGAGGAGATCTTCGGTGCCGTCGGCAAGACGCTCCGCGTCCCCGAGTCCCAGCAGGACGCCTGCACCGCACTCTCCGGCTCTGGCCCGGCGTACTTCTTCTACCTGGTCGAAGCCATGACCGACGCCGGCATCCTGCTCGGCCTGCCCCGCGACAAGGCCCACGACCTCATCGTCCAGTCCGCGATCGGCGCGGCCACCATGCTCCGTGACAGCGGCGAACACCCGGTCAAGCTCCGCGAGAACGTCACGTCCCCCGCCGGCACCACCATCAACGCCATCCGCGAACTCGAGAACCACGGCGTACGAGCCGCCCTCATCGCCGCCCTCGAAGCCGCCCGCGACCGCAGCCGCGAACTCGCCTCCGGCAAGAACAACTGACCCACACCTGCCCCGGGGAAGGAGGGGCGGGTGACCACCGCCCCTCCCATGCCTACCGAGCGGCGTTCAGCACGGCACCCGTATCAACGCCTGCACCCCCGGAAGCAGCCGGTAGCAAACCGATCGCGCGATAGGCGGCATCCACGACCGGCCGGGCCATCGCCCGCGCCCTCTCCGCACCATCCCGCAGCACCCCCTCCACATAGCCAGGATCCGCGCACAACTCCTTGTGCCTCTCCTGCACGGGCCTCAAGACCTCGACCACGGCCTCTGCGGTGTCCTTCTTCAAGGCGCCGTACGACTCATATACACCGCTCAGGTCCGATGGGTTCCCACCTGTGCACGCCGCCAGAATCTCCAGCAGATTCGCGACCCCGGGCCGCCCCTTCCGGTCGTACACGACCTCCCGCCCGCTGTCGGTCACCGCCCGCATCACCTTCTTGCGCACCACGTCCGGCTCATCGAGCAGATAGACGATCCCCGGCCCGGCATCGTCGCTCTTCCCCATCTTCGACGTCGGCTCCTGCAGATTCATCACCCGCGCGGCCACCCCCGGATGCGTGGCCCGAGGCACCACGAACGTATGTCCGTACCGTTGGTTGAACCGCACCGCCAGATCCCGCGTCAGCTCCACATGCTGCGACTGGTCATCCCCCACAGGCACCTCATCGGTCCCATACGCCAGGATGTCCGCCGCCATCAGCACGGGATACGTCAGCAGCGACAGCCGCACACTCCCACCCCGCGCCTGCTCCCGCGCGGCCTTCTCCTTGTACTGGATCATCCGCCGCATCTCGCCGTCGGTCGCCACGCACTCCAGCAGGTACGACAGCCGCGCGTGCTCATCGACGTGACTCTGTACGAAGACGGTGCACCGCTCCGGATCCAGCCCCGCCGCCAGCAACAACGTCGCCGCCTGCCGACTCAGCCTGCGCACCCGCGCCGGATCGTGCTCCACGGTCAGCGCATGCAGATCGACGATGCAGAACAGCGCATCCGCCTGGCGCTGGTCGACCTCCACCCACCGCCGCATGGCCCCGAGGTAGTTCCCCAGCGTCAGATGCCCGGTCGGCTTGACCCCACTGAAGACCCGCGTCATCTCTCCACCTCCTGATCGAGGCCACCGCACCCGGCCGGCCGACCCTCTCGGAGGGAGATACGAGAACGGCCGCCGAGGCGGCGGCCGTTGAGTGCATACGTGAGTACGGCCGCCGTCAGGCGGCCCACCACAGCTGGGTACACGTACGCGTAGTCACGTCCTCAGGGTACGCCCCCGGGGTGCGGTCAGGGACCCGAGTTGACACGCCCCACCTCGATACGTACTGTTCTCCGAGTTGTCCGACGTGAGCGCCGACTCCGGTCGGTCCCCGGACAGCCATTCCGCGAGTAGCAACCACTCCCGACGAGCAGTCGATACGTCGCTCTGCTGTCGTGTCATTGGTATGCCTATTTTCGGAATGAGGAATCCGCGTTCGAAAGGACGCAGCCCCCGATTAGCTCGGGAGCGAGGAATCCGCTAAAGTCTCACTCGTCGGAACGGCCCGAGGGCCGGGAAGACAAACCCCGCTGACTGGGGATCAGGTC